>JAPLFJ010000062.1 GCA_026390735.1 Ignavibacteriota bacterium
ACTATTTTACAGATTTTGAGTGTAAACAGTTTTAACAAAGTATTGTTAAAAGAACTATTTAAAAATTCAATTATCACAAATAGTACAGATGACAAAACTAAACAACTGTTTTTGTTTGACTTTTAACGGGACAGTAGTGAAAATGTTTTTAAAAATTCAGGTTACTATTTAATCATTACCATTCTTTTGGTTTCCGTATAGCTGCCCGAACGGAGTACGTAATAGTATACACCGCTTGAGTATCTGCTGCCGTTCCAGTTAACTTGGTAAACACCTGTTTTCATGTATTCACTCTTCAGTGTTTCGATTTCCTGTCCAAGTGAATTGAATACCTTAAGTGTTACGTTTGCATCTTTTGGAATCTGAAACTTAATAGTAGTTACCGGATTAAAAGGATTCGGGTAATTATTGTAAAGCTGATAACTTTTTATCGTTCCTGTATTCTCATCAGGCTCTAATTCATCATTACTGGAGTTGTTAGTTTTTTCTCTTATGCGTCCTTCTGAAACATAATCCACATTATTAAGAGAAATAATGCAATCCTTCAGAGCAATAAATTCAGGAATACCTGTAGGTTCAACATTTTCAACTTCTATTCCCATCATCTGAAGAATCCCATACAGACCTTCATTAATAGTGAACGTGTATTTCCTTGCAGGGTTGAACTGCTGGTTGTTTATTCTTATTGAAGAAATCATTACACGGTTTCCAACGGGGTTATTTGGGTTATATTTGAAAATCATACCCGATACCTGAAGAAAGAAATCTTCTGAAATACCAAGTTGTGAAAGACCAGTTTCAAGACCCTTTATTAACTCTGTCCCTCTGATTTTCATCTTCAGCAGATTAAATCCGAGTCCTGTTGTTGTGTCGAAACCGTATGCAGCAGTCTGAAATATATCAGCACTGTTAATCTTTCCTTTGTATATTTTCTGTGTAATAAGTCCGTTAGCAGTTATTGCAATATCAGTATGAGTCTTGCGCCTGTAACTGTCCGTAATCAGGTTTCCTATCGGACTGTCCTTGTAATGAACGTTGTGACTGTTGTTTGTTCTTCCAATATCATTCTTTGCAGTGCCAATCATAGTTCCGTAAACATCTCCGTACGTCGATACTATTCCCTGTTTAAGATAGTCGACAACTCCCTGAATTTCTGTTGCCTGTGGAACTGATGCATCTGCATGAATAAGGTCATAACTGTTGAATGTTACTCCTGTAGCGGAGTAAGTAAATTTTAATTTACCAACGTATTCATAACTTTCTCCAGCCTGTACAACGTAAGTCTGGAATCCTGCAGGGTTGTTAACTGTTTTTGGCTGGTTAAATAAATAGTGGTCATGTCCCCCTACAATAATGTTAATTCCCGGTATGTTTGCTGCCAGCGAACTGTCTATTGCCCAGCCGAGGTGAGAAAGCATTATAATGACATTTGCTCCTTGGCCCTGCAATGCTGATACGGTTGCATACGTTATTTCAGCAATGCTGTCGTTAATTACGACCGGGTATGGATTTCCTAAAGGACTTGGAATAGTCATTCCGAAAATACCTACCTTAACACCCGATACGGTCTTGATTGTATAAGGTGTTACAAAATTACCGAGCTGCGGGAATCCGCTTAAGTTAAGGTTTGCTGAAAGAACAGGGAAACCACCGTTTGGAAAGCTTTCCTGCAAAACGGAATACAGTGTTGTGGAACCTAAGTCAAATTCGTGATTGCCAACTGTCAGTGCATCACAGCCAAGCTGTTGAAGAATCTGAAGTTCGGGTACTCCGAAATACTTGTTGAAGAATAAATCTCCGACACTGAAATCTCCCGCATGTAAAAACATAACATTTGGTTCTGTAGCTTTTACAGTTCCGATAATTGTTGCGGCTTTTCCGATTCCGCCAATCGTTCCTTTGTTATTCGCATCCTTCGGTCCAAAGGCGTCAAGATGTGAGTGGGAATCACCTGTGTGTAATAGAGTTATTTGTGTGCTCTGTGCGTACACGAAACTGGTGAACAGTAAGAAAAATACTAAAGTCTTCATTTGGATAATCTCCATTTTAATTTTAAAATCAGTTCAAAATTAAAAATAAACGACAGTGTGATTGTCACACTGTCGTTAAAGAGATGTCAAAAGAATGTAAAAAGATAATTCCGTTCCTATTTCACGAATTTGTATCCGGCAGAATGTATTGTCTGAATATGTTTTGGTACTGAGGGATTATTTTCAATCTTTTTTCTTATCATTAAAATGTAATTATCAACTGTTCTTGTAGTAGGGAATACGTCGTAGCCCCAGACCTCGTCAAGAAGCTGGTTTCTTGTTACGACTTCACCCTCGTGCTTTATGAAGAACTTAAGTATTTCAAATTCCTTAAGAGACATTTCAAGAGTTTTCTTTCCCTTAACTAATTCCAGTCTCTTAAAGTCGAGCTTTATGTCAGCAAATGTGTAAGTCTCAAAATCCTTCTCTATATTGTTAACGCGCCGGAGTATTGCATTTATTCTCGCAATAAGTTCTCTGATGCTGAAAGGCTTCGTAATGTAATCATCTGCACCAAGCCCTAGCCCCAGTACTTTGTCTGACTCTGCACTCTTGCCCGTAAGCATAATGACAGGTGTGTTCATATTCTGGCTTCTTATATCTCTGCAAATATCGAACCCGTTTTTAGACGGAAGCATAACGTCGAGTATTATCAGGTCGGGTTTATTCTTTATAGCAGACTGAAACCCTTTTTCCCCGTCTGCCTCTGTGAGCACCTTGAAGTGTTCTAGTTCAAGGTTTTCTTTCAGTCCTTTTGAAATCGAACTGTCGTCTTCAACGATTAATATTGTTTTCATAATCTATATGTTATGTTTCTGAAATTTTAAACCTGAGTGAAAAAGTACTTCCTTTTCCTACTTCGCTCTCTACTTTTATTTCGCCTTCATGCGCAGACATAATATTCTTAACTATTGCCAGTCCTATTCCCGCTCCTCCTGTATGTTTCTCGTTTTCCTTCTGAATCCTGTAAAAGTTTTCAAATATGTTTTCAAGTTCTTTCTCTTCGATGCCTTTTCCGTTATCCTTAACAGATATTAAAGCGTGGTCGTTATCAAGTTTTAAGCTAATTTCTATTATCGGGTTTTCACCGGAATACTTAAGTGCGTTCGAGAGAAGATTAATCAGTACTTCGGAGATTGCATCACTGTCAGCATTGATAAACAGTTTCCCGCTGCATACATTCTTTATGAGTTCTGCATTATTCTTTTTAAACTGGTATTCCATTGTATTCAGAATGTATTCAAGAATGCTGTTTACACAAATCGTTTCAAAATAGTATTTTTTGATACCTCTTTCAATCTTTGAGAAGTCAAGTATAGTGTTTATTATTCTCGTGAGTCTTCCGCTTTCTCCGTAAATAATCTCTGCGTATTCCTTTTGCTTATCCTTGGCTATTTCCCTGTCAGACATAAGGGTTTCGGCAAAAAGCTGTATTGATGTTAAAGGGGTCTTCAGTTCGTGTGAAACACTCGATACGAAATCAGACTTCATTGAATTAAGTTCTTCGAGCCTTTTCTTTTCTGTTTCGTTTATTATTATTTTCTCTCTGAGTTCAATCCTTTGAAGCAGCGATGCAGCATTGTCGGCAAAGGACTTTAGTATCTCAAGGTCTGAATCAAGGTATTTTATTCCCGAGAGTTTTTCTCCAAGCATTATTGCCCCGATTTCTTTTCCAGGCTGAGCCGTTAAAGGAATCATTATAATATACTCAGGATTGTTTATAATGGTATCCGTAATATCTGTGTTCTCGGCGCTTTCATTAATACCTGCGAGAAACCTGAAATGCCCTCCTTCTCTATCTTTAAGAAGAATGGAAGATTTTCTTGTCGGTATAATCTCGTTAATTTCTCTCAACAGTTTCTCGCCGAGTTCCTTGGATGTGTTACAGTCAGCAAGATTCCGGTTTACCTTATTTATGGCTTTTCTGAAATCATACCTTACCCTGTAAAAATACTTATCAACGAATCCCTGAACTTTGATTCTCAGAGGATTGAATATAATTGCAATGAATACTGCAGATATCAGCGAATACACAGGCTGCATTTCTCCAATTGCGTTTGAAAACACTGTACTTAACGCATATATCGTAAAGAAAAACAACCCTGTAAGAACAATGGTTATCGTACCGTAAACAATACTTTTGCTGAATATGAATTCAATATCGAAAAGTTTGTACTTTAAAACACCTATCACGAATGACAATGGGATTAAAATAAGGAATGCCATGGAATATTCTTCTTCAATAATCAAACCCGAATTCAGAAGGTTTGGTATCACCCAGAACAATATGTACGGCATGAGGCCCGTAAGTAAGCCCCATAGCGCCCATTGTACTCTCCGCCTGTCGCTGTCTTCTTTGTTCGAGAAAAACGAAATGCCGAAATTAACTATTGCCCATACTGCTCCTGAAAGAAGGACAAAAAGGAGTACTTTCCATAATGTGTGATATAAATCAACGTAGAATAATTCATTACCTGTTACAATTTTTAACTGTACGAAATTTATTGCCAGGCCGAGTATTGTTATAAGCACATAAACAGTTCTTACTGCAAACTTTGACCCATAAATTCTTTTCGGGAATATAAGGGAGAAGTGTATCAACAATGATATTCCTCCTGTGTATGCAAACATGTGAAGCACTCTTATGAGTGTTGAATATGATAAAAGTGAAGCATAGCACTTACCCGGAGACGTCATTATAGCGGCGGAAAAAATAATCAGCATTGCGAAAAGAACCTTTGCAGTAGTTTCCTTCGGTTTTCTCATAAACACAAAAAACCCCAGGCACCAGAAGGTTATTCCAATTGTACTGCTGACGTACAGAAAAGAGCTGTCTTTATATGCTTTAACAAGTTTTACTTTAATGGGGTATTCGGTCTTTCCGTTCTGAATCTTTAATGTGACCTCATCTCCTACGTTCAAAACGTCCGAACGAAACTCTACCTGGTTTGCATCGTTAAGTGCTTCGCCGTTAAATTCTTTAATGATTGAACCTTTTGAGATATATCCCTGAAAGTCTTCGGTTACTATAATAGAGTTGTTTAACTCTTCATAAGCAAAAGGTAAAGTTGGTTTGTTCGAAAGTAATTCAATGCCGGCTATTCCGGTTGCCAGAGCAGCTAAAGCAAATAAAAAGCCTAAATAGCTATAAATCTTCATCTATATTCATTCACATTATTTTTGAGGCCTTGAAATTTAACAGAATAATATTTAAAAAGTAATACCTCGGCATTTACATAATACACATTCCTTTTATTAGTACATCTTTCTTTCGTGTAAATTCGTGTCAGCTCTAATCTCTTACCCTGAAAAATATCCGCGATAATCGTCTTAAATCTGTGTAAATCAGCGTTCAAATCTTTTACTCTTTGGCTTCAGTGAATATCAGTCTCTATCATCTTTTATCAGTGTGCCGTCTCTTATCTCTTCTTCCCATACCAAACCTCGCATACTGCTTCCACAAGTTTGTCAATGTCCTCTTTTGTATGGAGAGCCATCAGCGATATTCTGAACCTCTGCTGACTTATAGGAACTGCAGGATATTCTATAGAATTAAGGAATATTCCCATTTCGTGAAATTTAAATACCGAATCTCTTATCTTCATTTCTGCCGGTACCCTTAGCGCTATTATAGGAGTCTGTGTCTTTATGTCAAACCCGTTTTCGTTTAATTTTGCAACTGCGTAGTTGACGTTTGAACGCAACTGACTAACGTATTCCGGATGTTTGATTATGGCTTCCAGTCCTGCTTTTACTGCAGCCACTATAATTGGCGGCAACGATGCTGAAAACATATAAGACCTCGCGAAGAATCTAAGGTAATCAGTAACACATTTATCTCCTGCTACAAAACCTCCAGTCATTCCAAGTGCCTTGCTGAACGTTCCCATAATAATATCAACGTCGTCTTCAACGCCGAAATGCTGAGCCGTTCCGCCGCCCGTTTCTCCTGTAACCCCTGTTCCGTGCGCATCATCAACTATCAGGCTTGCCTTGTATCTTTTGCAGAGCGGTGCAATCTCGTTAAGCGGCGCCATATCTCCATCCATTGAATACACTCCTTCTACACACACGAATATTTCTCCTTTAACGACACTACGGTGTTTGATTAATAAGTTCTCTAAATCTTGTACATCATTATGTCTGAACTTATACGATTCAATTCTTCCCATCTTTATTCCGTCGCATAGAGAAGCGTGACTGTACTCATCATACAAAACTATATCGTCTCTGTTCACGAGTCCCGTCACCAGACCTACGTTAGCACCGTATCCTGATGCAAATATCATCGCGCTTTCTTTCTTCTTGAAATCAGCAAGCATTTCTTCAACTTCGTAATGCAGCTTTGTGTATCCGTTCAGAAGCGGCGGTCCGCCGATTCCTATTCCGTATTTCTCTATAGATTTCTTTACGCTTTCCTTTATGTAAGGATTGTTTGCGAGTCCAAGATAATTATTCGAGCCGAACATCAGCATCTTCTTTGTCTTTCCCGTTTTCGGGTCTATTACACTTACTTTTCTGTCAGCCTGCGAATCGATTACTCTCATATAAAGTACCCTTTTGTTTTCAATTTCTTCGTTTATGTAATTTGAGAAGAACTCTGTTCTCTCTTTAAGGGTCTTCCTTCTTGTCTGAATAAGTAAATCACTCAAACTGAAGTTTTCCCCGCCCTGATATGTATTTGTATTTTCCATTATAGTCTTCCTTTTGTTTTAATTTCTAATGTAAAAATATATTCAATGCCCTTTTCTATTGTCACGCACAGGTAAATCAATTGTCAAAATATTGTAAAAGAATGACTGAACTCAAACCTGTCGGCTTTCACTTCTTTTGGTTCTTTGCCGAAATATTCTTTATACAGCGGGTAAACTTTCTTTACTGCATGGTCTTTCTGGAATACAGATAATTTAATCAGTATCAGGGATGATACCATTATGTTTATGGTTCTTCTTATAACATTGTCATAACCAAGTTGTGCTTTCACGAGTCTGTACACTCTTCTCAGTGTATTCTTCACAGAGTAGAATGATTCGTTCACGTTTCTGTAAGCATCGAATACTTCCTTTGGTGTAACTTTCTTCGGAATAATAACAAGATGGTCTCCTTCGTAATGTGAAAGTTCATCGTCGACAATCCTACCTTCTTCGCTCACAGTTTTATGAAATGCCGTACCCGGAATCGGTATCGATAACGAAGTAAGTATTGCCGCAGGGTCAACGTCTTCAAGTTTATCAATGAGTGAATCATAGTATTCCTTTGTGTCTTCATCGAGTGCAAGCATCAGTCCCGCAAAAACAAGTATTCCGCGCTTCTTCAACTTCATAAATAATTCCTTGTACTCTTCAACCTTGTTCTGCTTCTTATGAACTGAGGCAAGACTCTGCTCGCTTATAGATTCCATTCCGATAAATGCCATCCTGCAGTTTGCCTCTGCAAGCAGGTCAACAAACTCATCGTCCTGCAGGCAGTCAAAACTGAACTGCACTCCAAGTCCCCATAACTTTAACTTTGCTATTTCTTTAAGAAGTTCTTTTGCATATTTCCTGTCGCCTCCAAGATTGTTGTCGAGAAGCATCGCAAACTTTCTCTTATGAAACGGCAGTGATGACGCTGACTTCAAATCGTTTATGACATCTGCAACAGGTCTTTTTCTGTAAGGCATCGGAGTAATGTTCAGCTGACAGTAGCTGCACGTAAACGGACACCCTCTCGTTGCTTCAGTAACAACCGGCATTGCAAAGTCAGACTCAATAAGGTCATACCTCGGCGCAGGAATGCCTGCAAGAGATTTCAGCACTGGGGCTTTATAAGATTTCTCAAGCCTTCCGCTGACTGCATCGTAAACAACTTTCTCCCATATACCTTCTGCCTCGCCAATAACAGTTGAATTGAAATAAGGAATAACCTTATCAGGAAAGTTAGTTGCATACCTTCCTCCTGCAATAACTGTCTTTCCAAGTTCTCTGAACTTTCTGCTAACTTCTTTTGCGTGTTCAAAACAGTAATCCATAAAACTCAGCGCAACGATGTCAGCATCAGTGTTATAATCTATCGGCCTTACCATTTCGTGCAGAAGTTCTATATCTACTATCGGCGGAGTAAGTCCCGCAAGCAGTGCTCCCGAAAGCGGGGGTGCAGGGCTCTTTGCAAAGTCGAACCTGTTTTCTCCTGCCAGGTTCTGAAACAATACTATTATTAAGAGTTTTTGCTTTTTCATTTTCTTTTCTCCTTAAAAACTAAAGATTTTAAAAAGTTCTTGTATGTATTCCTCTGTATTACCTTTTGTCTCTGAAAGTAAATTTCTTATTCTCGCAGAATCCGGATAGTATATTATTTCATCTGCGGCTATGTTAATCTTTATCTCGCGGCAGACCTTTCCAATTCTTATCGGATTCCATCCGATTATTTTTGCTTCTTTAAGAAATGCATCGTTGTCTTTTTCGTTTACTGTAAACACGAGTTCAAACTCTCCGTGTTGTCCTGCAAGCATTATGAGCGGCGACTTTTGTACAAGCTTTGCCATCTCAATTGATTCAGTGTCAATGTATTCATCCGGCTTTGCGTCTATTATAAACCCTTTTTTGTTAACCCTCATTAACTGGTCAAGTGTTGTTATCACTCCGTCGCTTGTGTCCATACAACAGCTTGCATATTTCCTCATAATCTTTCCGTGTTGGATTCTTGACTCGGGCATATACTTAATGTTTTTTCCCGTTTCATAAATCTTTGTTAATGCATAAGCACTTCCTCTTCCTGCATATCCCGAAATGTAAACAAGGTCTCCTTCTCTGCATCCTTTTCTCGTTACAACCTTATCGTCGTTTATTAGTCCGATTGCAGTTGCTCCGAATTGCCTTACAGATGAAAAGTTAGTATCACCGCCAAGTACAAAAAATCCCGTTGCCCCGCAGGCATCGTTAATTCCTCTTTGTATTTCTGAAATAAATTCAGGCGTATCATTTTCTTTGAATGTCTCATTCAGAAGTAATCCCAGCGGTTCTGCACCAACAGCAGATATATCACTTGCGTTTACCATTACTGCCATCCACCCAATCTGGTATGGGTCGGTGTATAAACCCTTTTCGATTTCCTCTGAAATGACATCCGTTGTTACTGCCATCATTACCGAAGTACCCGGTAAGCTTATTATTTCTGCATCGCTTTCGTTCAGTTTATTCACTTGCAGAGTCGAGCGTTTTAAATTTCTGCAGAGTGTTTCAACAAAGTTGTTTTCTGATATGATGTTTTTTACCTGCATAGTTGTATGGCTTTATTTATTATTGAAAACCTTGCTGTATCTGTTGATACAACTTCACCGTCGAACTCTACGTTAAACTGTACATCCGAACTTATCTCAATCTTATCCGATTCACCTGATTGTATACTGATTTTTCCTTTGTTCTTCCATAGTCTTGCAAGCATTAAAAGTGTTTCTATAATACTTTTATTCTCCATCAGGTACAGACTGAAAAGACCGTTAGAAGGATTGTATGTACCGGGATAAACAAACTCACCTGCAAAGTTAGGATTCTTTGCAATTCCAAGGTTTGATATCACCGTGTCCTTTATGCTGAAAACATCAGACGACATGCGGCATTTCTTGTTTTTATACTGTGATATTGTTTTTAATGCCGAATAAAGAATGGCCATATTCACAAAATGTCTTTTAAAGAAATCCCACATCATTCCTTTGTGGTTAAAATATTTATTGGCATCTGCAAGAATTCCTATGCTCGCATTTATCATCCAGTATCTTGTCTGAAGGAAAATCCTGTTGTCGTAATATTCAATAACTCCCACATCGCAGGCTTCTGTGTTTTTAAAGTCTATCCTTACGGGTATGCCGCATATCCATTCATTGTAAGGTTTGTGAAAGTCGTTGCTCGAACCTAATCCGATTGCACCAACCTTAAACCTCTGAAATTCCTGATTGAAAGAATTTGATATGAGCAGATTGATTAATGAGTTGAACGTCCCGTCTCCGCCTGCCGATATATATTCCGTTTCACCCTTTGCTATCGCATCGCTTATATTTGTGCAGGCAAAGTCATTTGCCTCTATTATTTCTGCATTCGGGAATAAACTCATTACGTGTTTCTCTACTTTATCCCATTTAGCAGAGGCTCGTCCTGAATTTGCTCTTTTATTTAAATAAATTATCATTGTCTTGTCTCCTTATATTTGCTCTTTCATTGGTCTTAATTTCAAAGTAATCACGTATCCTGCATAAAACACACACAGCGCCAATCCCCACTTGGGTCTTGCATTAGCAGCAATTGAACCAATCATTAAAATGTATGAATGGACAACAGGCGATATTGCTTTGTATGCAAACTTTTCATCGCTTACTCTGTGAAGCATAACCTGCGAATATACAAGCGTTATTATTCCCGGTACTGCAAGAATAATCACATAAATATTCAGGTGATTCAGAACCCCTGTACTCATCATCACAACACTCCACGATACAAGCATAAGCAACGCGAATACATCAGAAACATAAGACGAAACCTTAAAGCCGTATTTTACGAGCAGTGTGTTGTACCCTGTTTCCCTGTCTGCTGAAACATCTTTGTAATAACCTGTCAGTACAAAGTTTGCATATCCGAAAAACACTGCAAAGAGTCCTCCGAAGTATGCTGTACTGAAAGATGAGATGCTTAATGGCATAAAGCATAGATATGCAATCGTGAACAAAGCACCGACTATCCACGCATTGTAAAAAGGTCCGCCCCACCATCTTCTTTTAAAGTAAGTGTATGTTGCCAGTCCGAGTGATGCTATAATAGCCAGTATAAATCCCGGAAATGAAAAGTATAAAACCGTAACGCCTATTAACAGCAAACCTGTTATGCTGATTATCAGCACAGACTTTTTTGAAATCCTTCCGCTTACAAGCGGACGGTACGGCGATGAAATGCTGTCGGTGTCTGTCTGGAAGCAGTCTGTCAGTGCCTGTCCGAACCCATACGAGAGGAAGAAACACAGAGCAAGTATTAGCGAAGACAGAATATCACCCCTTTGCGAAAGTGACAAGCCTGCTATTCCTGTAATGCCCGAAACAAACAACAGGTAAGGTCTCATCGTAATAACGTAATTCTTCACCAGTTTCTTTAGCGGTGCAATAACTTCTGTGTTCAATATGTCATTTATTCTGTATCCGTAACTGTATTTCCCGTTTGAATTTATTATGTATCCCATTTTCGTATTCCTTTATTTTAATTTTCACTCAAAATTATAAATACACAGGAAAAAGAGTGTCACTTCCTTGTAAATCAATTGTCAAAAAGATGTCATAGAATAAATTCATTGGAAATGCTTTTAAGACAAATCAATTTTTCAGGCTGCTGTATTTCACAAGCAAAGATGTTTGTGATACACTTAATTTATAGTCAGGTAACTATATTTTGCTTGTTATTACACTAAAACGTTCATTTTCAGAGAAATTTTCAGTATCGGATTAACCTCAGACCTATTTGAGACTAATTAGAGGCCAAGGAGTGGCCAAGGAGATACTAATTAGGAGTGTAAATGAGATGATAGTATGAATCCTATGTTTCCAATTTTTATCCTCAGGAGATTTTATTTGAATTTAATTTCTTGGTAATAAGTTGTAATTTAAAGAATGAAAACATTATTTCTATTTAACACTCTTACACGAAGCAAAGAAGAGTTTATTCCAATCGAATCCGGTAAGGCAGGTATGTATTGCTGTGGACCGACTGTTTATAATTTTGCACATATAGGAAACCTGAGAGCTTACTTTTTCGAAGATATTCTCAAAAGGGTTTTGCTTTACAATGGCTATGATGTAAATCACGTTATGAATATTACCGACGTAGGTCATCTGGTATCCGATGAAGATGAAGGTGAAGATAAGATGGAAAAGGGTTCTGCACGCGAAGGCAAGACAGTATGGGAAATAGCAGAGTTTTATGCTGAGGCATTCAAGAAGGATATTGCACTACTGAATGTGCTCCCACCCAGTGTTTACTGCAAGGCAACTGACTTCATAAAAGAACAGATTGAGATGGTTGAGTGTCTCGATAAGAAAGGTTACACATACAAAACAAACGACGGTGTTTATTACGATACAAGCAAGTTTCCCGAATACGGTAAGATGGCATTGCTCGATGTGGAAGGTCTGGAAGAAGGAAGAAGGATTGCATTCTCAGACGAGAAAAAAAGCAAGACTGACTTTGCACTCTGGAAGTTTTCTCCGAAAGATCAGAAGCGCCAAATGGAATGGGACTCGCCCTACGGTGTTGGTTTCCCGGGATGGCATATAGAATGTTCTGCTATGAGTATTAAGTTTCTCGGAAAACATTTTGATATTCACTGCGGAGGTGTTGACCATATCCCAATTCACCATACGAATGAAATTGCCCAGGCAGAAGCTTGCACAGGCGAGAAGTTTGTGAACTACTGGCTGCACGGAGAGTTTCTGATAGAAGAAAAAGGCAAGATGTCTAAGTCGGCAGGAGAATTCCTTCGCCTGCCAACACTTATGGATAAAGGCTATTCACCGCTTGACTACAGGTTCTTTTTGCTGATGACACATTACAGGAAGAAAATAAGGTTCTCTTTTGAAAACCTCGATGCCGCAAGAAACGGATTTAATAATCTTAAGAGCAGGATTAAAGAAGTGAAGTCTGAGGCTGAAGGTATATTCGATGTATCCGACAGTGATAATGTGTTTAAGTTCAGAGAGAAGTTTTATGAAAGCATTAACGACGATTTGAACATATCAGAAGGACTTGCGCTTACGTGGGATGTATTGAAGGATGAAACATTATCAGCCGATGAGAAGATATTTCTTGTGAACGACTTCAATAAAATACTCGGACTTGAACTGGATAAGATAGAAGCGGACAGAATACCAGAAGAGATTGTTGAACTAGCAAACAAACGAAAAGAAGCCAAGGCAAACAAGGACTTTAAACTATCGGATGAAATTCGCGACAGGATAAAAGCACTTGGTTATGAACTGCTCGATAAAAAGGGCGGTGAATTTGACATTAAGAAAATCTGATGGCAAAGGCTGTTACTAAATCGAAGAACGACGGAAGCAAATATAAGGTTAGCTTTAATAAGTTTAAGAAGGATGTGATAAAAGAACTTCCGCCGGTGACGCTATTATTCCTTTCGGAAAAAGTGCTGATGGATGAGTTTCTTTCAGGCATATCAACTGCTTTCATAGGAAAAGATTTTAACCCAAAGGTTAATCTTCAGGCTTTCTTTGCAGACGAGACTTCGATTGATGAAGTGATTAATGAATGTTCAAATATGAGTTTTCTTTCAGATAAGAAAATCATACTGTATAAACTGGTTAAGAAAACTGGTACGCGGGGAATCAACAAGGAAGCAAAGGAAGGGTTTTTAAACTATGCAAAGAATCCTAACCCCGACAATATGCTGATACTGCTCAACGGCGAGAAGGCATTCACATTCTCAAACTTTGAGGATTTCGAAAATACTGATATAAAGATTTCTGTTGTTTCCACAGACTCAGAAGAAGATATTGCAGACTGGTGCAGGGACAGGCTTAAAGGGTACGAAGTTGACCACGAAACATTACTGCATTTACTTCAGTTCGTTAATCCGTCGTACGATGAGATTTCCTCTGAAATAGAGAAGCTGAAAACCTTCTGTATAGACACTAAAAAAGTGACCCTGGATGACGTTAATTTGTGTGTAGGTTTGACTAAGGATTTCAACGAAAACAACCTTTTTGAGGCAATACTGAAGAGAAACTTCGAAACGGCAATCGGCATTTATGATAATATGAGTTCAAAAACCACTGCTTCGTCTATGGAGGTGGAGCTGAAATTCGTTGCTTATATGAACAATCTTTTCATCGGACTGCATAAAATGCACGACCCGTCAATCATCAATATGCCCGAAGGATGGCCTCTTTTTAATGAGTTGAAACTATGGAAAGATGGTGCTAAAATGTACAGACTTTATAAGAATTACATAAAAGATTTGAATATACTTAAAATTAAAAAAGCATTTGACTATATTTACGATACTGACAAAACATTAAAATTTACAGAAAAGGATAAGCGATTGGTAATTAACAACTTAATTCATAATCTTGTTAACCTGTAGGAATTCGTGGAACAAAATATCATATTATTAAGTAAAACAATTAATATTGCCTGAATACAGAAAATATACAGACGAAGAACTGATATTGATGTTTCAAAGCGATGATGTCGAGGCTTTTAACGAAATCGTGTTCAGGTATAAGAATAAAGTTGTGAACTTTTTGTACAGATATACGGGCGACCGTGACGAGGCAGAAGACCTCGCACAGGATACATTCATAAAGGTGTTCCGCTCCAAACATCTGTACAAAGAAATAGCTAAGTTTTCAACCTGGTTTTATACTATCGCAGCTAACACTGCGAAAACAAACGCTAAAAAGAGAAGCAGGATGAGCACAATATCGATAAGCGATTTCGACCCCGAGAATGAGAAGGATTTTGACCTTAAGGATACGAATCTGACTCCCGAAGAAAATGCTAATGCAGGTATTGAAAACTATTACATCCAGCAGGCTATCAATTCACTCGATGAAGATTTCAGGAACATAATAATACTAAGAGACATTCAGGATTTAGATTACGAAGAGATTGTGAAGATAACAGGTTTGCCGATGGGTACAGTGAAATCAAGAATTAACCGCGGCAGAGAGAAATTAAAGAAATTATTAATTGATATTTATCCATACAAAGAAAGTTGAAAAACGAAGAAGAACATATTGACGTAAGAGAAAGGCTTCTTAAACTTCCGAGGGTTAAAGCCCGCGATGGGTTTGAGAATGAACTTCTCAGAAGAATTAACCTTCTCGATACCGAGACTGTAAAGTCAACGGCAAAGAAAGGCAGTATCTTGGACTCTATTTTCGGGAGAAAGTCATTGGCGTGGACAGTCCCCGCAATGGGTCTTGCCGTAATCGTTTTTGTCGGAGTGTATACTATCTTTTTGAATAACGGCGGAAACGAAATGGTTAATGTAAATAAAAGTGTATCAAATGAAATGCCCCAAAAGAATGCGGCACCGAATAATGAGCCCCTTGTGACTATGAATGATATATTCCCGACACCGGGCAAAGATATTACAAACGACCTTGAAATCGGAAGAACTCCGAAAACCGAAAAGAAATCAGACATTAAAACAGGTTTAAATGAAACATACTTTGACCAGTCTCCGAATCCAATCGTACCTTCAAAAACCAACGTTATTGACTCTAAGATGGAAAGCACAATCTATGAAAAGGCCGAAGATGTGGGCAGAACAGGTAAGAGTATAAAAAAGGCAGAGGAAAAAGAAGTAGGAAATATGAATAACGGTGTTTTAAAGGAAGAAAAGAAATCTGATGAATCTTCCCGCTCAACTGACACAGAGAAAAAGAAAACTTCTCCTATGATTAAAGATGTTGAAAAGGTAAAGTCTGAAAAAGGTAACAATGACGTAAAAGATAAAATAGAAACAAGGGTTAAAGAGGAAACAAAAATAAAAGATGACACTAGGGTAAAAGAAGACGCTAAGAAAAAGGAAGAGGCAAGAAAAAAAGAAGAGGCAAGAAAAAAGGAAGAAGCAAAGAAGAAGGAAGAAGCAAAGAAAAAGGAAGAACTCGAGAAGTTAAAAGAAAAAATCAAAGATAATTAATCACATGTACGTTGCTAAGATTTTAATCACACTAAGGAAGACCATTCTCGACCCTCAGGGCAAAGCCGTTGAACATTCGCTTAAGTCACTGGGATACGATAGCATTAAAGATACAAGAATCGGTAAGTATGTTGAACTTAAGATAGACGAGAAAGATGAATCTGTCGCAAGAACGATAGCAGACGAGGCTTGCAGGAAGCTTCTTGCAAATTCCGTTATGGAAGATTATTCTTTCGATGTTATTAAAAGCGAGGAATAGATGTCTAAAGCAAAAGTTGGTATAGTTGTATTTCCCGGCTCTAACTGTGACCATGATGCTTACTATGTTTTCAAAGATGTATTAGGTGCTGACACAAAATTCCTCTGGCATAAAGAGGGGAATATAGAAGACAGGAATATAGTAGTCCTTCCGGGAGGGTTTTCGTACGGTGATTATCTCCGCTGCGGTGCCATTTCCCGATTCTCGGGTATAATGCAGGATGTTGTGAGGTTTGCAAACAACGGTGGCATAGTGATAGGAATATGTAACGGATTTCAGATTCTCTGTGAGTCAGGTTTGCTTCCGGGCGCACTTCTCAGAAATCAGAACTTAAAGTTTTTATGCAAAACTGTATCCTTGAAAGTAGAGAATAATAAAAGTATTTTCACGTATAAGTATGATGTAAAAGAGGATATCGATATTCCTATCGCACACGGCGAAGGTAATTACTTCTGCAGCGAAGAAACCAGGTCAGAGCTGATAGGGAATAACCAGATATTGTTCACGTACAACGAAAACCCGAATGGTTCTGTAAATAACATTGCGGGAATTCAAAACATACACAGGAATGTTATGGGTATGATGCCGCATCCCGAAAGGGCTTCCGACGCAAGAGTCGGTAAGACTGATGGATTGAGGCTTCTGCAGGGAATAGCAGAAAGTGTTGTTTGAGGACAAAAGTGTAACTCAGGCTTTCGGCAGGAGGATGTTTAGCAATGCTTAAGTTTTTTAAAATTTTAAAATTGGAGTTAACATGTTCGGTTTAGGAACACCGGAAATAATATTAATCGTTGTTGTTGTGCTTGTTTTATTCGGAGCAAAGAAAATACCTGAGTTTATGCAGGGTATCGGTAAAGGCGTAAAAGAATTCAAGAAAGCAACAAGCGATATTGAAAGAGATATTACCGAAGCAGGAAAAACAGAGGTTAAACCGGGTAATAAAAACGAGCCTTCTTAAGTTGGTAGTTTGAACGCGAACGAGGTTCCTGTATCGACTTCGCTCTCGACTTTTATCTGACTGTTGTGTAATTCAATTATATGCTTTACTATAGATAATCCAAGCCCGCTTCCACCCATATCACGGGAGCGGGTTTTGTCAACTCTATAAAACCTTTCAAATATTCTCGGCAGGTCTTCTTTGGGTATTCCAAGTCCCGTATCTTCAACTGTTATCAGCACACATTTTTCGTCGTCTTCCGTTCTTATCGTTATGCTTCCTTCTTCAGGTGTATATTTTGCAGAATTGTCGATAAGGTTTATCAGTATCTGCTTGATTCTTTCGGCGTCGGCAAAGACCTGTGTCTTATCGGATGTGATATTCTCAAATGCAAGTTTTATATTCTTCTTTGAAACTATTCCGCTGAGTTCGTGTACTGTTTCGCTGATTAATGCGTTGATTGAAAAATACCTCTTGCTTAGTTTCATTCCCGCCTCAAGCTTTGATATATTTATAAGGTCGTTAACAAGTTCTTTAAGCCTGTTCGACTGCCTTATTGCCTTACCGAGAAAATCCAGGTTTACTTTCGGGTCGTTTATCGCGCCGTCTTCGAGTGTTTCAAGCGACAGTTGTATCGCAAATATAGGAGTCCTTAATTCGTGAGCAACGTTTCCGAGGAATTCATTCCTGTTAACCTTGAATATCTTTGCTGAATTGAGTTCGCTTAATAACCTCACTGTTATTAAATTAAAACTTTCAAATACATCTGCGAAACCGGGAATGTGCAGGTTTCCATCCGATGCTTCTTTCATTTCACCAATAACAGCATTTAATTTTGATATCTTTTCTTCATAATTGTTCAGACTTATGTTTACTTCGTCTGTTTTTAAACCCTCAGCATATTTTCTGAAGAATGCCGAATTGCTTTTTCCTGTATTGATTCTGTTTGCTATGAACAGCAGCGAAATGACTATAAAGGAAAATATAACAAACAATAAAACAGTGAGCGAAACGTTTATGTTTATTAAGGTAAGTATGGTAATTATTTCAACAAAAAATGCGAATACTGTGTATATGTTGGCGAATAAGAATCTTTTGATGTTCATTGGATTTAGTTTAATCTGCGTTAAACCTGTAACCAAGTCCTTTTATCGTTTCGATGTAGTCTGCATAATCACCGAGTTTTTCTCTAACCTTTGCAACGTGCACATCTATGGTCCTGTCAACAACGTATATGTTCTCTCCCCATATCTGGTTTAACAGTATTTCTCTTGAAAGTACCTTTCCTCTGTTCGATAACAGAAAATGCAGTAACTGAAATTCTTTCTTCGGAAAGAAAACTTCCTCGTCATCAATCTTAACTATGTGTGAAATCGTGTCAATCTCAAGACTCTTGAATTTTATGTGTTCGTCTGTCTTGATTGTTTTGTCGCTCTCTGAATAAACTCTGCGGAGTACTGACTTTATCCTGGCTATTACTTTTCTCGGCGAAACAGGTTTCTGAATGTAGTCGTCGGCACCTAGTTCAAGCCCGATTATTTCGTCTATTTCATTTTCTTTTGCTGTTAAAAACAGGACGGGTACGTTTGAAGTAACAGGGCTGGTCTTTAGTTTCTTGCAGACATCGAATCCGTTCATTTCAGGCATCATTATGTCCAGAAGTATAAGGTCGGGTTTGTTTTCAAGCGCTTCCGCAAGAGCCGCTTTACCGTTTAATGCTGTTATTACGTCGAAATCATTTTCCTTTTCTAAATTATACTTCAGTAAATCTACTATATCTTTTTCATCATCTACGACTAATATCTTAAATTTCATTTTTCTTTTTTTCATAAACATAACCCTTCCATGTTAAGGAATGTATAATTTAATGTTAAGAAATCATTTCCAAATTACTTCTTTGCCTGTTCTTGCGGATTTGTATACCGCATCCAGTATCTCCATCACTGCCAGCGCTTCTTTTCCTGTCGAAATAGGTGTGTGAGTTCCTCTTATTGAACCTATAAAATACTGCATTTCAATCTCATAACTGCTCTTGAAGTTTGCCTGTGTCTGTTTTATGTTCTTCGGTGTGATGTCGAACATTTGTTTGTTTACCATCTTGTTAATTTTCAAAGGATTGATTGTCGCACTTCCGTTCGTTCCGAATACGTTGCAGTAGAAAAATTCACCTGCTCTCAGGAAACTCCAGCTTACTTCAATCGTAAGCGAAGAACCGTTCTTGAACTTCACGAGCGTGAAGTTTGAATCCTCAACTGTCTTTGTGTTGTGCATATAGTTTATTGCGGATACACTCATCACCTCAGGGAAGCCAAGCATCCATAAACCTAAATCAAGCATCGCAATTCCATTGTCTATAAACACACCACCTCCGGCTTTTTCCATATCCGTAAACCATTTCTGGTCTGAACTCTGCATCTTAAGCCATCCTGCCTTTACGTAAAAAATATCACCAAGCTCTTTTCCTTTTACGAAGCTTCTTTCAAGCATCGAGTCTGTCCTGAACCTGTTGTTCATACCTACCATCAGAATCTTTCTGTTCTTTTCTGCTGCATCAACAATCTTTGCAGCTTCGGAATAGTTCAGGGCAATAGGTTTTTCTACAAGTATGTGTTTTCCTGCATCAAGGCATTTAATCGCTGTTTCGGCATGGTCGTCTGTTCTTGTCGCTATTATCACTGCATCAATTTCCGGATTCTCTTCCAGCATTTCATCAACATCCTTGTATCCTTTTGTGATGTTGTATTTCTTTGCTATGTTTTTAACCTTTGAAAACTGTTTGTCACAGACTGCGGCTAATTCCACATCTTTATTCTTTGCTAAAATAGGGAGGTGCATTATCTGTGAGATTCCTCCAAGCCCGACAATTGCTATTTTGGTTTTTTCCATACATTTGAAGAGTTTATTAAAAATGTCAAGACACCCGAATCACATATTAGTCACTTACGGCTGCTTCCTTCCGGACCTGACCGGGTTGGGCAACATCATATTGTTCGGGGCTTGACTATACAATATAGTTAAGATGACTTAAACATTAAATACAATCCGAATATTCCGAGAACAATATTTACAAGCCACATTCCAAGAAACGGACTGACCAGATCCCTGTCCGCGAGCTTTTCCCCGCCGATTAATGATGCCCAGTAAACCAGAAAGAACAGAAGCGAAAATCCTGCCGCTATTCCGAACCCGCCCTTGCGTACCCTGTAGCCAAGCGGTGCGCCGATTAATGCGAATATTAAACAGGCAAAGGGTATTGAATATTTCTTGTATATTTCCACCTCGTATGAGTCAATCTGTTTCTGAATTCCTAAGTTCGTTTGCATCTGATTCTTTGCAGTCTCTTTTCTGCCGGCTAAAGTTTTTAAAAGAATCGAAATAGAATCATAACTGCTGGACCTTATTCCGTTCTCCCCGCCTTGTTTGTAAACAGTATCTTTAAAATTAATTGCAAATACTTTTCTAACGTCTGCTCTTACGGTCTCAATAAATGTGTCTGTATTTCTTTTCTGAAAAACCACCATACTGTCAACGACTACGTTCATTGCCTGTGCCGATAACTCCCTGTCGCCCCTTGAAAGTGCGTTGTCTGAAGAACGCTGAAATCCGAACCCCGCAGCATCGAGCGTTATCCTGTGAGTCTCAAACTTTACAAGCCTGTATCCGTCTACGTAATCCTTTAAATTCAACTGGTGTATCTCGCCGCTCTTTAAATTCATAACCACGCTCTTGAAGTCACTCGTAAAACCTATGTCACCGTTGTTTGCAGTTATCACGTTTCGTACGTCTGGGTTTGAATAATCGTATATGAATATTCCTTCAAGGTTATTGCTGTTCTCGAACGTTTTCTTCACGAGTATTCTCGCACCGCCTATATCATCCGAAAATTTTCCTGCTTCAAGTATGAATGTCGGTTTTGTTCTTGATATATCCTGTAGCAATATCTTTGCCTGATGGTTTGCTTCAGGCAGAACATCGTTGTTAAATAACACCATCAAATAAGTAATTATGACGGCACAGATTATTACAGGAATCATTAGTTTTTTAAGGCTGATTCCGCCTGCCTTCATTATCGTTATTTCGTTCGCCGATGAAAGACCGCCGAATGCCATAAGCGTCGCAACCAGCACTGCCATTGGCACAGCAAGCGTTAACATCCACGCAAGGTTTAACGCAATCAGCTGTATTATAATCCAGAGGCTCAGTCCCTTTCCAACGAGCTGGTCAATGGACTTTATCAGAAACTGAAAAAGGAACAGGAATATAAGCGTCGTTAATGAAAACACGAACGGGCCTATGTGTGATTTTAATATGTATTTATATATTATCAATCAATAAAAATAGAAAAATAGAATTTCAATAAATATACTATTTATAATTTACCTTTTATTTGTCTGCTGGTTACGAACTGTTTTTATAAGTATAATATAAGTCCAAGCAAAACCGCACCCGCTGCAGGCACTATCATTACATCTCTTTTTGAAAACTCCACGTCCTTAAGCGCTTCATAAAAGAAAGGAAACATCGCAGGTACGAATATAAATAAATACCTGTTGAACGTGCCGACCTTCCACGTTAGCCCCATGTATAAAACTATTCCAAGTAAAAGGGGTATCAGAACTGTACGGTTACTAATCGATTTAATTTTATATATCATATATCCCGTTATAACAATCAGCGGTAATCCGAAATAGTATAATTTCAGTATCAGCTGAAACATTGTCACCGGAGGATTTGCCTGTATGTACATTTCTGTTACAACCTTTCCTGTAAGTATAGTCAGCCAGAAGTAATAACCGGACAACGTAAACATCAGGAATATTGCCAGTAAACCCAGTAGATATCCAATCACAGGCTTAAGAGTTATTTTCCTGTAACTGATTATCAAAGCAATTATCTGGAAAAGTATGTAGAAACTTACTATGAACTTTGTGTAGAATGCCAGACCAATTATTAATCCTGACAGTAACGGCAGATAGAATGAACCGTTTAATTCCTTGCGCATTAATAATCCCGTAGATAGAGCAAGCAGCATCATTGCCATCTGCTCGGCTGAAGGATTTATAAAGAGTATTGCAACAGGGGTTGTGACAATTGCAAAGAATAAGACATAAAATCTGATCGTGCCCTCCTTGAAATACTTTGCAAAGATTAGTGCGAATACTATCAGGTTTAAAAGTATCATAAGTATCTGTGCCGAATACCTCCCGTAAGGAAATATCTTCAGCCATAATCCAATCACTACAGGTGTAAGCGGAGGATGCATATAAGGACGGTTGTTGTTCTTGTCGAGGTCCAGTTTCTTTGCATCCCATCTGTCTCCTGTGAATATTTTCATGTAATCTTTGTAAACATTCTTCATAAACATTTCCCTGGCCTCTATTGGTAATACATCCGTGCTGTCTGTGTCAAACGGATTTGCCCTCGTGTTCCAGGTTGATACTATATAATCCGCACCGTACTTAACTACTTCTTCTCCCGCCTGGTAATTGTACCACGCCACGTCCGACCCGTCCCACATAAGCTCAGGGTCTTTTTGTTTGTTATATCCAAAACATATCAATGTGTATCCAACAACCAGCAGTAATAAACTACCTGCTATACTTTTCTTTTCCCTTATTATAAATATGTACAGTATAGCCGCTGTTCCTGTCACTAATAATACAGCACCCGCAATATCTATATGTACATCTGACAATGTGTGTCCCTTGTATGCTTTTACAAACTGAAATAGTATGGCCGCAGCTATGAACAGTATATTAAAGTGTATCCAGTATTTCTGTACGTACTTATTCACTTCCATCTCTTTTCTTTAACACTGCAAGCAGTCTTGTTGCATACACTATTGGTAATAGATTGCAAACGGAATCCATAACTTTCATAAACCCGTACATAGAAGTCGGATATAACTGTGGTTTGCTGTATCCGCCCGATAACAGATAACTTATAGCAGAATATTTCCTGTAATTTATCACATCCCATTTTGAAAGCAATTCTCTATACTTCATCTGTTTCTGGAATATCCTGTATGCATTCCCCTGTGCTGCATAGTATCCGCTTTCTTCTACTTCCTTTTCATTCTTTGCGTATAAAGTTATTTCTTTTGAAATGCTTATCGGTTCGTGATGAAGCAGTCCGTATGAAATCAAACCCAGGGCACTCATACACGGGTCGAATATTATAATCCTTCCGTTATCACTAAGTACTCTGTGAAATTCGTCGAATGCATTTCCTGGAAATTCAAGGTGGTGGAATACGTCGAACAGTATTAAGTTTGAAACCGATTTATCTTCGAATGTTAGTTTATAAGCATTCTCAACCCTGTCAACCCAGGGATTATCGAATATGTCAGTTGTTATACAGCCGGGTATTACTTCTTTAATCTTTCCTATTCCCGAACCAAGTTCTGCAATGTGCCCTTCTGCAGAAAAATCAACATTGCTCTTTATCAGTTCATAAAACCCTGAGTATACTTTCTGAAGCAGTTTCTTCTTTTCCCAGTGTTCTGAGTTCAGGATTATTTCTTTCAGGTGCTGTTCGTTCTTCATCACACTAAATAAACTTCATTTTCTTCGCCGCAAACAGACTCATTTTTATAAGCAGCCATCCGTGCGAAAACCTTTTTATCTGCGTCTCGCCGTACTGCCTGTCCTTATACCTTATCGGCATTTCAACAATCTTCATGTTTAACTTCGAAGCCCCGAATAGTAAATCAAAATCACCGAACGGATCGAAATCACCGAAGTATTTCCTGTTGTTAATTATATGCTCGTAATCTTTCTTGTATAAAACCTTCGTTCCGCACAATGTATCTTTTAAGTTCTGTCCGAGCATATATGTAAAAAGCACTCCGAAGAATTTATTGGCTATCAGGTTGAGGAATCGCATTGCCTGACCTTCCATCGGATAAACAAGTCTGCAGCCGTTTATGAACTCTCCCTTGTTCGACACCAGCGCCTCATAATATTTCGGTAAATCTTCTGGTGGCATCGTCAGGTCTGCATCCAGTATCATCAGCACGTCTCCCGTAGCAGCGGCAAACGCTTCTCTCACTGCGTTGCCCTTGCCTTTCCCGCTTTGCTTCATCTCAACTATCCTCATGTCCTTGTACTTTTCCTTCACTCTTAAAATCTCTTCGTACGTTCCGTCTTTTGAACCGCCCTCTATAAATATGAATTCCTGAAACGTTCCGAATGCAGGTGTCCTTGTAATCGCACTCTCTATATTTCCTTTTTCATTCCGAGCAGGTACAACGATAGTTACTGAATGCTCTTCTCTCTTCGCTTCTTGTTTCCTTACTATTAATAAATTCACAAGACTTAAATTCTTTATAAACGGAAGGTTTATCACGAATGAATTAAGGAATGCACTTATAAGAGGTATCTTCTTCGGGAACAGAATTTTTCTTTCCGACTTTATCACTTCAAACCCTTCAAGTGAAAGCAGGTTCTCAATGTCTTTTGCTGAAAGCCAGTTCATTAGCGGTTGTTTCTGCTTCAGTCCTATACCCTCACCAAGTTTTAAAAACGGTTCCCAAAGATAACTGTAATTCGAGATTATAATCCTTGTGTTCTCATCTGCAACTTCCTTTAAACATTTAAAAACTTTCTGAACATCCTGAACAGAACTCAGTAAATCGGATAGTATAATATATTCAAACGTTTCATTTAGTTTAATGTCTTCTGCATCCTGAATATAAAAGGTAAGGTCTTTGAAATTCACTGAAGCAATCTTCACCATCTTTTCAGAGTAATCAATACCAACACCTTTCGCGGGCTGTACTGCATTCAGTAACTCTCCGGTTCCGCATCCAACCTCCAGAACTTTTGAACCGGCAGGCACAATGAACTTAAAGTATTTTTCTAATAAAGCATTGTAATACCTGTTTCTCTTTCGCCACTTCGGTCTCGACTCTGCAATAGAATCAAAATATTCTCTCATTGAATCATTACTCATATATATTATAAACTTTTGTCAACTTCCTTAATCTCCGGAATATTATTATAATTTATTAAATATTTTTGCCACCACCTGCTTCCTGAATCTCCTTTCTGGAAATGTAAAAAGTATATCTTTACTATCCCGAAACCCTTATAAGTAGCATAAAAACAACGATACAATCTGTTTTTTTAGCAAATTAATTTCAAGTGAATTATTATCCCAAACATCGGGTGTTATAAGTGAAGTATGAAATAGTATGACCGAAACAGTAAATTTAATCATTTATCCAAACACTCTCTTTCAAATTGAAAATCCTTTTCAAATTGCATATTTTAAGCATTAATTTGTTTGAAATTTATTCTATCTATGGCAAAACCCAGGAAACAAAAACAGGTTCAGAGTAAGGTTGAAATTAATACTGATTTTCTGTTCGAACCTGATAAGAACATTAAGATTCTGATATATTCAGGAATAGCCCTTGTAAGCTTTTTTCTCGCATTCATATATCTTTTTTCAGCAAATAAAGCTAACGGTGGATTCGGATTTCCGCTCGATGACCCGTGGATTCACCTGACTTTCGCAAAGAACCTCGTTGATTACCACAGTTTCTCGTACTTCAAAAACGAAATGTCTACCGCAGGCTCTACGTCGCCGATATACACTCTGTTTCTTGCTGCTGGATTTTTTATCACATCAAACGAAATGATTCTTAGTTATGTTCTCGGTATCGCATTCCTGATTCTTTCGTCAGTCTTTTTCTACAAATTATCTTCTTACGATTTCGGAAAAGAAGGCGTGTATGCATTGCTCGTTACCGCTGTTTTCCTTGCTGACAAATGGATGAACTTCATTTCCGTCAGCGGTATGGAAACGACAATGTTTATTTTTATTCTTATTGCAACCGCATATTTCTACAGGCAGAAACAGGTAATACCGTTTGCAGTCTTTGTCTCGCTGATTCTCTGGTCACGTCCCGACGGACTTGCATTCATCGGTGCCATAGTCGTTGATATATTCATCCAGAACTACTTTGCAAAAACAAACTCTGATATAAAGTTATTCTCAAAGAACGATTTTGTGAAAATCGGAATAGTTGCAGCAGTCTTCTTTGCGTTGTATGTGATTATGAATTATACTTTGTCGGGTTCTTTGCTTCCGAATACTTATAACGCCAAACTTACTTACTATGCACCGGAATTCAGAAGCCAGGCGGATTTCCTTAAAGGTGAAGTCTGGGGTTATTTTACTGCGGGCTCCTATGCAATAGTTATGGTGGGATTCTTTGCGGGCACTATTTTTGCCTTGCTTGATTTATTCAAGAAGAAGTACAACAATAACTTTTTATACGTCATTTTCATCTTTGCGTTCATATTCATATACTGGTATAAACTTCCTTATGCGCATAGGTTCGGCAGGTATATGATGCCGGTTATTCCGTTTATGATTATTGTTTCGTCAGTCGGCTTTAAAGAGTTCTTTAAAGCAGTCGGTAAGTTCATGAACAACCGTACAGTCGCAATTTATGGAACAGTTGTGATGTTAATATTAATTACCGCTTTATCGTTTACAAATTATCTCGATAATAAATCTGAATACATTAAA
Organism: Ignavibacteriota bacterium; assembly: GCA_026390735.1. Lineage (GTDB taxonomy): Bacteria > Bacteroidota > Ignavibacteria > Tepidaquicellales > Tepidaquicellaceae > CAIKZJ01. The sequence goes on from JAPLFJ010000062.1 coordinate 26,444, forward strand.
GAATGCAAGTATATAAATGACAGACAGGTAATGGCGGCAAAGTGGATTAAGAAAAACACGAATGAAAACGATATCATCGCTACTCACGATGTCGGTGCTATCGGCTTTTACAGTCAGCGGAAGATTGTTGACGTTGCTGGCCTCGTAACACCGGAGTTAATCAGCAAAATATCGGATGTTAACTACGTAGCGACTATGAATGAGTATTTAAAGAAGAGCGGAGTTACATACCTCGCATTCCTTCGTGAATGGTACAGAGTAGTGAACCAGACCCCGTTGTTTACAACGCAGGATATTTCTCCTATGGAAATTATGGATGTTTATAAATACGACCCTGCAAAAACAAATATTCTTTCGAAGGTGTCGAACAGTATGATTATGGAAGTGCAGAACAGACTTTCTTCCAGAAATCCTCAGCAGATTCAGTCAGTTATACCTATCTTAAACAGAAGTCTGCAGACCGATCCGAATTCTTCTCTTACTTATTTCTATCTTGGTATTGCAGGAATGATGACTAACGATAATAAGGCAGGTGAATCGAATATGCTGAAAGCAATAGAAATATACCCTGAGTTTAAAGATGCACTGCTTCAGCTTGGAATGTTCTGCAACAGGAATAACAGAAAAGACGACGCACAGAAATATCTTGAAAAGTATTTACTCTTAAACCCAAACGACCAGAAGGTTAAAGATCAGCTTAAGGAAATAACCGAGGCTTTGAAGAACGGACAGAAGTAAATGAACTCCGGAGGAATAAAGGAAATTACGGAAAAACTTATAGAGTTTTTGAAGACTCTTATGCGGTTTATCATATCCTTTCTTAAGGATGTATGGGATTCGGGAGTAATACAGAAATACACACGACTGGCGCTTCACTATGTGAAAGTTTTCATTCTTGAAGTAATTGAATTTTCAAAACTCTTACACAGTAAACTTCTTGAGTTTTTTAAGCGGCTTGTAAAAGAGCTCCGCAACTTCGATTTCACTCTCACAAATATTTTTCGCATCATTGCTGTCGGAAAAGTTATCGGTATTCTGTTCCTGCTTTTTCTCTCTTATCAGGTTAATTACCGGAAACCTGACTGGGAAGGCGATAAGAAATTCCGCATCAGTCCGGGAATGCCATTTAACGATATCGCAGACCTGCTCGAAAAAGAAGGTGTTATTTCAAATTCGTTCTACTTCAAGGTTGCCGCTAAACTGCAGGGAAAAGATGACAGGATTATTTCGCGTACTTACATTCTTAAAACAAGTTATAATAATCTTGAACTGCTGAATGTTCTTACTGACCCGTCTCTTAATTATACGGTTAAGTTTACAGTGATTGAAGGTATTCGTATAAAGAAAATAGCAAAACTGTCCGCTGCAAAATTTAATTTCAGTGAAGCCCTGTTTGTAAAGGAGTCACAGAATGATTCACTTATTAATTTGCTTGGACTTAAAGGGAAAGTAAAAGACCTTGAAGGGTTTTTGTATCCGGATACTTATAATCTGCCCGTAGATATATCACCTAAAGAACTTGTTGAGGTTCTCTTTAATGAATTCTATAAGAAGGTAATTGCTTCGGGTAAATACGGATTAAAAGAAAATCCGAAGAAACTGCTCGAAACTGTTACCCTCGCATCTATCGTTCAGGGCGAAACACAACTTGAGTCTGAAATGCCGACTATCGCAGGCGTTTACCTGAACAGGATTGCCAAAAGAATGAAACTTGAAGCCGATCCGACTATTCAGTATGCATTGCCCGACGGTCCTAAACAGCGTTTATTAAAATCGGATTTGAAAGTTAATTCGCCTTACAATACTTATCTGAACTATGGTTTGCCGCCTGGCCCTATTAATAACCCGGGACTTAAAGCAATCGAATCTGTGTTGAATTACGATAAGCATAATTATATTTTCTTTGTGGCAACCGGTAAAGGCGGTCACAAATTCACTGCAACATACAAAGAACATCTGGAAGCCGTTGCAGAATACAGGAAAAATGTCAAACAAAAATAACATAGTACTCACTAAGATGTTTCTGAATCTCGATTTCAGAAATTCGGGTGACTCGGGTTTTAAGAAGTTAATAGGTCTGATAATTACTTATCTCTTCGTGAATACTATGATGTCTTTTGGCAGTTTCACTCAGCACAATCAGGATGTATTCGTCTTTATGGCATTAACTGTGAATCTCTTTCAAGTAGGTTTTATCGTTATCTCGGATTATTCAAACCTCTTTTTCACGAATAAGTACACAGATGTTCTTAAAAGTCTTCCGGTCAGAGAAGAAAATATCTTTGTTTCAAAAGTAACGTCAGCACTTGTGTATCTTTCTGTTTATCCGTTCGTAATGGCACTTCCGCCGTCCGTGTTTATATATTTTTATAATCATAGTATTGCTGACTCGCTGATGTTTGCACTGATTTCTTTTGTCTTCTCCTATTTTATAATTTCACTCGTGTTTCTTCTGAACAGTCTCATCGTTATCAGGAGCAAAGGCAAATCAAAGATTCTTATCTTTGTTTTTCAGATGGTGTTTATTTCGTTTATCTTTATTATTAATAAGTATTCGGGTCGGCATTCGGGTAGTGCCGATTTTCTCGCACTGGGATTCGTGAAGTTCTTTCCGCAGTACTATCTGCTGTTCGTGTATAACAACAGTTTGTACCTTCTTCCTTATTTTATAATAACTGCTTTGCTGTTATTCGTTAACTATGTGTACTTCAGGAAAAACTATTATAATCTTTCAGAAATTGTTAACGGCAGTACGAAACACGAGAAGCGTCGAAAACTGTTTACCCTTAACCTTAAACCTATTGAAAATATAATACTCAGGAATAACGTTGAAAGGTCGTCTTTTTACTTAACAAAGAATCTTTTTAACGCAAACAGTATTCTTAAATTAAGACTTGTTCCCGTTTTGCTGCTTCCTGTTATTGCGACTGGGATTGCAGTGTTCAGCGACGGACATGAAATGCTTATCATATCAGGACTTGATAAACTATCGCCTTATGAAATATATGCCCTTAGCCCTTCTATAACGCTTACGATAATTATGGCGGCAAATCTTGTGTATTCAAGCACTAAGATTTCTTTTGAGGAAGATGAAAACATTCAGTCTCTTTTTGCAGTATTACCCGTTGAAAACCGTCTTAAGTTTCTAAAGGGTGTAAACAAGTTTGTAAGTCTTTATCTTGTGTTTCCAGTGTCGGTTCTTTGTCTCGGACTTGTGCTGTTCACGTTTCCGCACTATGACGTTCTCCTAAACTTTGTTTACCTCTTTGCATTTATTTCTCTTTTCAATACAGTGTCAATGAAGTTCGATAAAGTTTATCCGTTCACTGTTCCTGCAACTAAGTTTAACAATTCCACAAAGTACTTTAATCTGCTTGGAGCAATCCTTCTGGGAATTGTGTTGGTTGCCTCACAGATATTTGTATTCAAAAATATTCTATTTTTCATAACAGCTATATTTGTTATTTTAGCAGTAAAGGTTTTATTAAATAAAATTTATTCATAATGGATCAACTTGAGAACTCAAACGTAGCAGAACCTAAGACCGAAACAAAACCCTTAATCCGCCATTATAAAGGCGACGGAAAGAATGTGATACTCGGTATTACTGGCACAAGCGGTGCTTTATACGCAATCAGGACTCTGCGTGCTTTGATTATGAATAATTTTAACGTCGCTTTAATCATTACCGAATACGGTCACTACACTTTAACAAAAGAATGCGGGATGGAACTTACACAGAGCAATATTCAGAGTTTCTTCCCCGAACTTATTATAAATCAGTGTTCTGTATCTTTTCACAGCAATCTCGATTTGAAGTCAGGTATATTTTCTCACGATTATAATGCTCACGGAGTTGTTATTGTCCCGTGTGCAATGAGCTATATCTCTCAGATTGCAAACGGAGAGTGCAATAATCTTATAGTTAAGTGTGCCGATTATTCTTTGTCCTATTCTAAACCGTTGATTGTTGTTCCGCGCGAATCTCCTGTTAACAGAATTCATCTCGGAAATATGATTAAGATAATGGATGCTGGCGGTAAGGTGGTTCCTGCAATGCCTTCTTTTGACAGTAGTCCGAAAGATTTTAATGACCTGGCCGATGTTATTGCCGGTAAGGTGTTAGACCTTCTGATGTCCGGCAGGGAGTAATATTATTTATGCCTTATAATTATTTAGGTACTACTTTTGAACCTGATTCTTTATCATATAAAGACGTAATTCACGCATACTCAAACGGCTATTTCCCGCTCGGCGATGACGACGGTCTTGTAAGCTGGTTTGATCATACTCCAAGAGCAGTTGTCCCTCTTTCAGAAAACGGTCTGAATATTTCCCGCTCCATGAAACAGGTAATCAGTAAACAACCTTATGAAGTAAGAGTCGATACTGACTTCTATTCCGTCATTAACAGTTGTGCCGAACTTCACGGCGATACCTGGATTTCCAGGGTTATCGTAAACCTGTACCTTGAACTTTTCAATAAAGGATTTGCTCATTGTGTAGAGGCATACAGTGACGGTAAACTCGTCGGCGGGCTTTACGGCGTTGCCTACAGGTCAGCTTTCTTCGGAGAGTCTATGTTTCACGTTAAAGATAACGCTTCCAAGTTATGCGTTGTTAAACTGTATGAAATTCTTTTAAAGAGTAAGTATAAACTCTTCGATATTCAGATGAAGACTCCTGTCTTCGAATCTTTCGGCTGTCTGGAAATCTCAAAAGAAGAATATATGCCTCTTCTGAAAAATGCCTTAACTAAGAATGCAGAGTTTAAAGTATAATCTTATAGCTGCTTTGTTTTGCTTCTTGGCTCTCTGAATTTCTAAGTGTCTTTCACGTTAAATAATTATTGAAAATCATTTCTGTTTAACCGCAGACATTTTAAAATCACTTGTATAAATTTATGTTTTGAAATACAGGAATACAGATAAATAGCGAAAATTTACAATTCGTGACTCAGAATGGCGTTTTTTCCACACCTCTCATTTTGCCATCTTAAACCTCCCTGACTCTCATACTTAATCTAAATTACCTTCAAAGTGCGTTGAAAGTGCGTTGAAAGTGCGTCAAAAGTACATTATGTCAAGAAATATATTGGTACCCTGAACCCTGAATTCTTATCCCTGGTATAAATTTATCATTTCATCTGAAGAGGTGTTTTAACTCACTTTTTTGATTCGTATCATTGCAGGACGACAAATACATAGATTTATTTTGATTTGAAATATGAGAATATTATTGCTATTATGTTGTTCCATTTATAAATATAACTATGAAATATGAAAAACATTTCTTTACGTAATAGAATAAGGTACTCATTCGATAATACAATGAGCAAAGGGGCTTCATCATTGATACTGTGGCTTGGCTTGCTGTCTTTGTTGGTAGTTGTTGGTGCCGGAGTGATTATTGTGCTTTTTGGAATTGCGCCTGCGGGTGAAGAGCCTCTTGATTTTTTTGAAGGAGCCTGGAGAAGTATGATGCGTACTCTTGACCCGGGAATGATGGGCGGCGACCAGGGATGGAGTTTCAGGATACTTGAGTTTTTTGTGACGGTGGGCGGGATACTGATTATTTCTACTTTGATAGGTGTGATTTCCAGCGGTATATCAACAATACTTTCTACACTAAGGAAAGGACGTTCGTTTGTGATTGAAGAGAATCATACTCTGATTCTTGGATGGTCACCGAAAGTGTTTACGATGATATCCGAACTTGTGATTGCGAATGAAAATCAGAAGAAGGGAAGGATTGTGATTCTTGCTGATAAGGATAAAGTGGAGATGGAAGATGAAGTGAGGGAAAGAATTCCGAATACTAAGAATACAAAAGTAATTTGCCGAAGCGGTAGCCCGAATGACTTTGCTGATATTAGCATTGCAAACCCTCAGGCTTCAAAATCTATTATTATACTTTCGTCGGATGAAACGAATGCCGATATGCAGACTATTAAAACTATTCTTGCAATTACGAATAATCCCGAAAGAAGAGAAGAACCTTACCATATAGTTGCGGAAATAAAAGACGAGAAAAATCTTGAGGTGACAAAGATGGTTGGTAAAGATGAGGTAGAACTTGTGCTGACGGATGACATCGTTGCGAGGATTATGACACAGACCAGCAGGCAGTCTGGACTTAGCGTTGTTTATACAGAGCTGATGGATTTTGATGGTGCGGAGATTTATTTTAAGGAAGAGGAAGTGCTTGAAGGCAGGACTTACGGCGAAGCACTCTTTGCTTACAAAGATTCGGCAGTGATAGGTCTTCAGCTTCAGGATAAAACAATAGCGATAAATCCTGATATGAGTTATGTGGTTAAAAAAGGCGAGAAGGTTATTGCGATTACTGAAGATGATGATACTCTGATTGTTGATAAAAGCGGAAATTATTCCGTGGATGATTCTGCGATAGTGGATGATTTATCGGAAAAGGAAATTGCCGAGAGGTCTTTACTGCTTGGCTGGAATAAAAGAGCGTACACAATAATAAATGAGATGGACAGCTATTCTTCTGAAGGCTCAACACTTCGTGTCGTTTCGTCTTATCCTATAGAAGCAGCAGAGCAGGTTAAAATTCAAAAGGATCTGCATAAACTTAAAGTGGAATTTGAAATCGCAGATACCACAAGCAGGGAAGTATTGAATTCGCTGAATGTTGCATCGTACGGACACATACTGCTGTTGTGCTATAAAGAGGAACTTGATATGCAGGAAGCCGATGCGCATACCCTTGTAACACTTCTTCACTTAAGGAGTATTTCCGAGTCCCTTGGAAAAACTATAAACATTGTCAGCGAGATGCTTGATATTCACAATCGTGAACTTGCCGAAGTGACTAAGGCAGATGATTTTATTGTGAGTGATAAGATGATAAGTCTTCTTATGACTCAGGTATCGGAGAATAAATATCTGATGCGTGTTTTTGAAATACTATTCGACGACGAAGGAAGCGAGATTTATCTGAAGCCCGTAACGAGGTACGTTAAGACAGACAAAGCAGTTGATTTTTATACTGTGCTCGAAAGCGCAAAAAGAAAAGGTGAGACTGCTATTGGTTACAGAATATCGTCTGAAGCATACGACAGCAAAAAGAGTTACGGAATTCACGTAAACCCTGTGAAGACTGAAAAGGTAAAGTTTTCGGATGGCGATAAGATTATAGTTCTTGCAGACTATTAATGATTTATTTAATTGCCCTCATCTTATAAGGTGAGGGTAGATTATTTTTGCCTCTCGTGAATTACAGAATACAATCTAGTCATTAATTGTTTTTTCAATTCTTAAGTGTGCATCAACATTTGTTTAGCCTGTAGTTGTTTCAATAGTTTTGATATGTTTCAGTAAGTCTGAAACTGTATTATTTTGTTAAAAGCCGTTGTGCTCCGTTTTTTTTGATATTAATCTGCAATAAGTAATATATTGAATATTAATAAGACTTGTAGTAAATTGATCTAAAGAAACAGGAGTTTAAAGTTATGAAAATAAAGATTTTTATTTTTTTGATAATAACATTCTTCCTTTGCCCATCATTATTTTCTCAATACTGGACATTGCAGAATAGTGGTACAACAAAAATACTCGGCGAATCCTACTTTTCTAATCAGAATTCAGGATGGATTGCAGGCGAGAATTCCTTATTGCGAACTTCTAATGGAGGTAGCAATTGGGTCAGTCAGGTCGTTCCTTCTTTGTATACATACGGCGGAATACAGTTTCTGAATGCTGACACCGGCTGGGTTGCAGGTTCGTACGGAGATTATTTAACTTCTACAGGCATACTGCTCAAATCCGTAAACGGAGGAACATCATGGGCTACTATGTATAATTCTACCAGAGGATTATGGGATGTAGTATTTATAAATTCAAATACAGGTTTTGTTTGTGGCGACATGAAATACTTTGCTAAAACCACAAACGGAGGATTGAACTGGGATCAGAAAAATTTAGGGTCTACTACGAGCGAGTTTTTCCAGATGGCTTTTCCCGATAATAATACGGGATATATTGTTGGAAGCCATAATGAAATTTTCAAGACATCAGACGCAGGAGAAAACTGGATTCAGCAGAACGTAAGCGTTGCAAGTTGGTTACGAGATGTAAGTTTCCTTAACGTAAATACTGGAATTGCTGTCGGTTCAAACGGTGTGATACTTAAAACCACAAACGGTGGTAATAATTGGGTTCAGAAAACTGTTTCCGGAATTACTTCATACCTTTTTTCAATTCAACTCTTTGAAACCGGTACAGTATGGGTCGCAGGATGGGATAACACTTTGCTGAAGTCGACTGATTTTGGTGATACCTGGAGTGTGGTCGGCGGGTTACCCGGAAATAATCAGTTAACTAATGTCAATTTCAGTAATCCCAGCACGGGATGGTTGTTAGGGTATAACGGAATTATTCTGAAGACAACTAACGGCGGAGTTGCGTTAAATGCGCCTCAGCTTATCTATCCTTTGAATAGTTCTACTATCCATACTACAAAGCCTGGATTAACTTTTACGTCTGTTCCTGAAGCATTAAGTTATTTTCTACAGATTTCTGCTTCAAGCAGTTTTGTAACACTTACGGATTTCGCTTACCTGACTTCAAATCAGTATACTGTCCCTGCCGGAAAATTAACAGGAGGAAATACTTATTACTGGAGAGTGAAGTCAATAGCAGGAACTGTTGAAAGTCAATGGTCGTCAATATGGAATTTTTATGTTCATCCTGATGCAATTTTAAACATAAGCACTGAAATTCCTGAGGACTATACTATTGAACAGAATTATCCGAACCCGTTTAATCCTTCAACAAAAATTAAGTTTGGCATTAAAGAAAAAGGAAACCTCAGTATATCTGTTTATGATGCCGGAGGCAAAACTCTAAAAACTGAAAATACAAATTCGGTTAATCCGGGATATTACGAGTACAATCTGAATATGAGCAATTATCCAAGCGGAGTTTATTATTTCAGTTATTCTGTTAACGGCATAAGGAAGACTGTTAAAATGCTTCTGATAAAATAAGGACAAATGTCCTAAGGTACTTAATATTTTATATATATTGAAAATAGGGTTAAAATTCTTTTAACCATATTTTTGTAATTTATCATTATATTTCCCTTTTAAAAAAGATTACGAAACAATACTTTCTTCTAAATTAAAATCAATGTCCTCTAAGACTAAAACAAATTTTGTCTGTCAGAATTGCGGTTATGCTTCTCCGCGATGGACCGGAAAATGTCCTTCGTGTGAACAGTGGAATACTTTTGAAGAAACACTTACTGAGTCGCGTAAAGTGAAATCAAATAAAGTGGCGTCGGATAAGAGCGTTAAAGCAAGTATTCAGACACTTGATGATATTATTCACGAACAGAACGGGAACAGAACACCGACAAAAATAAGTGAACTCGACAGGGTCCTTGGTGGAGGTATTGTAAATGGCTCGGTAATTCTTATTGGCGGTGACCCTGGAATAGGCAAGTCAACACTGATGCTTCAGATTGCAGGCAATTTAAGCGATAAAAAGTTTTTATACGTCAGCGGTGAGGAATCACCCTCGCAGATTAAAATGAGAGCAGACAGACTTGGAGTTAAGGTAAATAACTTTTATGTGCTGCCTGAAACAAACCTTGATACTATAGCTTCTGCAGTTGAAATAGAGAAACCTGATTTCGTTGTGGTCGATTCAATCCAGACTGTCTTTCTTCCTGAACTTGAAAGTTCTCCTGGGACGATTTCTCAGTTAAGAGAATCTACTTCTTATCTGATAAAGATTGCAAAGACTACAAACATCCCTATCTTCCTTGTTGGACATATTACTAAAGACGGAACCATCGCAGGTCCGAAAGTAATCGAACATATGGTGGATGTTGTTCTTCAGTTTGAAGGAGAACGTACTCATTTCTACAGAATGCTTCGCGGAATGAAAAACCGCTTCGGTTCTACTAACGAGATTGGTATCTTTGAAATGACCGAAAAAGGACTGAAGGAAGTCACAAACCCCAGCGAGGTGTTCCTCTCGCAGAGGAATTATGGTGCATCGGGATGCGTTATATCATCTGCAATAGAAGGTACACGCCCGATTCTGATTGAGGTTCAGGCACTTGTTTCTTCTTCGTCTTATGGGGTTCCTCAAAGAACAGCTATGGGCTTTGATTATAAAAGACTTAGTATTCTGAATGCAGTTCTTGAAAAGAAACTCGGTTTGTTTTTAAACAAGCACGATGTATTCTTAAACATTGCAGGTGGTGTGAAGATTGATGAAACAGCAGTTGACCTTGCCGCTGCAATGAGTATATACTCTTCTGCAAAAGATATTCCTGTGGATTCTGAAACAGTTATAATTGGTGAAGTTGGACTGGCAGGGGAAATCAGGACTATTTCAAACATTGAAAAGAGAATTAACGAAGCAGAAAAACTTGGCTTTAAGAAAATTATATTACCAAAGAATAATCTGAAACATTTAAACATTAAGAAATACAAAATCGAAATAATTGGTATTGAGAAAATTAAAGATGCCATTTCTGTTTTAATATAAACGAAGGGAGATTAAAATGATTAACAGACTTACTACATTATACAGGCATATTATTGAAGAGGAGAGAAAAATACCGGAAGCCACAGGACAACTTTCGGATTTGCTTACAGATATTGCTCTTGCCTGTAAAGTTGTATCTCTTGAAGTCAACAGGGCGGGCCTTGTTGATATTCTCGGACTTACAGGTGACGAAAATGTTCAGGGTGAGGAAGTTAAGAAACTGGATGTTTATGCGAACGAAACCCTTAAAAATATAATGAGGGTCGGCGGGCATGCCTGTGCTTTGTGTTCTGAAGAAGAAGAAACTTTCGTTCCTATCGATGAAGTGTATTCCGATTATTCTCATAAGTATATAGTTCATTTTGACCCCCTTGATGGTTCTTCAAACATTGACGCTAATATTTCTATCGGTACAATATTCTCTATCTATAAAAGAATTTCTTTAAGCGGTCCTGGCACTATGGAAGATTGTTTGCAGCATGGATATAAACAGGTGGCGGCAGGATATGTGGTCTATGGCTCAAGCACAATAATGGTCTATACCGCGGGCAGAGGAGTTCATGGATTTACGCTCGATCCTTCGATAGGAGAGTTCTTTATTTCTTACAGCAATATGAAAATTCCCAAAAAATCTACGACGTATTCCGTGAATGAGGGTAACTATGCAAACTGGTCTAAAGGAATGCAGAACTATATTGATTTCCTTAAACAACCTGATAAGGAAACAGGCAGACCTTATTCTTCAAGGTATGTTGGTTCTCTTGTGGCGGATTTTCACAGAAATCTTTTATACGGCGGAATATTTTTATATCCTGCTGACGGAAAGAATAAAAACGGAAAACTCAGACTTATGTATGAGGCAAATCCTCTGGCATTCCTCATTGAGCAGGCAGGTGGTCTGGCTATTGATGGTAAAAACAGGATACTTGAGATACATCCCGAAAACCTTCATCAGCGTACGCCTTTAATCATCGGCAGCGAAGAAGATGTTTTACTCGCAAAGAAATTTCTGAGCGAGGGATAAAACTGCTCAGTTTAAAAATTTCTATTTCTGGTAAAGCACTTTTTCCCTTTTATTCTGAAATACTGACGGAAACAGCGGCTACTTCCGTGTCAGAACCTAAATGAATTACTTTTAAAACATAATAATTCTATATTTGAAACAATCTATCGAAACTATATATTTTTAACTATTTTAAGAAGATTTATGCTTAAATTATCTGATTTAAAAACAGATTGCAGGTACTTCAGGGGAGATGTTCCCTGCAGACAAAATAAACAATTTGGCGTTACTTGTGATAAATGTGAATTCTATAAGAATACTGATTCAAAAATACTTATTATTAAACTTGGTGCAGCAGGCGATGTGATTCGCACAACCCCGCTTTTGAACCCGATTAAAAACGAATATCCCAATAGCAAAATATACTGGCTGACTTATACTCCCGAACTCGTTCCGGTTAATTCCGAATACAGCGCAGATGTGGTCTTAAAGTGTGATTTCACGAGTGTTATGTACCTGAAAGAAATTGAATTCGACGTTGTTATAAATCTCGATAAGGACAGGGAAGCAATAAGCCTGATGAGTGTTCTGAAATCAAAGAAATACTTCGGCTTTACTATTAAAGACGGACTGTGTTCTCCTGTAAATAAACTTGCCGAACACAAATTTCTTACAGGCGTTTTTGATAATCTTTCGAAGGGGAATAAGAAAAGCTACCTGACGGAGATTTTTGAGATTTGCGGACATAAGTTTAATAATGAAAAGTACATACTTGAACTCGATTATAAATATGATATGAAATGGGGTATAGATACAGGGAAAAAAGTTGTCGGACTTAACACGGGATGCGGTGAAAGATGGACGTCAAGGCTGTGGAGTGACGATAACTGGATAATGTTAATTAATACTCTTACTGATAACGGATATGAAGTAATACTTCTTGGCGGAAAACAGGAAGATGAAAAGAATAAACTTTATGCTGAAAAATCTAACGCGAAGTATTTCGGACATTTTCCGCTTAAAGTCTTCCTTAACCTCGTAAATAAATGCGAACTGATTATTACTCAGGTCACTATGACTATGCATATCGCCATCGGACTCGACAAGAAACTTTTACTGATGAATAATATTTTCAACCCGAATGAGTATGAACTGTACGGTAACGGTGAAATAATCCAGCCACAGAAAGAATGTAAATGTTATTTCAGTCCTAAGTGTGTGAACACTGATTATAAATGCATGGACCATCTGTTCCCTGAAGATGTTTATAATTCAGCCGTTAAACTATTATAACCCTTAAATGAAGATAGTAATAATAGGAACGGCGTATCCGATGAGAGGCGGTATTGCGCAGTATAATTCAATATTGTATAAGTATCTTTCCGCAGAAAATGATGTAAAGATATATTCGTTCAAACGGCAATATCCTGAATTTCTCTTTCCGGGAAAAACACAATTCGAAACAGGAGAACCGGCCTTTAAAATACCTGACGACAGGAATGTAATAGCAGTTGATTCCATAAATCCGTTTAACTGGTTTTTTACAGCTCTTAAAATCAGGAAAGAAAAACCTGACTTGCTAATCTATAAATACTGGATTCCGTTTTTTGCTCCGTGCCTTTTTACGATTTCTTTCTTTGTTAAATTGTTTACGGGCACTAAGGTGCTTACTATCTGTGACAATGTAATTCCTCACGAAAAGAGATTCGGAGACTTAACTTTGACACGGCTTGTTTTCTCTATGGTAAATTATTTTATCGTTCAGTCGAAAACCGTGGAAAAGGATCTGGCACTATTCAATAAAAAGAATAAACCGTATAAACTGTCTCCTCATCCGCTTTATAATACATTCGGAGAGAAACTTGATAAAGCTGATGCAAGGAAATATATTGAGGATAATTATAATTTAAAGTTTGATACTGATAAAGTGATTTTGTTCTTTGGGTTTATAAGAAAGTATAAAGGCCTTATGTATTTAATTGAGGCAATGCCGGAAATTCTGAAGAGTAACAACGTAAAACTTTTAATTGCAGGCGAGTTTTATGATGACGGGAAACCGTACACTGATAAAATTAAGGAACTCGGACTTGAGAATAATATCATTCTGCTTTCTGATTTTCTGCCGGATGAAAAGGTTAGGTATTTTTTCTCTGCCTGTGATGCTCTCGTTCTGCCTTATACAGATGCAACTCAAAGCGGCATCGTTCAGATTGCGTATTATTATGATAAACCTGCCGTGGTTACAGATGTCGGCGGACTTTCTGAGGTGGTAATTAATGATAAGACCGGAATTATAATTAACCCGGGTGATGTTAATGCTATTGCAGAGGCTGTAAACAGATTCTACATTGAAAATCTTGAAGAGAAATTCTCCGGGAATGTGAAAACCGAAAAGTTAAAGTATTCCTGGGAGGTTTTTGTCCGTAATATTATGAGTATGGCAAAAAAATAAGCTGCTGTACGCTGCAGGGAATAAAACTGTTTTAGAATAAAAAACATAAAATTATAAATTGACTATGAAATACGATCCAATAAAAAAGACGTTCGGAAACATTGTTGCAAGAAACGTATTTATGAGAAGATTGTTCTACAGGATTCTTGATCTGATGTTCCTGCGTTCTTGGCACGTCAGGAATATGGTAAAATCCCTATATCCTGCTCCCAAATCACTCAGAATATTCGATGCGGGGATGGGTTTCGGACAGTATACTTATTTTATGACTAAGTGGTTCAAGGGCTCTGATATACTGGGCGTTGATGTGAAAGATGAACAGGTTGAAGACTGTAACTTCTTCTTTGAAAACCGCGGGTTTAAGAATGTTAAGTTTGAAGTCGCAGACCTCACAAAAATTAATTATAATAATGAGTTTGATTTTATACTGAACGTTGATGTTATGGAACATATTGTCGAGGACGAACTCGTACTGAAGAATTTTGCAAACGCCCTGAAGAAAGGCGGCAAGTTGTTAATAAACACTCCGTCCGATTTAGGTGGCAGCGATGCACACGATGAAGATGAAGAAAGTTTTATCGAAGAACATGCAAGAAACGGATACTCAAAAGAGGATATAACGGCAAAGATTGAAAGAGCAGGTCTTACAGTTACACATTTCAAATATGCTTACGGGAAATACGGTACTATCTCCTGGAGGTTCGGTATAAAGTACCCGATTCTTATTGCCGGCGTCTCGAAAATACTTATTTTGATTTTACCGTTTTATTATTTCTTTACGCTCTGGTTTGTATTGCTGCTTATGTGGCTGGATACAAAGACTGATAACGAAACCGGAACGGGCGTAGTTGTCGTTGCTGAAAAGTAATGTCATTTATATTGCTTTGAATCGTCATAAAATATCAGGTGCATCTTTATTCATTAAGCATTTTATTGCCTTAGTGCTTTTTGTGTGTTCTTCAAACCTTTACGCACAGACATTGGTCGGCTCTGTTGCTTTTCAGGGTAATTCTTTCTTCAGCGATAACGAACTTAAGAACTCAATGGTTCTTAAAGTGGATAAACAATTTCTTACCGAACAGTTTAATACAGACCTAAAATCCCTTCGTTCAAAATACCGTGACTATGGATTCCTTTATGCCAGAATTACAAACGCTAAAACTGTTTACAATAACGATTCCTCGTTTGTCGATATAAACATCACTATAGACGAAGGAAAACAGGTAAAACTCGGTGAGATTATAATCACGGGCAACAGAACATTTACCGCTAATGATATTCTGAAGAAGTTTGATACTAAAGTGGGTGATGTTCTTGATAATAATACACTGAATGGTGACGTAAAGGAATTACTAAACGAATATGAAAAACACGGAAGCCTGTTTACTAAGGTGTTTATTGATGATATATCGGTCTATGATGAAAACACTTCTCCTAAAATTCGTTTAAGGATTTCTGTAAAAGAAGAATCGAAAGTAAAGATTAACAATGTCAGGATTAAGGGTAACGAGGATACTAAGGATAAGGTTATACTCCGTGAATTAAAAATTAACGAGGATAAAACAGTTACACGCGAAGATCTCCAGAATATGAAGTTCAGGCTTGAGCGACTTAATATTTTCGAGGTAGTTGAAACTCCGATGGTTTATACTTTAACGAATAAGAATGAATCGGGATTGCTTGTAAAGGTTAAAGAAGGAAACACTAATACTTTTGACGGAATCATTGGTTATGTTCCGCCTGCTAACGATAAGGAAAACGGTTATTTTACGGGATTGATAAACCTTTCGTTCAGGAATCTGTTCGGAACTGCCCGCCGCCTTGATGCACGCTGGCAGCAGGAAACAAAATCAATTCAGGAACTGGAACTTAAGTACAGTGAACCATACTTCTTCGGACTGCCTCTGAACGTTGGTGGAGGGTTTTTACAGAGATTGCAGGATTCAAGTTATACAAGAAGAAAGTTTGATGCTAAAGGTGATATTCTTCTGACTGATAAGTTTACTTTCGGATTCTCTGTTGGGTTTGACAGAATAATTCCCCCGGATGACTCACTCGTGATTTTTAAGGTCGCTGATTCAAGAGTTCTCTACGCAGGTACCGAAATCAGGTTCGATAGCCGTAATAATATCTTTATTCCTGATAAAGGTATTCTGTACAAGGCTAACTATATTTATGGTGATAAGAAAATCTATAACAGACAGGGTTCTTTAAATTCTGCAGACCAGTCTTTCTCCCTGCAAAGGTATTCAATGGATGTCGATGTATTCTTTTCGTTTTTCAAAAGACAGTCATTACTGGTCAGATTTTTTGCGGGGCAGGTTGTTTCTGACAGGCTTGAAGATGCCGACTATTACAAGGTTGGAGGAATAAAGAATGTCCGCGGTTACAGGGAAGAGCAGTTCCGTGCTTCAAGGTTTACTTATGGTACTATCGAAATGAGATATTCCTTCTCACGAAAGAGTTTTGCCTCTGCTTTCTTTGATCCCGGTTATTATTACAGACCCGAAGATATTCTGAACAGCATTCCCAAACAGGAAGGTTTTATTTTTGGTTATGGTTTAGGTATAAGGATTGAAACAGCTATAGGGGTTATTGGTGTAAATTATGCTATCGGTAAGGACGATGGAATCCTGGATGGAAAGATTCATTTCGGACTGATAAATGAATTTTAAAGTGCCGGTTGTTACACCGGCACTCTGAAATTATAAATCCCTATTTCTTGTCGGTTTTCTTTTCTTCTTTTTTCTCCGTCTTGTTAGGTTCTAACTTATCTTCTGGAGTTTTCATGTTTTCGTGTCCCGGAGGCATTTGTATATTATCGTGTCCCGGAGGCATCTGTGAAGGAGGTATTGTAATGTTTGCCTTTGCCATCGCTTCTTTCTGAAACTCAACTGCTAATTCATTCATTCCTTTGTCAATTGCCTCAATGATTGCTTTCACGTCAGCTTCTGCCATATATTTGTTTACAAGTGTAGCTGCCTCCTGTCTGTCTTTAAAACCGACTGAACTGCAGATTTCCATATCCTTTTTCTCTATTAAACCTGAAATTGCTTCGTTCAGTTTGTTCTCGTCAAACGATTTCTCACCGGTAGGAGATGTAGAAATACTCGCGTCTACAAAAGACATTCCTGCGGTTTTATATTCTGGGGAATTTACGTAATCTTTAATTTTAGTAAGATATTTTACCACTTTGTCTTTTTCTGTTCTGCAGGAATACACTCCAAGCGACACCAAAAACACAATTGCTAACATTATTACTTTTCTACTTCTCATTAAAACTCCTTTTATGTTTTTAATTTTACAAAATTTATTCAAGTTGATTTTAATAAACAAGTAAGTAATGAAGGTTGAATCTGGATTTATTTTCGTGTTGATTTGTTATGCGTTAATGTATATTAAAAAGCCTGATTTATACAACTATCCCTCAGAATTCCCTCTTTCGGGAAGAGTTCTGCTTCATTGTACCTAATCTGAAATCATTTTCTTGTAAGGGTTTTTTTAAAACCGCTCATTAAAAGCTCATTTTTGCTCAGAATAAGCAATTTATCGTTGTTTTTCCCATTATTTTGATATTTAGTGCTGCACATTTCTTCGTTTTAAGATATTTCTTCGGATTGTTAATGCATTTTGATTTGTTTATATTTATAGTTATTCTATATCCAGGATAACATTAAACTATAATAAGAAAGGAATATTAATTATGTCTTTGAAAATTGGAGATTTAGCACCGGATTTTAAATTGTTTTCAAAAAATACTACCGGTGAACCAAAAGAATTTGGTCTTGCGGATTATAAAGGTAAAAATGTAGTGATTTTATTCTATCCGCTTTCATACACAGGTGTTTGTACAACAGAAATGTGCTCTGTTTCTGAAGGTTTTGAAAAATATTCAGCAATGGACGCAGTTGTACTCGGTATTAGCGTAGATTCGATTTTTACTCAGGAAGCATGGGCTAAAGCAAACGGAATTACAATCCCGCTTTTAAGTGATTTTAATACAACCGTTTCAAGTGCTTACGGAACAAAGTATGACGACGGCGGTTTTGTGCTTGGAATGAATGGTGTATCAAAGCGTGCGGCGTTTGTTGTAAATAAAGAAGGTAATATTGCTTATGCAGAAGTTCTTGAAAACGCAGGAGAACTTCCGAATTTTGATGCGATTCTCGAAACATTGAAATCTTTAATCTAAAAAGAAAAATTATGTGTCGGAAGAGCGTATTTGTACTCTCTTCCGGTATTTGTATTTAATGAAGATATTAAGAAACTTAGACAAGAGTAATTACGATAAGCATAGTGTTGTTACGGTAGGAACCTTTGACGGTGTCCATAAAGGGCATCGTGTTGTTATTGATAAGTTGCATGATTTAAAGGATAAATTCGGGTGCAGAAGTGTGGTCGTGACTTTTGATCCGCATCCTCAGCTGATTTTAAGGAACCGAAACACTGAGATTAAACTTCTTTCTTCCATCGATGAGAAACTGGAAATATTTCAGAGCCTTGGAGTTGATGTGGTCTATGTACTGAAGTTTACTGAAGATTTCGCTACTACAAGCGCTGAAGAGTTTCTGAAGAAGTATCTGGTCGACGGTATAGGGCTTGAACATCTTGTGCTGGGGTTCGACCACTCTTTTGGAAAGAACAGGGAAGGAAATTTTGAATCTCTGAATTCTCTGACAGGTAAGTTTGGTTTTGATTTGTACAAGGTTGAAGAGTTAAGAGGTGAGTCAAAGATTAACAGCACAGGTATAAGAAATTTGTTAATAAGCGGTAACGTTGAAGGTGCACGTGAGATTCTCGGAGATGATTATTCGTTCGAAGGAACAGTCGTTACAGGTGATAGAAGAGGAAGTACAATAGGATTCCCGACTGCAAACGTGAAAGTTTCTGATGAACATAAACTGATTCCGGGTAAAGGAGTCTATTTGGTTAAGGTGATACTGGAAGATGGTGAGTATTCCGGAATGATGAACATCGGAAACCGCCCTACAGTGTCTACGGGAAATGAAATATTTATTGAGGTTAACATTTTTAATTTCGATAAGGATATTTACGGAAAGAAAATTAAAGTGGTTTTAAAGGAATACATCAGGGACGAGAAGAAATTTAACTCTCTTGATGAACTTGTAAACCAGCTGAATAAAGATAAACAAGAGTGTAATAAACATTTAATAAAATAATTAATTCATTAAAATGGGATTAACAAAAGAAGACAGACAAGCAATTGTAACAAAATTCGGAAAGACTGAAAAAGATTCCGGAAGAACCGAGGTTCAGGTAGCAATTCTTACAAAAAGAATAAATGAACTTTCAGCAGAACATTTTAGTAAACACAAAAAAGACAATCATTCAAAGACCGGTCTTTTGAAGATGGTAGGAAAAAGAAGAAAACTTCTTAAATACCTCGAGAACAAAGACGTAATGCGCTACAGACAGGTCGTGAAAGATTTAGAATTAAGAAAGTAAACTTAAAAGAAAGACAAAGATGGTTTTTAGAAAATCTATGGAGATCGGCGGAAGGAAACTTACGCTCGAAACAGGAAGATTAGCAAAACAGGCTAATGGTGCAGTGTTGGCATCTTATGACGATAACGTTGTATTGTGTACAGTAGTTGCAAAAGAAGAAGCGAACGTGGGACAGGATTTTTTCCCTCTGTCCGTTGATTACAGGGAAAAGACAGCCGCAGTAGGCAATATTCCCGGAGGATTCTTTAGAAGAGAAGGCAGGCCTTCTGAAAAAGAGATTCTATCCTCACGTCTTATTGATAGACCTATAAGACCTATGTTTGAAGATGGATATTTTTGCGAAACACAAATTCACGTTAGTGTTTATTCGGCAGACGGTGATTATGATCCCGATGTTATTGGATGTGTCGGTGCATCAGCTGCATTGATGATTTCCGATATACCTTTTCATGAACCTATCGCAGAAGTCAGGTTAACAAAAATTAATGGTGAGTTAATAGTCAATCCTACTTTTAATCAGTTAGAGCAGGGTGATTTTGACGTTACCGTTGCGGGTACTCTTACCTCAATTGTTATGGTTGAAGGCGAAGCAAAAGAAATGTCGGAAGAAGACCTCCTGGCGGCTGTTGAATTTGCTCATAAGTACATAATCGAACTTTGCAACTTCCAGAAGGAATTTGCCGCTGAAGCAGGTAAACAAAAGAGAACTGTCGACCCGATTGAAGACAGAACTGAAATGATGAACGATGTCAAAACAATCTATGAAGCAGAAATAAAAGGTCTCGATAGAACTATTCTTTCAAAAGAAGACAGACATAAAAAATCAAAAGAATTAAAACTTAAAGTATTAACCGCTCTTGCAGAAAAATATCCTGATTCTGAAAAGAAACTCGAAGAAGTTATGCACGATATTCAGCAGGTTGATATGAGAAAAATGATTGTCGATGAACATATAAGACTCGATGGAAGAGGCGTTACGGATATCAGACCTATCACTTGTGAAATCGGTATTCTGCCTAGAACACACGGTTCTGCTCTCTTTACAAGAGGTGAAACACAGAGTTTGACAACAATGACCCTCGGTACAAAACGCGACGAGCAGATAGTTGAAGGCTTGATTAAAGAAGAAGGAAACAAAAGAATACTTCTGCACTATAACTTCCCTTCGTTCAGCGTTGGTGAAGTCGGCGGAAGACCCGGACCCGGTAGAAGAGAAATCGGACACGGTAATCTGGCAGAACGCGCTTTAAAGAAAATGATTCCTTCTGAAACTGATTTCCCATATACAATCAGAATAGTTTCCGATGTACTTGAATCAAACGGTTCTTCTTCAATGGCTACTGTTTGTGCAGGCTCGCTTGCGCTTATGGATGGTGGAGTAAAACTTACAAGACCTGTCGCAGGTATTGCAATGGGACTCATTAAAGAAGAAGATCAAGTTGTTGTCTTAAGCGATATACTCGGTTCAGAAGATCACTTCGGCGATATGGATTTTAAAGTTGCAGGTACTACAGAAGGTATCACTGCAATCCAGATGGATATAAAAATTATGGGTATTTCTTTCGATATTATGAAACAGGCATTAATTCAGGCAAAAGCAGGAAGACTTCATATTCTTGGAATTATGAATGATACTCTTGCACAGGGCAAAGAAGAACTTTCCAAATATGCACCGCAGTTATTCTCAATTCAGGTTCCTATCGATATGATAGGTCTTGTTATCGGTCCTGGCGGTAAAACTATCAGAAGCATTATTGCTGAAAGTAAAGCAGAGATTGATATTAATGACGAGGGTAAGGTTACTGTCGCAGCAGTCAATAAAGAGAATGCTGATATCGCAATCAATATGATTAGAGCATTAACTGCAGTTCCTGAAGTTGGTAAGATTTATGACGGCGTAGTTAAAGGTATTAAAGAATTTGGTGCCTTTGTTGAAATCATGCCGGGTAAAGAAGGACTTCTTCATATCTCTGAAATTGATGTCGTAAGAGTAGCAAACGTTGCAGACGTTCTAAAGATGGGTGATAAGATTCAGGTTAAACTTCTCGGTATCGATGATAACGGAAAGCTGAAACTCAGCAGACGTGCACTTCTTAAAAAAGAAGGTGATGAAAGTACTGAAGAAGAAAGACCTAAAAGAAGAGAAGGCGGTCATTCAAGACCACCTAACAGAAAACCAAGAACATAACATTAATATATAAGCCGGTTAATACCGGCTTTTTTATTTCCCGGAACAGAACAGGGGAACTTCAAATTGCTTTGATAGTATTATATATAATACATAAATTTTAGAAAATTAATATTATGAAGAATCTATTATTTACATTGCTTATGCTTGCAGTAATTACTTCCTGCTCAAAGTCTCAGGATAATACACATACAGACTGGTCTTCCTGCCAGTATTTTTATTCAAAAGGACCCTTGCCTCCTCCTTACCATTACAGTTTTGAGGTTACAATAAATAATGATGGTGCAGGTGCTTTAAACTATCATCTCGGATATGGAGAGAATACACCGCTTAATTATACCTTTAAGGTTTCTCCTGAAGACTTAAAACTTCTTGGTAAGAAAATCTGTCATTCAAAAATTGCTTCAGGTAATGTAGATGAGGTTTCTGAAAGCAACCATCCTGTCGGCGGCCCGACTGAATACGCAAGAATTATTATTACTAACTCAAATCCGGACCTCGATCAGCCTCCGAGAGTTTTTCAGTCTCCTGTATTTCCTAAAGAGGAATTTAAAAGTGACCTGAAAGAGTTGTATGAATTTGTAAGGAGTCTCGTCCCGGGTGAAGTATGGTTGGATGCCGAAGGTAAGAAAACAGAGTATGAAACAAATTTTAAAAAATAGCCTGTAAACAAAAAACCCCTCTTAAGAGGGGTTTTTCTTATCTTATATTAATGTTTGTGTATGTCCTTGTGCATTATTCTCTTCTTCTCAACTATCTTTCCTTTGCCGTATAACTCGGAAATATTTTTGTGCATGTCTCTGTCGTTTTCTGCCCTTAACTGATTTATTGAATAATCAATCACGCTCGCAGGGAAGATATCTTCTCTTTCATAAAGGTCTCTTTTCTTCTCAAGTATGTCTGCTGATTCCGCACACGTTGTGGATAAACTCGGGAATTCTACATCCTGATTCTCTTCCTTTGTCTTTCCTTTAAAGTATAACTTCTCTGTTAACTTTAACGACTCCTCTGAATGTGTGAATCCGTATTCCGCCGCCATCGCAATTCCCGCTACTAACTGGTGTACGTTTGCACTTCCGTCAGGTACGCGAAGTTCAATCGTCTGCATACTGTCAATTTTCATCGGTACACTCTTCTCTCCCGGGTTTACTAACTCGGCAAGGTTACTCGTCTTCGACCAGCCGAGAGGTACTCTCACCATTGCTTTTCTGTTTGCATCGCTCCAGAAGAATTGTGTTGGTGCTTCCATGTTTGGAACCAACCTTAAATATGAAGATGGTACTGTGTTCCCGAACGCTGTTAATGAATCTGCAAACCCTAACAAACCTCCGATAAGCTTTTTCGAGTGAATTGTTAAATCACCCTTCTCATCTACCATTACACTCTTGCCGTCTTTTATAAGTTTTAAATGGAAGTGCATTCCGCTTCCTGCATATCCTTCTTCTATCTTTGGTGCAAACGTAGCGAGTATTCCGTTCTGATATGCAATATTTCTTATTAACCATTTTGCTATCACGATGTTGTCTGCCGCCTCTTCAATAGGTGTTGAAAGGAATTCAATCTCAAGCTGTTCACCCATTCTGCCGTCTATTTCAGGATTTGCACTTACAATCTTTTCAATAAACCCGACTTCACTGTGAGCATACTTCACCTGTCCGGCAATCTGTGTGATTATCCTTAACATATCCGAAAGTATTTTTCCTGATTTAAGGTATGGACCTGATGCGTGATATCCCTGCTGTTTTGGCGGGAAGTACATGTTGTTCTCAGGATTGAAAAGCAAATAAAACTCGAGTTCGCCTAATGCGTGAAGTTCAATTCCTGTATTCTTCTTGAATAACTGTGCGGCCTTATGCAGTATATTGTCTGGCGTAAAAGGTGCAAGTTCTCCGTCAGCTGTTACGTAACGGCATACAAAGTCGAGACTCGTATTGTTGAATGGGTTTAAAAAAGCAGATTTGTATACAGGTACAACGTATAAATCTGAAAGTCCTGTATCAACTAAACCTTTAAACAATGATGAACCGTCAACTCTTTCTCCTTCGGTTAATACTATTTCCGCATTTTTTCTGTCTGGTAAAGGTATTCTTAATTCTTTTAACTTTCCGTCAAGAGCAGTGTAGTGAAATCTTATGGTTTCAATCTGTTTTTCTTCAATTACTTTCAATAAATCTTCACGGGTGAAATCTTCTTTTGCCTTGTCCAACAGATTGCACAGGGGATTCGTTAAAGCGTATTTCTTCATAATTCAAAAATTGGATTAATGTTTTTTATATAATGAGATTGTACAAAAATACTTTTATTTAAACTCATTTTCTATACGAAAGTTAAGTACTTTTATCTTTTAAAGTCACTCTTAAGCATTGAAATAACTGCCCGCTTTCTATATGTTTGTTTTAATATTATGTTCAACTTTATAAATTACATAGGTAAAAGAGGAAGGCTCATCGACGGCTCTGTCATTACTACAAAATGGTTCTGCCTGTTTATTCCTCTCTTCCCCCTGGCATCTTTCCGGTTCTGGACAGACGGCGCAGAAACGAATATTCTCTATCAGCGGAAACTTTTTGTTAAATCCCTTTCTGTGGAAATACCCTTAGACTGGATTAACATTGCATTCATTTACAGTGTTTATCTTTTCCTGTTTGCTTTTGCATCGTACATTCTTAAAAATAATACTTTAGTCTTAATATTCTCTGTAGCCTTTATCGGCGTATACTCGCTTCACGTGTTTTTGAAATATTGGGAAAAGAAGTTGTTTGAAATCGATAAGTCAGAAACTTATCAGTGCAGTAAATGCAAAGCAAAGTTTAATATTCTGAAATTGAACATCGTTCATGGATATTTTCAGTGCCCGAAATGTAAAACCCTGAATTTACTGTGAAAGGAATTTATTTAAGCAGCACTAACTTCTTTGCCTGCACAAAGTCACCTGCCTGTAAAACGTAGAAATAAACACCGCTTGCCAGTCTGTCCGCTGTGAACACGGATTCATACGTTCCCGCTTTCTTGTATTCATTTACTATTTTTGCAATCTCTCTTCCTGTGATGTCATACACTTTTATAGAAACGAAACCATCCTTCGGAATTTTATATCCAATCGTTGTTCTTGGGTTGAACGGGTTCGGATAGTTCTGCCCGAGTTCATAATTGTTCGGAACGATGTTTTGTCTGTTGTCAGGTGGTATTACCGCCGAAAGCGGAAACCGGAAGGTTTTCCACTGAGTTGTTGAATATGGAATAAAAGGCAGTGTTGTTGAAAGTGCAGTGGCAAGTTCATACCCGCCCTTGTTGAAGAAATTAGCGAATGTGTTCCCTCCGTCAACTGAAATGTTAACTGCAAGACTGTCATTGTATTCGGAAAGATATACCGCATATGCCCAGTCGAATGTTAATGTGTCATACCACGAAACACTGTCAAAACTTACTGTGTATAAAGTGTCCCTCTGCCCTATGTTTAAATAATCATAGAAAGGCATCTTCATACTGTTGTTGCCTGCAATAGTCACGCCGTTTACTCCCGTGCATTTTTCAAAAGTAAAGAATCCGTCAATATTATATATCCTCCATCCCTTTGGCAGAAATGGTCCTTCAAATAGTTCGTAATTAAAATATGAAACAGTGTCTGCAATGGCAGGAGAAAAACCTCTGGCAAATGATCTGTGACGGTAAAACTTCTTTGTGTCAAAGTCCGGTTTAATTATATCAGGTTTTTTTATAGTTAAATGACTTTTCCTGTGTGGTGTCGTGTTTAAACTCTTTCCTGAATTAAGAATTGTTCTGTCTAAATCGTCCTGTATAAAAGCAACCGTGTATATTGATGTATCTTGCCACGACGGGTCAACATAGTATTTAACTACAAACTGTGAGGTTCCTGTCCCTGATACCGGAAAACCAATTGAATCAGTAAGCATCTTTCTGCAAACATCATAAAATGTCATTTCGCCGCTTGCACCTATTGGGTTTGCATAGTCCACTTCTCTTTCTACCGCAGCAACCCGTAAAAATAATTTGTTGCTCTGTACAGGATATAAAAACTGGACAACAACTGTAGATTGAATCGTGTCTGGGTCCACATACTGATTGGTTACAGTGACTGAAACAGGTGAACCTGCATCAGTACTTACATAATATGGTGCGGTTAAATTTGAATCAACATAATAAGGAAGTGAAATACGAGACCTTCCGTCAACTATTGAAAGCGGAACAGAATTATCAAAGTAGTATTCGCGTCTGTGTTCTATCATCGCAGTATCGCGTATATAAAACGAATCAATACCCGGGGGCGGAAACCCTACGTGATATTTAATCGCACATATATTTCCGATATGGTTATTCACAAACGTATCAAGAAATATGTCGTTGTAACCGCAGGACGGCGATGTAGCCGAAGTAAATTGTTCAAGCAGCATATTTTTTGGAGCACCTGTGAGGAACAGGGATGTCTGCTTTAATGTGTCATTTGAGTTTAATGAGTCAGAAGCATACGATAAGTAAGTTATAACAGTAATAGGCTGATTCACCTGAATTGAAACCATCGAAAATACTGCTTCGCTTGTCTGTCCTTTGTTCATTGGTCCGATTTTCATCTCATCACTGTATGATAGTTCTGGTATCCTTATAGTTACTTTAACGCTGTCAGAGGTTGGCACTAATCCGATGTTGGTAACATTAACACTCGGAAATATCGGAGTACTCGATGTCCCGGGCAGGAAACTTGTGTCCCGTGGAATGTTGTTGATGGATGTAATTGCTAAATCAAAATTCGCTCTGTTGCCTGTTATTATGTTGTCTAAATAAAGATTGTTTCCGTATCCGTTGTAGGTTATGAATTGAAGCATTATGCTCTTTTTTGCCTGAACTGAAAGTGAACTCGGAAATAATAACGATGCCGATAAAAGCATTGTTGCAAAGAAGAAGTATTTGATTGCAGTCTTTTTCAAATTACTTCATCGAGGTTTGTTTGAAATAGAATTTGTAAAAGAAGTATTCGATGGAAGTAAGAACTAACAGCGATACCGAATCCTTTGGCAGAATTTTTCCGTAGCCATTACCATAAACTTTAATAAAACCTGTAATCTTTAAAAAGAACATAGATATACTTCCCGTTGGTAATAATATTTCATACCCTGAATCAGATATAATGAATCCAACCAGTAAATCTGATATTGTCCATCCCACCGTGAATAGTATTACAATGAAAAAGACATTAAGAAATGCCTGAACAATACCGTCTGTCTGGTATGATTTGGCAAATGCCCAGACGGCAAACACAGCGTGTGAAAAGAAAACTAATACAGGTATCAACTCTTTTTATTCTTAAATTTATTAAAATGCACTTTTTGAGAAAAACATCTCTTTTATAGTCTTTAATATTATCTTAATATCAAAAACTAAAGACCAATTTTCAATATAATAAATGTCATATTCGATTCTTGCCTGTATGGATGATTCCGACCCTCTCAATCCGTTTACCTGTGCCCAGCCAGTTATTCCGCATTTAACCCTGTGTCTCTCAAGATATTTATTAACGGATTCTTTCATTATGTTAATGAAATATTCCCTTTCAGGCCTTGGCCCTACTATGCTCATATCGCCCTTTAAGACGTTTAAAAACTGCGGTAGTTCATCAAGCGAATACTTTCTCAGAAACAATCCAACTGGTGAATACCTGTTATCGTCCTTCGAGGCAAATTTAGGGGTTCCGTCTGCTTCTGCGTCCGTTCTCATTGAACGGAACTTAAGCATGTTAAACTTTCCTCCGTCTATACTTACACGTTCCTGCTTGTAAAATATGGGCCCCTTTGAAGTAAATTTAACAAGCAGCGCAAGTACCGTGAATATTGGAGATATAGCAGTTAATATTAAAAGCGAAGTAAATATGTCAAATAATCTTTTTATAATCCTGTCCCATATACTTAGCGGAAAAGATTTAATTATCATTAATGGAATCCCGTCAATTTCGGTTATCTTTAGTCTGCTTGAAATAAGCTCCATAAAGTCCGGAACGAGCATAAACTCTACATTTATACCTTCGCAATTCTTTATAATCTTGTAAAGATTATCGTTCTGTTCGGGCGGTAAGCAAAATAACAGGTTCTGTATATTTAATTCTTTTATCTTCTTTGGTATGCTTTCAAAGTATCCTAAGAAATTCTTTCCTTTTGAAAATCCGTCGTTGGGGATGCCTGAAGTAAAAAAACCTTCTATGTGATATCCTGTAAACTTATCCT
Organism: Ignavibacteriota bacterium; assembly: GCA_026390735.1. GTDB lineage: Bacteria > Bacteroidota > Ignavibacteria > Tepidaquicellales > Tepidaquicellaceae > CAIKZJ01. The sequence continues at coordinate 54,309 of JAPLFJ010000062.1, forward strand.
TCGAGAACGTAGTGTAAATCGTGTCTGCCATTTCAGTCATTCCGACTATTGCCACATTTTTCAGCCCGATGTTTTTATTGTAAAAAGTCTTCTCAACTTTCAGCATTATGTATCTTCCGAAAGTTATAAATATTATAGAAAAGACCCATATTAATATAAACACTAAACGTGAATACGGATAATCCCTGAAGAAGAAAATTATACCGATTGACAATAATATACTTATTGAAACACACTTTACTATCTGAACAAATTCATCCCCGATGAACACATTTCTTCTCAACTTGTACATCTTGAAGTTCAAAAGAGTAATTATCCATACGGGTAACGTGAATACGGCAAAGTAGAAATAAAAGTAAAACTCGGGAATCCCTTTCTCAACTGATACAATATCAGTAAAAGTGGTATAAAACCTGAAGTAATACCCGGCTAAAAACGCTCCCAGAATACTGATAATATCCAGCAGGATTGTCGTCAGCGGTACAATTAATTCTATTTTAGATGTTCTTCGACTCAATCAAAAAATTTAATTTAAACTCCTAAAAATATAGTTTTCAGCCTTAATACTAAATGTAAATAAGCAGTTCCATTAATAAATCGTTAACGTCTCATAAAACATCAGGCGTTAAACCCTGAAGGGGTTAAATGTAAATAACCCCCGGCGTAGCCGGGGGAGTGACACAAAATCATACAACCCCTGAGGGGTTGAACATACATATGTTTAATCTCGTATCTATAAAATATAAAATTGTCTATGCTATATTCATCAGATACATCGCATCCTTATAAGTCGAAAGCATCATTTTCTTTATAGATGCGTGCTCCGGCTTCCTCATCTGCGGGTCTGTTTCTATTATCTCAAACGCAAGTTTTCTCGCCGAATCAAGTATATCCCTGTCCCTGTTCAAATCCGTAAGTATAAAGTTCAGCACTCCCGACTGCCTCGTTCCGAAAAATTCTCCGGGTCCGCGTATCTCCATATCCACTTCCGATATCTTAAATCCGTCATTCGTCTCACACATCGTGTTAAGTCTCTTCTTCGATACCTCGTCCAGATGTTTCGCAATCAATATACAGTGCGATTGCTCTGCACCCCTTCCGACTCTTCCTCTTAACTGATGTAACTGCGACAATCCAAATCTCTGTGCTTCTTCTATAATCATTATCGAAGCATTCGGAATATCTATTCCCACTTCTATCACCGTCGTTGCCACAAGCACGTTTATCTTTCCTGACTTGAAATCATTCATCGCTTCTTCAATCTCATACCACAGCATCCTCCCATGTACCATACCAACTTTATATTCCTTAAATACTTTATCCTTCAGTATAACGTAATTCTCCTCCGCTGATTTTAAGTCAAGCTTCTCCGACTCGTCTATTATCGGATAAATTATAAATGCCTGCTGCCCTTCGTTTATCTTTTCTTTCACAAATTCCCAGATATTATCCTTGTCCTCTTCCTTCCTTAAAAAAGTCTTTATCGGAATCCTGTTCTTCGGCAGTTCATCAATTATCGAAACATCCAGGTCGCCGTAATACGTCAGTGACAGAGTTCTCGGTATCGGTGTCGCCGTCATCACAAGCACATCAGGGTTCAGCCCCTTATCCTTCAACTTTGCCCTCTGCATAACTCCGAACTTATGCTGTTCATCTATTATAACAAACCCCAGATTCTTAAACTCCACCGATTCCTGTATCAGTGCGTGTGTCCCGATTATTATATTTGAATTCCCTAACCTTATATCCTGAAGTATCGTCTCGCGAAGTCTTTTCTTCTGTCCGCCTACAAGCAGTGATACTTTGTAATCTGTCCCCGCCGCTGCATTAAATTTTTCTATAAACTTTGATATGGTGTAAAAATGCTGTTCTGCAAGTATTTCCGTCGGACACATCAGTGCCGACTGGTATCCGCTCTGAAGCGCAATCAGCATTCCGAATATCGACACAATCGTCTTGCCGCTTCCCACATCTCCCTGCAAAAGCCTGTTCATTATATTATCTGACTTCATATCTGTGTAAATCTCGTTAATCACTCTCTTCTGTGCATCAGTTAATTCAAACTCGGTTATCTTTGTGAAATTTTCGGTTAGTGTTTTTATATCAGTTATAAACTTTATTCCCTTTATTTCATTCTGCAGACTTTTCCTCTTCAATGCCATCAGTAACTGTACATAAAACAATTCTTCAAACGACAACCTCCGCCTTGCTATTTCTATGTCCTCATACTGTGTTGGGAAATTAATTCTCAGTATTGCTTTTTTCCTCGGTATGAAATCGTATTCTTTTATAATGGATTCAGGAATTGACTCTTCCACTAAATCAGGATTCAGTTTTATCAGTGCCCTGAAAGCATTAAACACAATCTTCGAAAGCATCAACGGCTTAATCCACGTTGCCTTCAGCGTACCCGAGAGTTCGTAGATGGGGAATATGTTAAACTTAAGAAAATCCTTATCTGCTTCGTCAACAAGGTTTAACCTTAAATGATCTCTGTAATCAAGCCTTATGTTATATCCTTTGAATGCTTCAGTCACTTTACCGTAAAAAAGATAATTTTCATTTAGCAAGAATTGTTTTGCTCTGAACTCAGATGCCCCGAATATAGGAATCTCGACGGTTCCTGTATTATCTTCTAAAAGTATCGTGGTCGGATGGTTCGACTTTACACCTTTTTCCACCCATTTCACTTTTCCTAAAACCAGAACCGTCTCTCCGAACTTCTTTCTCGCCTCTTCAATAGTTACCCTGCTTACGTAAGTCCTCGGAATAAACTGTAAGAAATCCTTAAGCTTGTTTATGCCAATCTTGTTAAACGCCTCAGCTCTTTTATCTCCGACTCCTTTTAGGTATTTAATGTCCATACCTCAAATTAAGAATTTTTAAAAAAGAATGTAAGAGAAGAATGAACTCCATTGTAAACTCAGAGTGTCATCCTCCACATGTTCTCCCACTGTGTCATCCCCTCATGTTTTTGGAGGGGATCTCGTTCTCCGCATTCCTAGCGTCCGCCGTCTTACTGGACGGATTATTCTGTGTTCTTGTTATCGTTCATTTATTCCACTCCTGTAGCAGATTAGCTGTTCCCATCAAAGATTATACTACCACCAAATAAAAAAGCAGAGACGAGGTCTCTGCTTTTTTCAAAATAAATATTAATGATTCTTAATCCTGCCCTGCACCCATTGAGGCCTGAATAATGTTTTCACCGCTGTCTAAATGCGTAATCTTGTACCATTGAGTACCAACAAGAACATATTCAACCCACTCCATGCTCTTTATTTGAACTTTTGACGAATTGTAATCATTAAATTTTTCCGAAGAGAAACTTGCAGAACTTAATATTAAGCTTGCAAATAAAACGAATGTAAAAATTACTTTTTTCATTTTGATATTGGTTTAAGTTTATAAAAAGAAAAAGCAATTTATTTACTTTTAGGAAATATCAAAAACTATGATGATGCCATTCTTTACCGCCTGAAAAGTTTGGTTTTTTAAAGAAGGTTGCTAATACAGTCCGTAATCTTTATTTTAGTATAACGTATCTTTCAATTATTTACCGATGAAAACTAACGATTTTATTTGCAATCTTAATTATTTCTCAAAAACTGATTTAAAATCTTTTGAAAATTTCTTATTGTCGCCCTATGTAAACACTTCTAAATCTATTCTTACTGTTTATCGTATGTTGACAAGTCAGTCTGAAAAATTGCTTAGTGAAGAACTCGAAAATTTAAAACCTGTATTAATTGCCAAATTAAATTATTCTGAATCAACCGTAGTTAAAATATTATCCGAACTTAACGAATTGTTTGTTTATTATTCGAAATTACAAATGTTTGCCGAAGATAAAATTTATGGAAACTACCTTTGCTGCAGATATTTGCTGAAACAGGGAAATTATGGCTTCCTGGGAAAAAGATTGAAGAAACTCAGTAAGGAATTTACAAAAATAGAAAATATAGACGAAGAAATGTTTTTTAGATTGTACGAAAAAGACATTCTTCAATACGGCATTATTTCTACTTCAAATGATAATTTAAATCCAGAATCAAAACTGGATAAGCAAAAGAAGTCCACTTGCGATTCTGCGTTAAATCTAATGGTTTATACAATATCCAAAGTAACAATAAATTTTATAAATTATGTGATTCAATGTAATGACTGTAAAGATGGTGAAAATGAATCGTTTCCCGTAAATATGGAAAGAATGTTTGAGTTTATTAATACATCAGAGTTCAATTCATATAACGCAATTCAAAAAACAACCATAAAAATATTTTTTAAGGCATACAAACTGTTCAGCAAACCTTTAAGCGATAGATGCTACAATGATTATAAAAATTATTTCAACAGTATAAATCATCAGTATAACGTTTCTTTTTGCAGAACCCACAGCAATATTTTATTGAATTATTGTTATATGAGACAAAGGATTCAGGACGTTAAAAAGTTTTATACTCCAGAAGCACTTAAAATTCAGTACGAATTTTTTGAAAAGGGATATTATAAGAACAGCATCACAGATTATCTGCACCCGATCATGTTTAGAAATTACGTTATAAATTGCCTGAATGCCGACAACAAAGAGATTTTAAATAAATTCGTGAATGATTATTGCGGGAAACTTAACCCATCGGAAATTAAACTTATGAAAGCATTTGGTATGGCTCATTATTATTTTTTGAATAATGAATATGTTAAATCCTTAAAGGAGTTATCTTCGCTTCACAATCCAAAAGCTTTATATAGATATGATATAAATAATTTAATAATAAAAAATTATTTTGAAAAGGGGGATTTTATAAACGTAGAAAGGTGTCTCCACAACTACAAAGAGTATATTGAAACAGACGAATACTTAACTAATTACGATAAGGAAAGATACAATGTTCTTGTTGATATTATGAATGCCTTTATATCAAAATATAATAAATACGTTTCTAAAGACAAGGTTTTTGTGCTTGAACATCTTTTAATTATGATAAATGAAAAGAATAGTTTTGTTATGAAAAACTGGATTAAGAACAAAGTGACAGAGCTAATTTCAAATCATTATAAAAGTCATCCAAACAAAGTTAAAAAATAAATATCACAATAAATTTAATACACTCAAAATAAGATTAAAACACAGCAAATATAACTTCTCATTGAACCAGCCTAATGAGAACATTATATTGATGCTCTTTACACCGACCCTTAAATATTATTTCTATTCAAACCCAAATCTTTTATCTTTTATTTCTGTGAGCCTTCCCCATTTATCATAGTGATATCAATAACATTTTTGTTATACTTTTCGATTCTTTTCTGGTTTTCCTCTCCCCCTGACAGATTTATACCCAGTAAGAAATCAAGCACTTAGATTTTTATATCTATATGTTTTATTATATATATAAATATTGTCATCCCTATATTTGAGGTTTTTTAGAGGTAAGGAATCAACCACTCGTAGTTTTGAAAATATAACCCTTCGTTGTAAATTCCATCGGATTTGAATAATTATTATCTAAAAATATTAAATCTTCAAAACCAATCTTGTAAATATTAATTCATATTGATTTAATATAATTATTTAAAAACATCATTATGATAAACGGACCATAGTTAAGAACGAAGATTTAAGTGGATTGGAATAGAAATTCATTATACATAATTATATTCAAAACTATCGCATTTAGCGAAGGAGTTCGGGAAACTCAATAACAAAAGAATTGTAATTAGAAGATGAAGAGATTCCAAATCATAAACTTGTAAGAAACCTGCACAACATTTAGCAATAAGATAAACGTATATACTGATTTTATAGATTTGATGAATTATTTATTAACATTAACTTAAATTAAACGAAAAATTTAAAGTACTTTGTACTTGTATTAATACTGTTATCAGCTTCTTTTGTTTATTCACAGGAAAATTCTGATTATACACCTTTTTATACAACATATGTACAAGTTCCACTAATTCAGAATTTTTCTTACCCTCCGAATACTTGGATTGATAAATCCCATATAAGTTTTGATATAGGTGCAATCAATCAATCCGGAAATATTGATTTAGTAACTTCGTCTTCTGTCAAGTTTACAGACGGTTATAATCAATATTCCGGAAACAGAGGTTACTGGAATATAAATTTATTGAATTCCAATTATGAACAACCTTCTGGTCCATTTATCAACGAAAACGAATTCTCTACCGGTTCCGGTTACTACTCAAATGATAATGCCTTTATTAACCTAAGACAGCTTAGCCTTGAAAGAAAAGACCTTGCCGTTGTAAAGGATAACGGGCTCTATGTTTACAGAAACGATAATAATGCAATATCTTCAAGTAATTATCAATATATTTCAGACGGAGTTGGAACATCGCTTTCCGTTGGGAATTTTAATAATTATAATTCATACGAAGATGCACTCGTAATAAACGGTACTCATGTAAAAGTATATTTAAATGACGGTAGTGGCCAACTTTATCAATCACCCTCAGTTGATTTAAACATCTCAACAAGCAATCAACTAAAAGCAAAGCTTGCAAGAGTATTAAATCAAATTCAGCCATACAATCTAAGTGAGCAAGTTAAGAAAGATATAGTCGTTGCAGATGGTCAGAACATCATTATTTATAAAAACAATTCTGATAACACAGTTTCTTATTATCAAACTCTGAATGTAGGTTTCGCTATAACCGATTTTGAATTAAGCGATATTAGCAGAAGAGGCTGGAATGATTTAATTGTAGTAGGAAATTCAGGAAAGATGAAAGTATTTCTAAATTCAGATGGAGCAATTCTATCGGCACCTATTTATGATTATACAGGCAGCTCTGCGTATATTTATAACAATTCAATTATTACTACTTCCGATTTAGGCAAAACAGGTTTCAAAGATATTATAGTTGCAACTTACGGTGGTTTTATTTCTATATTTCAAAATTCAGGTTATGGAACATTTTTTAATCAAACTCAACCGCAGCAAGTTCTGAATTTGCAAAACCCTTCTCTTATTTTTGATAAGATAAAAACTGTTGATGTTTATAATACAGGAGGAATAGCTTTAGTTTTGTCTAAATCAGGTGGTAGTTTAAACAATTTTCAGATATTCAGGTTTAACCCATCAATTCCTAATACTATTCCGCAGCCTCCGATTACAACAAAAGATTATTATTTTGACGGCTCATTATGGAGACCAAGAATACATATAGACAAAAATAATGTAAGAGACTTCAACAATAATAATAATTTTGAATTGTTTAAAAAAAGCCCCAATACTAACAATAGCTGGGTTTCTCTTGGAATGGCATCAGGCGATTATGTGGATTATGCAGAATTTTGTATCGTTTCATCTGATGCACCAAATGTGCCAAGGGATAATTGTTTCTATTATGCCAAAAGTACAGATTTAACAAATTTAGTATCAAACCCTTCTAATTCTGTCAGCTTTAGCGTAGGTATAAACAACCCGAATCCTGTTGGTGATGTTGTAAATGACAATTTGTCGAATGGAAATAAGGAGAAGACTTTCGAAGTTTCGAAAACCTATTCCGTTTCTAATTTTCCAAATCCGTTCAACCCGGTCACAAACATATTTTTCAACATTCCGAAAGAATCAAAAGTGACTATAAAGATATACAATACACTTGGGCAGGAAATTCAAACATTGACTGATAGGAATTATGGAATAGGAAATCATATAGTCGAATTTAACGCAGGTAATCTGCCAAGCGGTATTTATTTCTACCGTATAACAGCAGGTGAATTCACAAAGGTCAATAGACTAATGTTAATAAAATAAATCAGATGAATTATAATCATTAGGTCATTGATGAATATTAGAACAAATAAGCCACTACTGTCCAGTTGTTAGTTGAATAAAAACAGTTGTTTAGTAGTCATGTTATCGATTTCTTGACCCTCTGGTTCTATAAATAATTGGTTTAACATGTCTTTGCTAAAAATGTGAACGCTTAATATTTGCAGAATTGTGT
>JAPLFJ010000013.1 GCA_026390735.1 Ignavibacteriota bacterium
AAATTTTAAGTTCATTGACTGAATATAAAACTTATTAGAACTTTTTAAATTCAAATCGATCCTGGCATAAATCTTCATAACGCACATATATTATTATAAGTTAAAACTTTAACTACTTTTTAAACGGGACAGTAGTGAAACTTATTAATTAAAAAAGGGGAAAATTACAATGGACGAACAAAACACACAACCAACAGGTCAGAAAGACTGGATGACAACTTTATTAATCTGCCTCTTTGCAGGTGGTTTAGGGATACATAGATTTTATACCGGTCACACTGGAATTGGTGTTATACAGTTATTAACTCTCGGCGGCTGTGGAATCTGGAGTTTAATAGATTTAATAACAATCATTACAGGTTCTTACAAAGATTCAAACGGAAACCCGTTATTAAAGAAATAATTGGTAAACCAAATTACACATTTTAAGTCCTCAGTCTGGTATGCCGTATTAAGACTGGGGACTTTTTTATTTCTGCCTCTTGTTTTCTACGTCGTCCCGATTTCTTTTCAGGATAAATTTGGCAGTATATGCCTTATTAAAAGAGTAACCGGTATGGAATGCTGGGGCTGCGGAACACGTCATGCATTTTATTCAATAATGAATCTTGATTTCCTTCAGGCATGGCATCACAATAAATTGAGCTTTATAGTCTTCCCGGTTTTAGTGTATCTCTGGTTCAAATATGTAATCAGGGAATACAAAAATGTAAGCTCTTTCTTTGGTCAAAAACGTAACCATCCTCAGGCAATATAAACTACTTCTTCCTTCTTCCCATTTCTTAAACTTTGAAAATATTTAAGTTGGGAAAAATACTATACTTTAATATTAATTAAAAATCTGATAACTTACAGAATATTAACTGGTTGACTATGCTAAAAAAATTTGGCGCAGATCTTATTAAGATAAGAGAGTCAAAGAAAATTACGATAAACGATATTTCCGCAAAGACCCGTGTCCATAAGTCTATTCTTGAAAAGATGGAAGGTGGTGACTTTTCTTTTTTCACTACTACACACATCCGTGCATTTCTTAAGCAGTATGCCAAAGTAGTAGGTATCGACGGTGACGAACTTTTGTTCAATTATGAAATGGCAAAGAATGGAAAATATACTTCCATGGTTAAGGATATTGAGGATAAGGAAAGAGAAAAAGATCTTGAAGCACAAAAAGTTAAATACGTCGAAGAACCTGCAGCACCTGAAGAAATAATTATATCCGGGAAAAACAAGAGTGAAAATCTGGACGATATTTTTGAAATTCCTAAAAACGCAGAAAAGCAGGGATTGGCATCAGAACCAGTCAAGTTAAATAATATAATAGAACCTCAAAATCAATCCGAGAGAAAGAAATTTTCCAAATCCAAACGCATTAAAATTGAGAATGATAAAGGAGATTTCGACGGTAATTACTACAAGGATAGTGGTTTTAGAATATCGTCTTCATTCTTTAAAAATGCAGGTATATTTCTGCTTGTCATTGCACTCCTTGCAGGTGTTTATTTTCTGGTTGACGTAATATTTCTGAAAAAGAATTCTTCCAAAACTGATATTATAAGACAGAACTTTGATGACGTTGTAAAGGAGACTGAGAAAAAAATTCTTGGAAAGAGGTCTGATGAAGAGATTCAGGATTCTGTGAACAGAGCAATTGTCAGGGCTGATTCACTTAAACAAATTGAAACAGATTCCATTTCTCTGAAGATAGTTGGACTTAACAAAGGTTCTCTTACTGTTGTTATAGATACTCTTCTTGAGGATAACAAGTATAAGGAGTATTTTAAAGAAGGTGAAAAAGGCGAATGGAAAGCAAAGAATCTTTTTTATATTTCGTCAGATAATACTGAGGCATTCGATGTTTTTCTGAACGGCAGGAAAATAAAGATTGATGATAAGAAAATCAGACGCCTTAAAGTCTCAAAACATGGTATTGTTAAATAAGTTGTCCCAACCCTTATCTTTAGCTTATGAATAAAGATATCACAAAAAGAATTGATTCTCTCAGAGAAAAGATAAATGATGCTGACTATAAGTATTATGTACTGGCACAACCTGACATAGACGATATTGTGTATGACAGTTTAATGAAAGAACTTGAAGAACTGGAAAAGGAATATCCGCTTTTAGTTACCCCCGATTCACCAACCCAAAGAGTCTCAGGTGAACCAACTAAAAAATTTAACGTAATACTTCATGACGTACCGATGCTCTCACTCGCTAATTCATACAACTTTGACGACCTGATTGAATTCGATAACAGAATTAAATCGGTAATTAACGAAACTGAAATCGAATACGTATGTGAGTTAAAGATAGACGGTCTTGCAGTATCGTTGAAGTATGAAAATGGCTTCTTCCGAAAAGGTGCAACACGCGGTGACGGAACAAAAGGAGATGACGTAACTAATAACCTTAAAACAATCCGTTCCATTCCTTTGAAAATACACAAAGGTTCATTGAAGGATTTTGAAGTCAGGGGTGAAGTATATATCAATAAAGAAGACTTCCTGAGGATAAACGAAGAGCAGGAAACAAGAGGTGAAAAGTTATTCGTTAACCCCAGAAACACTGCTGCCGGAACACTGAAACTTAAAGCCAGCAGGGTAGTTGCTTCAAGACCATTGAATATTTTTGTTTATTATTTGCTTTCAAAAGATACTAAACTAAATTCACATCAGGAAAACCTTGAAACACTTAAGGAAATGAAGTTCCCCGTAAACAATCATTTCAGGAAAGTTAAAGGTATAGATGAAGTTAAGAAATTCTGCGATGAAATTGACGAAGTAAGGGATTCACTTCCTTATGAGATTGACGGAGTAGTTGTAAAGGTTAACTCAATTGCTCAACAGGAATTACTCGGAAACGTTGCTAAGTCGCCAAGATGGGCTATAGCTTACAAGTTTAAAGCAAAAGAAAAAGTTACTAAGATAAACAGTATAACACTTCAGGTCGGCAGAACAGGTACTATAACTCCCGTTGCCGAACTCGAACCTGTATTCCTTGCAGGCTCTACCATATCACGTGCAACACTTCATAACTTTGAAGAGATAAAGCGTAAAGATATACGCGAAAAAGATTATGTGAAAATAGAAAAGGGCGGTGATGTGATTCCGAAAGTGACAGAAGTAGTTCTTGATAAAAGAGAGAAGTCATCGGTTGAATATCCCGAGCCTGATAAGTGTCCAGTGTGCAGTACGAAACTGGAGAAGCCCGAAGAAGAAGTTTACATATACTGTCCGAACTATTTTTGCCCTGCTCAGATACAGGGAAGGATTGAACACTTCGTACACCGTGATGCAATGGAGATAGAAGGACTTGGTTCAAGTATCGTTGCCATACTCCTTGAACAGGGACTGATAAAAGATTTTGCGGATATATATACTTTAAAAGATAAGCGGAAAGAATTTCTTGCAATCGAAAGATTCGGAGAAAAGAGTGTTGATAACATTCTTAATGCAATAGAGAAATCGAAGGAGAAACCCTTTGAAAAAGTGTTATTTGCAATCGGTATTAAACAGATAGGGGAGCGCACAGCAAAACTAATTGCCAAACACTTCGGCTCTCTTGAAAAACTTTCGAAAGCATCGGAAGAAGAGATTGATGATATTTACGAAATTGGCCCTTCTATTGCAAGAAGCGTAGTAATGTTCTTTAAGGATGACAAGAGCAAGGAACTCGTTTCTAAATTAAAGAAAACCGGATTGAAATTCGAACTGGATTCAAACGAGAAAACAAATCTTAACGATAAGTTTGTCGGAAAGATATTCGTTCTTACAGGTACACTTATAAAGTTTACACGCAATGAGGCATCGGACTTAATAGAAAAACTCGGCGGAAGAACAAACTCTTCTGTAAGCAAAAAAACCGATTATGTTCTCGCAGGTGAAGAAGCAGGCAGCAAACTCGATAAGGCAAAGAAACTCGGAGTAACAATCCTCTCCGAAGATGACTTCGAAAAAATGCTTGGCTTATAATTATGAACTTTCTATAAAGCGCTAATATTTCTTTTTTATTGTAGTATTATAACTCTGAAGCATTTAAATTTTTAGAGATAGGAAAAGATTAAAATCACGTACGGTTATTAGTTCAATCAGTTCTGTTGTTTAGTCCCAAAAAGATAATCCAAATGATGAAAAGTATAATCGCGAGAGAAATAATTCGTCGTAGACCAGAAGTCAAAGAATAATTATAGGGTTGGAAATTCTGGTGTGATGGATATTATGTAAGTACATTAGGAAACATGCGAATGAACTAGTAATAACTAATAATGTAAAAGATCAGGGGAAGATTCAGAATATAAAAGGTTATATAAAATTAAACAATTAACGTTATTTTAGAAGGTTACAAAATATCCCCCGCAGCGTACTGCGGGGAGAATGCATTAAAAATTAAGGTTTCTTTTATTGAGTAATAATTTAAACAACCCCTGCACCCATAATTAACCTAATAGTTCCTATTAAAACTGCTAATGCACAACATATTATACCCGCAATTGCCATACCCTTTTTATCTTCCTTTGTTGTCACTAATGTTACAATGCTAAATATTAAACCCAAAAATGATACTGGAATATTTATCCAGTTTAATGAACCAAAACAAGGTAGAAGACCTATAAAAAGTCCAACAATTGATAAAATGCCCCATATTAAGCTTGCAATTTGCATAAAATAACCTTTCTTTTTATAAAAATTAATAAATAAATTAAAAAATATATTTCATTTAGTAAAAGTAAAGAAAATAAATACAAACTTCCTTTATTAAATTCATATGCTTTTGAAAAATCGCCTTTAGAAATTGAATAGAACCCATGAGACATTCCACATGTGATACATGGTCGCCCATACAATCTTTTCCACTCACATTCTGGTAATATTCTATAAATAATAGGAGCAGGTATGATGTAAGGTGTTAAAATCATAAATGCTCCCGAAATCGAAATAATAAACCAAAAAATTTTAAATGCACAAACAAAATTGCTTTTATTGCAAAGAAAATGATATAAAAAATTATGCCGCAATTGATGATTTATATTCTACAATTTTAGCAGTTGCGTCAATAAGTTGTTTTAAAAATAGAGCACGAAATATTTCGGCAGCAATGAAAATTAAAGGTATTATAAACCCACCAATTCCTGCTGTTGCTAATATAATAATAAAACTTAAAGGTATGCCTGCAAGAGTAATTATATACCATGTTAGGGCATATGTTTCATTAATAGGTGTAATTTGTATATTCTTTTCAACACAATATTTGTTATAGTTTTTACATAATTCCACATTTGCTACATACATCCAATAGAAATTATAAAATGGGATTAATGAAAACCAAACAGCTTTATCTGGCGTTACATCAATATTCATATCTTGTATTAATAGCCAAAATTTATATAAAAGGATAAAATAAAAGACTATTCCTCCTAAAATCAAAGGTATTCCAAAAAAGAATCCGCAAAATGGAATTAGAGATATGAAATGCCCAGAACCTACTCCAATAACAAAAAATAACCAAAAATTATTTAGAGTTTTTGATTCAAATTGTAATAAATCTAACTTATTAAGATCGTTCATGTTATTAAGTTTTTAATTTTTGGAAATAAAAATTTATTTAACTAAATTAAATTTTTCCCCGAATTGGCCAACAATAGGTAATTGGACAATTTTTCCATTGAATGCATTTATAATCCCAATAATTAAAAATACAAATGGAACAAAATATAAGATAGATAAAATTAAACCAAATCCCATGGTAATAAATGATATAATGGTAACAAAAATAGACACAACAATAACCCAAATTACCCAAAAAATTGCAAGTACTATTGATTGCTCTGTATGGTACATTACAAATTTGTTCTTCTTGTATTCATCCATTAAAAGAGGAATAAAGAAAATTAGATAGGCAACAAATGCCATTGTTTTTCCTGATTCGATTTCTTCAGGTGTGATATTAAGATTCCTTGTAGATTCTGCCATTCTATCTCCCTTTTATTATTTAAAAAATGTTTTTAAAAAACTTTTTATCTGAAGATTGCTTTTATGCTACCCCAGGTATTTTTTATACCGGAAACAGTATGAACTACAGTAATCGAATTAGTGTACGAATAACTTCCGTTTGGGGTAATACATTTCAGTCTGTAATAATACACAAACCCTGATTTACCCTGGAAGTCTACTCCGTTGTCCTGAAACGAATAATATGAATTACTGCCGTTTGCGGTTATTGATTTTACAAATATAAAACTGTTAGGTGTGGATGCACTTCTTTCTATTTCAAACTTAACAGTTCCACTTTCATCGCCGGTCTTCCACTCGACTAATATCCCATCGCCATTTGTTTTAGCCGTGAGAAACTCGAATGTTAAACCCGCGTACGCAACACTGACCGTAATTAACATTAAAAACAGTATTTTTGTTACTCTATTTATCATAACTTTAATTGCCTAAAGATAAAAGCATTTTACAATTAAAGCAAGTGAAATTATTTAATCCATTAGTTAAATTTTAACCCATGTTTTAACAGAATCTTTATATTTAAGTCATACTCATTATTAAGTGACCCCATAAATTATAATATTAATGCCGCAATTTTATATCTATTCCTAAAATTTCTCTTTAAATCAATTTCAAGTTTTTAAGATTTTATATAACTTGAACCCTATGAATGACAAATTTTATATAGGAATAGACTCAGGTGGTACAAATTGTAGAGTATCAATCTATAATGAAAAAGATGGTCTGACAAAATCCGGTGTCTTCAACTCTGTTCACTATTCTGCCGTCGGTGCTAAAAGCTTTTCCGCTCATACAGCAGATGTTATAAAGGGATTTTTGAATTCAAAAGGTCTGTTCCTTACAGAATGTTCGGGTATATGCGCAGGTGTTGCAGGTGCCAGACTGAAATCGAATAAAGATGAAATCAGAAAACATCTTTCCGAAGAATTGTCATTCTCAAACATCATAATAGAATCCGATACAGCTGTAGCTTTCGAAGATGTGTTCGGCTCGGATGACGGACTGATACTCATCTGCGGAACGGGCTCTGTTCTCTTTGGCAGGCTCAACGGCGAATTCGTCAGACTTGGCGGTTGGGGAAAACTTCTCGGCGATGATGGTAGCAGTTATTTCATCGGACTTAATTTCCTTAAAAGTCTTGTTAAGCATTTTGATAAATCTAACGATAGGTATGAAACTGAAATTCTTTTGAATGAGTTATACTCATTAAATCGTGGCAATATAATCGATAAAGTGTACCACAAGAAATTCAATGTTGCATCTCTTGCACCCTTCGTAGTCGAACAGGCTGGGAAAGGTGACTCCATCTGTCGCGATGTTGTAGAAAAAGAAATTGACGGTGTTTATGATTTGTTCGAAACGTTTAAATCAAAGTATGGAATGAATAATAACTACAAGGTTGCTTTCACAGGCACTCTTATCGAATCTGATAATTATTTCTCCCGTTTGCTTAAAGAACGACTCAGAAAGAATTTCGAAAACCACTTTATATTTCTTGATACTATAGTAAACCCTGTTAATGGTTCTTTTAAAATTGCGTTAAAAAACTTTAAACAATAAATGAAAACTGATATAATATTAATTCTTGATTTTGGCTCACAGTACACACAGCTTATTGCACGCCGCTTACGTGAACTGAATGTCTATTGCGAGATTCAGCCGTTCAGTGTGAACATTAAGCAATACCTCAGCACTAAAAATAATTATACTGTTAAAGGTGTCGTTCTGTCAGGTGGTCCGGCAAGCGTTCTTGAAAAAGATTCTCCTGATATTAATGACGAAAACTTTGCTAACCTGAAAAGTCTCAACGTTCCCATTCTCGGCGTCTGTTACGGTCTCCAGCTTCTCGCTAAAAAAGCCGGCGGAAAAATACATAAGTCAAAAGTCCGCGAATATGGTCATACAAGGATTAAAACATCGAACTCAGTTATCTATAAAGATTGTCCAAAGTCATTAAACGTCTGGATGAGCCACGGCGACTCTGTTGATGTTCTTCCCAAAGGATTTAAAGTTACTGCAAAGAGTTCAAACGGTCATATCAGCAGTTATGAAAACGCTAAAGAAGGTATATATGCCTTACAGTTCCATCCCGAAGTTAACCACACTGAAAACGGATTAAACATCTTAAAGAATTTTGTATTCGGCGTCTGCAAGGTTAAGAATCTCTTTAAAGCGGGTTCATTCATTCAGCAGAAAACTTCTGAGATTAAAAAGTTAGTCGGAAATGATTTTGTCATCTGTGCATTGAGCGGGGGAGTTGATTCTTCAGTAGCCGCAGTTCTCGTTCAGAAGGCAATCGGGAAAAAGTTAATATGTGTTCATATAGACAACGGTCTGATGAGGAAGAACGAAAGCAAAGTTATCGTTGAATTATTCCGCAAACACTTTAAGTTTAACCTTATATTTGTCGATGCATCGGAATTATTCGTCAAAAGATTAAAGGGTGTTATCGACCCTGAAAAGAAAAGAAAGATTATCGGCAAAACATTCATAGACGTATTCGATTCCGAAGCAAAGAAACTCAGAAAGAAAAACATTAACATAAAGTATCTCGTGCAGGGTACGCTTTATCCCGACGTGATTGAATCAGTTTCTTTTAAAGGACCTTCAGTCACAATCAAGTCGCACCACAACGTCGGCGGACTTCCAGCAAAGATGAAACTTAAACTTATCGAACCTTTCCGCGAACTCTTCAAGGACGAAGTAAGGAACATCGGTTATAAACTTGGACTGCCGAAGCAGTTCATAAGCCGCCATCCTTTCCCGGGTCCCGGACTCGCTGTAAGAGTCTTAAGCGATTTAACAAAGACCAAACTCGACCTTCTCCGCGAAGTAGACGACGTCTTCATAAAAGAACTTTATAACTTTAAACTCTACGATAAAATCTGGCAGGCATTCGCAGTACTGCTTCCCGTTCAGTCTGTCGGAGTAATGGGTGACGAAAGAAGTTACGAAAACGTAGTAGGTCTCCGTGCAGTAACATCCACAGACGGAATGACAGCCGA
Source organism: Ignavibacteriota bacterium (assembly GCA_026390735.1). Classification (GTDB taxonomy): domain Bacteria; phylum Bacteroidota; class Ignavibacteria; order Tepidaquicellales; family Tepidaquicellaceae; genus CAIKZJ01. The sequence continues at coordinate 9,017 of JAPLFJ010000013.1, forward strand.
CTTCTACCAGTTCGAAAAAGATTTCCTTACTACAGTATCGAATAAAATCATAAATTCCGTAAAAGGTGTCAACCGCGTCGTATATGACATCAGTTCAAAACCTCCTGCAACGATAGAGTGGGAGTGATAATGGTTTGGGCTTCACATTGGTGGGGTTTAGATTTACTTATGTTTAATTTTAGCAAAAGTAGATTAGAAATTAAAATGACTAAATACCGATCTGACACATCTTGCTTAAAACCGATGTTAGGAGTTCATTTTGTTATGCAGTTAATGGTTCTATGTGTATTTGACCTCCAATAGCTTTCAAAACCTTCATTACAGTTGAAAATTGGGGCTTAGCTCCTTCTGATAATGCTTTGTATAAACTTGGTCGGCTCATTCCCGTTTCTTCTGCTATTTTTGTCATACCGATAGCTTTTGCTACGTGTCCTATTGCTGTTATAATTTCAGTTTCATCTCCTTCCTCTAAAACTGAATTAAGATATTCAGCAATCATTTCGTTACTGTCTAAATAATCTGCTATATCAAATTTTGTTGTTTTCATTTTGTTGTCTTTTTAATTCTTTCCAGATTTCTTTTGCTTTTTTGATGTCCTTTTGTTGAGTTGACTTATCTCCTCCGATAAGTAGAATAATTATTTTTCCATTAATTTCTTTGAAATAAACTCTGTAACCTTTTGCATAGTTAATCTTCAATTCTCTTATTCCTTCACCCACAGGTTCACAGTTTCCAAAGTGATCCTCTTTTTCTAACTTTTGAAGTCGAACTAAAATTTTTGCTTTTGCTCTAAGGTCATTAAGCTTCTTAAACCATTTATCAAAATCTTCTGTCTTTTCAATAAAGTACATCTTTTATACTGTATTCACTTGGATACAAATATATAAACAATAATAAAAACTAACAATACTTAAACATTAGGACAAAAGAATGCTGCATATCGATACTATATTGCTATTCTGTCGCGGAATTATAAGAACTATACAACTTTAAACTCTACGATAAAATCTGGCAGGCATTCGCAGTACTGCTTCCCGTTCAGTCTGTCGGAGTAATGGGCGACGAAAGAAGTTACGAGAACGTAGTGGGTCTCCGTGCAGTAACATCCACAGACGGAATGACAGCCGACTTCTACCAGTTCGAAAAAGATTTCCTTACGACAGTATCGAATAAAATCATAAACTCAGTAAAGGGCGTCAACCGCGTCGTTTATGACATCAGTTCAAAACCCCCTGCAACAATAGAGTGGGAGTAAGTATTTTATGATACTGAAATCCTGTAGTTCCGAACCCGCGAAGCGGCTCGCTTTATACATTCATGTCGGAAACAATAATAAAGTTCTTAAAAGATTCCACCTACTTAGAAGGGTGTCCGAAGTGCGGAGTGGGTAAGAATATCGAATTATAATTCTAAATATCACTTCTCATAGTTCTTTGGTAAGGAGATAGAAAGAAAACATCTTAACATTCCGACAGGTCTGTATAAACTACTGACATATAGGTTATTAGGTAAAGGTTTGTATAGCGAGTTGTGAGATGGTTGGTAGAATGTCAGCTTCCCAATCTGAAAGGTGCGGGGAAAATGGGAAGACAAAAATCGCTAGCTTACTAACGTTATTCAAAATGCTTTAATAATCACCATTAAACCAACATTTAGTTCATAATTAGAATATTTTTTGAATATCCAGCTTCCATCTGCTTGATTATTTATAAAGCAAATATCAAATCTAAAATTATCCCTACCAAATCTTAAGCCCAATCCAAATGAGTAGGAAAAATAACTTCCACTTTTAATTTCTGTTCCTTCGGTTGTATAACCACCATAATTCGGAAGATACCTCTGAAATGAAAGGCGATCGATACTATAAAAATTGTAGTTTGTTTTTAATAAAACGTAAGGATTAACTACTCCATTAAAGTATCCAAGTTTGGTAAATAAACTAAGAGAGTTTTTAGTCATTTGTGCATCGCCACTAATATTAGAGACATTCACAGTATCAATATTGAAATTAATAAGCATTGTGGTCAAATCTGAACAGGAAATGAATTTAGCCGAATAACCGATTCCAAAGCTAAAAAACGGTAAAACCTTATAACCAGCCGACAAATCAAAGCCTATTCCATTCTTGAATAAACTTTGATAATTCGATTCAGATTTGTTATTGAAGTCCGCAGCAAGTGATACTTTAATTTCTAATTTATATTTTGCGTCTTCAATGTCTTTTTCGCGGCTCTTGTCATTTTCTATTTTCTCATTTAACTTGGTTATTTTATCTTGAACAGTTTTATTATTATGATTTTTGATAGAATTTTTATACGCCTCTAAAGCGCTTAATAAGTCCCCCTTTAACTTATAGGTATCGCCTTCTAATGCATATAGTCCTGCTATTTTAACACTTACCTCTTCTTTCTTACCTGTAGAAAAGTCATATTTTAATACTTCATTTAGTTTACTTATAGCTTCAGGATATTTATTGTTACTTTTATATTCATCAGAAGATTTTTCGAAAGTTGATATTAGTTTCATTTCGATAGATTTATCTGATGGGTTTAAACGCAAAGCTTTTTTGTATAAGTTTTCAGATTCTAAAAATTTATTATTATTAAATTTTTCGTCAGCGAGTTTTATGGTTGCGTCAAGTAACTTAGGATTTAAAGTATATTCTAAACTTTTATCTTTACTAATACAATATTTTAATGTTTCAATTGCTTCTTCATAGTTATTTTGAGAGATTAGTTCGTCAGCAAGTTCAATCTTTTGATTTAATAGTTCTTTTTCTGAATATATTTTTGAATAACGAATATCCATTTTTAACTCTTTTGCGGTATATTCTGTGATTTCACCTTTTCTCTTATCACCCACTGAAACAAGAATCAATTCATTATCTATCAATTCAAATATATCCCAATTTTCTTCATAAGTTTTAGGTGTTACAGACGGACTGAGTAGTAATTTCAACTTGTTATCTGCTAATATCTCCCATGTTCCGATGTCTTTCCCAACACCTTTATAATTTCCATTCTCATAAATTATTAATTTAGTATTTGACTCGTGTGCATCTATACCTATAACTAGTCTTACAGTTTCTTTCCATGTACCGACGTAATCACTTTTATCCTGGGAAAAAGATACAACAGAGGATAATTGAATAATAATTGTACTTAGTAATAATAACCCAAAATAAATCTTTCTTTCAATAATCGACTTTTTTAATTTCATATTAATTAATTCTTTTCGGAAATACAATTTCTGTTTTCCTGGTTTATACTATGCCTATATAATTTATGTTACATCTTTAACGACATTTATAATTACCTTATTTGTCTAATTTTACAATTCCAGACTTCTTTCCGGTAAAATTATAATACCCATGTTTTACTAATACAGGATAATCACCTTTGTTTATCCTAACTACTGCACCATCATTATGATTTTCTTCTACTTCTCTCTCTAACTTGCGTCCATTATGCTCGAAAGTTACTATATCTCCCTTCTCTGCTTTTTTATTTCTATCATATTTGTTATGCTTGAAATCTTTATCGTAATCGTAACTGAATGTATAATACCAATCACCTGTTTTGGTATTCTCGGTTAAATATCCCTTTTCGTCTTTATGAACAATCTTATACGTTTGGTTGCCTTTCAGAATATTATCACCAATATTCAGTTCATGATGATATTTTTTAGTACCATCATTTAAACTAACCATTTTTTCGTTTGGAGAATCGTCTTTCGCTACTTTTGTAGGTTCTAATTTTTTGTTTTCCCCAAAAGGAATTCCATGCAATAACCAATCATTTATTAGTTTAGAATTCATTTGTTCAAAAATTAAGGGTTGTTAAATATATTATCACCGTTTTCAACAGGACGCTTAGCAAATTCAATTTTTATAGAATCTAAAGGAAGATCAACAGATTCAAAATGATTATCCTCGTTTTTATATGTAAACTGAATTGTATTCTCGTTTATTATTTTTATTAATATTGCTGTGAACGATAAATTGTTAATGTTTGATTTAACATGTGCAATAATTTCTTCGTCGTTGTTAATATTAGTTAAAATAAGTTTTTCGGCCTCAATGATGCTATTTATAGCTACAACTTTCGCATATACTGTTGAGTATTCTATTATACTATTTTTCATAAATATAATTTAAATTTTTGAAAGGTCATTGCCATTGCCTTTGGGTTGGATTATGCAACTTAATTATAAAAATGTTTAATTTTATATGTAAAGTACATAAACGAAAGAGAATATAATATTCAAAATTACAAGCGTTACTTAATAAATATTGTAGGGATAGAAAATTTATTTCCTTAATAAATAAATATATCAATAAAAGAAAGATTTATCTTTAAATTAAAATACCAAGTGTAAACCTCTCAAAAGAATAATTTTGTCACAAATGCGGACCGATGAATTTGTCGCCGTTGAAGTGGATCATGTGGTCGGGGACGTCCATTAGCCAGACTTCGGTTTCCCAGGCGATGTTTGCAGAGTGTCTTTTGAATTCTGACATATCGGGGAATGCGCTTACATAGATTTTTCCAAGGTTGCAATTTTTTAATAATTCTTCGAGCTCCATCATTCTTTTGGGAGAGACGGGTCCGTGTGATGTGACTGCTTCGATTAAGAAGAGCCACTTTTTGGGTTTTACGTATATGATTACGTCGGGGAGTTTGCTGTGCTGAGTGATAGGGATTCCAAGCTTCTTTAATAGAACTTCATCCATATATAGATTTTTGTTTGCAGTATCGCCTAAGTAAATTAGTGCGCCGTCGTTTGCAAATCTTGATGCAAACTGTGTGACTATTGCTGCCTGTACTTCGTTGTGTTTGCCGGGTGAAAGTTCTATGATACTCCCATCTGCAAGTTTTAATGGAATTTGGTGTTTAATTCTTTCTTTTTGATATAAATCTGAAAGTTTCCCAACTGACTTAATAAAATCTGCTATAGAATTTTTCCAATTTCTGGTTTTGTATTTTCTGATTACTTCAAGTGCTTCATTTGAAATTGCATAACCTGCTTTTGGGCTATTGACAGGTCTTTTGGGATCGTCTAGATTATAATTAACGATTCTTGCCTGAGTAAATTGATGCAAGACTTGTCTTCTGAATGTTTCTCTTGTGTTTGGTGCGTAAGGTTTCTTCTTCTTATATTCTTTATTTACGAATAACATTATTCCTTTTGATACACCCAAGTTAATACTTTTTGCGTCTTTCCATTTATCAGTTTCTTTAATCTGACATAAAGCTAAAAGGGTTAGTGCTGACATTTCGTTGTATTGAGCTGCCGGCAGACCGAATGCTTTCAAGATTTCCTGTGCTTCTAATAATTTACTCATGCTAATTTTGTTAGGATGTTTTCTAATTTGAAAATACTATTAATAATATTGTTTACATTATTCATTGAATAGTCGTTAGACAGAATTACTAAATTGCCAATGTTTAAGATTGTGTCTAACGGAGGAAATTTCATTTCTCTTAGTTCGGTGGCGCTGACATTGATGTTTCCGTTTATCATTTTAAAGTATGTATCGAAGAGTTCGCTGTTTAACAATGCACACAAACCGACAACTTCTTTTCTATTAAGATGCCCGTTGATTTTGTATAAATAATTAACTTTGTTCTCAACACCGATATGAGACGAGGAATAATAATTGCAAAAATAAGGTGCGGCGATTAAACGGCTTTTATCGTCTTTGGTGCTGAAACGTCTGAGGAAAATATAATTCAAATTTGGAACTAACAGAGATAATGAGGCCGGTTCGTTTCGGATATACTGACCTTTGTTTGCAAGAGGCAGAGGCCATTGCAGAGACATTTTATCTACATTATTAATCCAAAAGAGCGGAGACAAAAGAGTGTTTCCGTTTTCAAAATTATCCTGTATGTATTCTGTGGCACGAAAGGCAACAACTTTTCCTGTTGAAATTTGAATGTTAAAATCTATCAGTTTATTCTGCCAGGCAGAGACCAAAGAAAGGATTTCAACTTCAGACGAATTTATTGGAAGATGTAATATCTTTTCCTTTGAATTGAAATCGATTAACTGATTTATAGAAAAGGTCTTGTGAATACCGTTAGAAATATCGGTTGAACCGTTTGAAGATGAAATGTTGACGCCATAGCCCGTTTGATTCTCGAGTTTTGATGCTTTAACAATAATGGTTTCCTGCAGAACGCTATCACGTTTAAAAGCTTCTTTTCGGGAATGGAACAGATGAATATGGTCTAATCTTACAGAGCGGAAAAAGAATTTTCTAAAAGCGTTGAAATAATTCCCGGAGGCAAAACTTCTTGGAGTTATAAATATGAGCTCACCATTTTTGTTCAGCAGTTTCGAAGCAATACCTAAGAAAATTGAGTAGATATTGGGTTGCCCACTGATTAACATTTTTGCTAACGGAATTCTTTTATCAAGATTGTTGAGTTTAAAATATGGCGGGTTTGAAATTATGATGTCGTATGTTTCGTTTTTAAAGAATGAATCGGATAAGGAGTTTGCATTATCAATAATAAAATCACTTATAAGTAATTTATATTCGAAATTAATCCCTAACTGTTTAAGCCATTTATTCAGATAATTTAAAACCTGATGGGTGATTAATGTTAAATCTAAATCAATTTCATAGACGACTAATTCAATTAAATTAATATTGCTGTTTTGTTTCACAATGTGCTCAATCAATGAACAAGAAAGAATAGCCGAGCCGCAACCAGGGTCAAGAATACTAACTTTATTACTTTTGGTTGAAGATAAAGAAGCCATTAAATGGGCGATGCTCAAGGGCGTAAAATATTGTCCCATTACTTTTTTATGGTCTTTAGAAACACTTTCGATATAATGCACACCAAGTCTATCAGCATAATTGCTTGGGAGTTCGTTTACATAGGGTTCAATATTTTTGTTAACAGTAATCATTTACAATAATAATATAGAAAAATTGAATTTGAAATAGTATTTAGTTTTTAATATTTTAAAATCTATACTTAATCTTTAGTATAAAATACAATCATTAAACGAATGAACATTATCATTTGATGATAATATTCTATCCTGTGAGATCTTAAAAATTTTCAAAAAAGATATTGTGTTTTGTCTTGACAAATAAAACTTATTTGTGTATATTATTTATATAAGGTTATTTAGGATTAATTTTTATGGTTCTTTCCTAATAATCCGTAAATGCCCTTAAATATCTGATAAAACAGATTTCATATAAAAAGCCCACTACAGACACACTACAAGTACACTATTAGTACACTTTTCACGCACTATTCTTATATTCTCCTTATATTTCACTTATATTCTCCTTATATTCATTGCATATACAATCTATATTAAAGTTATATAGAGACTATACGTAAATAGTATTCCTTAATTTTGAACCTTTTTTTAAAAAAATGGAGCAATAAATGGCAAGAATTGTTAATAGTCATCTTGGTATTCCCATAGGGAAAATGGGTGATATTGTTTTTAAAAGGAGAAATAAGAAGATATTCTCACAGTTTGCTGCTGAAAAATATAAGGAAACCACATCCGAAAGAGTGATTAAAAACCGTGGTTTATTCGGTGAAGTGATGGTGTTCTCAAATTTCATTAACCGCTCCCCCGTAATAAAATATATCTGGAGAAAGCGAAAAGATATGCCGGGTAAAGCCACGAATATGAGAATATTTAAGCAAAATCATCCACACATAAAATCTAAAGGTATTTCATCGCGATGTAGAATTCTTCCTTACAATTTACAAATCTATGAAGCAGCTATAGGTCTCACTGTGGACTCATTAACATTTTCGTTTAAGAACAGTCATAAAGGTGTTGTTCCCGAATCCTACAACGATTTCAAATCGCCTTTTCTTTTTATTGCCATTATTCATATGGAAGAGCCTGTGAATGAAAAAGTAAAGCATAAAATGATGAACATAAAACTTGAGGAAATGCTCTTATCGGGTAAACTTTCTGACTCGGGCTTTACACATTTCACTTTTAATACAGCGAAGAAAACTTTTAAGATAATTAAAGATTATAATAAGATTATTGTTTATCCTGCTGTTATTTCGTTTGACGAGTATAAACAGCCTTACAAATGGGCTGAATGCGGTGGCTTATACGTGAAAGGTGCTGACCGTGTTAATGATCCTCCGCCAAAACCTGACCCTGTTCAAGAGGCAGGTGTGAGTATTGAGATTGAGTGTAGGTGAGGGAAGATAAAGATTGAGTGCAGATGTAGTAATATAAAATATAATCACGTATTGATTACATATCAGTAGGTAAGCACACACAATATTTACAATGCCGTCAGGTATTGCATATCAAATCTATTGATACATATAATACCTGACGGTTGTTGTCAAATTATTTCAACATCAACATCTTTCTTGTCTCAGTGTACTTCTCTGAACTTAATGTATAAAAATAAACCCCGCTCGGATAGTGTGAACCACTGAACGATGCTTCGTATGTCCCTGCCTGTTGCGTCTCGTTCACGAGTGTTTCTACCTCGCGACCGAGTGCATCGAAGACAACGAGTTTTACCATTCCGTTTTTTGGAATTGAATATCGAATGTTCGTCGTTGGGTTAAACGGGTTTGGATAATTCTGTGACAATGAAAACTTTTCCGGTATTTCCATGCTTATGTTTTCAACTGAAATAATATCCGACAGCAATCGCCGCCAGACGGACTGCCCGTTGCACCCAAGATATATATAATTACCGTTAACGAATAAAGACAAAGCACTTACATTAGTTCCCAACCCCTCACTTTTCTGAAACCAGCTTAAACCATTATTCTTTGAAAGATATACTTTCCCACCCGCAGCCGCAAAAAGATTGTTACCACTTACAGCAAGGGAAGTTACTACTTTATTAACCAATGAAAACTGTGTCCACGTATTTCCCGTATCATTAGACACAAAAACACCTGTATCTGTCCCCATAAATAAATTCATACCAATCGACGTAATCGCTCTAACATTCTTCCCGCCTATACCAACGGGACCGGGACCACCGTACCAGTTTGCCCCGCCACCTCTGGAAGTATACATGCCGTAGCTCAACGATCCTCCAAAAAATAAACTACTCACAGAATAGTATATATAACCAAAACAAACCACTTTTTTACCTGTCAAATCGCTTAATGTCCAGTTCGAACCGTTATTAGTAGAACGAAACACTCCATACGTAGTTGCACTGGAATACGTTCCTGCTAAAATTGTATTCCCGCTGATGCCAAGACTAATAATGTCCTGACCTGTTAATGTACCAGTCCAATTAGCGCCATTATTGGATGTTATAAAAAGGCCTCCATTAGTACCCACAATCAGATTCGAACCCTGAGCCGCAATACAATTTACTACACTAAACAATGCATTCATCTCAGACCAATTCGTACCTGCGTTCGAAGAGACATATATCCTACCTGTTCCGTTGGAACTTCCGTTTGCTCCTGCGTATATATTACTTCCTATAGAAGCAAAAGAATAAACGAGCGAATCTTTTATCATGCCGCTTGATGACTTTGACCATTGTGCGCTTGCATTCATTGCAGCGAGCATTGCTAATACTACAATTAATTTTTTCATATTAATTATTTTAAATTTATTTTCTTTCTTCACCTACCGCCGGTCGAAGACCTGCTGTGGAGGGTTGGGCGGATCATATCCGCCCTTAACTCTCTTTAGCCTTAATATTATTTTAGAATAATCATTTTTTTAACGTTGCTGAAATTGCCCGATTCAAGTTTATAAAAATACATGCCGCTTGAAAGTTTGGAAGCATTGAAATTTATTGAATAATTTCCTGCATCCTTTGTTTCATTTACGAGTGTTGCAACTTCTTTGCCTAGTATATCATAAACTTTTAAAGTAACTAAGCCGAGTTTTTGTATTGTATAGTTTATCGTTGTTGCTGGATTAAACGGATTCGGATAGTTCTGAGCAAGTTCGAACTTAAACGGAATATTAGTTTCATTCCCAGTGCCTGTTACTGACATAATTTTAATTCCCCAGCCGTTAACATATCCGATGTCACCAGGTACCGGATCAGTAAATTTCATTTTCCACCATCCTGATCTTACAGTTCCGATGAATGGTGTAAATGGATTTGTGGGCTTCACCTTCGGACTGTATGGGGATAATGCTAAGTTAGAAAATCCGTATGTAGAATCTGCCGCTGAAGTGAATATTGTCATAAGGTCGTTAGCAGCGCTATTTCCAGATGCAGGTGTAAGCATTACAGATACACCTGAAGGACTTGTTAAAGTAAGAAGAATATCGCTAACCCAGGTTTGATTAATTAATACAAATGCTGTGATGTCTGTAACTATTCCGCCTGCATTTATATAAACTGAATCTGTGATACCTGCTGCTGAACCGTCAGGAATGAAAAATCTTTTTGTACTGAATGAATTATCACTCGTGTTGTAGTAGCCAAGCTCATTAGCAGAAAGCATTGGTGACGAAAGTTCATTGTTTAAACCTCTATGTTCAGAAGTAATTTTTGCAGAACCATTAAACATAAGCGGTGCACCAACATAATAACCGTTACCAGACCCATGGCCCGCGTTTGTATAAGAATCAAATGTATATTCAACGCATGGCAGTGCACCATCCGGAGTTACGCTTCTGTACATATTTCCTTTAATCTGTGCTCTTGTCCTTGCAACATTTTTCCAGATTCTAACACCGTCAATCTGTCCTTTAAATTTGCTTGCAAAATAAGCAGTTGCGCTGATTCCGCCTATACACAGACTATCGGGATTGTTGTTAATGGCGATACTTCCGATTACATTTCCGGAGACGGAATCACCATTAACATATATAGTCATTGCACCGGTTGTTTGTGCATAAGTTACTGCTAAGTGGTACCAGCGTGCTAATGAAACTAAACCGTTCGGGGTTGTTATAAAATTAAGACCGTCGTTTAATCCAAAGGAAACAGAGCCGTCTGAATTTACCCACAATCCATAATCATACCTGTTTGCACCTCCGCTTTTATTTACAACATTGCCGTTTGACGCTTGTGTACCTGTTGTATCTCTTTTAACCCACGCCTCTAATGTTATTCCTGTTGTTGCATTATAATCTGAAACATTACCTCCTGCTAAATACGCTGTGAGGCCGTCAAAACTAACATTGTTATTATAGTCATAAAATACAGTAATTTTTTGTGATAAATCCAAAATACTCATAGTTCTTGCATACGCTGTATTGTTTACAGACCCTGACCAGTCAACTGTTTGAGGGTCGCTTATGTAAGGATAGCTTGCAAGTAACCCTGTGTATAAACCTGATGGAAAATGCATCGTTAAAGGAATGTACATATCCCTCATAATGTCTGCCTGCGGTCTTGCAGTGCTCCAGATACGAACACCTGTAATGTTGCCGCTGAAGAAATAAGCAGGAAAAGTGGCCGCCCTATCGCAGCCAATATAAACAGAATCTGTGTTTACTGCTATAGGACCTGAAACCTGTGCTGATGATGTATCATAAAAACCATTCAAATAAAACCATGTAGCTGTTCCGTTATAAGTAACAGCAATGTGTGACCATTTATTTAATGGAAGGGGAGTTTTTCCAACAATAAAAACACCTGAGCCTCCTCCACTTGGATAGAATATTAATCTTCTTGCTAATGGACTTGAAGGCTGATACATCCCTAAACTATAACTGCTTGAAAAGTTCTTGCCGATAATTACCTCTGGAAATGCAGAAGTTGTAGCTGTCGGATAAACCCATGCTTCTAATGTTATTGCTGCTGTGGGATTCAATTCGGCATTATTTGGTATAGCAAGGTAACTGCTAGTTCCATTAAATACACCTGCCGAATTTGTGTACATTTGTGAAAATCCGTTTTGTGTCATTACAATCAACACAATACAGATTATCGCTGATAACTGTATTACTCTTTTCATTTGTTTCTCCTCTTATTTTTTATTTGAATTAATTAATAATCATTTAAGTAATATCATTTTCTTTACATCTGTAAATTTAGAAGTTGTTAATCTATAGAAATATACGCCTGATGAAATTCCATTTCCATTGAACTGAACAGAATAGTGTCCTGCCGTGTATTTTTGGTTAGTCAGAATATTTACAGACCTTCCGGTAATATCAAAGACTTCAATTTTTACATTATCGTTTGAAGATATAGTGAAATTTATATTTGTTACAGGATTAAAAGGATTCGGATAGTTTTGTGATAATTCATACCTCATTATTTGTGAATTACCATTTATGATACCCACAGGATCATCACCCGAAGCTTCGCGAAGCATGATTCCTCTTCCATAAGTACCTGCAACTACATAAAATCTTCCTGTTGTAGAGGAACTGTCTATAGTGCCAAGATTCTTTACTATAACTGTTCTTGGCATTCCGTTCATCCACCTAACCCATGTTACTGTTGAATCTACAGTTGTACCTTTCAGCATTCCGAACTCGGTAGCTGCATAATAAATGCCCTCGTTAGTAGGATGCGCAGTCAAATCATTAATATATATGTGAGGAATATTTCCTGTTATATTAATCCAGTTAATCCCGCGGTTTGTGGTTTTAAATACTCTTTGTGTAAGTGTCGTGCTGTTCATAATTGTAAAAGCAACCTGAGGGTTTGTAGGATGAACCGAGATTTTTCTTATATTCTCAACAGGTAATGAATTTGTTCTGTTTGTAAAAACTATACCGTTATCAACTACTGCAAGCATATCATTGCTGGTATGTGTTGCAGTCTGGTTTATCACATAAACTGCAGTGCCGTTAATATAAGACCAGGAAGAAGCATTCATTTTTGTGGCATTAAATGGTAATGTAGTACCGTATTGCGACCAGTTACCTCCATAATTCGTGGACTTGTATACTTTATCAGTGTATGCAGTATAAAGAATTACAGGGGTTAATTTATCATCTCTCAAAGTTGTGCAGTCCTGAAAAACTCCGCCACCCGTTCCGTCAATCCAGGTTGTTCCGCCGTTTGTTGTTCTATTTACGTAACCATTGTAATTTACTACCATGTTATTTGGGTTTCCCTTGTCTATAGAGGCAGCATAGCCATCACCGACTAATTCATCGTACCAGGTTCCTAAAGAATGTAAAGTAGCATTATGTGTTACAGAGATATTATTATCCTGCATACCTCCGACACTATGAATTAAACCATTACTTGCCATAACATCGAAATCAATATACTGAAGAGTAGGGAGAATATTAAGATTAGCAGTAAATGTTGTACCTGCATCAGTTGAAGCATAAACTCCGCCGTCGTTTCCGAGATACAAAGTTGTACCATTACTGTGCCATTTAGCAACATGCTGGTCAGTATGCATATCGGATATTATTGACCAGTTTAAACCATCATTAGTTGTTTTATAAATACCGACTCCACCTGCTACAACTATGTTCGGATTAACAGGATTGACAGCTACACATAAATCATACATTCCTTGTCCAAATGCTCCATTGGATGTAAAGTCAATATCTGTTCCTGAACCGTCTTTTATATTTCTCATTTGCCATGAAGTTCCCCCGTCAGTAGTTCTTATTATTCCATAAGTATGTCCAGCCGTATTTGATATTGCAATATAAAATATATTTGGATTGGATTTTGACATCGAAATACAACCTCTTCCCAAATTGCTGCCTGTAACAGGAAATGTGCTGCTCTTAACGAAATTAAACCCACCATCTGTTGATTTATACAAACCATCCATCCCACGAACTGCATAAACAATACTACTGTCAGTAGGATGAACTTCAATATCAGTTATAGGACCATTTAATACTTTTCTCCAGGATGCTCCTGCATCATAGGACATGTAATAACCATTATCATTTGCATAATAGACAAAATCATTACGTACAGGAGAAAATTTAATCTTATAGGAAACAGGCCCAAACCCACTTGCTCCTATATTTAACGAATCCCATGTAATTCCGCCATTTGTTGTCCGCCATAGTCCATTACCTTTATTTCCGCCACCCATCCATTCACCTGGTTCCCCGGTTCCTACAATAACTAAATTTGAATCATTCGGTTTGGTAGCCATAGCACCTATAGTTGTACAGCCTATATTATCTCCCATTGGAACCGGGAAAACAACAATTCCCGCAACTGAATATTTCCATACTCCACCAGTTGCAGATGCAACTCTAAGAGACGGCAGACCTTCAAATTCAAGGTCAGTTACCCTGCCGCTTCTTTTGCTTGTAGAACCTACGTTTAAACCATACGGACCAATACTCGTCCATAAATTTACTATGTTTACCGATTCATTCTTTTCCGATTCCATTCCCAGAAACTGTCCGAGAGCGATGTTCTTATCTTCCACTGTTCGTTTATCTTTCTCTAATCCTGACAATTCATTTTGCCTGGACTCTCCGTCCATTTCTTCACAGGATTCATTTTTAATCCCTTCGGATTTTTTCTGTAAAGAAATTCTGTTACTCAGGAAATAAGCAAGAAAAAATCCCGGGATAACAATAATAAATAAAATGGCTAGCGTAGTAATCTGTTTTTTTCTCATTTATGTTCCGGTTTAATATTTAATAGATTAAAAATACTCATTAAGTCTTCCTTTACAACATAAGCCGTTGCCCCTGCCTTAAGAGCTTTTTGCTTTAATTTATTGTTGTCATAATCTGTCAGGATTATAATTTTTGCAAGTGGAAATTTTGAAATGATATTTTCGGTCGCTTCTATACCGTCAACCTTTTCCATTTTAATATCCATAAAAACCCAATCGGGTTTGTTTTTCTTATAGATCTCAAACGAATAAAAACCGTCGTTGCATTCGAAGGTCTCTGTGAAAGTATCTTCGAATGTAATCTTAATAAAATCCCGCATACTTGTGTTATCGTCAACTATTAATAATTTCATTTTAATTTCTTTTATGCAAGATGGGTATTATGGACGGGATTTGTAATAAGAGGTATTACGAAAAATTTATACGTAGTAGTACGTATGGATAAAAAGAGTTTTTATAGAGAGCTTATAGGAATGATTTATTTTCTATTGCAAATTTTGTAAGGCTAAGGTTTCCGTGGATATCCAGTTTTTTACCGATGTTCTCTCTGTGTTTATCGACTGTGCGGGAGCTTACAAATAATTCATTAGAAATATCTTTACTTGATTTTGACTGGGAAATAAGCTTAAGAACTTTCCGTTCCATATCAGTGAGAGAGTTTATATCCTTAAAGTTTTCTTCAAATTCCTTTTGCTTTTTACTTCTGCTTATAAGAAAAGTAGAAAGTGCAGGACTGATGAAGTAATTTCCCAGAGAAACGGATTCAACACAACCAATAATGTCTTCGACTGCACTGTCTTTCAGAACGTAAGCATACGCGCCTTTATCGAATGCTTTGTTGAACATTTTTTCTTCCTTATACATTGTAAGCATAATAATTTTCGTATCAGTTTTTAGTGCTTTCAGTTTTTCGAGAACTTCAAGTCCGTTAAGAACGGGCATATCAAGGTCTAAGACAGCAACATCGGGTTTCAGGTTTACTATAAGATTAAGTGCTTCTTCTCCGTTACTGGCTTCACCTAAAAATTTTATTTTCTCGTTAGTGAGCAATATTTGCTTTAATCCGTTCCTGAAGATAGGATGGTCATCGGCGATAATAATTGATTTAATGTTTTCCATAGACGTCAATAAGGTATTTTAATTAATATTTCTGTTCCTTTGCCCGGGTTTGAAGAAATAGCAAATAGCCCTTTCATCATCTTGGTTCTTTCATCAATGCTCCTGATTCCTGAACCTTTTGATAATTTATCTGAATCATACCCTTTACCATTATCCGAAACTGTTAAGGTTACTATTTTAGGTTCTTTTTTAATCATAAAGTTAATTTTATCTGCACCTGAATGTTTTATAATATTATTCAATATTTCCTGTACGATCCTGTATATATTAATTTCGAAATTACTTTCAAATATATTATCTATGTTTTCAATCACGTAGTCTGCCTTAATTAGAGTTGCTAAAGATATATTTTCTATTAAAGAATTCAGTGCTTCTGTTATTCCCAGTCTGTCAATTTCATAAGGTCTTAAGTTATAGGAGATTGAACGGACTTCACTTAAGGATTGAGAAGTAAGCTCGGATATTTCTTCTATTTTCTCTCTGGAGGTTTCATCAAGATCTTTTGATTTAACGGCAAGTATTGCTTTGTTCTTGATTATCAATAGATTCTGTCCAAGACTATCATGCAGTTCAGAAGCAATTCTCTTCCTTTCGTTTTCCTGAGAATCGATAAGTTGTCTTGTAAAATCTTCCTGCTCGAGTTTGTCTTTGTTAATCCTTGAGATTTTTCTTTTTATAACGATCAGAATAAAACTTACAATTATCAAAAACACTAAGGTCCGAAACCACCATATTTTCCAGAAGGGCGGACTAATTATAAAAGTAAGGGTTGCAGGTTTCTCATTCATAACCCCGTCATTGTTGCTTCCTTTTACGTAGAAAGTATATTTACCTGGATCAAGGTTTGTATAAACGGCATTTCTTTTAATGCCAGCGCTGATCCAGTTTTTATCGAATCCCTCGAGTTTATAAGAATAATTACAGCGTTTTTCATTGAAGAAATTTAATGTGATGTAATTTATATTGATTGAATTCTCCAGATAAGTCAGGTTAACAGGTTCAATAGCATTATTATTCTTCAATAGTTTTACCTCTTTATCAAAGACCGAAAATGAAGTTATTTCAGTATTGGGTACATACTTGTTTCTTTGAATAGATTCGGGAGTAAACAAATCAACATAACCATCATAACCAATTAGAAATTCACCTCCAGGCAAAACATTGAAAACTGAAGAGTAATTTTCATGTAAACCGTTTTTAGAATTAAGACTAAGAAAAGCATTTAAATCTTGCTTATAAACCGAAATACCGTTACTTGTTATAGCCCACACTCTGTTAAGTTTATCTATAAAGACAGAATAGATAATGGAATTCATAAGTCCATCTTTTGTAGAATAATTTTTAAAAACCTTGCTCACAGGGTTAAAGGCAGTTAAGCCATTACTGCTTCCAACCCATAACATTCCATTATTATCTTCAGTAATGCACATAACCTGATTTGAAGGAACAGAATTAGAATCTTCAGGATTATGTTTGTAGTTTTTAAAATTTTTCTTTTCATTATCAAGTTTAAACAGCCCCTGATTGTTTGTGCATACCCATATGTCACCATTTTTAGATGAGAATAATTTGTTAACTCTGTAATCATTAAGTCCGCTATTGGATTTTGTATAAACACTAACGAGTTTATTAACGGGATTATAACTGATTAAGCCCTTAGAAGCAGATATCCATAAAACTCCAGAATTATCTTTTATAATATCAAATATATGAGAGTCCAAAATTGAATCATAATCTGTACTTCCTAAATCAGGTCTTTGAAGAGAGTTATTTCCCGGATTATAAATCTCAATTCCTTTCGAATGCCCTACCCAGAGTTTGCCATCGTCATTCCTGAATATACAATTAACCCAATTATTTTTTAATTCTGTTTTAGGAATAATCTTTTTAAATGTATTATTACTTCTATTCCATTTAAACAAACCTTCTCCCCAGCATGTCAGCCAGACAGAATTTTCTGTATCGTTAATGTATGATACTGCACCATTGAATTGAAACCTGTTTTTATCATTAATTTCTTCAGCAAGCTTAATACACTTAAATCTGTTTTCCAGAGAGCTGTACCTGAACAATCCATATCCTGATGCAAACCACAAATTTCCCTGTTTGTCATCAGCAACGTATCTAATTGATTTTGTAGGAAGGCTTTTATATTTATTTAGGTTTGTTTCTGTAATATAAAATTTTTCTTTTGCTGCATCGAAAATAGCAATCCCTAATCCTTCTCCCACAACCCAAAGAGTTGATTCTTCGCCGCTATCCTTTTCTTCATAAATAAAGTTAACTATATTTGTGGAACCTATGTCAGTTTCTTTAACATTATTATCAAAGAGGTATGGCTTATATTCTCCCGTTTCTCTGTTAAATTTATTTAAACCGCCTCCCCAGGTTCCTACCCAGAAATTATTCTTTGAATCTTCTAATAAGCAAGTAACATATTTAATAGAATTTAATTTGTTATCGTTCGAAGTTTTAAAATAATTAATAAACTCGCCCGTATTCTTGTTAAATTTAAGCAAACCTGCAAACGTTGCGACCCAGAAATTATTTTTAGAATCTTCATATATACAATTTAAAGGTTCCCACCTTAAATTATTACCTGTCCTGATTTCATACTTTTTGAGAGTCTTATTCAATGGATTATAAACATTCAGTCCCTCATTGTTACCGAACCAGATATTGTTTTCTTTGTCTTCATACAAACAAAATATCCATTTATAATCAGATTCAAGTGTGTCGTTAATTGAGTTGCTGATTTTAACAAACTTTCCATTATTGTAATCGTAATAACACAGTCCATTGTTGGTTCCAATCCATATTATTCCTTTGCTGTCACAGATCAAACATCCAATTGAATTTCCTATAACCGAATTTGAGTCTGAAGGGTCATTTCTGAAAACTTTAAAATTAATTCCATCATATCTGTTTAGTCCGTCATACGTACCAACCCATAAAAAACCAAGTTTGTCGGTTACAATGCATCTGGAATTATCAAAAGAAAGGCCATCGTCGATAGTATATTTATCAAACTTAGCATATTTTATTGAATTGATATCTTCTGCATAGCAATTTATGCCAGCAAGAAAAACAATTAATACAAATATGTATAGAGACGGTAAAATTGCTTTTTTATTCTTTACCAAATTTTTCAATTAGCAATTAATCAATAAGTTTTAAGATATTATAAATACATTAATAAAAGTATATGAAAAGGAAAAATATTACTGTTTTGAAGAATTATGCGGAGCGTAAAAGAAATGCTGTAATGATAAAAAAATATCCCTCAACCAAGGTAGAGGGATATTTAAAGTAACGAATATTTCTTTTATTCACTTCGGCATCAGCTTCTTCTTTGTCTCTGCATACTTTTACATTACTTCCTCAAATGCTCAGCTTGATTTATTACAGGTTGTTATAGTTTTGCTGACTGAAATCAGCCTGCCTTCTGTCAAAAAACATGTCAAGTTTGGTTACTGTTATATCCTCGTTTAATTTATCCACAACGGAGTGCATTGCCCCAAAAAATGCAATGCCGATTTCATCCTCTTCCAATGTGGCATTAATTGTCTTTGCTATGTGATTATCCCTTTTGTCCAGTATCTCATTCGCCATTTCTTTGTATATCAACTGAGCCTTGATTTGATTTTCCTCTGTCGTTGAATTTATTATGTCTTTTACAAGATTGTATTCCTGAATAAGGATGTCTCTGTTCTCTGCTGTTACTATCTGCGCTCCGTTTGATATTAATTTGTCAATTATTTTGTAATTCTTACTGCCTTTGTTGACAAGTTCCTGAATAATCTTTAATCCAATTTCGCCGTCTACAGGTAATCCGTCCTGATAAATCTTGATTTTATTATAAGTCATTTCCCCGAGTAATCTGAAAATTTCGGCTTCAACTCTGTCCCAGGAATTCTCAACATCCTGCAAATGAGTCTCCCAATTTGTTGAACCATATTTCTTCTCGCCTTCGGCTGATAGTTCCGAACCTAACGAACCTAAATCCGTTTGGTTATGTATAACCGGGAAGTATAATAGTTTTTTCATGTTAAAATGATTGTTTAAAATTTAGAAAGCGTTCAATGTTCTTTGGATTTTTGAACGGTGGAATTGTTATGTTTGTTTTCCCGTATATCTGTTCTATGTTGTTTATGAAGTTCGTTAACTCGTTTATGTAACGAAGTTTATTCTCTCTGTTATCAATTTTATTTATTAAATCCTGTATATGTTTGATGTATGTATAATTGCTTACGGCATTGTTATCATAGTATTCTGAATCGATGAGGTCCTTTAAAACCGAACACTTTTCATATTCCTCGTTTTTGATGAACCCCTCTAAAGCAATTTCCAGGTCCTGTCTGCATAACTTACTGTACTTTGTTAAAGTATACAGGAATTCAGCTATAGCAATATTATCTGCCTTTATCATAACTTATTGTAAGATATAATTACTGTGTTATTTCTCAGCTCTGCTTTCATTGTTGAGGCATTAAATGTATCTGATAATTCAGGTATGTATAGCTCATCGTAAAATAACTGGTTTATACTCCTTACCGGTATACCGTTCGCTGGTGTTAATACTACCTCAAATTCAAAAATGTCATATGTCGTTGTTATAAAAAGATGACCTGGTTTATTTTCATAATTCACTTTGATGTAATAACTGTCATCTGATTTAACACTTTTGGAAAAGGTATCGTTTGAAAATTCCAGACCTTTGAAATGCAGAAATATGCCATAATCACCTTGTTCATTGTAATTATTCATTCTTTCGTTGTGGCATTCTATTGTTGATTTGAATTCCTTCGGCTTTGAAGTCTTTACTGCATTTCCTTTGTTTGTGTTGTACTCAGGAACCTGCCAGTTGTTTTCTTCTCGCTTGTTTTGCGACATGTATCTGCCCAAAGAAATATTTGCCAGACCTGACAGCTTTGCATTTGGATTCCTTACAATGCTGCCAATTGCCCTCATAGGTGGAATACTTCTTAACCCTTTTGTTACCCTCATAAGATATACAATTATAATTATTAAAAAATATTTGTACATAAAGCTATCACTCTTTACCCCTCTTATTAATACATTGTTGTATTTATGTTTGTGTATAAATACATTTCTTATTAACAAAGTTTTGTAACTTCCATATAATGAACTCCACTTACAATCTTTTATATACTAAAGACGGAACAGTCCAACTATAGACAAATACAAGATGTAAGCGACAACTAATATTACCCTTAATTATCATGCAGTATAATCTGAATTACAAATATTCTGTTTGTCCCATCACCGCTGTGAGTTAAATTCAGCGCACTCGTGAAAGTAAGGTCCGGAAATGCATCCGTAAGTGTGATGTTCGGGTTTTGCGCATAAGCAAAACTAATCAGTAATAATAATATTACAGTAAAAATTGTTCTTTTCGTTTTCATAGTTATCGTTTTGTTTAATAACATAAGTTTCCCTCACAAAATTCATTGAATATAACATCCTTGTCTAAAAACGTACTTCACTTTCTTATCTGCTTTCTCATCTCTTTGCCTGAGAAAATCCTTTCTCCGTGTTCTCTGTGACTTCTACGTGTTCTCTGTGAACCTAATCCTGCAAATAATACCCTTTTATTGAATTTTCCTTCCCCGCTTTTTGTTATTTTTATTAGTGCCGCTATTTTTTATTTTCAACAAATTTATTATATGGACAGACTTACTTTATTTCAGGAGAAACTGAAAGATTTCTCTGTTGAGTTTTATGACGTTAACGGAACGCCCGGTATTATCACAACACCCGAAAAGGTTCTGGATGTTTGTAATTTGCTGAAGAATGATGCGGACCTTTCTTTTGAAATGTGCCGTGATGCAGTCGGCGTCGACAGGTTTCAGAAGAAAAACAGGTTTGAAGTTATTTACAGTCTCTATTCGCTAAAGTTTAAAGACAGGTTATTCGTTAAGGTACTGCTCGATACGAAGAACCCCGAAACACCAACATTAACAGTCATCTGGACTGGTACGAACTGGTTTGAAAGGGAAGCGTACGATATGTTCGGAATTAAGTTTAAAGACCATCCTGATTTAAGAAGAATTTATATGCCCGAAGAGTTTGAATACCATCCGCTGAGAAAAGATTTTCCGCTTATGGGAATTCCGGGTTCATTATATTTACCAAAGAAATAATATTATTTATTATATATGTCGCAATCAGTTTTCGAAAAAATGAAAGAGAAAGATTCTGATATCCCGAAGTCGAAAATTCTTGACGCTCTGGAAAATCAGGATTTAAGCATCGAGTTTGATGATGTTCTTGAGAATGAAATGGTTCTGAATATGGGTCCTCAGCACCCTGCTACTCACGGTGTGTTAAGGCTTCTTATTACTCTCGATGGTGAAACCATAAGACGCATAGTTCCTGACCTTGGCTATCTTCACAGAGGATATGAAAAACTTGCAGAGAATATGTCCTATCACGAGTTTATTCCGCATACTGACAGACTCGATTATCTTCAGCCGATTGCAAATAATGTTGCATACGCTCTTGCAGTCGAGAAACTTATAAAACTTGAAGTTCCTGAAAGAGCCACATACATAAGAACTATCTGTTCCGAACTCGGAAGAATTCAGTCGCACCTAATTGCTTACGGAACAACAACGATGGACAGCGGTGGTCTCACACCATTCCTCTGGTGTATGCGTGAACGCGAAAAGATTCTTGATATATACGATATGTTTGTCGGTGTACGTTTTACAACATCGTACTCGCGTATCGGCGGAGTAGCTAATGATATTTCCGATGAAGCATTAGCAGCTATCAGAAAATTTATAGATGAGTTTCCGGGGTACCTGAAAGAAATGCGTGATATTATAGAACGGAATAAAATATTTATTAACCGTCTCGAAGGTATCGGATATATGTCAAAAGAAGATATTATTGACTATGGTATAAACGGGCCGATACTTCGTGCTGCAGGTGTTGCCAGTGATTTAAGAAGAGATGAGCCTTATTTAGTCTATGATAAAATGGACTTTGATGTTGTAACTGCTACAGACAGTGACTGTCTCGCACGTTTCTGGGTACGTTTTCAGGAAATGTATGAGTCGGTAAAAATTATACGTCAGTGTCTTGATAACCTTCCCGGCGGACTTGTAAACGCATTGTCTCCGAAAAAAGCTCTTCCGAGAAAAGATAAGATATACACTAAGATGGAAGAACTCATTCACGATTTTATGTTAGTAAACTTTGGACAGAATCCTCCTGTTGGTGAATCGTATTCGGCAATCGAATCTTCCAAAGGTGAACTTGGTTTTTATATAATCAGCGATGGCAGCGGGCATCCTTTCAGGATGAAAATCCGTTCTCCGTCATTTACTAACCTTCAGGGAATACCTGTAATGCTGAAAGATGCATTCATTTCGGATTCAGTTGTTATCATTGGCGGACTTGACCCTGTTATGGGTGAAGCAGATAAGTAAATTAAAATTTTATAATAAGATGTCATTATTTAACGAAGAAGAATTAAAGAAAGTAGAAGAGATTAAGTCGCATTATCCTCAGTCGCAGGCAGCACTGCTTCCTGTGTTATGGATGGTGCAGGAAAAAGAAGGATGGATATCCGAAGACTCAATGAAGTACGTTGGCGATTTGCTGAAAGTATCGTACGAACACATTCTCGGTGTCGTAACGTTCTACACAATGTTCAACAAGCAGCCTAGAGGTAAGTTTCATCTTCAGATATGCACCAACGTTTCCTGCATGCTCCGCGGAGGTTATGATTTGTATAAGTACGCATCGGAAAAACTTGGCATCAATAACAACGAAACAACAAAAGACGGACTCTTCACGATTGAAGAAGTGGAGTGTCTCGGTTCCTGCGGAACTGCACCGATGATTCAGGTAAACAACAAAGAGTATTATGAAAACCTCACTGTGGAAAGTTTCGGCAAACTGATCGAGGATTTTAAAAACTCTCATTAAATATAAGAGATATAGTTCTTTAATAGCATCACAGAGTTCACGGAGAAGTCACAGAGCTCACAGAGTTTAAAATATCTTGTAATATGGATAATAATTTATTAACCGAAAGTATTATAGGTTGTGCAATCGATGTTCATAAACAACTTGGCCCAGGTTTATTAGAGTCTGTTTATGAAAATTGTTTAATGTATGAACTTAAGCAAAAGGGCTTTTCTGTTGAAAATCAGGTAGCAGTTCCTTTGGTATACAAGGAAATTCATCTGGACTGTGGTTACAGATTAGATTTATTGGTAAATAATACAGTAATTATTGAAATTAAATCTATAGATAGTTTATTGCCTGTGCATACTTCTCAGGTTTTAACATATATGAGGTTTGCCGAAAAGAAAATAGGGCTCTTAATGAATTTCAATGTTAAGAGATTTATGGATGGTTTTCACAGATATGTCTTATAAAGCATTTCTCTGTGAATTATAAAGATGATTTTAAAATAATAAATAATATAAAGTTTTTCTCTGTGTTCTCCGTGACTACTCAGTGGTCTCTGTGAACCGGAATAATTGATGAAGTTTTTCTCTGTGAACTCTGTTAAATATAAAATGAATATAAATAATATATATAATAAAGTTTTTCTCTGTGTTCTCTGTGACTACTCTGTGGTCTCTGTGAACCTAACAAAGTTGATAAAAGTATGACTAAAATAATTTTAAAGGATATACCCGATTTACACAAGATTGATGTTTACGAAGCAAACGGCGGATATCAGTCAATTCGTAAAGCCATAAAGGAAATGAGCCCCGACGATGTAACAAACGTCGTGAAGAGTTCTAACCTTCGCGGACGCGGCGGTGCCTGCTTTCCGACTGGTCTGAAATGGACATTTATGCCCAAGCAAACAGAGAAGCCAAAATATCTCTGCTGCAACGGTGACGAATCCGAACCGGGAAGTTTCAAGGACAGGGAAATCTTCGAAAAGAATCCGCATCAGTTTATTGAGGGTACTCTGCTTGCATGTTATGCAATGGGTATTAAAGCGGCTTACGTTTACATTCGCGGTGAATATTTCAAATGGATAAATCTTCTGCAGGATGCTCTGGACGATGCTTATAAAAAAGGTTATGTAGGTAAGAATATTCTTGGTTCTGATTTCTCTACTGATATTTATATTCACAGAGGTGCAGGTGCATACATCTGCGGTGAAGAATCAGCTCTTATGAATTCCGTTGAAGGCAAACGCGGGTATCCGAGGGTTAAACCTCCTTTCCCTGCTGCAAATGGATTATGGGGCTGCCCTACGACTATCAACAATATAGAAACATTAGCCACGGTACCTGAGATTATAAAGAACGGTGCAGAATGGTTCACACAAATCGGTGCACCAAAACATCCGGGTACATTACTTTTTGGTGTGAGCGGACACGTGAATAAACCAGGGGTGTATGAACTTCCTACGGGTACACCTTTGATGACAATCATCAACGATGTATGCGGCGGTGTTCTAGGCGGTAAGAAAATTAAAATGGTTATACCCGGCGGTTCATCAATGCCACCTTTAACTCCTGAGGAATGCCTGACTGCAAAAATGGATAATGAAAGTCTTAAGGAATTCGGTTCATCAATCGGTACGGCAGGTGTTATGGTTATGAATGAAGATACTGATTTACTAAAAGTATTAATTCGTATAGCAAAATTCTATTACCACGAATCCTGCGGACAGTGTACTCCTTGCCGCGAAGGTACAGGATGGCTTTTAAGAATACTTAAAAGAATCGATGCAGGACACGGAAGAATCAGTGATTTGGATTTATTAACTTCAGTTGCCCTTAATATTGAAGGCAACACAATTTGTGCTCTCGGCGACGCAGCAGCATGGCCTGTTAAATGGACTATTAAGAAATTCCGTGCCGACTTCGAGGCATGCGTTTCAAAAGATGATGTTGATGTCCCTGTTTTGAACAAGGTTCACTCAATGAGATAAATTAATTTAATATTTGTTCAATAAGTTTAAAATGAAAAATTGTAACGGACAAACTATTCATCCGGATTTTGACGGTCATCTTGAAAAACCAGTCTCAAAAATGACCGTAGATGAAAAACTTGATTATTTATGGATGGCTATGGAATTTCATTATTCGATTCGAAATGCAGTTAATCTTGGAAAATTAAAAGACGTAGATTCTGAACTATACAAAAAAGCCCTTGAGTAAGGGCTTTTCTATATCTGTTAATTCTTATCTCTTTGCCTAAAAAAACCTCTGTGTACTCTGTGACTTCTCTGTGTTCTCTGTGAACCTATCCTAAAAATCATTGTGAACCTATCCCAAAAAATCACTTCGTTCCCAGCAATACTTTCACTTTTATTTCTTCCGTTCCTCTTTTTACAACTACTTCCACTTCCTGTCCCGGTTTATAATTACCAAGTGCCGCCGTGTAGTCATAAAGATTATTAATAATTGCATCTCCGAATTTTATCATTATATCTGCTGCAAGTATTCCTGCTTTCTCTGCCGGACTTCCTGCCTGAACGCCTGATATCTTGTAACCTGCATCAGTGTAACTGAAATCAGGTACTGTGCCTACATATACTCTTACTGATTTTCTCTCACCTTTATTGTCATCCTGCTTTGCTGCTACCTTTGTAAATTCAGGTTTAGTTGCTCTCGTACCTAAGTCCATAGTCATTTCATATACCAGTTTTAAAACTTTCACTTCACCTTCAGTATTTATCTTGTCGTATGTATCAGCAGGTTTGTGATAGTCTGAATGCAAATCTGTGAAGAACATCAGCACAGGTAAATCTTTTCCATAGAATGATGAATGGTCTGAAGGTCCGAATCCGTCAGGACTGTATGACGCTTTGAAGTTATATGTCTTGTTCAATGCTTCAAACTCAGGTACCCAGTATGGCGATGTACCTGTCCCGTTTAAGATTAACTTATCGTCTTTAAGTCTTCCTACCATATCCATATTAATCATCGCAACTATGTTGTACTTTTTGAACTCTTCTGATTTTACGAAGTATGATGAACCAATCAATCCTTCTTCTTCACCCGTGAAGCAGAGGAATAAGAAACTTCTTTTAAGTTTGCCTTTTTCTGAAGCAAGTTTCTGTGCAACTTCCATAACGCCTGCTGTACCTGAAGCATTATCATCAGCTCCGTAATGAATAAGTTTATCTTTGCCTCTGTACATTGAGTTTGGTCCGCCGTAACCTAAATGGTCAAAGTGTCCGCCTACAACTATCACTTCATTCTTCAGCACAGGGTCGTTTCCTTCCAGATACCCAATCACGTTACCAGTCTTGGCAATATCTTTTTCAAGGTCAACATCAAACTCGACAGTCAGACCTTTTAATTCAAAACAATTTGGTTTAATACTGCTGTTGATATCGTTCTGAATCTTGTTTAAATCGTATCCGCCTTCTTTCAGGAAAGTCTCTATCACACCGCGTTTAATGTTGATTACGGGCAGTCCTGCGTTTTGAGTAACATAATCAAAGCCAACATCCATCAAAATATCCTGATTGCTCGATGTTGAATTTATCGGCGGGGTTATAATAATCACACCTGCAGGTTTCAAATCTTTAAACGATGCAATCTTTGTTCTTAATTCTTCGAACTTTGCAAACTTATCATCTGAGAGATTCGTAGTAGTAGGGGAGTAACGCATTATCACAATAACTTTTCCCTCTACGTTTACCATATTACCGTTTGCATCTTTGAAGTCGCTGTAATCCAGCATCGGTGCATTAATTCCGTATCCTGCAAACACAACCCCGCCCTTTGCTTTACCCGTTGCAGAAATCCCAAGCGGAGTAAAGTCAGTTGCCATAATGTCTATGGTTCCCTTATCGTTATAGAATCTTGTTACGTTTGCTTTACCCTTCTTCACGCCGTTATTCATATCGAACCTTTGTATGTATGCACTGTCGCCTTTAGGAATTAGACCGTACTTCGCAAATTCACTGCTGATGTAATGTCTTGCAAGCACGTCACCCTGCGTTCCCGGAAATCTACCTTCAAGTTTATCCGATGCAAGATACTTTATGTGTTCACCTACTTCTTCTTTTGTAATTTCATTACTGCGAACTTTATCAATGTTATTCTGCGATAATACTATGTTTGTACTAAATAGTACAACTAATATTATTACTAAATTCTTTATTCTCATTGCTATACTATTATAGTTTTATAATTTTAATCTCTTATCTCTTTGCCTAAAAAATCTCCGTGTTCTCTGTGACTCCTCTGTGGTCTCTGTGCACCTACTCCCAAAATTCTCTTTGCCTAAAAAAATCTCCGTGTTCTCTGTGGCTTCTCTGTGGTCTCTGTGAACCTCCTACCAAAAATTCTCTTTGCCTAAAAAATCTCTGTGTTCTCTGTGAAACCTCTGTGGTCTCTGTGCACCTACCCAGAAATCTACTTCCCCGGTGTATTCCCGCTCAGTACACTATGCGGAATACTGAAAATTATCAGTGTCACAAGTGCCGCTCCAAGTACCCATCTACCCGGATTCTTCGAACGGAAACACGCAACTGCTGCCACTACCCAAGCTATCCAGGCAATCAGTGTCTTGTTGTCTGTAAGGTCTATTCCGAAAGGTATCCCTGTCCATAATTCTCCAAACGCATATTTCTGAACTATTGGTCCCATCACCATTCCGCCCAATGTCATTATCCCAAGAGTCCAGAAGGCAAACTTCTTGAAGTTAGCTTCCTTATTTATAAATTCAAATCCTGCCCTCGTTGAAACAAGCATCGCCGAGAAAATCACAAGTATATGAATCAGGAGAATAAACAATGGAACATCTCCCTTATATCTTAATACGACAGGCTGCGGAGGAAGTTCTGTTTTTTGATCGTCTTTCACGAGTAATACGTGGTATTCAAACTTCTGTGCTGGAATTCTGTAGTACCTGTCTTTTTCGGTAGGAAATTCAGCAGACATAATACCATTATCGTTCTTCATCTCTACGAGTGTCTTATCGTCATTGGTCTTATACCTTTTATACTCTATAAAACCTTTTATCGTCGGGTCAATGTTCTCGAGCTTTACCGTTACATTCTTCGATGTGTCACAACTCCTGTCGAGTTTGTACTTAATATCTTTTCCCTGAAACGACGTAGTACCGCTTTTCGGATACGTCGGGCCGGTAATCCTCTGATAATAAGCAGAACCTGCAGTTATCAGGAATGCTATTACCCAGAACATTATAATCTTAAAGGACCATCCCTTTTTCTTTACTTCACCTGTAATTGTATTGTCTTCCATATACTTTTAAAATTATGAACAAACATAACAATTGTACTGATTTAATTCTATGCTTAAGTACAGTCAGTCTTTTGACAAATTTATGACAAATCATTTACATTCTTATGACAAACAGAAAATGGCGAAATACGAATTTGCATTAAATAAAACAAAGGAGTATATTATGTCAGCCCCGAAAATGTTATTTAAAGTAATTATTCTATCTCTGATTGTGTTCGCATCAGGAATGAATTCCTATTCGCAGACGAAAGTCCGAGTCGGAACTTACGACTCGCGGTTAATTGCAGTCGCTTATTACAACTCAAAGTTGTTTAAAATTCCTTCGGAAGTCCGCGAGAAAATGAAAGTTGCCCAGGAGAAGAACGATACTGTGACTATCTCAGCGATTACCAAAGAAATGCCTCTCCGCCAGAGATATATGCACGAGCAGGCATTCGGGAAAGCATCAGTTTGTTATTTGATAGAGGAAATAAAAGATAAGGTCGCAGAGTATGTTAAGAAAGAGAAACTTGATTTTATAGTATCCAAATGGGAAATGAGTTTTATAAACCCTAACTATGAAGTCGTTGACATTACTCTTAGCCTCGCAAACTTATTCGAGCCCTCGATGGATATGGGAAAAATGATGACAGACCTTAACAGCAACGAACCGGTAAAAGACGCATTTCTCATCGACGATTAATTTATAATCTTTATTGCCTTCCCTAAAAAAATAGGGAAGGCATTTTCTTATATTTTAGCATTTAAATTCTTTTTGCTCTTTGCCTGAATTCCATCCGTGCAAATCCGCTCAATCCGTTCTTATCTGCGTTCAATTTTCTGAACTCAAAAAGAACTACCCCGTCTTCGTCCACTTTGTGGACGAAGCCACCCCTTCAAAGAAGGGGAATCAAAAACTTTTTACCGGAAAAACTCTTCACGCCCTCTGCGATAAAATCTGTTTAAGTTCTTTGCCTGAAAAATCTCTGTGAACTCTGTGTACTCTGTGGTGGATAATCTTTTAATTTATTCTCTGTGTGCTCCGTGATTTCTCCGTGGTCTCTGTGAACCTATTCTGAAATATTAAATCCTTTTCTATTGATACCTTAATTCAAGTTTCATAACTTTCGTAAATGTTAAACTATTATCAATGCGAGTTTTAATCACAGGCGGAAGCGGACTCCTCGGACAGTATCTGAACGATAAACTTTCAAGGAACAATGAGATTCTTTCTCTGTACTACGAAAACGAAGGCAATTGCCGGCGCTACAATGCCATACGTACAGATATACGCGACTGGGGAAGAATGTCTATGCTCTTCAATAACTTCCGTCCCGATGCCGTTGTGCACACTGCGTGCTTCTCGCGTCCCGAAATCTGCGCAGGACTCAGCCGCGACGAAGTTTACCGGCTGAATGTCGATGCCACGGAAATGATTGCACAACTCTCGAACGATTTTAACTCACGCCTGATTTACACATCTACCGATCTGGTTTACGACGGCGAACAGCAAGGTATGCTTCGCGAAGATGCAGACCTGAACCCGCTTACGCTCTATGCCGAATCGAAACTTATGGGCGAACTTTCCATACAGAAGTATTCTAACAATTACATAATACTCCGTACCGCACTGCTAATCGGCTTCGGCAGAACACATACGAGAAACAACTTTCATTACACATACGAAAAATTAAAAGACGGCAGCGAAGTAAACCTTTTCAAAGACCAGTTCCGCACGCCTCTTTCGCTTTTCGAAGCCGCTGAATACATCGGCAAACTTATTCCGATGGGCGTTTCGAATGAAGTGATAAATTTTGGCGGGGCGGAAAAAGTTTCCCGTTATGAAATCGGCAAAGCACTCTGCGACGTCTGCGGGTTCGATAATGGCCTGATAAAAGAAATCTCCTGCCGCGAAGTGCAGGGCGTTCCGCAGGTCCCCGATGTTTCTATGAACACAGAAAAGCTCCGTGCCCTCGGACTGGAGCAAAAGTCACTCCGCGAAAACATACATCACATCTGTGAAAAGGGAATCCTCTAAGAGATGGAAGGCACAGACAGAAACAACATCAAAATCGGACAGACCGTCTCCATAGTATTAAAGGAGCATCAGAGAACGGGCGAGCTCACAGAAGGCATCGTCTCCCGAATCCTCACAAACAGCAAGTTCCATCCCCACGGCATCAAAGTCCGCCTCGAAACGGGCGAAGTGGGAAGAGTAAAGCATATAATAGAGTAGATAAAAACACGTAGTTCCGACATTCTTGTCGGAAACAAATCATCTTTTAAATTCCCCTTTTGGAAGGGGTGGACGTCCGCATAAGCGGACGGACGGGGTAGGTTAAACATAAACCTGTAGTTCAAACAGCGCGTTCATTAGTCCCTATATATCGGGATTTGAAACAATATCATCCACAGTTCTCCTTGCTCAAGCTCCTCCCTGCATAATTTAAGCAGGGATAAGGATGGCATTAATTAAAATCTCTATATGCCGTAGGCATTATATATGCTAGCACTTGAAATTGCACAATCACACTACCCTTCAGGAATGCTCTCCAAGTAATTCTGAACTTTTGTTTTAATATTTGCATAAACCGATTCGATAGAATCCGCAGCGGGTTTTAATATTTTCCAATCTATATTAAAACTGTATCCATGGATAAAATAATGCCGGGCTTTCCTTAAAATAGTTAATTTAGGTGAAATTTCATTATCGAATAAAACAGGAAGATTTTCGTATGGCGGATCGCAGAACCTTTTGAATAATTCCGAATGCCATTCTATAGTACCGGGGAGAGGAATATCATTATACTTTGAAGTGCGTTTCATTATGTTTTCAATACCGGAATAAAATTGTGCAACGAATGTACTCATAGCCGATATTTGGACAATATCAGGAGTTTTGTTTCCAATGATATTTACTAAAGAGGAGATTTCAAATATCAGCTGGTCAATATTTCTAAGTTCAAAATTTACTTCCTGCTTATATTTATCTGGATTCATAAATCAACTTTAAATCCGGTTTTATAATCTCATTGAATTCATTCTCTACACCAATGTCAACTATATCAACATTCAGGAAAATTTCATTCTCAATCTCACCGGCAAAAAGCAATAAATCAGTTCCTTTAATTCCTTCAGTAGCAATATCTATATCCCTGAAATTATTGCCTGTAGCAGCACTGCCGAACAAATAAACTTTCTTTGCCCGGAATTCCTTTGCTTTCTTAAGTATTATATTTAAAATTTTTTCTGACATCGTATTTAATATAGTAATATAAATTTGTGCAAAAAAGGTAAACTATACTGTGTTAATCTTGTTTCCT
Organism: Ignavibacteriota bacterium; assembly: GCA_026390735.1. GTDB lineage: Bacteria > Bacteroidota > Ignavibacteria > Tepidaquicellales > Tepidaquicellaceae > CAIKZJ01. The sequence goes on from JAPLFJ010000013.1 coordinate 41,192, forward strand.
TCAGACAACATACAGTCCCGATAAAGAGAATCGGGATTTTATAAAAAACTCTCAACTGACAACTACTTTATCAACAACATCTTCTTTGTCTCAGTAAAATTGCCCGTCACCAGTTTGTAGAAATACACTCCGCTGTTTAGTGTTGAACCGTCGAACGCGGCTTCGTACGTGCCGGGCTTGAGCGATTCGTTTACGAGTGTCTGGACTTCGCGCCCCTGAATATCATACACTACAAGTTTAACATCCCCCGAATTTACGATTGAGAATTTAATGTTTGTTGTTGGGTTGAACGGGTTCGGATAGTTTTGCGACAGTGAATATTTTGATGGTGTTTCTGTTGATATTGGATTTACAAACGTAGCCCCACTCGATGCAGTAAAGAGTAATTTAGTATTTCCGCCAACTACCCAACCGATACTATCATTTTGAAACCAAAGAGACCTTAGCCAACCAATATTAGATGTATTAACATACTGAAAACTCCATGTTGCTCCGCCGTTGGTTGATTTGAATATTTCGCCAAATGTTCCAACAACCCAACCTGTCTGTAAACTTGAAAATTTGCAAGAATATGGTTGGTCTGCACCAGTTACGTAACCTAAGCTGTCCCAGGTGTCTCCGTAATTAGTGCTCTTATAAACTCTTTTCCCGTCTTCAACTACAAAACAATATTGATTATTTATTACAGATACTTTTCTAAAATCACCGTAATTATTCGGTGGTAGGTAAATACTATTCCAAATTGTTCCTCCATTTATTGTTTTATAAACAGAGCCACCGCCGCCAACAATTAGCCCTGTATTTGAATCCTTAAAATGTATATCCTTGAAATCACCTAAGACATAAACTGAGTCAAATGTTAATCCACCATTGGTTGTTTTGTGGATGTAATTACCTGTCCCAGCATACCAACCAGTGTTCGCATTTACGAAAAATACTCCGTTATAACTATGTCCTTGACCAACAGTTCCATTCTTTATTGCAATCCAGTTTGTTCCACCGTTAGTTGTTTTTAAAACTGTCTCAAACCAACCAACACAAAAGACTATATTTGAATCCACAGGATGAATACTAAATAAATTTTTATCAGGAGCTGGGTGAATTTGTTGTACCCAGTTAACCCCCATATTTGTAGTCTTCAATATAATACCGTCACCACAAATCCAGCCTGTGTTATTATTAATAAACTCTATATCGCGTAGTCCTACACCTGCCGTATATGGATATTGAGTTACCCACTGCCCACTGGCATTCATTGCTACGAGCATTACTAAGATAACTAAAAGTTTTTTCATACACTGATAATAAAATTATTTAATGAGCAGTCCACCAAAAAGATGGCGGATTTCTGATAAAGTGATTATCATCACTTTATCAAAAGCATCTTCTTTGTCTCAGTAAAACTCCCCGTCGAAGATCCGCCGTGGCGGACCACCAGTTTGTAGAAATACACTCCGCTGTTTAGTGCCGAGCCGTCGAACGCGGCTTCGTACGTGCCGGGCTTGAGCGATTCGTTTACGAGTGTCTGGACTTCGCGCCCCTGAATATCATACACAACAAGTTTAACATCGCCCGAATTTACGATTGAGAATTTTATGTTTGTTGTTGGGTTGAACGGGTTCGGATAGTTTTGCGACAGTGAATATTTTGATGGTGTTTCTGTGCCTATATTGTTCACAAAAGTTGTTCCTCCTGTAGTAGTTTTTAGTACTAATCCTGAATCACCGACTACCCAACCGGTATTCTCATTCAAAAAGAATACATCAGATGTATAAATGTTCGTGTTGGATGTTTGTCTTACCCAGTTAATACCTGCATCCGTTGTCTTTATAATATAACCACCCTTAATAACATTATATTGAGTACTGCTACCTATAGCGAATCCAGTTTTAGCATTTACAAATTCCAAATCTCTGGCAATATAAGGAGTATCAATTGAAAATGTTTCTATAAAATCTAAACCTTTGTTGACAGAACGATAAATCTTATTACCTCCAATGAACATTGTGTCAAAACTAGGACAACTGTACTTTGTTCTGTAACCTGTTCCTAAGTTGCTTGTAGAAAACCAGTTACTGCCCTGATTAGTTGATTTATATAAAGATATATTTGTTAAACCATAAATACTATCTGCATTTTGATATTTCATCGAAATAAAATATCCTAATCCAATACCATAATTGATTTCGCTCCAGTTTGTACCACTGTTAGTTGTTCTAAAAATTCTTCCGTAATAATTTGAGGAATCGAATTCTACCCATACAGAAATGCCGGTATTGACGTTTAGCCACTCCATATTTTCCGCATTTATTAGTGTGTGATTTGGGTAAAAAGTTTTATTAATCCAAGTGTTGCCTCCATCACTTGTCCTTATAATTAATCCATTTGTCCAAACCGGATAGCAACATTGACCCATTATAGCAATATTATACTCATCAAATACTTTGAATGATGTAAATACAGCAGTTCCTGCTCCGGTATTTTTGCTAATCCAATTCAATCCGCCATTAGTAGTTTTGAATAGTGAGTCATAACTTAATATAAAACCTGTATTATTATTTAAGAAATGAACACCAACCAATGGACGATTTCCAAGTTTAGTTTTTACCCATCCCGATTCTGAATAAGAAACCGAACTTATGCAAAACACAAATAAGAAGATTAATAATTTTTTCATAGTTTGATGATAATATTATTTAATCAATACCATTCTTTTTGTTTCGGTGAAGCCGTTCGTCATCAGTTTGTAGAAATACACGCCGCTGGTTAGCATTGAGCCGTCGAACGCGGCTTCGTACGTGCCGGGCTTGAGCGATTCGTTCACGAGTGTCTGGACTTCGCGCCCCTGAATATCATACACTACAAGTTTTACATCCCCCGAATTTACGATTGAGAATTTAATGTTTGTAATTGGATTAAACGGGTTAGGATAGTTCTGCGCCAATGAATATTTTGATGGTGTTTCTGTGCTGATGTTATTGATGCCGATGATTTCGGAAAGTGGGCGGCGCCATATAGAATTATATACAGTACTTGCAAATAAATATTCATAGTTACAAGCAAACGACGTTAACGACATATTTGATAATCCTATAGATATCCAATTCGTACCATAATTTGAAGACTTATAAACTCCGTTACCAGTGCCAGCGATAACAATATTTCCTTGAACTCTTAGTGCCATAATTGCAGAATTTACTATTCCTGCATTTTTGGGAATCCAATTGTTTCCGTTATCTATCGAGCTAAAGACTCCGTGACTATAAGTCCCTGCATATAAAATATTATTAATTTCATCATAAGCAAGGGAAGTTATTACAGTATCAGTCAAACCATTATTAACTTTGTTCCAGTTTATACAATCTGAAGATTTGAAAACTCCATAACCACTACATAAAAACATATTTGTTCCATCTGTGACAAAACCCCCCACTCCAAAATATATATCCCATATATTACTCCACGCATTACCGTTATTAGTTGAGAAGTAAAAAGCAAAGTCAAACATATTATTTTCTTTCAATGACCAGACAGAAGCAAAAACAGTATCACCTTTGGTAAATATATTTGAAACAAGATAATAAGGTATATTATTGCCAACATTATTCCAGGTTTGACCCAAATCAGAACTCCTGTAAATAGGAGCTATTGTACCTGAACCATAAGCACCAGCGAATAAATAATTCTTATTGCAAGCAATCGTATAGATATTAATACTTGTATTATTTGTTATATCAGTCCAGTTATTGCCATTATTTGATGTGTAAAATACACCTTTTCCCCAAATACCCGCATAAATATTTTCACCGATATTCAGAATCGAACGAGAATATGTTCCTTGAGGCATTACTATATTTGTCTGAACCCATTGCGCATTAGCATTCACTGTTACGAGCATTGCTAAGAGGACTAAGAGTTTTTTCATAATCTGATAATTATATTATTTTATTAAAATCATTCTTTTTGTTTCGGTGAAGCCATTCGTTATCAGTTTGTAGAAATACACGCCGCTGTTTAGTGCCGAGCCGTCGAACGCGGCTTCGTACGTGCCGGGCTTGAGCGATTCGTTCACGAGTGTCTGAACTTCTCTTCCCATTATATCATAAACAATAACTTTCACATCCCCCGCTTTTACAATTGAGAATTTAACATTTGTACTCGGGTTAAACGGGTTCGGATAGTTTTGGTTGAGCGAATACGCTGATGGGACTTGTGTTGATATTTGATTGATACCGACGGAGCCACCATCAGAAGTATGCAATACCGAGGACCCTGCAATCCAACCATCCAAAGAGTTGCGCATAAATATATCTAAGAAATATGTATCAGGAATTTGTTGTTCGCTCCATGTCTGACCTGCATTTATTGTTTTCATAATGAAGCACCTATTTGCAGGATTTATTTTCTCACCAATCGCCCAGCCTGTATCGTTTGATGTAAAAGTTAAGCCGGTGAAAACTCTGTTCGAATCACGATATTGTAAATTCCAGTTATTCCCGCCGTTTGTAGATTTGAAAATCTCCCCTGCTCTACTGGTTATCCATCCTGTATTATAATCTCTAAAATGTACTGAGCTCGTCCAGTTGTTCGTAAATTGATTTTGAGACCAGTTTACTCCGCCGTTCGTTGTCTTTGCAGATGCCCCCAAACCAACTATCCAACCAGTATTTACATCAAAGAAGAATCCTCTATATACTATGAGATTATTCGTTAAAGGAGTCCAATTTAATCCTGAATTTGTAGTCTTACAAATCCTCTGGTCTCCAAAAGCATAGCCAGTGTTTTCATTCAGAAACTGCACCTGAAGAAAATCATCAGCATTACTACATTCCGGACAGTATCCAATAAACCAGTTAACACCTCCGTTCGTAGTTTTTCGTATTAATGCTGAACTACCAACAGCCCATCCTGTTAATTCATTTAAAAATTGAATATCTGTAACAGAGATGCTAAAGTTATTTGTTAACAGAGTCCAATTCAATCCCTGATTCGTTGTTTTAATAACTATATTATTTCCTGCAGCCCAACCGGTATTATCATTAAGAAAGAATACCGCATTATAACCAGAACCCGAAAATGGTACACTTTGTACATACCAGCCTGTTTGTGAGTAAGAAATTGTACTCATCAGAATTGCTAAAACGAGGAAACTTAACTTTTTCATAATCTTTTAATTTTTAAATTAATCAATGAATTTCTCGGATAATAATAATTATTTACTTAATTTCCAAACTTTTTTTCAGACCTATTTTACCACCATATAATATTTTTTACATTTTTCTTACTTCTGTAAATATGTGTTATTATAATGCATTATACATGTGCTTTGTAATTATCTTTTTACCTTATCTTTATTATTTATCTTTTTGCCTTTTCTGTGTTTTTCATTCTTTCTTCTATCTTATTCAATATCCATTTACGCATTGCAAATCTTCTGTCGGATAGTATTTTCTTATTTAGTATTGCATATTCTGTTATGTCTTTTTCTGACGAATAAATTTTCTCTGCATTGTTCAGCATCCTGAAATAATCAAGCATTAAGTTGTAACTTTCTTTGTCGTTCTTTGTAAACAATTCCTCCTTCTGTATTATATCTCTGTAATTGTGAAGCACTTTTTCCATTGCCTCATAGTTCTTCGTTTCAAAGTATATTTTCAGTTCAAGGTTCAGTATATCATATTTGTAAATAAATTTTGTATTACCTAATGTGATTATATTCTTCATCGCTTTTCTGTAATCCCGGTTAAGGAAATTGTAGAATGCATTTCCATATTCCTGCATTTCCTTCCTGTGCGACGGATGTATGAATTTTATCTGTTCCTCTGTAAATTTTCTCAGAAGTCTTTTCTTTTCGGGTGTGGTACAGGTTATTACAAAGTTCCTGAAATTTAAAGGCAGAAGATACTTCTTTGTCTCGCTCGTGTACATCTTGTTTACTATGTATTCATAAATAAGTTTATGACCTTCTTCAGTGTATTTATTAGTTTTATCGTTTAGTCTTTGTCTCAGATTACAGTAATTATGCAGTACAGATAAATGTGTCTTTGTAAAATCTGTGTTGAATAGTTTTCTTACGCTGTAAAAATACTTCTTGTATTCGCCGTAAGCTTTGTCATTATTAAGGTCATTGAATAATATGTAAAGCCTTTTGTAAGTTCCTATAAGTGCCTGTTGGTGTTTATCAAATGTTTTAAGTTCTTTGCTGCCTACAGCGTCAAATAAATTCTTCATCTCAAGTGGAAACAGCATCGGGAACTTGTAACTCGAGTCTATACTCTGGGTAATGGAATTTATATAGTTAAATGTAACCTGTGCAAGTGTGAATATGTACAAGTCCTTTGCCGAATCAAGTGTGTGATTATGCTGGTCTATTGAACATTCATCACCTCTTACTTTAGAATTCGTATCAATTGATGTGCAGTAACTTGCATAGTCATAATGGTAATAGTCCAGATATTTTGTTTCGTCATTTTCTTCTTTTTCCTTCTGTATCAGTTTACTATAATCAATTATGTGCTTTTTCATTAATGAAAAGTATCCCTTTGAAAGCAGATATTTATTATACAGATTCTCTGAATTAAGTTTATCAGCTTCAATCGCCTTAACCTTCATATAATTAATAGCAATATCACCTAGGTTCGATATCAGCTTTCTTGTAGTACCTTCCGAACATTTCTGCGAACTCATAATTCTGTCCTTCAGCAGTGAATATTGCTTCTTAGTAATAAGGTTTTTGTTCTTCCTGATAACCGAGAATATCTCTACATAGGATTGTAAATTATTATAATAAGGCGACTTCAAAAACTTCTCAAACTGCGTGTAGTCCTCCGAAGAAAAGTATTCAAGATGGTGAAACAACTCAGGTATTTTCATAAATAAGGTAAATTATTTATTTTTCTTATGGAAATATATTAAATAATCTTTCAACAAAAAATATAAAAAGAAAATAGGATGAGTTCGGTTATATAATTTTAGAAAAATGTATTTCCAATCCCCGAAATATTGAATGTAATGTTCGTAACAGGGATGGTTTCTAAAATCAATATGGGAGTATTTCGTTTACCCTCCACCAATCTATTCATGTTTTTCAAGCTCCGTCCTCCCTCCAAATAAGAAGCTTCCGTTACCATTTCGCAAATACAATAGTCACATAACTACTATTATATCTTAGAAATGAATAGTCGCGCCACTTTGATTTTGTTCAATAGGAATGAAGAATCATCTCTGTATACCTTCATCTATATACCTAACGCCAGTGTGGAGTATGTCTAACCTAACTTCCAATACGCTACGAATACGTTACCAATACGTCACTAATACGCTTTTTTCTTGATTCTTTTTTTGAAAGGCTGTTTTCGGACTTTTTGGAGGAGGAGGACAGCATCTGTGTGCTCGTCAGGGTTTTCCCTCTCCGGATTTCTATGAGTACAAAGATAATAAAACATCCTTGCATTGTCAAGTCATTTTTGAAAAAATATTTTCGCTTGGCTGCATTTTTATCATTCATTCGAGAATACTAATTCGCTATTTTCACAGAAATAAACAATTTGCTATGGCACGTTTCGACAGCGGTGTTCTCGGATTTCTAAAAGGCAGAATCGGCACTATAGTTGCCCGTATGAGGTATGGCGAAGTTTATATCTCGCCAAAAGCCCTTAAATACAACATTAAGAGTGAAAAACTTAAATTTGCCCAGAAGGTCTTCGGAAGAAGGCAAAGACTTAATACTCAACTTCGTAAAGATAAAAAGATTCAGGAGTTCTGGAAGTCTATTGAGGTTGATGGTAAGAATGGTAATATGAAACTTATGAAAAGAAATCAACCTTTCGTTACTTATGAACGCATCCTGCCCGGCTGCGGTTTCACTCCCCAAAGCGAAAATAAAATCATCGTTAAGGATTTGCATTTCGATGTACATGATATTGTCTTTGATTTTAAACTCGAACGTGCCAATCCCAAAAAACTCGAGCCGCCATATGAAGTCTTCAGCATTCTGATGCTCGATAGACATTTAGATAATACAGGAATGGGTCTTAGAAGGTATAGTACTTTTTATGGCGAGACCGTTTCCCTTACATTTGAAAATGAACAACATGATTCATTTCAGACTTTCAGACATCTCTACATTGACTCTGTGCACAACAGAATGTACCATGCAGAAAGAGCATACATTCTCATTGCTGCAATCAAATTCAATGAACTGAAGAATAAATACGAATGGACTGACACTTACTTCCAGGAGCTCCAAAACCACATCCCAGAAAACAAAATAATCAAATGGGACACCCGCATATACAAATTCTACGATTGAAAAGAGAAGGGGAGTATGCGGGACTGGAAATTATTTCCTCCTTCTCTCTTTCATTTATTTAAAATATGGTTTATATTTGTTCAAATTTAATTATAGTATATAGATTCTTTTTCTTCCGATTTAATTGTTTTTGGGCTTTGTGAAATCACAGGTTTGTGAGTGCTACAAGAACAGTTGTCTTTATTGTAAATAGCGAATTGCGGGGTTTTAATTAGCGGCTATTTCAACGTTTTATTTTAATGTTTATTTTAATAACTTGACAGAGTTTTATTTAACGTGGTTTATTAATCGTTTATAAATATATGTATAAAAGTATTAATTTTGCTCTGGTTTTAATGGTTGCGCTGATTGCTTTTTCGTGCGAGAAGAAGAGCGATTCTGTGATTGACCCGTCTTACGATTCGCCCGTAATTTTGAGCGTGACGAAGAGTACGGATACGGTTTCGACGACTTCTGCGAGTCCTGTGATTAGTTTTGATTTGAGCGCGGTGGTTTCGGAGAATGGCGGCTCGGCGATTTCGAGTGTGAACTGTACTTTGATTGACCCGCTTAGCAATAATCTGGGGACGTTTTCGCTGGATTACGTTCAGGATTTGGGGAACGGTAAGAAGTACGGGAAGACTATCAATGCGGGGAGTGTTTCGTGTTTGCTGGTTGGGAATTACAGTGTGCAGGTGATTGCAAAGAATGAAGCTGGGCTGTTTAGCGCGCAGGTGAATTCGCCACTCTATGTGAAAAACACTGCAAACATGGCTCCTGTGATTTCGGGTTCAACTCTTCCTGACAGTGTCGTCAGACCTGTTTCGGGGTCTTTTGATTTGACGATTTCGATAGACGTAACTGATGCCGACGGTAGATGCGACATAAAAGATGTTTATTTCGATGCGTACAGACCTTCGGGTTCATACATTGGTGTTATTCCTATGACTTACTTCAGTAATAATGAGTGGAGATTTACTAATCCTGTTCTGCCAGCTCCAGCGGATTCTTCTTACGGATACTTCAAATATCATTTCTTTGCGGGTGACCGTTCGAATGTTACAAGTGCGGGTGTGTGGGACAGTATTAAATTTGTGAGACCTTAATTTTAAAGAGAGAAAATTTATTATATGATAAAAAGAATTTTATTGTTGACGCTTCTGGTCTTGACGCTTGACGCTTACGGGCAGTCGATTCCGGAAAGTTTTAAACTGGGAAACTTTAAAACTGTTGAGATAAAGAAACAGTCGGACAGGTTTGTGAGCAGTACTGTGGTAACACCGAATAACAGAAGATGCCCGATTAGTAATTTTATTACTGACATTTACAGGAGCGGTGATACGGTGTGGTTTGCGACGGGCAGCGGAATAATGCGGACGAGGGATAAGTTTAATTCCTTCGATAACTACGTAGGGCTGGCACCGTTTGGCGAAGATGACATCGCGGGGTTTTACTTAAAGGATAATGTTGTTGCGGTTTCGACTGCAATAAGCGAGCAGATTAGCAGTGAGAGTGTTGCAACGGGCACGGGAATTAAAGTATCAACGGATTTTGGCAGAAGCTGGAATTCATATCCTCAGCCGATGGACGGGCAGTACGATACAAATATAGTTTATGGAAACGATACACTGTATTCATTGCCTGTGGTTGTGAGGCAGCAGAATCTTTCTTACGATATTGCAATCACAAGAACGAAGAATGATTTAACCAACTATACAATCTGGATAACTTCTTTTGCAGGTGGTCTGAGAAAAACAACCGACTACGGTGTAACGTGGATGCGTGTACTTCTTCCGCCTGATGATTTAGACAGTATTTCTCCTGGAAGCGGCTATACTTTTGCTTTGAACCCGAGGAATAATCTTAACCACAGAGCATTCACGGTAAAGCCTGTGAATGATTCTACACTCGTTGTGGGAACGGCAAACGGAATAAACATTTCTACTAACTGGGGAATCAGCTGGAGGAAATATAATTTTCAGAACAGCGGTACCGGAACTAACAGAGTGGGAGGAAACTTTGTAGTAAACCTTCACGTGCAGAGATACGGCACTAAAGAAATCATCTGGGCTGCAACACGCAAGGCAGAAGATTACAACGAAGTGAATGCATTAAGCTTTTCAACCAATAAAGGTTTAACGTGGGCTTATACACTGGACGGGTATTCACCTAACGGGATTTTCTCGAAGGACTCAACCGTATACGGACTTACGGATGCGGGAATCTGGAGAGCAAGGTTCGGAACGTTTGACTGGTCGAAGCCGTCGCTGATTGCAGACCCTGTCAGTAAAGATATCTGCAGGTCAAGCAGTTTTTATGCGGGCAATTACGTCGGCGATACTTTGTACATCGGAAGTAACGACGGACTACTAAGAACACGCGAAACAGGTGTGGCATGGTCTTCGCCATGGAAGATATACCGTGCGAGTGCGTGTCTTGATGCGGGCTCGGATTTAAAAACTTACTCAGCGCCGAATCCTTTCTCGCCTGCTACTGAAGTGACGCGTATTTACTATGTTACAGGCAAGGCAAGTGCGAAGGTGACAATAAAGATATTTGATTTCGGGATGAATCCCGTGAGAACAGTAATTCAGAATGCAACGCGTACGGGTGCAAATGAATCGTTCTCGATATGGGACGGAAAGAATGATGCAGGATATATAATCGCGAACGGAGTTTATTTCTACAGGGTTCAGATAGATGATGATACACCGCTCTGGGGAAAAATTATTTTGATGCAATAATAATAAAATCTGATTATGAGAAAATACTTAATTATAATAATAGTTTTAGTTTTTGCAGCAACGGCAAACGCACAGCTTGGGTCTTATGCGGGAGCGTTTGCGAGAATAGGTTTTGGTGCAAGAGGGCTTTCGATGGGTAATGCGATGGTATCGGATGCATTCGGAGATGTGTCAGGATATTATAACCCGTCTCTGAGTGTTTTTCAGGAGCAGGGATTAGTGAATGTGGGTTATACGTTTATGTCATTCGACAGGAAACTGAACTTCGTTTCCTTCGCAAAGCAGTTTAAACTTTCAAACGGCAAGCAGACGGCAGGCATCAGTCTTTCGTGGCTGAATGCAGGAGTAAGTGACATCGACGGCAGGGATAATGACGGCAGGTCTCTGGGAATGCTTTCTACTTACGAGAATCAGATGATGCTGGGAATGGGATTTCAGTTATCCCCGCAGGTTTCGGCAGGTGTAGGGTTTAAGCTTTATATGGCAAAACTATACGAAGAAGTTACAACTACACAGGCAGCTCTCGATTTCGGTCTTACGTATCTTGCAACCAAAGATATAAGTATCGGCCTTGCAGTAAGGGATTTAGGCGCAAAGTACAAATGGGAAACTTCCAGTGTTTACGGAAACAACGGAACGGTAACGGAGAATAAATTCCCGACGGTAATAGATGCAGGTGCATCTTACAACCTTCCGAAAAGCCTTGGAGTTGTGTCAATCGGAGTGGGTACCTTTATAAATCCGAAGTTTGAAACCAAGGATGAATTCGGCGTAATAACCAAAAGCGAGCAAAAGTATAATTTCACGTTAAGGTTCGGCGGTGAAGTAAACCTTAACGAATACGTAAAAGTAAGGGCGGGTGTCGACAGGATGGATTTAAGTTCGGATGACTTCTTCGGGAACATAAAACCCGGAGCAGGTATAGGAATATCCAAGGCATTCTCGAAAGGTGTAACGCTTGGAGTTGATTACAGCTTCCAGCTTGAGCCGTATTCACAAAAGCCGATGCAAAATATAGGAATTGCATTTAAGTTCAGATAATCATTTTATATTTTAATACATGAGAAAAATAAGTTTATTGTTATTAATGTTTGTCCTCTTTACAGGCATTTCTTACTCTCAGAATGACGGGGCAGCGAATACAGGTCTGTCATTCCTGAAACTGGGAATCGGAGCCAGGTCTATTGCGATGGGTGAAGCATTCAGTTCGCTTGTTGACGACGGGACGGCATTCATATACAATCCTGCTAGGATGAATGCATCAGAAAACGGAAACGTTACTGCGATGTTTAACAAAACAATGCTTGATATGACTACGAATTACGTCGGTGCAAAGTTCAGGATTAAGAAATTTGGTATAGGTCTCGGGCTATTAAAGACAACGATAAGTGATATCGAAGTAAGAAACACTCCGGGTGTACCGATAGATAAATTCAATGCGGATAACTTTTCAGGCGGCATAAGTTTGAGTTATGAAGCATACCAGAATCTTTCACTTGGCGTTACTGGAAAATTAATATACGAAAAGTTGTACATAGACGAAGCATCGGGCTTTGGAATGGATTTCGGAGCAAACTACATATATAAAAATTTATCGATAGCAGCTGTGGTATCGAACGTTGGTTCGATGAATCAGCTTAAGACAGAAGAAACTAAAATGCCTGCATCATTAAGGTTCGGTGCAAGTTATTTATACAAGAAAGACAATTTAAGCATTACGGGTGCAGTGGATGCATTTAAAGTTATTGACGGCGGAAGTTTTCACGGACACTTTGGTGCAGAGGGTGGTTACAAGGATTTTATATTCCTTCGTGCAGGTTATCAGACTGGTTATGACAATAAAGGGTTTACAGCGGGACTGGGTCTGAAGTACAGGACATTAACCCTGGATTATGCCTTACAGCCTTATTCAACAGGATTCGGCTCCGGTAACTCACTATCACTTGGTTTTAATTTTTAGTTTCAATATATATGTTGAATGTCTTTCCTGAAGAATAAGACTGAATGATAAATATATTAAAATATTTTGACGAGAAAAAGAATATGAAGAAAATCTATCTTTTTCTCGTTGTCTTTTTAATACTGATTAAAGTCCATTCTATAGTAACAACCGATATACAGCCCTGGGACGAGGGAATGTACACAACGCGTGTGCTTTCTATTAAAGAGTCAGGGGACATCATTGACCAGAGCCAGCATTCAGTTGGGAAGTTCTATTCAGGCTCGCATCCTCCTCTGTTAATATGGATGGGTTATTTAGCAACTTCGGTTTTCGGAATGAATAACGTAGTCCTGAAAGGTCTGATATTTATATTCAGTCTTGCAGTGTTATGGCTGCTGATGAAGATAGGAGCAAATGTTTATTCGCCGAGGGCGGGGATTATTGCCGCTATAATATTCTGCAGTAATCTGATATTCAATATATTCGGGAAGAGATTCCAGTTCGACATTCCATACACATTCCTTATACTTCTTTCGTTCTTATTTTTCCTGAAATATCTTGATACGGAAGAGAAGAAATACAACTATTACAGCGGGATTGTATTCGGGTTTTGCCTGATGATTAAAATCCTTGTGGGATTCTTTATTCCGATGGCAATCTTTATATGGTATATACTTTTCAGGAATAAGACTAAGTACACATTAAAAGACCTTGTTGTGCTAAGCGTTATTGGTATTGCGATTGCAGCGCCGTGGCACGCGTATATGTTCATAAAGTACGGCTGGGAATTCTTTAATTGGTTCTTCTTCTATCACATATACGAAAGAGCGTTGATAGGTGTTGAACACAACACTAAGGGCTCGGGGTATATTTACCATATAAATTATTTGCTTACAATACTTCCGTTTGGTGCGATAATACTGTTCGGTGCATTTAAGAAGTTGATGAATGTTAAGTCTTTAAAAGCCAAAGAAGCGTTTATACTTGTCTGGTTTCTGATTGGGTTTATAATCATAACTCTGTTCAAGACAAAGCTTGAAGTATACATACTTCTGATTCTGACACCGGGAGTATTCATTGCAGGAGCATATCTGGAATTGATGGATACATTATCAAAGAGAGAGAAACTGATGCTGCTTGCGATAACTTCCTTCAACATATTCTGGGCGGTGTTGAATTACTTCAGGATTGAGATGTCGTATCCTGTAAATTCAGAGACGCTGCCGAAAGTAATAATAGTATCATCTATCTGGTTTGTTATTTCGGGTGTAACAGTTTTCTTTTACATAAGGAAAGACTATTCAGTATCAAAGTTCTTTTATTCGTTTATTCTGATATTTCTGTTCTTCATCAACATTCTTTATGCAGTCAGGATTCCGTACTGGGAGAATTCATTCAGGATAACCGATGTACAGCACGAGATTGAAAACAGCGGGTACAGGAAACTGATATATGTCGGTTCAAACTACAGGCACAATCCGCAGTTCAGTTTCTACTTTGACGGGCTTGACCTTGGATGGACGAACACAAAATACGACTTCACATTTCTCGATACAAAAAACGGGATTGATTCTGTCAGGAAAATACTTGATAATGCAGGTGATAAAGTTAACGTAATAATAGAAAAGGATAAAATAAACCGCAGTGACTACTTTGAATCTAAACTTGTGGTTGATGATAAGTATAAATTAATCCTTAAATGCACAGGATATGAACTTTACAGAAAGTAAGTTTTTAGATTCCCCTCCTTGGAGGGGTACGGCGGAGCCGGGGGTGGGTTTTTACAAATGCTAATAGAATATTATAAATCACATTGGAAATAATTAAAACTGACATATTTAAATCAACAGAGTGGAATGATTTCCTGAATGCAAACTATAATCTGTTTTACGACAGGAAGTTTCTTGACTACAATAATGTCTTTAATAAAGATATTAAGTGGCATCATTTAATGTTCAAGGATAAAAATAAGATTCATGCGATTCTGAACGGCAATGAAAGAACAGATAAGGACGGCAAAATTTATGTATCCTGTGATGGTGTCAGCTTTGGCGGGTTTATATTCAGCGAAAAGGTAAAAATCTCTGAGATGATTGAAATCCTTAAAGAATTCAAAAAGTATCTGAAGGAAAACGGATTTGTTAAATGTATTTTGAGAAATCCTCCTAATCTTTATCAGTCAAAGTTTAATGAAGAGTATGAATATGCTATGCTGCTTGAAGGTTTTCAGGTTAACAAGTATGCGATTACAAACATAATAGATTTAAACCTCTTTGAGTTTGAAAAACTTAAGAATCCAAAGAAGCGCTCAATACAGAAATCGGCAAGGAATATTGAAGTTGAATTAATCGATAATGCCGTTACCGAAAGCAGCCTGAAAGAATTTTATGACATACTGTTTAATAACCGTGAACTGAAGAATGTTACACCAACACATTCATTACAGGAACTGGTCTTTCTGAAGAATAATCTTCCTGAGAGGATAATATTATTCTCTGCGAAAATTGACCACAAAATAGTGGGTGTATGCACATTATTCCTTGTGAAGAAAGATGTGGTTCTGAACTTCTACCTTGCGGCAGATGAAGAACATAAGAAAGACAGGGTGTCGGATTATTTGCTTTATAATTCAATAGAGTGGTCGAAGAAGAATAAATACCGTTTGTACGATATCGGAACTTCAAACATAGGCAATGTACTGCTTCAGGGGTTGTTCGATTTCAAGAAGAAGTTTATGGCAGACGGTTTCCTGAGAAAAAGTTATTCAATTAATCTTTAATTATATAATATGAGTATTAAAAACAAAAGAATCTTACTGACAGGCGGAGGTGGTTTTATAGGCAGCAGGCTGGCGGAACTGCTTAGCAAGGATAACGAACTTTTAATCTATGATATTTTTAAACGTGATTCATTGAAGTATAAGAAAATCACAAAAGGTAATGTAAAGATTATAAACGGTGACGTAACCGACTTTGAACCTTTCAAAAAGGCAACAGAAGACTTTAAGCCGCAGGTGGCGCTTCACCTTGCCGCTATTGCGGGTGTTGATACTGTTATAAACAACCCCGTAAAGACACTTGAAGTAAACATACTCGGTACGTTTAACTTTGTAAGAGCACTCGAGAAATACAGCAGTAAGCTGGAAAGAGTTGTTAACTTTTCAACGAGTGAAGTACTCGGCGCTTATTCTTATAAGTCATCGGAGAAATCATCAACTAACCTTGCACCGGTTGGTGAAGGGCGCTGGACATATTCAATCAGCAAGGTAACGGGCGAGCATTTACTCTACAGTTATTTTAAGACAAGAGGATATCCTGCGTTGTCGATAAGACCGTTTAATATATACGGACCCGGGCAGATTGGTGAAGGAGCAATACAGATATTCATTAAGAATGCAGTTCTGAACAAGAACATAGAAATACACGGAGTAGGAGACCAGATTCGTTCGTGGTGTTACATTGATGATATGATTAACGGAACGATGCTTTGTCTGACTAATAAGAAAGCAATCGGAGAGATATTCAACATTGGTAATCCGAGAGGAACGGTAACAATCACATCACTTGCTGAAAAGATACTTTCGCTCTGCAAGACAAAATCGAAGTTGAAATATGTACCAAAGAACTATGTAGATGTTGAGCTCAGAATACCGAGCATTGAGAAAGCAGAAAAATTACTGGGATTTGTACCGAAGGTAAGTCTTGACGAAGGAATAATAGAAACTTTCAAATGGTATAAAAAACATTTTAACAAATGAAATACTTTGTACTGGCATTCGGCGAAATGAGTTTAAGGTCTGTGGGTGATTTAATCAGCATGGGCAGTGTACCTGCTTTTGTGATTACTCATAAAAGTTATTTTTATGATGAGTATAAAGAAAAGTTCTACGATAAACTTGAAGAACTATGCAGTGCAAACAACGTTGAGTTACTGAAGACCGATAAGGTAACAGAGTTAAAGGACAGAATAAAAGAAACAGAAGTAGGGATATGTGCAGGATTTATGGAAATAATAAAGAATGATGTGTTTGATGCACCGAAGTTCGGAATACTGAACCTGCATTGCGGTGAATTGCCAGAATACAGGGGACGTGCGCCGATATCGCGGACTATAATTGACGGAAGAGATTCGCTGTTTATGACGCTGCACAAAGTTGATGAGGGAGTTGACTCGGGAGATGTATTGCTCGAGAAAGCTCTGTTCATAGAAGAAGATGACGATGTTAACACATTGTATTATAAATGTTCAATCAACAGCGCATCGATAATACGTGACGGACTTGAAATGCTCAGGACAAACAAAGCAGATTCATTCAGGAAACAGGAAATATCAGAAAAGAATAAACCGCATAAGAAGATAACAGATGAAGAGAGGAAGATCGACTGGCAGGTAAGCGTAAAGCATATATTCAATAAAATCAGGGCATTGACAATTCCGTACCCTGCGGCATTTACTCATTTAAACGGAGTGCAGTACAATTTCTTAAAAGCAAAGCCTGTGTATTCGAGTAACATATCCGATAAGTTTGGTATTATTTATGAGGTTCATACTGATTTTATACTTATAAACTGTAAGAACGGAATACTTATGGTTTATGACATAAGAGACAAGGATATGGAAATAGCAGAAATCAAATCAACATTCAAAGAAGGAGACATTTTTAATTGAAAATAACAGACGGACATATACATATCGGACAATGGAGTGATGTATTTTTAAATTACAACTCAACCATTGAAGAAGCAGTAACAGTGATGAAGGAATCGGGAGTGAGTTCTGCTATAGCGCTTCCCTGTGATACGTTTGAGAATGAGAAGTTGCTTAAGGATATATTATCTGTAAAGGATTTTGTGTTTCACTTTGCTGCATGGATTAATCCGGGAGATAAAACACTCGATAAGTTTTTGGGAGAAAATTCAAAGCATATAAAGTGTCTTAAGTTCCATCCGTCTTTTCAGAGAAAGAATGTACTTGACGAAAGTTTCCAGAAGTACTTTGATTATGCAGAAGAACTGAAGATACCCGTAATAATTCATTGCGGAAGGTGGAAAGAGATTGCGAGTTTTGATTTCCCGATAGCACTGGCAAAGCAAAGACCCGGATTAAACATAATACTTGCGCACTTAGGCGGTGACCAGCCATCGCTGTGTACTTCCTGTGCGACGAGTGTAAAGGAAAGCGGAGCTGATAATCTGTACCTCGGAACGGAATCAGTAAGAGAGTTTTACTTTGTTAATGAAGTAGTCAAGACAGTCGGTGCCGGGAAGGTTATATTCGGAAGCGATTATAATCTTGGCTTGCCTAAAATGTACATACCTATAGTTGAAAGTCTGAAGATATCCCAGGAAGAAAAGGAATTAATATTCTCCGGAAATGTATCGAGACTGCTGAACATTGAGTAAGAACATATTACATATTGCACCACAGAACTTTGCAGGAATGCCTTTCGACTTTATGAAGATGCAGACAGAGGCAGGTTATAAATCACGTCTGGTTACAATGTTTCAGAACACATTAAACTTCGAAGAAGACTTATCGCTTGGTTTTAAACTTCCAGTAAGCAATGCCGCGAAGAAATGGCGTGATTCAAAGATGACAGGTTTGAAATACTATGAACCTAAGAACATACTTGAGAGTACGTACTTTAAACTTCGTGATTTTAAGAACAGTCCGAAGATAAACAGTTTTATAGACGAGCATAAGTTATACGATTACGATGTTTATCACTTTGACGGTGGGATGGACTTCTATCGTGACCTGCGGTTTGCGAAAGAACTAAAACGCAGAGGCAAAAAGATTGTGTGTTGTTATTTCGGAAGTGATTTAAGGAGCAGGGGAGTGTTTAAGGAACTTGACGAAATGAGTGACCTGAACCTTACTGTAGAATATGACCATTTACAGCTTCACAAGAAGGTACATTATCTTTTCTTCCCGTTCGATGTGAAGAAGGTGGAGTATAAGTATGCTCAGTCGGACAGAGTAAAGATAATACACTCACCTACGAACCGCTTGTACAAAGGAACGGACAAGATACTTGCAGTTATAGATGAACTGAAGAAGTCTTATGATTTCGATTTCATACTTGCAGAACATATACCGAGAGAGAAGTTACTTGAGATGAAAAGGGAGTGCAATCTGTCCATTGACCAGGTAGGCGGTGAGTTAGGCGGTTCAGGGTACGGTAGAAACTCAATAGAGAACCTTGCAATGGGATTGCCGACGATAACTGAGTTCTTTGGTGAGTATCTGGATTTTCTTCCCGAGAATCCTTTTATAACGTGTGATATACATAATCTTAAGGATACAATAATAAGGTTTGTGAAGAATGCTGATATGTTAAAAGAGTTTTCGGAGAATGGAAGAAAATGGGTTGAGAAATATCATTCATATGAGGCAGTGAACAAAAGAGTTGAAGAACTTTATACGGAGTACGGCATTTGAGTAACAAGCACATAAAGGATTTATTCTCGCAGACAACTATATATGGTGTAGGATTGCTTGCAAACAAAGCAATATCCTTTGTGCTGCTGCCTTTGTACACTTATTATTTCTCGCCTGCTGAATTAGGAGCGTATAATATTGTGCAGTCAATCTGGCTGTTCGTAATACTGTTCTATCTTTACGGGCAGGAGACATCTTTCATAAAGATATTCATTGACGGAAAGAATGACGAAGATAAGGCAGAAGTTTATTCCACAACACTGATAATGTTATCTGTTACTTCGTTGCTGTTTTCCGGTTTATTTTACTTTCTTGCAGGACCGATTACAAATTTATTACACTTTGAAGACCCGGTGAAAGGTGTTAAGTACCTTAAAATACTTTCACTGTTATTGTTCACTGATACTATGTTCCGTTTTCCTTTACTGCTGCTGCGTGCAGAGCTGAAAGCCAATAAGTATTTACTGCTTACTATATTATCTTTGTGTGTAAACGTAGTACTGAACTTTGTACTTATTATAAATTATCATTATGGTGTAGAAGCAATATTCTACAGTTATATAGCATCAGTCGTAGTTACTTTTATCGCAGGACTGCTGATGACCAGGAAGTACTTTGGTTTAAAGTTTTCGTTTGAAAGAGCAAAGCAGATGGTACAGTACGGCAACAAGTTTATATTTGTCGGTGCATTTATTTTACTGATTGATGTATCGGACAGATTCTTCCTGAAATATTTCTTTAACGAGGAGGTAGTCGGAATATACAGTGCCAATTACAGACTTGCGTCTGTAATGTCACTGCTGATAGCTGCTTTCAGGTTTTCGTGGACACCATATTTTTTAAACCTTGAGAAGAATCCAGAGAACAAGAAAATCATTTCGCAGATATTTACGTATTTAGTCTTCACAGGATTATTCTTATTCCTTGCGTTTGCATTGTTTACTGAGCCGATAGTAAAGTTATCGTTCGGAAAGTTCTCATTGCTTGATCCGAGGTATCAGTCAGGACTGATAATCATACCTTATGTACTGCTTGCTTATTTATTTTCAGGACTGTACTCGGCATTAAGCGTTGCTTCTTTTTATGCAAATAAAACAAAAGAACTTTTTTATGTATCGGCATTAGGATTATTAATCAACACTGTTTGCAATTTTGTATTAATAACAAAATACGGAATCCTTGGAGCTTCAGTATCTACAATGGTTACGTACTTCTTCATGATGATATACATTTATTCGCGGTCACAAAAGATTTATAAAATAGATTTTGAATTACGAAAAATATTTTCACTCTTCATATTTACGCTTATCATTTATGTACTTTCAGTCATTGTAAAACAAACAGTGAATGAAGTGTATTTTATCATAATTTCCATCATCATCCTAACATTTTTTCTTATATTCTCAAAAATAATTAAGATCTATAATATAAGTACAGTAAAATCAATACTTACAAGGCAGACCTAAAGTATAACTTTATTCATTTTTCTCTTGACATTTAATTATAACATAGTTATGTTTGTAATAGATGGATGAGATAAAATAAGAATTACCCTTTCTTATTTAAAACCAATCCGGTTGCCGCCAAAAGCCAACCGGATTTTTTTATTCCCTAACCTAACTACATACTTAAACAATTTTGTTTAGATGTACATACCTTTTAAAAAGACATAATGCAGCGACGAAAATCCACAGCAAATTTGAAATATCTAGTTGATGAAATCCAAAGATTAATATTTATCGATTGCAGCAAACGTAAAAATAGTTTATTATGAATATGTATGATAAACCTTCTGATAAGGCAGTATTATTCTAATAATGCACAGAGCAGTCAATCTAGGCAGCTTAATCAGGTATCCAGGTCGTTTGTAAGTAATAATAATGCTTTATATTATATAATGGAAGTATGGACGTTAAAATCTGATATCGCGGTTAAAGGGCATTTATAGATAAGCCATATTGAAATGAAGTCATAATGGAGGTATAATGGACTCATAACGGAGTCATAATGGAGTCATAATGCACTCAAGAAGAAAAAAAGACCATCGATTAGGCATTTTGGGGTAAAAAGTGGATATGAAGTGGGACGCAGAATATTAGAAAAGGAGAGCAATTATTCTGAATACCGAGAACTGACAAATAATTCAATTTATTTACATATCCGTCAATAATTTCTCAAAATTGTCATTATTATTGAAGTATTTGTCATTAAGAAAAACAAAATAGTGCAATTATAGGCTATAATTTCTGGCACGGAGTTTGATAGTATAAGGAGAGTAATATTGAAAATTAAAATTAAAAAAAATTAAACATAGGAGATAAAGAAATGAACTTAATCAAATTTAAAAGAGAAGGTGATATATTTAACGATGCATTCAAGTCGATACTTGATTCGCCGTTATTCAGCACAGAAGTCAGCGATAAGACTTGTTGCAAACCAAGGACAAGGATAACCGAGGACAAACAGAATTTCTACATTAATCTTGAGATGCCGGGTGTTCCGAAAGAAAACGTAAAGATTGAAGTTGAGAACAACCTGTTGTCAATAAAAGGTGAAAAGAAAGTTGAGAACAAGACTGAAGACACGAACTTAGTATTGAACGAAATCGTTTATGGTGAGTTTAGCAGGACCTTCAATCTCTCAAAAGATATTAAGGTAGATTCAATTGAAGCAGAATTTAAAGACGGTTTACTTATAGTCAGCTTACCAAAAGTTGAAGAAGTAAAGCCGGTAGTTAAAGAAATAAAAGTTAAATAAGTTCACAAACAAACGTCTAATTAACAAGAAACTACCTGCATTAGACGGCAGGTAGTTTTATTAAAAAAAGAAAGTGAGTGTATAAAGAATGGGAAAAATAATTGGAATCGACTTAGGAACTACCAACTCGTGCGTATCAGTTATGGAAGGTAACGACCCGGTCGTCATACCTAATTCAGATGGTATGAGAACTACTCCGTCAGTAGTGGCTTTTTCAAAGACGGGAGAAAGACTTGTCGGTGATGCAGCAAAGCGTCAGGCAGTTACAAATCCGACAAACACAATCTTCTCAATAAAGAGATTTATGGGAAGAAGATTCGATGAAGTATCTTCGGAAATTACAGAAGTACCTTATAAAGTAATTAAAGGTGATAACGATGTAGCACGTGTTGAGATTGAAGACAAATCAACAAATCAGAGAAGAGTATATTCTCCTCCTGAGATTTCGGCAATGGTACTGCAGAAGATGAAGAAGACAGCAGAAGATTATCTCGGACAGCCAGTAACAGAGGCCGTTATAACAGTTCCTGCTTATTTTAATGATGCACAGAGACAGGCAACGAAGGATGCAGGTAAGATTGCAGGACTTGATGTAAAGAGAATAATAAATGAACCAACAGCAGCAGCACTGGCATATGGACTGGACAAGAGCAAGAAGAATCATAAAGTTGCAGTGTATGACTTAGGCGGCGGTACGTTTGATATATCGATACTTGAACTTGGTGACGGTGTTTTTGAAGTGAAGTCGACAAACGGTGACGGACACTTAGGTGGTGATGACTTTGACCAGAGACTTATGGATTATCTTGCAGACGAATTCCAGAAGAAGGAAGGTGTTGATTTAAGAAAAGACCCGATGGCATTACAAAGGTTAAAAGAAGCTGCTGAGAATGCAAAGAAGCAACTATCAACGACTCCTCAGACTGAAGTTAATTTACCATACATTACAGCTTCGGCAGAAGGTCCAAAGTTTTTAGTTGAAACTATTACCAGAGCAAAGTTTGAATCATTAGTCAGCGACCTTATTGCAAGAACAGTAGGACCATGTGAGAAAGCAATCCTGGATTCAGGATTAAGCATAAGCGAAATAGATGAAGTTATACTCGTTGGCGGATCTACACGTATTCCCGCAGTACAGGAAACTGTAAAGCGTGTATTCGGAAGAGAGCCACACAAAGGTGTAAACCCTGATGAAGTTGTAGCAATAGGTGCAGCAATCCAGGGCGGTGTATTAGCAGGTGATGTAACAGATGTTTTGTTACTTGACGTAACACCTTTATCGCTTGGAATTGAAACGCTTGGCGGAGTAATGACAAAACTTATTGAAGCCAATACGACTATTCCGTCGAAGAAGTCACAGACATTCTCGACAGCAGCAGACAATCAGCCTGCAGTAGAGATTCACGTACTTCAGGGCGAAAGACCGATGGCAGTAGATAACAGAACGCTTGGAAGATTCCATTTAGACGGAATTCCACCTTCACCGCGCGGAGTACCGCAGATTGAAGTTACGTTCGACATCGATGCAAACGGAATACTTAATGTTGCAGCAAAAGACCTTGGAACCGGTAAATCACAGGATATAAAGATTACACATTCTTCAGGATTAACAGAGACAGAAATCGAAAAGATGAAGAAAGATGCAAAGGAACACGAAGCAGACGATAAGAAGAAGAAGGAAGCAATCGATTTAAAGAATCAGGCAGACTCGATGATATTCCAGGGTGAAAAACAGCTGAAAGAATTCGAAGGCAAACTTGACCAGGATGCGCGTGGAAAAATTCAGGCAGCAATCGACAGATTAAAAGAAGCAAGTAAGACAGATAACGCAACGGAATTGAAATCTGCTATTGATGATTACAACACAGTCTGGAACGAAGCATCATCAAAGATGTATTCACAGGCAAAGGAACAACCTGGTGCAGGTGCAAACCCAGGAGCAGGTGCTGAGCAAAATTCAGCAGGTGCAGGCGAACCGAAGAAAGATGACAATGTAGAGAATGCCGACTTTGAAGTAGTTGATGATAAGAAATAAGAGAGCGCGCTTATGAGAATATCATAGGTTAATTAAATATAAGAAAAGGGGGCTGAAGAAATTCAGCCCCCTTTTTTATTTTTATTTAGGATTGCAAAGCATACTTTTCTCAAAAACATTCAGACTAATCACCGGAATAAAAACGGAAAGAAATTTGTATTCAAATCTGCGGTAACTAGTTCCGAGGCAAACAAAATCAGTCTATATAATTTCACCGAGTCGATAGAAGGATTGTGCAGTAGATTGTAATTTCTAATTTCAAGAAATTCGAATATCCTACTATGATTTGGGAGGCCATTCGTTTTTTATATGGAATATTTAATATCGCTTGTATTTGATATATTGAGTATAAGAAATATGATTCATAATATTTTTCGATTCGAGTAATAAAAATAACTAAAGGAGAAAAAGAATGATTTACGACATTGATGGTAAGGAATATAAGACCATAAAAATCGGAAAACAGGAATGGACAGCTGAAAATCTTAATGTAGAACGATATCGTAACGGCGATTTAATTCAGCAAGTGCAAGAAAAAGTTAAGTGGAATTATTTGGAATTCGGTGCATGGTGTTATTACGAAAATGATATTACAAACGGATATACTTTTGGTAAATTGTACAACTGGTATGCGATAAATGATAAACGCGGATTAGCACCTGAGGGATGGCATATACCTGACGATTCAGAGTGGAAATTACTTACAGATTATTTAGATGGGGATAAAATAGCTGGAAATAAATTGAAGGCGTCAATATTATGGGAAAATCTTAATATGGAAACTACAAACGAAAGCGGATTTACCGCATTTCCAGGGGGTATTCGCAAATTCGATGGTGAATTTAATAGCAAAGGTGAATACGGTTGTTACTGGTCTTCAACAGAGGATAATCATGTTTTCGCATGGTACCGATTTATAAAATACGACAATTCAGAATTATATCGTACCAATTATTTTAAGAGAAATGGGCTATCCGTACGTTGTGTAAAGAATAAATAGAAACGAAAACAAATTTATTATAAATTAAATATTAGAATACAAAAACAATGAATCTTGAAGAATTTGACAAATCAAGCAATAAGAATCTTTTAGAAGAATTTAAAAAATTGAAAGATTTTATAAGTATTGAAATGAATGATTTCGATACTATTGAATCAGCAAAATTAAAGATTGATTATATAGCGAGTAAATTAATTTCAAATAATCCTGATGAAATTAAAATTCTTACTTATTTAGATGAACTATCGAATATTGTTGGAATTCAAGCATACATTACTGATTATAGATATATAATCGAAAAACGGTTTTTTAATTAAGTAATTAGTTTATTATAATAGAAACAAAATTAGCAGGAGAATAAAATGAAATCTACTATAACTTTGATTGTTCTATTTTTAATGGTATTGATTTCACGTAATTCATTTTCACAAAATGATTATAAAATTGAGAAATACTTTAAATCTTTAGAGGCTTGTCCCGATTCAAGTAAAGATTGGGAAGAAATGGTATGTACTTATGTAAGAATCGAATATCCCGTATTTTTAAATTCTCAATTCTCATCAAAATTGAATCAATTAACAAAATCATTAATCCATTCTTTCTTTTTTGAGAGATATTATAATAGTTTTGATGATTATTCTGAACAATTTTTTCAAGATTATTGGAAAGACCAATTAGAATTGCACACATCCATTTGGTCAACCGATATATTCGTTAATATAATTTGGAATTCGGATAAATTGATTTCTTTGGCAGCTGAAAGTTACCATTTTACTGGTGGTGCACATGGCTGGGGTAGAACAAGAACATTAAATTATAATAAAGAATTTAATCGAGTGATATTCTTGTCTGATATTTTTGATTTGTATCCTGATTGTAAATCTAAATTAAATAGAATTTTCAATGAACGATTAAACGATGAAAGGAAAAAAATTGGAAAGAATAAACAAATTGATGAAATCGATTTTTTTGAAGCTTCAAATTATTCATATGATGATATTAATAAAAGATTTTTAATAGATAAGGATTCGTTGGTCATTCTTCTTGATTATTATGACGAAATGGAGGGATCTAGAATTGGTGCTAGTATTTCTGGATTTAAAATTCCTTTTTCATTATTATCTCATTTGATAAAGAAAGATTGTCCATTAAATTTTAAATAAGTCTGTTCCTCTCCTAAGAAATGAATGTACTCCCTACTAAAGGAAGATATTCAATTTATATATAGAATAGATTTTGGGGAATAAGTATATTATTTAAAGATAACAATAAATAAACTATTATTAATAGAAATAAAATTTCATATTTGAGAAAAGTAAAGAATAAAATGAAATATCCTGATGATTATATTAACAAGATTATTTGTGGTGATTGTTTAGATATAATGAAACAGATGCCAGATAAATGTGTTGATCTAGTTGTTACATCACCACCATATAATTTGAAAAACTCTACTGGTAATGGTATGAAGGCTAATACCAAATCTGGAAAGTGGGCTGGTGCAGCGTTGCAAAATGGTTATAGTCATAATGATGACTCAATGCCTTATGATGAATATGTAAAATGGCAGAATGACAGCTTAAAAGAAATGTTTCGATTGTTAAAAGATGATGGTGCAATATTTTACAATCATAAAAGAAGAGTACAAAATGGTTTGATTCAGGATAGGGATGATATTTTGAAAGGACTACCTGTTAGACAGATTATTATTTGGAAAAGAAGCGGTGGAATAAACTTTAACCCCGGATATTTTTTGCCAACACATGAAGTAATATATTTAATTCCAAAACCAAAGTTTAAACTTAAACCAAAAGCAAATGCATATGGAGATGTATGGGAGTTTACTCAAGAAATGAAAAATGAACATCCTGCTCCGTTTCCTGTGGCGTTAATTGATAGAATTATTTTTTCTACTATAGCCGAAATCATACTTGACCCCTTTATGGGAAGTGGCACAACAGCCATATCTGCTTTAAAGAATAATCGTGAATATATAGGAATTGATCTTTCACCCGAATATTGTGGAATGGCTAAAAAGAGAATTACTGATTTTATGAAAACCAATAATAATAAATTACAAATCGCTTAGTGAAACATTCAGAGATAATAAAACAAATCGAAAACAGTTGGCATAATGCTTATTGGTTTTCACGTATGCTGATTAATAATGACAAGTATGCAGCTATTGGAAAGGATAGTAAGCTTTTATCTATCATTGCTAGTAGTTTAAGATTGGTTGCAAAAGAGAATAAAAATAGAAAAATGACTCTTGTTCTTCAAAAGAAAACACTAAGCAATATTCTTGAAGAACGATTTAAGAAAGCAAGTTCCGTTAAAGCGAGAGTGCAACGATTGCTAAAAGACTTGGAAATTGATATAAAATCACCAACTGATATGGAAGTATTTATTCTTACTTGTGAGAACATAATGATTCCACTAAATCAAGCAATTTCTAACATCCCAAACGATGATAAAGAATATACATTAAATATTTCTAAATCTTATTTGGATACTCAAGGAGAGAAAGGATTAGCAACTGTCATTAGTTTATGGGATGATTTAGGAGTTAGAGGTTGTTTAACTGCAGAACGAACAGAAATTGTAAGGGCATTTACAACTCTCCGTGTATTACTCTCTAAAGGTAAATCGGTATCTGAAGAAGATAGAGATATTGTATTAACTGCATTTACACAGGAATTTGAAAGAAGAGCAGGACAAAAGAGAAAACAAAGAGCTGGTGGAAGTTTGGAAGATGTAACTGACTTCATTCTTGAATATTATAAAATCAAAAGAGCAAAAGCCCCTGAACATTTTCAAGCTGATATTGAAGTTGATAACTGGGTTAAGACAAATGATGGTTGGCTGATAGGTATTTCATGTAAAAGAACACTTCGGGAGAGATGGAAACAAGTTTCGTCAGCTGACGCTTCAATTTTAAGTAAATATAAGATTAAACATATTTTTCATATCGTTACTTATGATGAAGATTTATCTGATGACAAACTTACATTACTTGGAGGTCAAAGACAAATTTTTTATTTACCAGATAATAGTAGAAGATTAAAAATTGCTAGTGCACATATAGGTCTGAAAGACTATGTAAGACCAATATCAGAATTAATAAATGATTTAAATAAGTTTATAAAAAAAGGCTGAAGAAATTCAGCCCCCTTTTGCTTTTAACAAAACTATTAACCCTTATCTGTTCAGCAGCAATTCATTGAGACTTGAGAACTGTGCTATGTAATCTTCATGGCTTCTGTTGATTACTTCCCAGGCTTCTTCTCTGCCATAAACGTGAGTGATTTCACAGATACGTTTCTCAGCACCAGGAGCTTCTTTATAAGTAAGGAAGTAATGTTTAATTCTGTTTATTAATGAAGCGGGCATATCGGAAATATCATCCCATTGACCGAAGATATTATCCTTGTGCATAACTGCAATAATTTTATCATCAGCTTCGTTACCGTCAATCATTCTGAGTCCGCCGATAGGAACTGCGTTTAAAAGTATGTCGTTATGAGTAATAACTTTTTCAGTGATAACACAAATATCGAGAGGGTCACCGTCTCCTTTGATACCTTTACGTCCTGTTTTGCTTTCACAATATTCGGCAACCTTTTCGCCGCAATATGTCTGCGGAATAAGTCCATAAGGGGTAGGGCAGACGTTTGAATAAAGCTGAGGTCTGTCGATTGTCAGGTAACCGCTTTGCTTATCGAGTTCATATTTAAGAGTATCCGTCGGTACTATTTCAATATAAGCAGTTAATAATGCAGGCGAGTTCTTACCGATATGAACGCCATGCCACGGATGTGCTTTCAGAATAGGTCTTACATCATTCCAGAAACTTTCGATATTTTTTCTATCCATTATTTATTTTGATATATAGTTTAATGATTTTTTAATAATGTCTTCAGTTGTTAATGCTAAATCCGAATTCTCTTTCAAAACTTCTCTTATAATTTTTTCTGCGTCACTTCTCTGATACCCAAGGTTTAACAGAGCATTCAGGGCATCGAAGCGTGACTGATCGTTACCCGAAAGGTTTTCTATTCTCCTCATTGAATCCGATTGAACATCATCTGAAATCTTGAATATTTTATCTCTTAATGCCAGAGATATCATCTCTATTTTCTTAGGCCCGATACCCGGTATTTTAACAGCAGAGAAAGATGTTTTGTTGTTTATAAGTCCGATAATTTCTTCAAATGTCGCGTAATAAAGGATTGTGTTAGCCGTCTTTGCGCTGATTCCACTGACGGATATGAGCATTTTAAAAATCTCTTTTTCTTTCTCATCATAAAAACCGTAGAGGTTCAAAGCATTCTCTTTAACGTCCAGATAAGTAATTAAAGAAAACTCCTTGTTTACTTCGGGTATATTTTCAAGTATTCTCTTTGACACAAAGACACTATAACCCACTCCGTTAACATCCAGAACTATTTCATTCCTGTGCCTGTGTTTAAGTATTCCGTTTAAGTATGAAATCATGTTTGTCTCCTGTAAATTTTATCCGGATTCTTTTCGATGAATTCTTTCCAGTTTGTTTTCTTTGCTTTAGCACTATAGATTACTTTATTATTACCGTTATAATGGTGACAGAGTGAGATTGCAAGAGCATCTGAAGAATCGTTCAGGATTTTATTAACTTTAATAGAAAGAATGTTTTTAATGTAAGTCTGAACAGTATATTTATTGGAAGAGCCGTTACCTGTAACTGATTTTTTAATCTCGCGAGGAGAGTATTCAAAGACATCAACCCCTGAATTCATTGAAGCAACCATTATAACTCCGCGCACCTGTCCGAGTTTAAGAGTAGACTGAATATTTTTACCGAAGAATGCAGTTTCGAGAGCGAGCTGGTCAGGTTTAAAGAGATTAATTTTTTTAGTACAGAAATCGTAGATAGTTTTAAGTCTGACGGGCATCGGAGTTTTAGAACTCATAAGAAGAGCATCGTAGTCCAGGACTTTAAAAACTCCGTTTATGGATTCAATAACCCCGACACCAGTAACAACAGAGCCGGGGTCAATGCCGATAATTTTCATATCAAACTATAAGTCTGCGTTAGTAAATAAGTTTTGTACATCATCATACTCTTCAACGGTTTCAAGAAACCTGATAACAGAAGCAGCTTTTTCTTCGTCCAGTGTAATAAGTTCTTTCGGTATATACTGCATATTAGCGGATTCCAGTTTATATCCTTTTTCTTCCATACCTTTACGAACAGTTTCCAGGTTCTCAATCGGACAGATAATTTCAAAATGCTCTTCTTCGGTCTTTAAATCATCAGCCCCTAAATCAAGAATAACTTCCATAACGTCGTCCTCGGTATGAGTACCTTTTTCGATTGTAACAACACCTTTACGTTCAAACATCCAGGAAACCGAACCTGCGTCACCCATATTACCGTTATTCTTAGAAACTATATGGCGCAATTCAGCGATAGTTCTGTTTCTGTTATCGGTAACACTCTGAATAATTACGGCAACTCCGTGCGGAGCATAAGCCTCATAAGTGATTTCCGTATACATAACGCCTTCAAGTTCACCAGTACCTTTTTTAACAGCACGGGTAATATTATCCTGCGGCATATTGCTTGACTTTGCATTCTGAATAGCTAGTCTTAAGCGCGGATTACCTACAGGGTCACCGCCGCCGTCACGTGCAGCGATTGTAATTTCCTTAATAATACGAGTAAAAACTTTACCACGGGCTGAATCAGTCGCGGCTTTCTTTCTTTTTATGGTTGCCCATTTAGAGTGTCCAGACATAACATTTAAAATAAATTATTTAAAACTATTAGTGAATTTTAATATCTTTAATAACAAACTTTGTATAACCATTTTTGAAACTCTTATCTATAGAATAACAGATATCGCAAACGGAATCTTTTCCGATTTTTCCGTACAGATCTTTTGAATTATAATATATTGCATTCCATACCTTTTCATTTATACCGTCGCTGATTTTGAAAATATGTGCATCAGTCTTTGTGTATTTCACATCATCCACAATCTTAACATTCTTTGTCATAAACACAGGCTGAGGATTTCCCGGGCCGAAAGGTTCAAAGAAAGAAATTATCTTTGAGAATGTAGGAGTAATCTCATCGAATCCGATTTCAAGATCGACTTCAACTTCAGGCTGAAGTTCATCATTTACAAGTTCAACGTTTGAAATATCATTAAACATTAACCTGAACTCATCAATATTCTCAACTTCGATTTCGAGACCAGCTGCGTGGCAGTGTCCGCCGTACTGAATCAGCAAATGCTCACACTTTTTGAGAGCTTCATACACATTAAAACCATTAATACTTCTGGCAGAACCTTTAGCAGATCCGTTAGTTGACGTTAAAACAACTGCAGGACGATTGTATTTTTCAACGAGCCTTGCAGCAACTATACTTATAACTCCCGGATGCCATTCGCTGTTGTGAAGTACGATACAATTTTCATTTGCTTCCTTGTAGTTGTTTTCATACAGTTCGAATGCATTCTTAGTAATCGTTTTATCAATTTCACGTCTTATTGCATTTTCGTCGTCTAATATAGTAGCAAGTTCAACGAGCATGGAATCATCTTCGCTCGTAAGCAGGTCAACTGCACGGCTTGCTTCACCTAAACGACCGACTGCATTAATTCTCGGTGCCAGTGAAAAAACAATGTTGGAAGTATTAACTTTGCTTTCCTTAATACCAATCTTTTCAATCAAAGCTCTGATAGAATGTCTCGGATTAGTGTTAATTTTATTAAAGCCTTCGTTAACCAGGATTCTGTTCTCATCGATAATAGGAACAATATCGGATGAAGTTGCAATAGCTACAAAGTCCAGCAGTGAGTATGCAAATGCTTCATCATTCTTGATTTTGCAGACAGACTGAATAAGTTTATAAGCAACACCTGTTCCGCATAGATGCTTGAAAGGGTAGTTACAGCCAGGCTGGATAGGGTCCATAATAGCAAACGCAGCCGGTAATTTATCAGGCGGCTGATGGTGATCGCAGATGATAATCTTAATGCCTTTTTCATTTGCATAGTCAACAGTATTAAAAGCCGTGATACCGCAATCGATAGCGACTAAAAGTTTAATACCCTGTTCGTGTGCTTCATCGATTGCACACTTTGACAGACCATATTCCTGATTTATGCGGTTTGGGATAAAGACAGATACTTCAACCCCGAAGTGTTTTAAGAACAAGGAGAACATAGAAGCACCGATAATACCGTCAACGTCATAATCACCAAGGACCATAACTTTTTCTTTTGCTTCAATGCATTCGAGAATACTCTGAGTTGCAATATCGCAACCTTTCATCAGAAGCGGCTCATAGAGCTTATCTAAAGTAGGCTTAAAGAATTTAAAGACTTTTGAATAATCTGTAACACCCCTCATGTAGAGGAGTTTTGCTACTGATTCCGGAATTTTAATCTTTCCGTTAAGATTACGCACTTCATTGATAAAAGTATCAAATTGGGCGTGACCCTTCCCCCCGTTTTCCGGGATTGGGTTTTTGAATTTCCAAAGTTTTTCCAATTTTTCTCATATTAATATTTTAGTGCTCAAAGGGGGACTCGAACCCCCACCTGAATACTCAGACTGCACCCTGAATGCAGCGCGTCTACCAATTCCGCCATTTGAGCTAATAAGGAATATAATATTCCTATTAAAAGAAATTATGAAATAAGGCACGCAAATTCAATTTAAAAAATTATCCCAAAAGTTGAAAAACAAACAAAAAAGAGGGCTTTTAAATACTATGTATGATAAGGGTAGTGATGAGTTACTTCGAAGTTGATTTTCTGCCAGACAACAGAACAAAAGCCAGTCCCGATAATCCGATAAGCGAGCCGAAAACAAAAGTTGCTTTAAACCCGGAAAGGATAGTATTCATATCAATACCGTTCTGTAATGGATTTTTCTGAGGAACGAAGTAAGAAAAGATTGCTCCGAATATCACAACTCCGAAAGCCGAACCTAAACGGATGGAGGTTGTCATAAAACTTGAAACAATTCCTTTCTGCTCCAGCGGTGCTGAAGTCATAATCTTATTTGTGTTGGAAGGTATGAAGAATCCGATTGCAAACCCATACAGAGAGAGTATGAGAATTATAAAAAGGATATTCATATCGGGAGTAACAAATGAATAAAGGAATACCGAGACAGCAATCATAACGATTCCGATAGTACAGACGAACATAGAATTCTTTTTGTCGGAAAGATGTCCCGACAAATATCCCGAAAAGAACTGAAGCACTGAAGGGATAGCCATCAGCAAACCTGTTTGCTGTTTAGGATAACCTTTTACCCACAGCAATAGAAATGGTGTTATATAAATCATACCGTTGGTAATGATGTATACGAATACGAATGACAAAACGGGGTAAGAGATGTTTATGTTCTTTAATACTCTTATATCCAGTAAAGGATAAGAAATACGTAACTGCCGGAAAATAAATACGGAAATAAATATTACCGATGCGATGAAGAATGAGATGATTAACAGTGAGCCCCATCCGTATTCTTCACCTGTATTTATAGCAAAGAGCAAACTCAGCAGTCCGAGAAAAATAAACACTGTTCCCGGCACGTCAAATTTCGATTCTGATTTCGCTGAATTGAAATTGTCGAGATATTTATACGTTATAAAAATAGTAATAATACCGATTGGAATGTTTATAAGGAAAATAGAATTCCACCCGAGACCTTCTATTAGGAAACCGCTTGCCGCTCTGCCGATGATTCCTCCGAGTGCAGTGAAAGAATAGTTGATTCCGTATACTTTACCTCTCATTTCGACGGGGATGCCTGCGGCGATGAGAGCGGGAGTAAGTGCAAAAAGTACGGCACTTCCAAAAGCCTGATAGATTCTGAAGAAGACAAGCATATTAAAGTCGTATGCAAAATAACACAACGCACTTCCGCTGACGAAGACGAAAATACCTGCGAGGTATATTTTTTTGAATCCTTTGATGTCTCCGAGTTTGCCGAACGCCAGCAGGAAACAGGTGAGGACGAGAAAGTAAACCCATACGACTCTTGAGACGACTCCGACGGCAACGTTAAAGTGAGATGCAACGGAAGGAAGCGAGACGCTCACGATATTAATATCGAGTCCCAGGAGGAAATGAATTAAGCACAGATTTAATATAAACGGAAAATACTTCTTCATAGTGTAAATTAATATTATTGTATGGGGAATTAAAGGACAAAAGGGAGGGGTTAGAGATTCGGATTGCATATTGGGAGTGGGTGTTGGGAATTCCATTTAGCCTTCCCAATGAGGACCTTGCGAAGGAGGACAACTATTTTCCTATTGAGATGTCGTTCCTACGGTACTTTGGGATTTTAACATGATTTCGCTATTGATATTTCGTTCCTACGGAACTAAAAGGAATAGAATATTCCGGTTAATTGTTTGTATATCGTTAACAAATTATTCAAGTCCAAATATTTATGAATTTCAAATGATGTTTAAAAGGGATATTTTAATGCGATTCAAGTATCAGGGTTTTCAAAATCAAATGGAGTTATTTTATATATGAAAAGGATATTATTCCTTGCGGTTATTCTTTTTGCATTATCATGCAATATATTCTCACAAACAGGTTCGGTATCGGGAATTATATACGATAAAGTTTCAGGTGTTACTTTAACGAACGTGGATGTATACATAGAGTCAACATCACAAAAGAGTGTCACAGACTTACGCGGAAATTTTCTTATCGAAAATGTTAATCCCGGAAAATATGATTTACAGTTCTATCACGACGGATACAAGTCAGGGATAATCCCTGTATTAGTTGAAGCAAAGAAAACAGTTATAGTTGAGATAAGATTAACGCCGTCTGAAATTACGACGGGTGAAATAACGGTAACGAGTGTGCGATACGAAACGATTCTCAGGGATGTTCCTTTGCCGATGGAAATTGTATCTGAAGATGAAATATCGAAGAAGCCGTATCAGACGATTTCAGACGCACTTGACAATAAACCAGGCTTATCGGTAACCAGAGACGGAATATGGGCTTCGGATATAAGCATACGCGGATTAAGCAAAGCCAATGTAGTAATGAATGTTGACGGGAACAGGGTAGAAACTGCAACAGATATTTCTGCGAGGCTTTCGCTTGTGGATATTAATGACATAGACAGGATTGAAGTAATAAAAGGCGGGGTTTCATCTTTATACGGTACGGGTGCATTTGGCGGAGTTGTGAATATATTTACGAAGAACGGTGACTTCAGTAATAAACTTATTTACGGTTCGTCTTTAATAGGCGGTTTTAATTCAGTAAATCAGAGTCCGGGCGGATATCTTTCCTTATATGCATCGAACCAGAAGTTCTTCGCAAAAGTAAGCGGAAGCATAAGAGATGCAAAGAATACGATGACACCAAAAGGCGAACTTCCGAACAGTCAGTTTAAAGATAATAACATAAGTGCTAACTTAGGAATAAGACCATTAAGTAACCACGAGTTCAGATTGTCATACCAGAGATACGAAGCCCTGGATGCTGGTCTGCCGGGCGGCGGCACATTATTTCCGACTACTGCAGTGGTAAAATATCCTAAAGAAAACAGGGATATGGTTTCGGGAGAATACAGCATAAAGAATCTTTTGAAGCCATTGAAGAATTTATCGTTAAAGTATTTTTATCAATCGATTCTGAGGGATGTTGAAAATATACCTAATCAGATATCGAGCATTAAAACATCGAGTGGAAAGTTAAAGCAGAAAGTATATGTCTTAAGCATCACACCGAACGCAAGGCATTATACAAACGGAATGCAGTTTAAAGCAGACTGGGAAACAGGAAAGTACAATTACCTGATAACGGGTATTGATATGTGGAGAAGGGCACTTGATTCGAAAAGAGAAAAGAATCAGAAGATAGAGAACTACGACACTACATCGGGAAACATAACAAGTACAATTTTAAAGACGATAGGCGAAAAACCTATACCTGATGCGGATTATATGAGTATGGGTGTTTACGTTCAGGATGAATACCGTGCACTTAATGACAAACTTAAAGTAAATGCGGGAGGAAGGGTTGACAAGATAAGAGTAACAAACTCAACAACCTTACAACCTGTTTATGAAATCGTAAACGGCACGAGGAACAACACACCAGCAGGACAGAAAACCATCTGGAATGCACGTGAAACAGATGACATATCGTGGAGTGCAAATATCGGAGCGATTTATTCACTTACGAAGAACTATGACTTAACGTTGAACTTATCACGTTCATTCAGGTCGCCGTCTCTTGAAGAAAGGTATCAGTACATCGATTTAGGCAGTTCGCTCAGAGTTGGTAATCCTGATTTAGCACCAGAGAAAGGTATGTTCGGGGATTTAGGAGTCAGAGTATGGAGAGACAAAGTCACATTTTCAGGAAATGTTTTCTATAATTCATTTGAAGACCTTGTTACAGAGATACCCGGAACGTATGAAAGCAAGCCCGCCTTTATTAAAACGAATGTAGGGCAGGCAAGGCTTTACGGTTATGATTTTGAGTTTATGTACAACTTTATAAAGTCATTCGTTGCTTACGGTACATTGTCTTATGTAAGGGGTGAAGACACCGAGAACAAGACCAATCTGCCTTTCATACCGCCATTAAACGGAAGGATAGGACTTAAATTTACAGTTCGTGAATACGTGAACTTTGATTTGAACACAGCATTATTCGACAAACAGGATTATACAGCAGCAGGAGAATTAAACACTCCAGGATATGCAGTATTCAACTTAGGAATCAGTTCAATACAATTAAAATACAAATTCATAAACTGCCAGTTATTTGCAGGCGTGGAAAACATATTTGATAAAGAATACAGGAATCATTTATCATCGAACAGGGGAGTAGTAGTTGATGAACCCGGCAGAAACTTTTACGCAAAGTTAAAACTGGATTTTTAGAGAAGAGACGGACACACTGAAAAGATATAGAGAAGAGATTGGCACGCTGAAATAAATGATTGTGACTGATGTTCCTTGATAAAATATTTTTAGGGTAAGAGATATAGAGAAGAGACTGGCATCCGCGGCGGCGGAGAAGAAGCAGAATGGAACGCTGATGCCGCTGAAAGAACGGATTTTCGCCGATACGGATTTTTCAGGGTTAGAGATATAGAGAAGAGATTTGCACAAGTGAAGATTATGTCCTGTAGTATTAAAAATTGGACTTAATTTCAATAAAATTATAAGTTATTTTAATGTCAAATGAAGGAACGTAAGATAGAAAGATGAAGAAAGTAATTTTAGCTATAGCAATAATATTTGCAGCAACT
Source organism: Ignavibacteriota bacterium (assembly GCA_026390735.1). Classification (GTDB taxonomy): domain Bacteria; phylum Bacteroidota; class Ignavibacteria; order Tepidaquicellales; family Tepidaquicellaceae; genus CAIKZJ01. The sequence continues at coordinate 78,707 of JAPLFJ010000013.1, forward strand.
GTAAATATAAATGCACAATCAAAAATAAGTTTAGGTGTAAACGTCGGATTCAGTCTGCCTGTAACCGAACTCGCAAACGTATACGGAATGACTCCTTCAGCTGAATTCAATGCAGGTTACAGAATTACGCCTGACGTAGAACTGCTGCTGACAGCTGGTTACAGCAATTTCAAGTTCAGGAATGAAAGTCTGAACGACGATATTCATCAGCTGGATTACAATGCTAACATGAACGAAGAATGGACTGCGACAGTTATTCCGATAACAGCGGGAGTCAGGTATAAATTTGACCAGATAACAAAACACGTAATACCATACGGCACAGCGGAAGTCGGTGCCTATATTACAAATTTTAACAAACTTCTGGGTGGCTCTATAAATTTAACAGGTTCAAACATAACCTATAATTCATCCTCAAAAGAATCACAGGCAGGGTTTGGTCTGGCACTTGGAATAGGAACGATGTTTGAAATAACACCGAGAATTTCAGTGGATGTAATAGTAAAGTACAATTTTGTTAAAACAGATTTTGTGAAGGACTATACTATTACAAAAGATACTTTAACTGCCGTAAACGTTGCAGGAATAAGTACAGGAATGTTCTTAACTACAAGAGCAGGAATAAACATTAAATTATTTTAATACCAAGGGCCTGCTTGCATAAACTTAAAAATTCACCTGCAATAATATTAACTGTTTCAGTTATTGCATCATTCATAACTGCCTTCATGGGTTCGGCGGTAAATGTTGCCTTACCTATGATAGCGAAAGAATTTGACGCCAATGCCGTTCTAATCAGCTGGGTTGCAACTGCATATATTCTAACAGGAGTAGCCTCATTAATCCCCGTCGGAAAATTATCGGATATACACGGCAGGACAAAATACCTAAAAGCAGGAGTACTTGTTTTTGCAGTAAGCTGTCTTGCTTCAGGTTTTTCTAATTCAGCGTTATTACTTTTAGCATTCAGGGGACTTCAGGGAATCGGATTATCTTTCATATTTATAAATGCATTCTCGATTATAGTCTCGGCATATCCTGCAAACAAAAGAGGGCACGTGCTGGGAATAGTTATATCATCAGTTTATACGGGTCTTTCCATAGGACCTTTCCTTGGAGGAATAATCACACAGCAATTCGGGTGGAGGTACATATTTTATTTCAGTTTCGGATTGTGCATAGTGTTATACTTTATGATGGTATTTTTTATAACAGAAGACTGGAAAATATCAGAAGGCGAGAAGTTTGATTTAAAAGGGTCGGCAGTATTTACAATAGCGATATCATCGTTTATGCTTGGGTTTACATTTATCCCAAAGATAACAGGGTTTATATTAATAATGTTCGGGCTCGGGTTGTTCTATTATTACAAGGTCATATCGGAGAAGATTGAATTCCCGGTTCTGCGTCTTGACATATTCAAGAACAATAAAAGATTTACATATTCAAACATAGCCGCCTTCATAAACTACAGTGCAACATCGGCAATAAGTTTTCTGCTGAGTTTATACCTTCAGCATATAAAAGCAATGACGCCTCAGGAAGCGGGAACGGTACTTGTAGCACAGCCGATATTTATGGCAGTCTTTTCGCCTATAGCAGGAAGGCTTTCGGATAAAGTGGAGCCGCAGTATGTAGCATCTGCAGGAATGTTTTTAATCGCAGTATGTCTCGGGCTTCTTTGTTTCTCGGGCAATGACACAACGATACTATTTATATTAATAAACCTTGGAATACTCGGTATCGGGTTTGCGTTATTCTCATCACCGAATTCGAATGCAATCATGAGTTCTGTGGACAAGAAAAACTACGGGACTGCTTCGACAATACTATCACTTATGAGAATGATGGGACAGATGATAAGTATGGCAATAGTCATTGTCATATTTTCGGTAATAATAGGAAAGGCAGAAATCAAGCCGGAGAACCACGAACAACTAATAGTAAGTATCAGAATAGCATTCGCGCTATTTTCATTCCTGTGTTTTGTTGGAATCTTTGCCTCGTTATCGAGAGGAAAGATGCACGAGTAGAAATCAATCCTGTCCCAGTCTTTTCCTGAACAACCCTCAGCCAGCCTGATAATATCCTGTTTAATCGTTAATCTATGAAGTAATAAGGTATTGTATATTAAATAAGTTATATGCAAATTATTAACACACTATGAAAACTGTAGATTATTTTAATGGTTCTGATTTGCCCCGGAATTAAAGAAACCTTATCATAACATTGGCAGGTAACTTCCGTAAATCAGGATAAAGACAGCAGTAAAGAAAAATCACAAAATACCAAGCGCGCATTATAGATTGTTTTAATGGTTCTAATTTGCCCCGGAATTATAAAACGTTATTATGTTGCCGAGAGACTTCTCCCGACAGTTTAGCAGAAAAATAATATTATATATTAATATAAAACATTTTTCAAATTCATTAAGAGGAATACATTATGAAAAAATTATTCTCTACTTTTGCTTTTATACTTTTCTTTGTTTTACAATTCACATTTAAAGTTGACGATTGCAGTGCTCAATGGACGCAGGTGAGTTATAATCTTTTGGGAAAAAGTATTTCATCATTAGCAGTTTCAGGTGATACAATATTTGCGGGAACGGATCATTGGAATGGCAGTAGTTATTCCGGTATTTATGTATCTACGAACAATGGATCAAATTGGATTCAATCTTCTTTAAATAATGTTCGAATATATTCTATAATTGTTTCAGGAAATAATATTTATGCAGCAACGGGTGATTTTCTATATCTATCCACAAACAGGGGTGGAAATTGGACTAACATTAGCGCAGGATTAAATTATATAAGGAGCGTTGCCATTTTAGGAAATACAATTTATGCAGGAAGTGCTTATAATAATAACGGTGTTTATTTATCAACTAACAATGGGGTGAACTGGGTTCAAACGGTATTATATAAACCTGTATATTCAATTACAGTGTCGGGTAGTAATATTATTGCAGGGACTGATAGTTATGGTATTTATTATTCCACAAATAACGGTATAAGCTGGTCTCAAAGTTCATTCAATAATGGAATGGTTCGATCTTTTTTAGTTTCCGGAAGTAATGTATATGCTGGAATGACGCAACCTCCCAATAATGGAGTCTTTGTTTCAACTAACAACGGATTAACCTGGACGCAAGTTTTTTCAGGTACCAGCATTTATTCGTTGACTCTATCCGGAAGCAGCATATATGCAGGTTCGAATAATGGTACATATATATCAACGAATAATGGGACAAACTGGAGTCTAACTGCTTTGACAAAATATACACCTGCTCTTTCCACTTTGGGAAGTGTTGTTTTTGCAGGGACACAAAATGGTTATTACACAACTACAAATAACGGACAAGCATGGGATTCTCCACCACCGTCAACTATTGGAGCAATATTAAAATCAGGGAATAATCTTTACGGAGGTACGAACGATGGAGTTTTTTATTCAACGGATGGCGGATTAAGATGGACTTTAAAGAACCTTATTCAAAACACAATATCTTTTCTAATAAACGGGAGTTATGTATTTGCAGGAACAGCAGGAGCTGGAGTTTATTATACTACTAATGATGGAGCAAACTGGACTCAGACTTCATTAAACAATCAAGCAGTGAATTCTCTGGTAATAAAAGGGACAAACATTTTAGCTGCTACATCATCTGGAGTGTATTATACAACAAACAATGGAACAAACTGGACACAATCTACATTAACAGGAATTAATGCAAAAGCTTTGTATGTCTTAGATTCTATTGTGTATGCAGGAACAGTATTTAGCGGTGTTTATAAATCGACTGATAATGGTATGAGCTGGACTCAAACACCTTTAATATATATAGATGTGAATTCTTTTACTTCTGAAGGTGGGAAACTCTATGCAGGAACATCAGGAAGCGGAGTATATTATACAACAAATAACGGAGCAAACTGGACACAAACTTCTTTTAATACAAATACAATTATATCGTTTTCAAAGTATGGTTCGTCAATATTTGCAGGAACATCAGGAAGCGGAGTTTATTTAACGAAGGATGGAGGATTGAACTGGACACAGGTTAATGATGGAATGGGAAATCAGGGAGTCGGTGCATTATGTACATACGGAAATTATATAATTGCAGGGACAGGCGGCAACGGATTCTGGAGACGGTACATTCTTGAATTTGCACCGATAAGAGGGGATGCAAACTTAGACAGTACGGTGAATGTGCTTGATGTTACTTCCGATGTGAATTATATATTAGGGAATCCGCCTGTGCCGTTTAGCGTGCTTGCGGCAGACGTGAATACTGACCTTGTTATAAATGTGCTTGACGTTGTAGGGACAGTAAACATTATACTGCATCCGGGGAATAAAATGTTCGCTCATAACAAAGAGCAAAATGATAACAGCGGTTCAGCAAGTTTATACATACAGAATAATAATTTAAAATTACAGAACACAATACCTGTTGCGGGTATACAGTATAAGTTATCGGGTGCAGGAGCACAGAATGTAGTGTTTACGCCTTCATCTGAATTAACGAATTATCAGGTTGCGGCAGGTTCGGCATCTGAGAATTCAAAGACTTTTGTGGTATTTACTATGTCTGATACATCATTGAATTCAGGTATTCATACACTCGGCACATTCACGGGATTGAATAATGGAATTACGATCAACGAAATATTTATTGCCGATGGAAACGGAAATGGTATTCTCACTTCAAATGAAGAAACAGGGAATACAGAAATACCAAAAGACTATACTTTAAATCAGAATTATCCAAACCCATTCAACAGCACTTCAAAGTTGAAATTTGCGATTGCAAATTTAGGATATACAAAGATAGTGATTTACGACGTTATGGGCCGCGAATTACAAACATTAGTAAATAAAACATTAAAACCAGGTAAGTATGATATTTCTATTGATGGCAGTAACTTAAGCAGCGGAGTATATTTTTATAAATTAACATCGGGGAGTTATTCGGCAACGAAGAAAATGATAGTATTGAAGTGATTAACATTTGTGAATTATTATTTATGAATCTTAAAATGTGAATTATGAAAAAGATATTCTTAACAATACTATTATTATTCGTGGGTCTGAATACAGTCTATTCGCAGAACACCATGCGGATAGACACATTGAGCGGTAAGCCGGGTGATACTTTAACATATTCGGTGAAGGTGGATAACGTTAAATCGTTTGTAGCATATCAGCTTGACGTACAGATACCGACATATTTAACATACGTGAATAACTCTGCCGCATTAACGGGAAGAGCTAACGGACACAATCTTGGTGTATCTCTCATCAATCCTGCACTTTTAAGGTTGATAGCATACTCAATCTCAATGAATCCTTTTCTGGGGAATACGGGTGCAGTGCTGACTTTTAAATGTTACGTAACGGGAAACGTTCCTGGAACATACAGTCTGAATGTTGTAACACCGGTTATTGCAGATTCTCTGAACGCGAATATACTTACTGCCAGTTACAACGGCAGGTTTGTTCTGTTAATGCCGAAGATAGCATTCAGCACGAGTGCGATGAATTTCGGTACAACTCTGTTAGGCACGAATAAAGACCTCAGTCTGACTATATACAATCAGGGAACATCAAACCTTACAATATCAAAAATTACTTCCAGTTCCGCTGATATCAGATTTCTTGATTCCAGCGGGTTTACGCTTACGGCTGGTACTAATGTATCCCGTACTGTAAGACTTTATGCAAACACAAGAGGTGTGAAGAATGCAGTCTTTGTATTCTACAGTAATGACCCAAGCGATTCCGTGCATACAGTAACTGCTACAGGGACAGTTTTTACGACAAATGAATTGTACCTGAATACTGTAACCTCAAAATACGGATTCGTCGGGACGATGAAAATACGTATGAAGAATTTCGAGTCTGTAAGTGCTTTTCAAACTTCTATTACATTACCTGCTTCGATAAATTACGTTGCGGGGTCAGTAGTGCTGAATCCTGCAAGGACTAATGACCATATTATATCGGCTTCTGTACTTTCTGGAAACATTCTTAAAATAGTATCTTATTCACCGACTAATAAACCGTATTCAAGCAATGACAGCACCATAGCACAATTCAGTTATATCGCTAAAGGTAATCCCGGAAGTTACTCAATACCGATTACTGAAGGAATAATCTCTGATACAAACGGAGTAAATATTTTATCTAATGTGTACCCCGGGTCTATTTTTGTTGTATCACCCGTAACGGTTCTTCCTGCGAGTATATTGTTTGATACAATCAGTTATACTGATACATCAAGAAAAGTGTTGACGATACAAAACACAGGCAACGATACTTTATTAATTTCGGGAATTAATGCAACGGAATCTTCTTTTGCGAATGAGACAGCATTGCCTGTCAGAATACCTCCGTCCAGTACAAGAAATTTTACAATCCGATTTACTAATTCTGTTAACGGACTGCATACAGGCAATTTAATAGTATCCCATAACGACAGTTTAAGGAATCCGGGGAGTGTTGCTGTAAGCGGATTTATATATAAACCGACACGTTTACGAGTGACATCTTCAGATTTTAATTCACGGGATACGTCATATCTGCCATTCAACATCACCAATAAATTACCGATTGTAGCATTTCAGTTCGATGTTACGCTGCCATCACAGTTTGCGTATGTGCCAAACTCTGCAATACTCACATCACGTGCTAACGGGCATCTGGTTTCGACGAGTACTCTGGGGAATGGTGATATAAGGGTTATAGCATATTCGATGGGTCAAAACAGATTTTACGGAGACAGCGGGGATGTAGTAAAGTTCAGGCTGGCTGTGAATGCTGATACGGGTGTATACAACGTAACAGTTAAGAATGTAATAATATCAGATTCAAACAATATAAACATTTCGACCGGTTCCGATAACGGTATAATAAGGTTAAGTCCGTATCCGCCTGCTTTGATAACTCCATTAAACGGAAGCGTGGGAAACCCTTTGAGTTTAAGCATAGTCTGGAGCCGTTCACTTTTTGCGTCATATTATCATTTGCAGGTCGCGACTGATTCACTTTTCACAAATATCACAGTCAATGATTCGACACGAACGGATACAACTTATGCATTATCTAATCTTAGTATATTGCAAAGTTATTACTGGAGAGTACGCGTAAAGAATTATTCCGGCGTTTACAGGTTTTCCAGTCCGTGGAAATTCAGAACGATAGGGTATCCGACACAGGTAGTGCTTTCTTCGCCTGTCAATAATGAAACAGACCAATCATTGAATCCAACATTCAAATGGTTTAAGGCAATAGACCAGACGCTTTTAGTTAAGAGTTCAGAGTTAATAGTTAAGAATGGAGAACATCGAACAACGGATAACAAACAACGAACAACGGATAACAAACAACGAACGACGAACAACGGACAAACTGACAACGGACAACTAACATCTAATTACTGGTTTGAACTTGCGACTGATTCACTGTTTACGAATATAATTACCAGAGACTCTACTCTAAGCGATACAACTAAATCAGTAACAGGTTTATCGAGCATTACAAATTATTTCTGGAGAGTAAGAGCAAAGAATCAGATAGGTTGGGCTTTGTACAGCGCCATCTGGAAATTTACTACATTACCACCATTGCCTCAGGCACCTGTTCTTATAAGTCCGTTGAATAATTCAACAGGTAATCCGGTGAGTTTAAATTTGTCATGGAGCAGACCACAATACGCAACAGGGTTTGATATAGTGCTTGCAACGGATGCAGCATTTACGAACATAGTACTTAATGATTCTACTTTGACAGATACATTAAGAACATTCGCAAACTTAAACGCATTGACAACATACTATTGGAAAGTAAGAGCAAAGAATGTAACAGGATGGGGTTCATTCAGCAGTACATTCAACTTCAAAACAGTCGGTACACCGACACAGGTATTACTTTCTTTGCCTTCAGACGGCGCAATAAATCAACCGACATCTCTTATGTTCAAATGGTTTAAGGCAATTGATCAGACGCTTTTAGTTAAGAGTTCAGAGTTAATAGTTAAGAATGGAGAACAACGAACAACGGATAACAAACAACGAACAACGGATAACAAACAACGAACGACGAACAACGGACAAACTGACAACGGACAAACTGACAACGGACAACTAACATCTAATTACTGGTTTGAACTCTCAACGGATGCAGGGTTTACAAGCATCGTAGCAAGGGACTCGTCTCTTACGGATACAGTTAAAGCTGTTACCGGTTTAAGCAACACAACAACATATTTCTGGAGGGTTAAAGCAAAGAATCAGATAGGTTGGAGTTTGTTCAGTTCCGTCTGGGGATTTACTACAATCGTTCCTGTTCCCGGAGTACCTGTATTATTAAGTCCGGTATTTGGTTCAATGGGAAATCCATTGAACCTAAACTTAGTATGGAGTAAGCCGTCTAATACATTGAATTTTCATGTGATACTCGCAACAGACACTGGGTTTACATCTATTATATTAAATGATTCAACGTTAACAGACTCAGTTAAGGCAATAACAAACATGAATGCTTTAACAACTTATTACTGGAAAGTAAGAGCAAAGAGTTTGTCGGGCTGGAGTGAATTTTCAAGCCCGTTCAACTTTAAAACAGTCGGTACACCTACACAGGTTGTATTATCAGTACCTGCAAACGGCTCGACAGGCCAGCCTGTTACATTAACATTTAACTGGTTCAAAGCCATTGACCAAATGCTTTTAGTTAAGAGTTCAGAGTTAATAGTTAAGAATGGAGAACATCGAACAACGAACAACAAACAACGAACAACGGACAACGGACAACGAACAAACGGACAGACTGACAACGGAAAACTAACATCGAACTACTGGTTTGAATACGGAACGGACTCAATGTTTGCTACTGTAATAGCAAGAGATTCATCATTAACAGATACAACAAAAACGATATCAGGACTGAATAACCTGACAAAATACTTCTGGAGAGTAAAAGCAAAGAACCAGATTGGCTGGGGTCTGTTCAGTTCAACCTGGAACTTTACAACAATCATAGCAATACCTGTAGCGCCAGCACTTGCCACACCATTAAACAATGCAACAGGTGTGTCCTTAACACCTGCACTTACATGGAATACAGTTACAGGTGCAGTAACGTACAGAGTACAGGTCTCTACAGACTCAAACTTTGTAACTACGCAATGGGATACAACAGGAGTATCAGGATTAACAACAACCGTACCTGCAGGCAAACTATCACAGACGACTAAGTATTACTGGAGAGTGAATGCAACGAACGCAGGCGGAACGGGAGCATGGTCAGTTAAGTGGAACTTTACAACACTGAGTTTATACCTGACACTCAACCTGAAAGTATATCTTGAAGGATTCTGGGATGGTGCAGCACAGATAACGGATACAGTAAGAGTTTATCTTGCAAACTCAACTACGTATGCATTAGTTGATACGGCGAAAGTTGTTCTTTCAGGAACAGGAACAGCAGGCATGAACTTTAACAGAGTTACTACAGGTAATTATTACATAGTAGTAAGTCACAGGAACCATCTTGAAACATGGAGCAAGTTACCGCAATCATTCGTGGGAGGTATACCGTTAAATTATGATTTCACGACAGCGGTAACACAGTCATTCGGCGACAACATGAAACAGGTTGGAAGTGTCTGGGTTCTGTTCGGCGGTGATGCAAATGCAGACGGTTCAATCGATGCAAACGACATCGGAATATTTATCGGTGAATTCGGAAACCTCGGATACTTAAGAAGTGACTTCAACGGTGACCAGGATGTGAATGCATCGGACGTGCTGATAATCTCAAACAACTTTGGCCTGATAAAAATAATTCCAGGTGCAGAACCATTATCACCGATGACACTTAAGAATAAAAAGGCGCAGTTAGATTACTTACAAAAAGGAGGAAGTAAAAAGTAATTTAGTGAAAGAGTGAACGGTTGTAAGTGTAACGAAGCAGTGTGGAGTAAGAGAAAACTTCACACTGCTTTCTTTTTTACGATGGTTATAGTATGAATTTAAAAAAATATAAACAAAATTTTTAAATCGCTGGTGTCTGATATGTATGGTTCGTGGGCACTATCTATCATTAGTATATTATTTATGGATAATAGAGTTATATATTCATAAGTTAATTTAAGTGCGGTTCAGGATTTCATGATGCGTAGTGACATATTAATTCATACTGAGCAATGGAAAGAAGAGAGTTTATTAAATATACGTCGATTGCTGCAATGGGCTTAACTGTCTTATACAATATAAACGGTTGCGGTTTTGCGGAGAGGGATTTGAGGGACTTTGCTTCTAACAGAACGAACAATAATTCATCAATCCCGGATTACCTTATACAGATTCTTTCACTTGCAACACTTTCGCCAAGCAGTCATAACACACAACCCTGGAAGATTAAATACATTAATCCTTTAAAAATTATAGTATGTCTTGATACTGTAAGATGTCTTCCCGCAGTTGACCCTTTAAGGCGTGAGACGTACCTGTCAATCGGAGCATTCATTGAGACTCTTGCATATGCATCAGTGAATTCGGGATATTATTCAAAAGTAACTGTTTACAATGAAATCAACAGTGACAACGAAATAGCGGAAATTAATTTTGAGAAAATATCCATTGAAAAGAATAATCTCAGTAATGTATACAAGAGAAGGGTTATCAGGGACAACTACCTGAAAACTCCAATCACTAACGCTCACATGAAAACCCTTGCCGAACAGTCTGAATCGATAAAGTATTTCCCGCTGGGTTCTGATGTGTGTAAAACCATCAGCGACCTGACATTAAAGGCAAACATAGCACAGATAAACAGGCACGATGCAATGAAAGAACTCGGTAACTGGATACGCTGGTCGAACGAAGATGCAGAAAAGTACAAAGACGGACTATGTCCTGCATCGCTCGATATAGGTGGAATAAAAGGGCTTTACGTAAGATGGTTTTACAACAGCGAATCTGTATTCACGAGCCAGTTCAAAGAAAACTCGATTGATAAAGTAAAAGAGCAGATTGCAAACACATCAGGCTGGATTGTCATAACATCAAATGACAATACTCTGCCATCGTTAATTTCCACAGGAAGATTGTTTCAAAGCATGTTCCTGAAAGCCAGGGACTACAATATCGGTATTCAGCCGATGAGCCAGGTACTCGAAGAAAAAGAATACTCAGCAGATTTACCATCAAAGATTGGACTGAATAAATCTATAGTTCAGTTCATACTCAGAGCAGGTTACGTGGAAGAATATCCGGAACCTGTTTCATTAAGAAGACCCGTCTCTTCAGTTTTATCCATTTAGTACAGCGGAGCCTGTGATACAATCACTAATACAATGGGCAACGGGCGAGGTATCGGCCAGCTAAGGGCGAGCTATAGGGAATGTATAGGGAATGTATAGGGAAAGTATAGGGAAAGTACTTTTAAATTAAACAGTTACGAGTGAAAACGTGCGCAAAATGGCAAGAAAAGATAGAAGAAGGAATGGAACGCGGATGACGCTGAAAGAGCGGATAGAGATTTTTTAGGGTTAGAGATTAAAGAGAAAGAACTTTTCCCGCGAAATTCACGATATTCACGAAAAGAGATAAGAGAAGAGAGTTTTTAGGGTTAGAGATTAAAGAGAAAGAACTTTTCCCGCGAAATTCACGAAAAGAGATAAGAGAAGAGATTTTTTAGGGTTAGAGATTAAAGAGAAAGAACTTTTCCCGCGAAATTCACGATATTCACGAAAAGAGATAAGAGAAGAGATTTTTTAGGGTTAGAGATTAAAGGGAAAGAACTTTTCCCGCGAAATTCACGATATTCACGAAAAGAGATAAGAGAAGAGATTTTTTAGGGTTAGAGATTGAAATTCTGGTTTACCAGCGTATGAATTATGAATTGAAGAGATTAAAGAAAAGAAATGGCACAGCATAAAAGACGTTCCCTTTAAGAGCATAAGGGAGTGACAACGCGTGAATAAGAGAATTAATCTATGCGAATTACGCGAATTATACTAATTAGAGATAATCCAGCTTGAGGATTCTAAACGGAGAACTCCCGGCTTATCTATTTCCAACGGTGAACTTCCAGTTTGATGGTTCTACGCACTTACTCCTCTGTTACAACTCGGCAGCTTTTTCGAGAAACCATCTTTTTTCCGGCAGAGGTTCGGTTTCTTTTGTTAATGAAGAAACAAAACTATCAGGGGTTTCATCGGATGTGCCGGATTTTAATTTCATCAGTCTGATTAAGAACTGAATAAAAATTAATGTACCTTTCTTCTGGATTTCAACGATGCCCTCTTTTTTAAGATAATAATTAAGGTTATCGATTGTCAGTTTAAGGTCATCTGAATAATTCAGTTCATAATTTGTCATAAGTTTATACTTATACACATCGATGTTATGAACGTGTTTCTTAGAAGGTTTCTGTTTTCTGATAATAAGCAGGACACGCAGGAAATCTTTTTTAGCGAAGTAGAGTTTCAGATGAGCGAGAGTCTTTTCTTCTTCCATGAATGCTTCAGGAAGGAGGGCAGAATATTTGCCGATAAAGTTTTCAACCCAGTCAAATTCCTCAACTCTCAGACCTATTACAACGATATCCCTGAACTCCGATGATGGATAATCGAGCAGACCGAAATTAATGGTTTCTCCGTCATCAAGTCTTGCATTCATCAAATCAAAAAGTTTATTCAGGAATCCCTGCTCACCTTTGTTAATATGATGAACAAAATTTGCCTGCATCTTCTGGAAATAATCAATCTTCACATCGAGCGAAATACCAGTTTTTGTATTCTCAAAATATTCTTCTGCAACATCTATGAGACCGTGATTATCGGGGTTCACTATTGAATTATAGACGTGGTACCTGAGCAGAACAGACCTGTAGAACTCGGAATCAGCGGGAGTAACAAGTTTAAAGAAAGAATCAAAGTCAATATTGCTTAAAACCTTCTTAGTCCTTTTTGCTTCATACTTTGTACCATACATATCTGCGAAATAAAACTCAGTGGCAAAATACAGAAGTCTGTCGAGTGAAAAAGCCGTGAGGCAGTCTGCCTGTCTGCAGAATTGGTTATACGTTCCCTGGAAATCCATCTTATATCTCTGGTAAAAACCCTCTGCCTGAATGATTTTACTGTACGGAATAAAATCCGCAGAACTAACAGGAATGAGTTTATCCTTATTCCCCAAAAAACTGGTATGGAAGTTTACGAACAAATCTCTTTTTGATAATTCTTCATAAAGCAGTGAAAAATAATTTATCTGATTACTCTCAAGGTTTTTAAGAGTAAGAAATTTCTCTGCGAGTTTATTAAGTTCGGAAAACCTGTTTTCAAGTGTCTGGTTGCTTAGAGTATTCTTAATTTTTTTTAAGACTGCATCATTGGAAATCTCGGGTGCGTAGCCTGGTTTCTGAAAATACTTTTTCAGAAAATCATAAAGTTCGGAATAATCACGACCCTTAACGAAATACGGAGAGGAAAGAAAATCCCCGAACTCGTTCCATTCATTTTTTGAAAACTTGCTTAGAAGGTTGAATAAATTCTTATTCATATAATCAGTTAAATTTACAAACAGATATTTAATTTAATATAGTTGGCAATCAAAATAAAGATAAAAGAATTTAGTAAGGAGTGAGGGAGTAGGAAGTGAGAGAGTAAGGAGTAGGAAAAATTGATAATCTGTTTAAGCAGGATTTTTAATCTCTAACCCAGAAAAATATCTATCTGTGAATTAGCTTGCTAATCGCTCTTCAAAATCCGTTCTTTCAGCGTCATCCGCGTTCCAATCCTCTCTTACTTCTTACTTCTTACTACTCCCATCTTTAACCCTAAAAAATATCTATCTGTGAATTAGCTTGCTAATCGCTCTTCAAAATCCGTTCTTTCAGCGTCATCCGCGTTCCAATCCTCTCTTACTTCTTACTTCTTACTTCTCCCATCTTTAACCCTAAAAAATATCTATCTGTGGAAATCCGTTCTTTCAGCGTCATCCGCGTTCCAATCCTCTCTTGCAATCTCGTGCACATTTTCACCGGTAACTGTATAACTGATAATTGAAAAACTGGGTAAGAATCAAGCCCAACCTGCAAATTCCCGGTATTTACTATCTCAAAATGAGACAGCAAAAAATTGAATAACAGCACAAAATCAAAGCATTTACTTTCCTGCAATCAGAATATCCCATAATTTCAAGCAATAATTATCAAAAAGAAACTTACAAAGCTTATAAAAAGTGGGTATGAACATAAATTACTTCAAAAAAGTGGGTATGAAAACAGACCTAATATTTGAAAAAATGCCGATAACAGACACAATTTATCGTTAATCGTGGATATTGTCGCAAATCTATTCTATGCCAAACAGGGCACTATTAAATGTGGGTATAAATGGCAAAACCATCAATCTCAAAATGAGACAGATTCTCATAATGTGAAAATCACTAAAAGAATAAATGCCGAATACAGTTCAATAATGGGACATTTATTAGGCATAGAAATTGCATAACTATTAATAAAATTTAAAGAATTAGAATGGCAGCAGTCAATTTAGAGAATTCAGATTTAAGGTTCATATTGAACCGGGACGAAGGGTTAAGAACCATTTCGGAAGTGCCAGTATTAGTATGGAGTTCGGAGACGAAATCATCGGCAATAAGAACAGAAATAATGAAGAATATTAACACACAAAAGATTAAAAAGGAAAAGCAAAATGAACACGCAGGATAAGGAACTGGATTTAAAGCTGGCAGAAAAGCAATTCGGGTGGAAAATTTCTGACGGTGATTACATCAGAAGGAAACCTGAGGGCAAAGTGGAGAAATTTCTGAAGCAGTTCAAGGTTTCTCCCATAGAGAAAATTTCAAAGATTATAAAACATAACAATTAAGAAATATTTATTAAACAACTATAAGGGATATAGAAAATGAAAAAATCAATTTTCTTGTTATTAGTCACGGTAATGTTTACCGTATTGTTTGTGCAGAGTGGAAGGGCACAGACGGCCTCAAATTACTCGTTCAGTACGGTTACGAATGGTTCTTTGACAGATATGAGCAGTGGAACGGCAAATCTATTAACTGTTGCTTATCATGATGATGATGCATCGGTAGTAACAAATATAGGTTTCACGTTTCCTTTTATGGGAACTGATTATACACAGTTCAGCATCAATTCAAACGGTCAAATGAGACTTGGAAGTACTGCAATAAGCGGTGGAAATGTTACACCAGCGGCGGGTATGCCATATCTAATTCCAATAAGTGGTGATAACTCAATTCAATCTACAGGTAAAGTGCACTATAAAGTGAACGGTTCTGCTCCAAGCAGAATCCTTATTGTTGAATGGAATACATTCAGGATTCCATATGCAAGCAGTACGAGCGATACATACTGTACGTTTCAGGTTGTAATTTATGAATCAATAGGTAAAATTGAATATAAATACGGCAGAATGTATGCTTCTGGTGATTCCAATCTTGGTATTTGCTTCTCTTCAGGAACAAGTGCGGGGCAAACAGGGCAAATAACAACAATAACCGGAACACCTACATATAACTCCTCTTCAACAAGTCTATCAACGACCTCATTCACGGGTACTGCAGATATGATAAACTTAAACAGTATTTCAGATGGTAATAGGAGAGTTTTTACTTTTACACCTCCAACTTCTGCAGCTCCTACAACGCAAGCATACAATCTGGTTTTTTCATCTGTTACTGCATCAGGTTTAACACTCGGCTGGACAAATGGTAACGGAAGCGGGCGTGTAGTTTTTGCAAAGCAGTCAAACACCGGAACAACTTCACCAGCTGATAATACTTCTTATACTGCGAATGCAACATTTGGCAGCGGTTCACAGATAGGAAGCACTGGATGGTACTGCGTATACAATGGAACAGGTTCTTCAGTTCCGGTTACTGGTTTAAGCGCTACAACAGATTATATCTTTCAGGTGTTTGATTATAATGGTTCGAACAGTCTGGAAAAATATATTACTTCAGTTTCAACAGACAATCCGAAATACAGTACTACAATAGCACTTGTATCGCCAACAGTTCAGGCATATAATATCACTTTCTCTTCAGTTCAGGCAGCTGCAATGACTGCCGGTTGGACAAACGGAAACGGAAGCACCAGGGCGGTATTTATAAAACAAGCAAATACCGGAACGACTTCACCTTCTGATAATACTACATATACTGCCAACACTACATTCGGAAGTGGAACTCAAATTGGTAGTTCAGGATGGTACTGCGTTTACAATGGTTCGGGTACATCTGTGACAATAACGGGTTTAGCGAGGTCAACAGATTATATCGTACAGGCATTTGAATACAATGGAGCATCCGGCGTGGAAAAATATATTACGACCTCTTCAACAGATAATCCAAAATCACAGACGACAACTCCCGGTCTCATGGTTGGAACAGGACAGACCTATACAACATTAGGGGCAGCATTCACTGCAATCAATAGCGGTACATTAACCGGAGCAGTTTATTTATGTATTTCTTCAAATTTGAGCGAGTCAACAACAGCGACGCTTAATTACAGCGGAAGCGGCAGCGCAAATTATTCATCAGTGAGTATTTCACCATATGGTGGAGCAAGAACAATATCAGGTTCTGTAAACGGAGCTTTAATAGGATTGAACGGTGCTGATAATGTAACCTTTAACGGTTTAAATTCAGGGGGTAATAGCCTTATAATCGAAAATACAAATACAGGAACTTCTGCTTCAACTGTTGCATTTTCTAATGGAGCTACTGGCAATATGATTACTAACTGCACCATAAAAGGGTCGAATACATATGGTACAGATGCAGCAAATCATCAAAGTTCACCTACCGGCGGAGTTATTTATTTTTCCACAGGTGCCAATACAAGCAATAGCGTTACATACTGTAATGTGGGCCCATCGGGCTCCAACAAACCGACACACTGCATAGTTTCGGCTGGAAGCAGTTATTCGAACAGTTCAAACACAGTCGATCACTGCAATATTTTTGACTACTCTGGTGGTGCTGGAACATCGACCGTACAAAGAGATGCAGGTATATATTTGTTCTTTCAGTCTGCCACGGCCTGGACAATAAGTAACAACAGCTTTTACCAGACTGCGACGCGAAATTATTCGAGCGAGGCTAATGTCACAGCCATACATATTCGTTCTGGCCACGGTTACACTATTACGGGAAACTATATAGGCGGCAGTTCTGCAAACTGCACCGGTACCATGACTTACACTGGTACTATCAATCAGTTTTTGCCGATAGACTTAGTGGATGTTCAAGTAACTACAATGACAACAATAAGCGGAAACTATATTCAGGGCATTAGTTACACCTCGTCAAGTGCAACATCACAAAGCAGCACTGCTAGTTCCAGATTTGCTGCTATAAGTATACAGGGGGGGGGTATCTATGCTGATATTTATAATAACACTATCGGAAAAACCACAGAAACAGGGAACATATCAATTAGTCTTACTTCTAATCCTTCTGGCAATGTTCATCAATTGTACGGAATTCACGGCGGGTATTATTCCAACCAAAACACATATAAAAGAGTCAGCAGCAACACTGTCTCGGGAATAACCGTAACCGCAACAAACGGTGCCTTTTATGATTTTACAGGAATATATTTGGCTGGAGCGGTAGCATTTGAAGGGTTGGATAATAATTTGATAGGAAGCACAACGACCGCAAACAGCATAAATCTTTCGGCAACAGGACAGGGCACAAATTCAAGATCATTTATGGGGATTTATTTTTATTCTTCATCCATAAGCCCAACTTTATCAAATAATACTGTACAGAACATCACAAGGACAGGCAGCTACTTTTATGTTACCGGGATAAACATTAACCTGGCAAACTCTACCATCTCAGGTAGTACCGTCAAAAACTTAACTTCTAACGCAGCTGAAGATTTAAAGGGAATTAATTTGGGTGCAGCATCACAAACAGTCAGCGGGTGCACTATAGATAACCTGTCCGGTGCAGGAATTGTTTATGGAATCTACAATTACAGTGCAACCCCAGTGTACAAAAATAACTTTATAAAGGCACTGAAAACAACTTCAGCCAGCAGTGATCTGTACGGTATATATACGTATTACGGAACAATTTACAATAACATAATCGTGCTTGGCTACGATAATGCAGGTTCAAGCCTGACAAACCTTAGGTTTTATGGTATTTATATGTATTACGGTGCAAGCGTGTATTTCAATACGGTATACATTGGAGGCACAGGCACGAGCGGGACAAATTCATCCTATGCATTAAATCAATCATCTGCAGGAACAACGGACATCAGAAACAATATCTTCGTTAATGCTCGAACGAACAGCGGCAGCGGCTCGGGCAGTCATTACGCAATATCACTTCCCGGAACTTCAGGTCTGACCATTAACTACAACGACTATTACGCACCGGGCTCAGGTGGAGTTTTAGGGTATTTATCAGGAAATAAGACAACACTTGCAAATTGGCGCACTGCTACCGGGAATCAAGATGCAAACAGTCTAAACAATGATCCACAGTTTGTAAGTCCTGGCAGTAATAATGCAAATGATTATGCGCCTAAAACAAACCTTCCGGGAGTATCGGGTACAGGAATAACTACAGACTATTTCGGAAGGACAAGGGGAACAACACCAAGAATGGGAGCACTTGAAGCATTTATATGGAAAGGAACAGTTAACACAAGTTACAATGAGGCAGGGAACTGGTTAAATTCACAAATCCCTCCGGATGGTGCTTCTATTATATTTGATGCAGCACCATCAAACAGCCTAATACTTGAAGCAGACAAAACTGTCGGCGGCATTGTGAATTCACAGTCAACTTACAGGCTGAATCTCGGAGGATATAAATTGACAGTGCAGGGGAATATAGACCTGACTAATGGCGCAACTATAGATGCAAAGACAGGGAACCCTACTATTGAGTTTACAGGGAGTTCAGCTCAAACTATTTCATTGGGAGCTTTTCTGGATAACGAAGTATATAATATGACGATTAACAATAGTTCTGGAGTGACGACAAACAGCAATGTAACAGTTACTAATACTCTTACATTAACGAGCGGTATACTGACACTTGGTTCAAGCAGTTTAACACTTGGAAGTTCAGCTACAATCAGCGGGACACCTTCCGCAACAAATATGATTGTAGCAACAGGCACAGGTCAATTGATAAAAACATTTCCAGGCACAGGTTCATTCGTATATCCGGTTGGTGACAACACAGGCACAGCAGAATATTCACCAATCACTTTGAATTTTACTAGCGGTAGTTTCTCATCTGCGACTGCCGGAGTTTTATTATCGAATACGAAATTCAGCAGCAATACAAGTCCCTCGCATTATTTGAACAGATACTGGACCGTAACGCAAAGCGGTATCAGTTCTTTCTCCTGCGATGTTACTGCACAATACCTTCCCGCAGATGTTGTCGGAACGGAATCAAGTATTTATGCAGGAAAATACAGCAGCGGTGTTTGGATTGGTCTAGGTCAAGCAGATGCCGTAAACCACAGAATAACAGGAACTGTAAACGGATTCAGTACTTTTACCGGCGCTGAAAACGGTGTTCTTCCTGTATCATTATCCTCATTCACTTCATCAGTGAATGTAAGGGATGTGAAACTGAACTGGGTAACTTCTTCGGAGATGAATAACTCCGGTTTTGAAATTGAAAGAGCAGGTATCAGGCAAGAGGCAACACGCAATTGGGAAAAGATGGGATTCGTTACAGGAAAAGGAACGACGAATACGCCTACTAATTATTCATTCACAGACAGCAAACTTGCGACAGGAAAATATAAATACAGACTGAAACAGATAGACAACAACGGGAACTTTGAATACCATAATCTAAGTGGTGAGGTTGAAGTTGGTGTACCTACTAAGTACGAGATGAGCCAGAATTATCCGAATCCGTTTAATCCGATGACGAAGATAGATTTTCAGTTACCAATGGACGGGAAAGTGTCGCTGAAGATTTTTGATATAACGGGTAGAGAGATGGCAACGCTTATGAATAATGAGTTTAAGAAGGCAGATTATTATACTGTGATGTTTAACGGGAGTAGTTTGTCGAGCGGTGTGTATTTTTACAGGATAACGGCGGACAAGTATGTGATGACAAAGAAAATGGTGCTGGTTAAATAGTTGTTCGTTGCTTGTTGTTAGTTGATAGTTAAGAAAAGAGATTTTTACCGCAAAGAAGAACGAGGACGCAGAGAAGGGATTTTTAAGGTTAGAGAAGTAATGAGTAATCCGCCCAGCAAGACGGCGGACGCATAGAACGCGGAAGTAATAAGTAAGAAAAAAATTTGAATTTGAA
>JAPLFJ010000069.1 GCA_026390735.1 Ignavibacteriota bacterium
AAGAAAGCTGTAACAGAGAACGGTTTATGACATCTTCGGGGTGTTAGTGACGACACGGTAAGACAGAAAGTTTAGGAACTTGGGAAGCCCTCGCTTGCCTTACGAAAGAAAGTAGAGTAAGAAAGAAGTACTTCTTATAAGATAAACGAAATAGAAGGAACGCAGGCAGGGTGGCGGACGAGACCGTAGTACTGATTGATTGCAGTTCAAGATAAAATTGCATTAGGGAAGGGTCTCTACTAAATAAATGCTTTTAAAGAAAAGAAGGAATAATGTATTGCGTGAGCTAACAAACATAGGCAAGATTCAGGAATTTCAGAGAAAGCTGTACGCGAAAGCGAAAGCCAAGGCGAAGTACAGGTTCTACAGTCTGTACGATAAAACATATCGAATGGATATATTGGAAGAAGCCTATCGCAGGGCAAAAGCCAATGGCGGAACAAGTGGAGTGGACGGAGAAACCTTTCAGGAAATAGAAGAAAAGGGAGTATCTGAATACTTAACAGTACTTCAGGAAGAACTAAAGCAAGAACAATACAAACCAAAGCCAGTAAAACGAGTGTACATTCCAAAGGCAAACGGAAAACAAAGACCACTTGGAATACCAACCGTAAGGGACAGAATAGTACAGACAGCATTTCTAATTGTACTTGAACCAATATTTGAATCCGATTTTATGGAATCAAGTTACGGGTTCAGAGCAAAGAAAAGTGCACACGGTGCTATCAGAGAAATAGCAAAATATCTGAACTGGGGATGTGAAGAAATCTACGATGTGGATGTTGAGAAATACTTCGATACAGTAGAGCATTATAAATTATTAAAACTAATAGCTCAACGAGTATCCGATGGAAAAATCCTGCACGTAATAAAGCAGTGGTTAAGAAGCGGATATGTAGAAGACGGACAACATAAACAAAGTAAAAGAGGCACACCACAGGGCGGAGTAATAAGTCCATTGCTGGCAAACATATATTTAAATCCGATAGACAAAGCATTTGAACGAAGCGGGATAGGAAAATTAAGAGAAGGTTCGATACACATGATAAGATATGCAGATGATATGATAATACTTGGAAAGAAGAAGTTAGAAAAAGGAATCAGAATACTTAAACACTATATCAAAAGATTAGGTCTTAGTTTGAATAAAGAAAAGACAAGAAAGCTAAACCTAAGCGAAGATAAGAAAGTAGAATTTCTTGGTTTCCAATTCTTCAAGACCGAAAACAGGACAACAAAGAAACGATTAATACTTGTATCACCAAGCCCCAACAGTCTGAAGCGGTGCAGAGAAAGAATAAAGAAGTTAATCAATCACAAGATACCGCTAAAAGTCCAAGAACAAGTAAGGAATGCAAACAAGTTTCTTACAGGTTGGACAGGATATTACAGACTTGGTAACAGTTCAAAAGCACTAAACAAAATACGAGACTATACAAATAAACGATTGAGACGACTATTACAAAGAAACAAAGGCAAGAGTGGATACGGCTGGAAAAAGATAGATGCGGATAAAATATATGGAAAGTTAGGATTGTTCTGTAATTACAGAGTTCAATGGCTGTAACAGAAAGTATATTTTATTTAGGAAAGCCGTATGAGGGAAAACCTCACGTACGGTTTGACGAGGGTTCAAGGAAAACAGGCTTTAATATAGGTACTGCGTCCTTGTCCTACTCTACAATTATAATTCATCTCATCTTACACACTCTGTCATTCCTGCATGTTCTTAACAGGAATCTCTACTCTTACAATATCTCTATAACTAAATTATTTTTTACGGGCTTAGTGTCCTTTACGGTTACAAATCTCTTATTTGGTGATTTAGTGTTTTAGTGGTAAAGTTTCTCTACCTAACTACTTTGTATGTATCTTTGAACCTACTTTCGTGTCTGCTCTTTGCCTAATATATTCTTTCTCTGTGGACTCTGTGTGTCCGCCGTGGCGGATGGTGAATCTCTCTTCAAAATATATTCTTCAGGAATCTATGATCTTTTCTCCAGTCTTTCCGCACCTTCACAAACAATTTGAGGTAAACTTCTTTTCCTACGAATGCCTCTATGTCAGTCCTTGCAAGTTCACCGAGTTTCTTAATCATCTCTCCGCGTTTTCCGAGTACTATAATTTTCTGAGTTTCGCGTTCGAGTATTATATCCGCATTAATGTAATCTTTCTGGTTTTCATCTCTCACTTTAAACTCTCTCACTTCAACGTGCACACTGTAAGGGATTTCCTCTTCATAAAGTTCAAGAATCTTTTCTCTTATGATTTCCGACACAAAGAACTTCTCGGGTTTGTCGGTGAGTGTTTCATTGTCATAGTAGAACTCACCTTCAGGAAGGTTTTCGATTATTACGTTCTTTAATATATCCAGGTTGAGTTTTGTAACGGCAGATACAGTGATTATATCCTTCACGCCAAGTTCCTGTTTAAGCGTTGCAATCTTATCGAAAATTTGTTCTTCTGAAAGCCTGTCGCATTTATTTAATACTATAATTCTTTTCTGTCTGTCAAAGTCCTTTTTATAATCTTTCTCAATCTTCTGCAAATCTTTCATCACTATGTTCGCACCGTCAATCAGGTACAGCACGAGGTCAGTATCTTTGAATGAAGTCTTTATTTCCTTCTTCATATACTGCTGCATTTCGTACTTCGGTTCAAGCACACCGGGTGTATCAACGAAAATTATCTGATGGTCGTTTCCCGTTAGAATTCCCTGAATTTTGTTTCGTGTTGTCTGAACCTTCCTGCTTACCGCAGAAAGTTTGAAGTCCAGAAATGCATTCATCAGCGTTGACTTACCTGCATTCGGGCGTCCTACTATAGACACATATCCGCTTTTTACTGCCATTATTTCAATACTTTTATTTGATTCTTGTTATTCAAAATTATCTGAGGTTTTCCGCTGTACTGTCCTATCTTGCCTTTAACCTCTACCGTCTTATTCTTATAACTTGTAAGGTCTCCGAACAGTTCAAACTTGTCGGGAAAAATTACAGCAGTAAAGGTGTTCTTCGGGTACTTCCCGTCAAAGTTCAGGTATGCAACCTTCTCCCTTAAAGTCACATCTGCTACATAACCCGTCACCAAAGCAAATGAACCAATCTTCGATGATGTCTCAGATGATTTAAGGCTTATGTACTCCTGAGTATTCCTGTTACCGCTTCCTCTGTTTTCATCAGGAGGAGACTTACTTTCTTCCTCCGCATCTTTGCTTATATCAACTTTCTCTTTTACGGTGTCGGCTGTTTTACCCGTGTTTTGTTTTGCCGTTTCACCTGTTTTTATTACTGTTACTTCTTCTCTCTTTTTCCCACACCCCATTACAAACCCTAAAGCCAATAACAAAATTATCAGTCTTTTCATTTTGCAATATTATTTTAGTTTTTCTTTCGCTTCCTTTAAATAATCTGATACAGATTTATCTTCTTTAAGTTCAGGTTTTAGTTTCAGACCGTATTCAATATCATCAACTGCCTGTTTGTAGTTTCCCATAGCAAGGTAAAGTATACCTCTCCTGATGTAAATTTCTCCGTCCGAAGAATCAAGTTGGAGTGCTTTTGTATAATCATCCATAGCCTCATTATACTTTTTAAGGTATTTATAAATCGTACCCCTGAAATAATAACTCTTTGCTATCGATGGATTTGCATTTATAGCCTTATTCGCATCGACAAGTGCATCTTCATATTTGTCGAGGTTCATGTACAAAGCCCCGCGGTTCCAGTAAGTGTCAACAAGCATCGGGTCAATTTCTTCAGCTCTGTTGAATATTTCAACCGCTTCGTTAATCTTGCTTAAATATCCGTAAAGCGTACCGAGTGAATTTAGTGCATTAAGGTCTTTCGGGTCAATCGATAAAGCTTTGTTTAAATCCTTGTACGCATTTTCCACATCGTTCTTGAAAATATATGTAGCCCCCCTGTTGCTGTAAGCTCTTTCGTAATTTGGGTTAATCTCAATTGCCTTATTAAAATTCTCAATTGCGTTATCATAATTCTTCATCATCAGATAAATAAATCCAATCGAGTTGTATGCCAAAGATTCCTTAGGGTTTTTCTTAACAATTATGTTGAAATAGCTTAATGCTGTTTCAAAATTATTGCTCCTGATTGCGTCGTTTCCCTTTTTATAAAGAGTGTCCAGTGGTTGTGAAAATGATGCCGATACAGCCGATACGAATATTAGAACAAGTAATAGTAATTTTTTCATTTTCGTTTTAACAATGTTTTATTAAAATACGGCAGAGGTTTCCCCCTGCCGTAATGTACAATTTTAATAATTATCTATCTGTGCTCTTTGTAATTTACCAGAGTAGTCAATGTAAACTGCTTTCCATTCCGTGTAGAAATCGTAAACCGTCCATCCGCCCTCTCTGTGTCCGTTGCCCGTAGCCTTCACACCGCCGAACGGCATATGTGCTTCCGCACCAATCGTCGCACCGTTGATGTATGTGATACCTGCCTGAATGTCTCTCACTGCAGTAAACGCATCGTTCACGTTATTCGTGAATATGCTCGATGAAAGTCCGTATTCTGTATTGTTGAGTATTTCGATTCCTTCTTCAAGCGAAGAACATTTCAGAACTGATAGTACAGGTCCGAAAATTTCTTCCTTTGCAATCCTCATATCAGGAGTTACATCCTTGAATATTGTGGGTTTGTAGAACCAGCCCATTGCAAGGTCGCCGTCTTTTGCATAGTCGCCGCCTGCGATGAGTGTTGCCTTGTCTTCTTTCAGTCCAATCTGTACGTAATCATTAACTGTTTCTCTCTGTGATTCACAAACGCACGGACCAACATCAACACCCTTGTCGTTTCCGTATCCGAGTTTCAGTTTGTTCACTCTCTTAACGAGCATTTCTAAAAACTTATCGTGAATGTCTTTGTGTAAAATTAATCTCGAAGTTGCAGTGCATCTTTGTCCTGTGGTTCCGAATGCTCCCCAGAGAACCGCATCTATTGCCAGGTCAAGGTTTGCGTCGTCCATTACAATCTGTGCATTCTTCCCGCCGAGCTCTAATGATATTCTCTTTAAGTCTTTTCCGCCCACTTCGTTGATTCTCTTTCCGACGGCTGTCGAACCCGT
Organism: Ignavibacteriota bacterium; assembly: GCA_026390735.1. GTDB lineage: Bacteria > Bacteroidota > Ignavibacteria > Tepidaquicellales > Tepidaquicellaceae > CAIKZJ01. The sequence continues at coordinate 5,089 of JAPLFJ010000069.1, forward strand.
GAATGAAATAAGGTCAATGTCTTTGCTGTTAATGATTGTTTCACCGACAACTTTTCCGCTTCCGTGAATGATGTTTATAACTCCAGGGATGTAATCTTTACCAAGAACAATGTGCATTGCTTCGTCAACTATCTTCACGAATGTATTGGCAGTCTTCGGAGTAAGTTCTGCAGGTTTAAAAACTACTGTGTTACCGCAAACGAGTGCAGGGAAAATCTTCCAGGTAGGAATTGCCATCGGGAAATTCCACGGAGTGATAATACCCGCAACACCGATAGGAACTCTGAAACTAAGGTTCATCTTATTCGGAAGTTCGCTCGGAGCGTTCAGTCCGAAAAGTCTTCTGCCTTCAGATGCTGCATAGTATGCCGTGTCAATACCTTCCTGTGTATCGCCCTTTGTCTCGGCAAAAACCTTTCCCATCTCTCTTGTCATTTCAAACGATATCTCATCTTTTCTTTCCAGCATAATATCGCCAACTACTTTAAGCACATCTCCGCGTTTTGGAGCGGGTACGAGTCTCCATTTTTTCAGTGCTTCTTTTGCAGCTTTAATTGCTTCTTCCACGTCATCTGTGGTTGAAGCAGGAAAATAGCCAATCAAATCTTCGTTATTAGCAGGGTTTCTGTTTTCTGTGTATTTACCGCTCTTCGAATCTTTCCATTCGCCATTAATAAAATTTTTGAAGTATTCCATGATTATTATTAAGTTTATAATTTTCGGGATAGGATAAAATAGATATTCAATATGATATTAGAAATTCAATTATTTTGATAGATAAAAGAGCAATCAAATCACAAAATAAGTCCTTTTAGGAATTCTTCGAAGTGTTCATTTATCCATCTGTAGTTATTTAGTACATAAACAAAGAATTCAACTTCTGTTCTGTCCTTAAAGTCTGTATTTCGTGTAAAGTAGCCGTAATATCCGCCGTCTTCATCTACAAGTATCGGCGGATGAGTGGCATATTCATTCCACGGACTTAAATAACTGAATTCATTTCCGTATTCGCTGAATTCACTCCATATAGACAGATTGTTGTTCTTCGTCCCGTAAACACCGTTTTCATTCCAGACAGATTCATCGTGAAACTGTGTGCAGGTCAGACAACCCAGATATACGTCGTGATTCTCGCCGCCATATATCATTACCTTTTGCGCAAAGGCAAATGAAGAAGTAAACACAAGTATTATAAGTAAAGTATATTTCATACATTATAAATTATGCTAATAATAGACTAAGTGCAATTAAAATTATCTTCGATTATACAGAAAAATTTATTGAAATAACCAGGAACTTTTTCATCTCAGATTAGTTTTAAGTAAATATTATTATTTTAAACAGAAAAAAATGAAGAACATCTTAGTTTGACCATTTGTATTAGTTGTAATGTTTACATCAAATCAGTTCGTTTCCGCGCAGGATATTTTTACACATCCGACGGCACATGTTTCAGTAACTGTTCCTGGCGGATGGCATTATGAAACCAGCAGCACAACTATAAAAATGTTTCCTGATTCAAGGGAAGTTGCAATTGTGTTAAACGTAATTGATGCATCAGTTGAACAGGCAGTTAAAGATATTAACACTGCTTTCCCGGGAGCAACCGTAAACGGTCTGAGCCAGGTTACTGTAAACGGAATGTCAGCATTTGAATTATCAGGTTCAACCACTAATGGTAAAACATTCAGTTATGCATTACTCGTTACACCTTCTACTAAAGTTATTGAAGTGGCTTTCGTCGCAGATACTGAACAGGCTGGCAAATATATTTCTGAATTAGCATCAATAGTCGGCAGCATTAAACCCGCTAATTAATACATAATTCTTAAAACAAAACAGCCGTTATTTTAAGTAACGGCTGTTTTTGCTTTATAAACAAAAAACTTAAAAGAATTATTTCGTCATTACCATTTTTCTGGTTTCTGTGTACCTTTCGGTAGTTAATCTGTAAAAATATACACCGCTGTTTAATGAAGAACCGTCAAACTTTGTTTCGTACGTTCCCGGCTGTAATCTTTCGTTCACGAGTGTCTGAACTTCACGACCCGCAATATCATAAACAACTAACTTTACCTGTTCTGCATTTAAAATTGAGAATCTAACGTTTGTAACAGGGTTAAAAGGATTCGGATAGTTTTGTTTTAAAGAATATTCCGTAGGTGTTTCTGTACCAATCGTTCCCACTGAAACAGGGTTTAATGTCGTGTCAATAAAAATGTTGTACAGTGTTCCGCCGCTTCCGAAGTTTCTTGCATGAACCGCCTTTCCGCCTGCAATTACTGAAGTGCCGTCATTCGAAATGCTGCACATAAAAGCAGAACCCGGCGAATTAAAACTGTACCATGGTGCACCCGTTCCAGGGTCGCATCTGAATACATATATGTCGTCCTTTGAATTGTCAAGTTTACCCCACGATGCCGCTGCAAGATATTTCCTGTTCTTTGAAATTGTTACCATATTCACTTCGTCGCCCAGTGCTGTAAAAGACCAGAGTGGCGTGGAACCTGTTGATACCTTAAAGAATCTTACAGAGCCGTCGTAGGAACTTGACGTTATGAATATTAGTGTCCCTATCGCAACGTACTGTCCGTCATCAGTGACATCAACACTGGCAACCCAGTTGTAGTATGTTCCCGGAGGTTCCTGATACTGCCAGAGTAAATTGTATGCACTCCCGCTCCACTGGTATACTTTCACGTATCCTTTGTAGTTAATCGTTGCTATAATGTTTCCGTTTCCGCTTATTCCCTGAGGAGCCTGCGTTCCGTCTGTTATCGGAGCAGTATACCTTAATGCACCTGTGTAAATGTTGTAAACGTAATATGCACTGTATGTGTTAACGATTGCTAATGTATCGTTTGCTGCAATCTTTATTCCCTGAATCTGTCCGGGGATTTTTACTTTCCATATAGAAACAGTGGAGTTTTTATTAAAACAATAAACCCAGGAAGAATCACTTCTGTTTGCGCTTGCAAGAAGATATCCGCCGTTTGATGTTAAGTCGAGCGGGCCTGCGGCACCTGTGTCGGGCGTAGCCAGCAAATCGAAATTAAAGAACGGCGTGGAAGATGTTTTGTTTAAAAGGTAAAAGTTTCTGTATGAACCTGCTGCAATCACGTCACCCGTGTCTGATATTGCGATATAATTCCTTCCGTTGTTTGCAGGAGTCTGATAATCCCAGAATGGTGTGCTGTTTGTGTTTCCGTACACGGATACTCTTTTGTTGTTTAAATACCAGCCAATCGCCGAAGTCTTTCCGTCGCCGCTTATCATTCCGTCGTTATTGATTGCCGCTGCATCCGTAAATGACCAGCGCATGAAAGAGCCGTTTGATACTCTGAAGTCACTGCTTCCTCCGTTTATCATCAGGTTTGCACCTTCATTAGGAAGGGGATTTGTGACGGCCTGGTAATTTAAAACTCCGTTTTGCATAACAGTTTTAGTTGTACTGCCGATGAAATTATCAGATTGTGAATATAGGTTTGAAAACGTTAGGGCAACAACTAGTAGAATTAACTTTTTCATAAACGTTGATTTGGTTTTAATTAAAGTTAAGGGAATTTATAATTTTTCTCAAATAAATGATATGATAAACTTGTAATGCATTTTTAATTTAATTCCAGATTTTATATATTTGCACCAGTGAATATTAAAGATAACATTAAACTTGTATTTGAGAACAGTCTTGAGGTTAAAGGTAATTCCTTCGGCTTTCCTGTCTCTGTTTCAGGCGAAGTTGTCTTTAATACCGCGATGACGGGTTACCCCGAGTCATTAACTGACCCATCCTACAAAGGACAGATACTTATCTTAACTTATCCGCTTATCGGGAACTACGGCGTTCCTTCTTATGAGTTTGATAATTTACTGTTAAAGAACTTTGAGTCTGATAAGATTCATATTGCAGGACTCGTTATCTCTGACTATTCGATGGATAACAGCCACTGGAAGTCTCACAAGTCGCTTTCTGCCTGGCTTACGGAAAACAGGATTCCCGCAATGTACGGTGTCGATACACGTATGCTTACAAAGATTATACGCGAGAAGGGTGTTATGAAGGGAAAAATAATTTGTGAGAATAATATTCCCGAGGATTTTGCCGAAGGAAACCTGGTTGCTCAGGTTAGTACTAATGAGAAAGTTGTTTATGGTAACGGTAAGTATAAAATTGTGGTTGTTGACTGCGGAGTTAAGAATAACATTATTCGAAGACTTCTCGTTCGTGATACAACTGTTATCAGGGTTCCGTGGGATTATGATTACACTAACGATGATTACGATGGTCTTTTCATTTCAAACGGACCCGGCGACCCGAAGACCTGCAACCCAACTGTCAACAATCTAAGCAAAGCAATCAAAGGCGATAAACCCATATTCGGAATATGTCTCGGCAATCAGCTGCTCTGTCTTGCATCGGGCGGTGACACTTATAAACTTAAGTACGGACACAGAAGCCATAACCAGCCCGTTATTCAGAACGGAACGAATAAATGTTATATAACCTCGCAGAATCACGGCTATGCCTGTGACGTTAGCACTATCGGTGATGACTGGAGTCCTTACTTCACAAACTTAAACGATAATTCAAACGAAGGTCTTATTCATAAGAGTAAAATGATGTTTTCTACTCAGTTCCATCCCGAAGCTTCAAGCGGACCGACGGATACGGATTTCCTCTTCGATAAATTTATTGAGAATGTAATTAAATACAAGAAGAATTGAATGGATAAGATTAAGAAAATACTGATTCTTGGTTCGGGTGCCCTTAAGATTGGCGAGGCAGGAGAGTTCGACTATTCGGGCTCGCAGGCATTGAAGGCACTGAAGGAAGAAGGAATCAGCACTGTTCTTATAAATCCTAACATCGCTACCGTTCAGACTTCCGAAGGAATTGCCGACAAGATATATTTTCTTCCAGTCACTCTTCATTTTGTTGAAAAGATTATAGAAAAGGAAAAGCCCGACGGAGTTATGCTTTCGTTCGGAGGACAGACTGCCCTGAACTGCGGCATTGAAGCATACCGCAAGGGAATATTTGAAAAGCATAACGTAAAGATTCTCGGAACACCTATTGAGGCAGTCATAAATACCGAAGACAGAAGCGAGTTCGTTAAGAAGCTCGATGAGATTGATGTTAAAACAATTCAGAGTTTTGCAGTAACCAACCTTGAAGAAGCAAAACTCGCAGCAGAGAAACTCGGCTATCCCGTTATTATCCGCGCTGGCTTTGCACTCGGCGGTCAGGGAAGCGGTTTCTGTTCGAATGAAAACGAACTCGTTGAACTTGCAACTAAATCATTTTCTTACGTAAATCAGATTTTAATAGAGAAGTCACTTAAGGGCTGGAAAGAAATCGAGTATGAAGTTGTACGTGACAAATACGACAACTGCATCACAGTCTGTAACATGGAAAACTTCGACCCGCTTGGTATTCATACAGGCGAAAGCATTGTCGTTGCTCCCTCGCAGACTTTAACAAATAATGAATATCACAAACTAAGAGAGATCGCGATTAAAATAATCCGTCATATAGGAGTTATCGGCGAGTGTAACGTTCAGTATGCACTCGACCCTGAGTCAGAAGATTACAGGGTTATAGAAGTGAACGCACGTCTTTCGCGTTCAAGTGCTCTTGCCTCAAAGGCAACTGGCTATCCGCTTGCATTCGTAGCAGCGAAACTTGCACTCGGTTATGGACTTCACGAACTTAAGAATGCAGTTACAAAAACAACCACTGCCTGCTTTGAACCTGCACTCGATTATATTGTGTGTAAAATCCCACGATGGGATTTAGGGAAGTTCAAAGGTGTTACTAAACAAATCGGCTCCAGTATGAAGAGCGTTGGCGAAGTGATGTCTATCGGCAGGACGTTTGAAGAGGCAATTCAGAAAGGTCTGCGTATGATTGGTCAGGGAATGCACGGCTTTGTCGGCAACCGCGACCTTGAACTTGAAGATATCGATTCGCTCGAAAAGGAACTCAGCAATCCGACCGATACAAGGATATTCGTGATTGCAGAAGCGTTCAGAAGAAACCTTTCTGTAGTAAGAATTCATAATCTAACTAAGATTGATAAATGGTTTCTGCACAAGCTAAAGAATATATTCAAACTTTCAAATCAGCTGAATGAATACAACGCTATTGAAAAGATTCCTGACGACCTGCTTCTCGATTTAAAGAAGTCGGGTTTCTCGGATTTCCAGATGGCAAAGTTTCTTTACAAAGAAGATGACGTTACCGACTATTCCCTGAAAGTACGCGCAAACAGACTTTCGCGTGGCATCGTACCATACGTAAAACAGATTGATACTCTTGCGGCTGAATATCCGGCGCTCACAAATTATCTTTACCTTACGTATCACGGTTCGGAACACGATGTTACTTTTGAACAGGATAAGAAGATTGTTGTGCTTGGCTCGGGTGCTTACTGCATCGGCAGCAGTGTTGAGTTCGACTGGTGTTCCGTGAACGCTCTGAACACTATTCGCGCAAACGGATACAAAGGAATTATGATTAACTACAACCCTGAGACTGTGAGCACTGACTACGACGTTTGCGACAGATTGTACTTCGATGAACTTTCTTTCGAACGTGTGATGGATATCGTTTCGCTTGAATCTCCCGAAGGTGTGATTGTTTCCACAGGCGGACAGATTCCGAACATTCTTGCAGGGCGGCTTGACAATGCAGGTGTTAAAATTCTCGGTACCTCTGCAAAGTCAATAGATATGGCTGAAGACAGGAATAAGTTTTCTTCACTGCTGGACACTCTGAAAGTTGACCAGCCAAAGTGGAATGAACTTACTTCTGTTGAAGACATTAAAAAGTTTGTTGAGGAAGTCGGCTATCCCGTTCTTGTTCGTCCGTCTTACGTTCTCTCAGGTGCGGCGATGAACATCGTTTCAAACGAATCCGAACTCGAACATTTTCTCACACTTGCGTCGAAGGTGTCGAAGCGCTACCCCGTTGTTGTGTCAGAGTTTATTGAAAACGCGAAGGAGATTGAAGTGGATGCAGTTTCGCAGAACGGCGAGATTGTTGCTTACGCAATTTCCGAACACATAGAGTTTGCAGGCGTGCACTCAGGCGATGCGACAATTGTCTTTCCCGCACAGAAGATTTACATTGAAACTATACGACGTATAAAAACTATCGCAAAGCAGATTTCAAAGTCACTGAATATATCAGGACCATTCAACATTCAGTTCCTCGCAAAAGATAATTACATAAAAGTTATAGAGTGCAACCTTCGTGCGTCGAGAAGTTTTCCGTTCGTTTCGAAAGTACTTAAGACAAACTTTATCGAACTCGCTACTGAAATTATGATTGGTAAGAAAGTGGAGAAGCCGATGAAGTCAATATTCGACCTCGACTACGTAGGAATCAAAGCGCCGCAGTTTTCTTTCTCGCGTTTGCAAAAGGCAGACCCGATGCTCGGAGTTGAAATGGCTTCGACGGGTGAAGTGGGATGTATCGGCGAAGATTTCTATGAAGCCGTTCTTAAGGCAATGCTTTCCGTCGGCTACACCATTCCCGAGAAAAACATTTTGCTTTCTACGGGCGATGCACGTTCGACTATCGAACTGCTTAACAGTTCGCGTATGCTTTTCGAAAACGGTTACAAACTTTTTGCCTCACCCGAAACGCATCAGTTTCTTGAGGCGAACGGAATCGAATCCGAGCAGCTATTTCTCCCCGACGAAAACAAAAGTCCGAACATAATCGACTTCATCAAAAGCAAAAAGATTGACCTGGTGATAAACATTCCAAAGTCACTCAGCCGCGATGTACTCAACAGCGATTATCAAATCCGCCGCACGGCAGTCGATTTCAACGTGCCGCTCGTGACGAATTCCCGACTCGCCAGCGCGTTTATTTATGCATTCTGTAAAAGAAGCCTGGAATCACTTTCCATAAAATCCTGGCAGGAGTTCTAAACAAAATTTGTCTTTTTTACCAATAATTTCTCAAAAATGACCTGTATTTCTCCGGAAAGTACAATTATTCTGTACTTATTGGAGAAAAAGACCATATTAATAAACAAATTCCAGGTAAAATCGTCATATATATAAAAATTCTCTTCATTTCTCATCTTGAGAGGTATTTCTGGGATGAACTTTCAGTGAAAACCTGCTTAATTTGTACAAATTTACCCTCAATTCGCCAATATTAGTTTAAAAACCTCCCCTGTTGGTTGGGGTTTAAGGGGTGAAACGGAATTCGCTTTTTCCTGTGATCACTTTTTAATCTCTTAGGGTAAATTCCCCGCCGCTTGCGGCGAAAGGTTTTTACAAATATAATAAATAGATACCCCGCTGCTTGCGGCGGGGAGTTTCATTTTTTCCAAATTCAATTTTCAAACCTCTTTATGCCTATTTTATCAGGCTTTAAAAAGGTATTATGAATTCTAATTTAAATCTTCAAATGAACAAAAAACTCAATACTAACGACAAGTTACGAAATATTGCTATAATCGCCCACGTTGACCATGGTAAGACAACGCTTGTGGATTTTATGTTTAAGCAAAGCGGAATGTTCCGCGCTAATCAGGAACTCGAAGACCGTGTGATGGATTCGATGGACCTGGAACGTGAACGCGGAATTACTATTTCTGCGAAGAACTGTTCCGTTTTATGGAAGGGTGTGAAAGTTAACATTCTCGATACACCTGGTCACGCCGATTTTGGCGGAGAAGTGGAACGCGCACTTATGATGGTCGATGGAGCTATCCTGCTCGTCGATGCTTCCGAAGGGCCGCTTCCTCAGACCCGCTTTGTTCTGAAAAAAGCACTGGACTCCAATAAGAAAATTATAGTTGTTATAAATAAGATTGACAGAAAAGATGCACGCCCTAAAGAAGTGCTGAATGAAATTTATGATTTATTCATCGATCTCGATGCAACGGAAAAACAGATTGAGTTTCCTGTGCTCTATGCAGTCGGGCGCGAAGGAATTGCACAACTTACCGCTGAAGACAGAGGCACAGATTTGCAGCCGCTGTTCGATGAGATACTTAAAGAAATTCCTCCTCCGATTTATGACCTCGATGAGCCGTTTCAGATGCTCGTTGCCGACCTGGATTATTCTGATTATATCGGAAGACTCGCAATCGGTAAAGTTGCACACGGTTCTGCAAAGATGAATGACAATCTTGTTTGCATCAACGAAGATAATCAGATTATACCTTTAAAGATTTCAAAGCTTCAGGCCTATGAAGGACTGTCGCTGAAAGAAGTGGATGTTGCAGAGGCGGGTGATATTATTGTTATAGCGGGTATTGATAATGTGCATATTGGCGATACGATTTGTAATCAGCTTCAGCCGAAAGCAATGAAGCGTGTGGCTGTTGATGAACCTACAATTTCAATGGTGTTTGGAATAAACACTTCGCCTTTTGCGGGCAAGGATGGAAAATATGTACAGTCTGCAAAGATTCGCGAAAGACTTTTCAAAGAAACTCTGAGGAACGTTGCTTTGAAAGTTGAAGACGGTGACTCAAAGGATAGTTTTATAGTAAAAGGCAGAGGCGAATTTCAGATGGCAATACTCGTTGAAACACTTCGCCGCGATGGTTTTGAATTAAGCATTGGCCGTCCGCACGTTATTTATAAACACAAAGACGGAAAGAAACTCGAACCGATTGAACATCTGTTCGTCGATTGCGGAGAAACTTTCATCGGAGTTGTTACCGATAAACTTTCCCAGCGCAAAGGAAGAATGATAAACCTTGTGAATCACAGCACAGGAAGAGTGAGAATAGAATTCTCTATTCCTTCACGTGGTTTGATTGGCTACAGAAACGAATTCCTGACCGATACCAAAGGTACGGGAATCCTGAACAGTTATCTCCAGGGCTACGAAGAGTATCGCGGTGATTATCCTGTGCGTCTGACTGGTTCGATAGTTTCAGACAGAACAGGTTCCACAACCGGATATGCATTGTTCAACCTTGAACCCCGCGGAGTTTTATTCGTTTCTCCTGGTGAAGAAGTTTACGAAGGAATGATTGTCGGAGAACATAACAAAGACAAAGATATTAACGTAAATGCATGCAGACCAAAGAAACTTTCAAACATGCGTACATCGAGCAAAGACGAGGGGATAATACTTACTCCCGTTTCACCGCTTACGCTTGAACGTGCAATTGAATTTTTAAATGACGATGAAATAGTCGAAGTAACTCCGAAGAATATAAGACTTCGTAAAGCAGAGCTGTCTTCGATGACAAGATACAGAGGCGACAGATCGTTTTAAGTTAACAGAATAATAACAGATTTTCGAAATAGTATTACGGATTCCCGTAATACTATTTTTCGTTTACAGAAATACTTGCTCTTTTCAAAAATGAATTGTGTTTTTTTAAGGGGATAAAGTGAATATATTTACAGAAATATCAAAACATTTAAAAAGAGGTGTAAAATGAATAAGTTAATTACCTTATTAATTATTATAATAACCGCCGTTTCTTCTTTTGCACAGATTAAACTGGATTTTAATACGGTTTATAATAATGCCGAAAGAAATCCGAAGTTGAGAATTGCTGCAGAAAACCTTGCAATAAGTAAAGGACAGCCGTATAATATATATATTAAAGATAAAGCAATGATTGAAGCCGTTGCTGTAGATAATGACAGAGTGGTCTATTCTGTTGTCACAGATTTTCTGAATCCCTTTAACGGTTCTTACTGTACTTATTTCGAAGATGTGCAGAAAACTTTTGACTTCTCTAAGGCAAGGATTATGTATGGCAACAGAACAGTTGATAACACAGGTGAGCAAATCGTCCTTAACAAAAGAACCACGGGCAGTAAATTGTATCTTATTCCTTGTGCAACAAGAAAGAATGTCTGGGCTTTCGATTTCACCACAGGCGACCTTGTCGACACTGCTTATGTTCCCTACAGCAGTCCGATGCTTCAGACTCCGCGTAATGTTCTTCAGTTGAGTAAAACACATATACTTGTTTCCGATCAGCTAAGCGATGTTGTTCAGTTGTTCGATACCAGCGGAGCTTACATAAGAGTATTTGCCCCACTGGGCGGTTTAAATAATACTATTCTTGATAATATTCGTGATGTACAATTCCATCCGAACGGAACCGTCCTTGTAACTAACGCAGGAACAACCGGAAATGCATTGAACACAGTGCAGCAGTTTACTTCAACAGGTGCTTACATTGGTGTCTTTGCAACCGATATGTTAAACAGTCCTTATTGTCTCTTGTTCAGAAGTAATGATTTGCTCGTTTCAAATTCAAGCGGCGTAAATGATATCACAAAACATAATATTAATACAGGCGCATACTTAGGAAATTTTCTTGGTTCGGCATTAAATTTCCCTCAGCAAATGATAAACCTTCCCGGAGGTAAAGTTGGTGTTGCTGAATTCAGTGGTGTTCTCTCGGGCATCAGAATATATGACTCACTCGGAGTATTAACCGATACTTTAAAAGGTGCACAGGGAATCCGTGGTTTATGGAAACTGCCCAATGGTAATTTTCTTGCAACAGGACTTGGTGTGTTTGAAGTTGACGGAGTAACAGGTGCTCTTGTGAGAACAATCGTGAGTGGAAGTCTGTTGTATAATTTTTACAGTATTTCTGTTTTTGATCCTGATCTTATAACAGGAAGTAATGAAGTTAATACTACAATACCGTCAGAATATAAACTTTTCAATAATTATCCAAACCCGTTTAATCCGTCAACAACAATTAAGTTTGCAATTCCAACTAAAGACCACGTTAAAATGACTGTCTATGATGCACTGGGACGAATAGTAGCTGAACTTGTGAACAGTACGAAAGAAGCGGGTACTTATGAAATTAATTACAATGCCTCATCACTGGCAAGCGGGATATATTTCTATAAACTGGAAACAGGCACTTTCTCTGAAGTAAAGAAAATGATGTTGCTTAAGTAATATTCACACTTATATTTTAAAAGGGGTTACATTATATATGTAACCCCTTTTTGTTTTCTGTAAATTAAAAAACCCTTGTTGACGAATCAACAAGGGTTTATCAAATTCTGTATATGAAACTTATTTTATTAAGCTCATCTTTTTCATTTCAGTGAAATCACCTGATTTGATTTTGTAGAAATAAACACCGCTTGCAAAATTATTTGCATCCCAGGTTACGTTGAATTTACCCGCTGGCTGGTTGCTGTTTACTAATTCCTGAACAAGTTTACCGGTAATGTCATAAACTGAAATGTTTACAAAACCTGCTTTTGGTAAACTGAAAGAAATGTTTGTTGTCGGATTAAACGGATTTGGGAAATTCTGTGATAAAGAATACGAATGTGCAACTTCTTCAATCTGACTGATTCCTGTTGCTACATTAACTGTGAAATTTGCACCGTTGTTCCAGTTTGGTGGATTTGTTCCTGCTGCACCTGTACAATAAATTGTGATTGTGCCTGGTGTTGCCGGGGCTGTCACTGTAAATGTCTTTGTTGTTGCACCTGTAAATTTTGCACTGTGAACTAATTCACTTGTTAAAATTTTCAGTCCTGTGCTTCCACTTGCAAGTGCTAATGTACCTGAACTTACTGCTATGTCAATACCGCCGGTACTGAATGTTCCGGATGATCTGCTGACAGAAAAAGTATATGTTCCTGTTGCACCTGGTGCTAATGTTGCAGGCCCTGTTACGGTAACCACTACTGCTGCATTTAGCGCAGCCTGGTGACATGTACAGCCGTTTGTTGAACCTGGTTTTAATGTTCTTCCCGCCACCCCTGTCGGGTACGAATAAATCTGGAGTGAAATACTCATTAAGAATATTAATGTAAGTATTCCAACCGTTGCTTTCTTTAAGGATAATTTGCTTTTCATTTTTACTTTCCCTTTAAGTTTTATTAAGGTTTTAAAATTATTATATGCAATATAAATAAATCCATTTCGATTGACAAGTATCAAATGCAACAAAAGGAGTCGTGGTTATTTATTCCCCATACTTGTCGTTTTCGCTTATCCTATCAGGTGTATTATTTAAATAGTTATATTATCTGACCTTAGTTGATTTATTGAATAATTAGAGTCTGAGATTACTTTTTACCATAATAAATTGAACTGGGATTTAGTAAATTGTTTCATATTTTAAAACTTTAAATCATACATTAAATAATATCCATTGGGGAATAATTCATTCATAAAAGACAATAAGGAAAGAATATTGTTGCTTGTTCTTGTTATTGCTCCTTTTGTATACCTTCTGCCTTATGTGTTACCGTTTGGTTTATCAGGTTTTGATGTTTCCGTTGGAAATGATTTCAGAATACTTTACTACAATTATAAGGTTTATCTTCTGCATTTTCTCAGCAGGCTTGAAATACCATACTGGTCGCCGTCGGAAGCGTCCGGGTATCCGTTCGTTTTCAGTCCGTTTACACAGTCTTTTTATCCCCTGAACATTCTGCTTGCAGTTTTTTATAAATTAGCAGGCGGCTATTCTTCTGTTGACCATGTTCGTTTTACTGTTCTGGCCTTTTCCATTCTTTCTGCAGGTTTTTATAAATGGCTGAGGGCTTTAAACATAAATATATTACCTGCGTTTATTTCAGCACTTCTTATTACGTCATCCGTCGGAACCCTTGAAATTATCAGGTTTCCAAATGCCATACATACTTTGTGCTGGTTTCCGTGGATTCTTTTTGCTGTCAGCAGTGTCTTCACATCGGAAAGAAAATCTTCTTACTTTAAGTATTCTTTGCTTCTGCTCTTCTTTCTTGTGTGTTCCGTGACGGCGGGCTATCCGTATTATTTATACTATTCTGTGTTTGTTTTCGTACCATACTTTTTATTCTTTCTTTTTAAATTCACACGGACACATGTTTTAAAACTTGAACGGGATAACGTAATCGTTCCTGTGATAATTGTTGTGTTTACTGTGGCTTTCGCGTTTTTGCTCTGTTATCCTTATTTGCACTCGGTGTCTGAATTAATGAATCAGACTAACGGAAGAGGCGGTAACAATTATGAATATTCAACCACAACTTCTGAATCCCCGCTGAGCACACTCGGGTCGCTTATTTATCCGCCGTTGTCATCCATCAACACAAGTTTCTATCTTGGCTTGCTGAACCTGTTTGTAATTCTGGTGTACTTTATTAATTCCAACAGAGGAGCCGGAGACAGGAAAAAATGGATATTATTAATATGGATTTCCCTTCTGGTATACGTCACTTACAGTTCAGGTTCTTTGCTGTTCAACTTTTTCTGGCATTACTTTCCGTTTTTCTCAAGTCTCAGGGAATGGGGCAGGCTGAATAAGGTTCTTCTTATTCTTTTTGCCTGGCTTCTTGGACTCGCTTACCACGATTTGTTCAAAAGGATAAAGGAAAATAAACTTTACTTCGGCAGAACCGAAATTATTCTCTTTGGAGTTTCTGCTGTGATTATTGTATTAAACGTTTTCTTTTCCACGTATAAAATTGTGAGTGTTGAATGGCAGGAATACTTTGTAAATTCCAAAGTTGATATGCTTCTTCTGTTCAGACCTAAGTATGCAGCTATGTTGAAATCTTTGCTGACATCATACGGTTACATATTTCTTGTTTCTTCTGTATTAATATTCTTAGCTTTGCTTAAACTGCGTCAGTACAATAAGTATCAGGTATTATCTTCGAAATTAAACACAGTTATTGTCTTTATTCTTGTTTTTACATTCCTTGAATCTTACACTTTCTCCCCCTGGCTTTGGATTAAAGCAGAGAAAAGTAAAATCAGGGAACAACTCACACTTGATAATAAAACTGCATTCGAAACACAAAGAACTTTTCTCTATAAAACAGTGTCCCTGAATAATGTGTATAACAGCGGAGTTGTCGCTGACTGGTATTACACAGGATACACTGAATTCCTTAAAAAGCATAGTGCGGACACGGTTAGTTTGAATAAACTTCTTGGGTTAAACACAGGAAGAAAACTATTTTTCAGCAAAGAGATTAATTATAATGACATTAAACCATTCCTTGCCGATGCATCTTCACCCGAAATAAAGGTTGTTGATTACACAGGAAACTTGCTCGAAATAAACGTGAGCAGTAATACTGACGGTTATATCAGTTTTATTGATAACTGGGATGAGAAATGGAAGGTAACAGTTAATGGTATTCCAGAAAATATTTATAAATTATTTAACACTTTTAAGTCCGTACACATTAACAAAGGAAACAACAATATAAGGTTTTATTATAAACCTTTCTGAGCATAGCCTCTGCTTTTCCCGCTTTTAAATTAACAGAAATCAACGGAACGAATATCGGCGCGTAATGGTTGAATTTAAATCATGTATTTATATGGTACAATTACATGGGTTAACTTGGCTTTATGGGGGAGGTTAAGTTTTTTCTTTATTAAACTAAATAAAAACAACATGAAAAACAACAAAATCTACAGTGTCGTATCAATGTTTGCGGTGATAGCATTATTTGTATTTATCACAGGATGCGGAAAAAAAGAAGCACCAAAAACAGAAGAAAAAGCACCTGTAAAAACAACTGAGAACAAGTCAACAGAAAACAAGTCAACAGAAAACAAATCCACTGAGAATAAAGCCACCGATAATACTGCAGGTGTAACTTATTCTTACGACGTAGTTAACCATACAGGTGTAACACTTGTCGATGTATTTGTCAGCCCGGCAGAAACAGACCACTGGGGAAAAGATATTCTTCCTAATGACCTTTTCGAAAACGGTTCGACAATAAAGGTTACAATTCCACCTGATTATGGAACAACCTGTTTGTTCGATATGAAGATTACCGATGCAGCAGGCGGACATATTACGTTCACGAATATTGATATTTGTAAACTTGTTAAACTGCAGATTAACGCAGACGGGACTTACGAATATTTAGCAACAAAATAATCACACAAAACTTTCAGGGTTTGCATAAGTAAAACCGTTTATAAAAAAGGGGAGCAATGCTCCCCTTTTTATTAGTTCGATGTTGTTCCTTCATCCCATGGTTGTAATCAATATTTTGCATTTATTGTTTTTCATGAGTTTGGTATATTTAATTGAGAAAAACATCTAATTCAAAACTCAAATATAAAGTTTATGGAAAGTTTTTTTACCGCTCTTGCGCTTGCTTTTGTCGCATTATTTCCTATCGTGGATCCTCCTGGTGCTATCCCTGTATTTTGTTCTTTAACTGTAAATTCAAACAGCAAAAGCAGAAATAAAACCGCTTTAAAAACATCTGTGAACGTATTCTTTGTTCTTCTTGTGTTTTACCTTATAGGTGAGTTTATACTTGATTTTTTTGGTATATCTATGGGTGTGCTGAAAATTGCCGGTGGTATTGTCGTTATGAATACCGCCTGGGAAATGCTTACAAGTAAGGAAAAAATCTCCGGGGAGGTTCAGGAAGAAGGAAAAACAAAAGAGGATATTTCATTTGCGCCTATGGCATTGCCGCTTTTAAGCGGGCCTGGTGCTATCGGAGCCGTTATCGGCCTTTCAATGCAGGGCTATCAGGCAGATTATATTCTTGGAATAAGTACAGGAATTCTGTTAATTGCCGTTTCTGTGTACATAGCTTTACTGCTGTCAATTCCTTTAATGAAAATTCTCGGCAAAACAGGGATTGAAATCTTAAAGAAAACCATGGGTTTCTTTATACTTGCAATCGCAGTTCAGTTAATCGTTAGTGGTATTACTATTTCGTTTAAGTTATAGAGGGGTTGTAAATATTAATCTTTAACCAAAAGGAGAGCATAGCTCTCCTTTTGGTTTTAACATCCTCGTGTTCTCTTTCGAAAATCAAATCATTTTGTTCTGTTTATAATATCAATCAGTGGCTGGAAGGCCTCTGGTTTTATCGCATCCACACCCATATAAGGGTGGTCCAGAACATAAATCAGGTATAAAACAATTACGCTGACGAAGATTAAAAATGAAATCATAACATTGTTCTGCCAGATGTTTTTTACACTGAAGAAGAATGTAAACGCGACTATAATTACCGTAGATAATATTAATACAAGCCACAAAATATCAGGCATACTCTGTTTGCTGCTAAGTATGCGGTGCCGTCTGAATTCCCTTAAGTCGTGCATGTTCTCCAGAGACTGCGTAAGAATCTCTGTGTTTGATACGTCACTTGTTTTTATGGATAAGAATATTCTGTTGAGTTTTACAAACTGTTTTGCAGTCGCAGAATCAGCCCTTCCCTCAGCCATCAATTTCCATTCATCGTTTGTAACACCTTTTACGTATTCTCGGATGGTTAACTGTATGTCTTTCTTTATTGAATCAGGATATGCACTCGCATCGTAATATATATTAAGCAGGTTGTTTGCTTCCCCCTCTATTTTTGAATTAGTCTTTTCAAGATTTCCCCAGATAACAAAAACAACAAACGCTATAAGAACGGCATATATCACGCACACTGCATTGTAAATAAACCCGCTTACTGCGTGATTCTCAATCAGCATATCATGCTGAATCTTTTTTCTTGTCAGTCTTTCTGCGGCCCAAAAAATACCTATGCTGATTACCGATATTATTATTATCGATACAATAAACGGATATTGAAGAAATATTTTCATAGTGTAATTCTATAATTAGTGCTTAATTTAAATATATATTCTTAAACAAAAACTACAATAAATAATTCATGGCAGAACCGTCGGTAAAATCTGTCTGAATTATTATGTTCTCTCCGTTGTTACTTACTTTAGGTAAGTAATTGTACTAAAGTAACCGTAAATGAAAAAATCAGCAAACATTAAGCACTCTGAGTGCGGAACTATGATTTCGTCCGTCAGAGAAACTATAAGCGTGATTAACGGGAAGTGGAAACTCATGATTCTGATTTCAATCTCTTCAGGCAATAAAAGGTTCGGGGAGATAGAAAAAAGCATTCCTGGTATCAGCTCCAAAGTGCTGGCTAAGGAATTAAAGGACTTGCACGGCCATAAACTTATTAAAAGAATTGTCCGTACCGGCTTTCCTGTGGTGGTTGAATATACACTTCTCCCTTATGCAGACTCTCTTAAGAAAGTAATAAGAGCTCTAAGTGACTGGGGTAATAATCACAGAAAGAAAATAACAACTAAATAATAATATTATACTAATCAAAGAAAGGAATAATTTACAAATGCAGATTATAGATGCACTTAACTGGCGTTATGCAACAAAAAGAATGAACGGTAAAAAGGTGTCTCAGGAGCAACTTAACAGGATTCTTGAATCCGTAAGACTATCCGCCTCTTCGATGGGGTTACAGCCTTACACAATATTCGTTGTGGAAAACGAAGAACTCAGAAAAAAGATTCAGCCTGTTGCTTACAATCAGCCTCAGATTACTGAGTGCTCTCATCTTCTTGTTTTCGCCGCCTGGGATAACGTAACAGAACAGCACGCCGATGAGTATCTTGAAAACATTGCGCTTACAAGGGGCGTAACCCCCGAAAGTCTTAATGGATTTAAAGGAATGCTGATGGGTATCGTTAACGGCCGTTCTAAAGAAGAAAAATATGAGTGGTCAGCACGTCAGGTTTACCTTGCTCTCGGAACGGCATTGGCCGCGGCCGCGCTCGAACAGGTTGATTCTACGCCAATGGAAGGATTTGTTCCTGATGAAGTTGATAAGATACTTGATTTAAATTCAAAGGGGCTGAAAAGTGTTGCATTATTAACACTCGGTTTCAGGGATACGGAAAATGATCATCTTGCTGAAGCAAAGAAAGTACGTCGTTCTGCGGAAAAACTCTTTGTGAATTTATAATAAAAATTAAAATTAGAAAGGGCTGTTACAGCCCTTTCTAATTAAGTATAATCGGATTAAATTTTAAGTCTGTTTATAGCTTTGCCGACAGAAAACTCTGTATGTCGGCCTCGCTTACATAAGGTTCTCCGGGACACACATTGTTCAGCTTACCGTTCTTAACCCATTTTTCAAGTTCGTCAACCATTGAGAATAAATGGTCGAAAGAGTCTATTATGAAAAGCAGCGGCTGGTATTTGTCAATCTCAAAGTATTGATTAACTGCCCATTCAAGCTGAAGAGGATATCGCTGCACATCGGGCGATTCTATTGAATGTTTTAATTCTCCGTATGAACTCAGAAGACCGCTTCCGTAAGCCCTCAGTTCTTTTCCTGAACGGATTAATCCGAACTCAACTGTGAACCAGAAGAAACGTGCCATTGCTTTTATGACAGACTGTGCCAGTTTCACCTGAAGTTCTTTGTCTTTTAATTCCTGAATCACCAGTGCTGCAGAGAGAGCACAGTCTCCGAAGCGAACAAGCGTATCTGCAAATTCCTTGTCTGTGTGCATCGGAACGTGACCCGCTACATCATGAAACATATCAGGTTCAGGCAAATAATCGAGTTTGGAAATATCACGTACTGTTATTGTTGTTGGAAAATCCCTGTTTCGGAGACAATCAAAGAAAATAAACGCAGGTATATAACCGCTTACAGGTTTTGCTGAGAATCCCGTAAGGGGTTTCAAAAATTTATTAATTTCTTCGATTCTTGGAACGCGGTTAGAATCAAGCATTAACTTTGATACACCTTCCAGAAATTTCGGATTGGCGTACCGGTGCCAGGGTTCCTGAATTCTTGCATAAAGACTTGCCCACGCCTTGTGGTTTTCTTCAGAATAAAGTTCGTAGGGCTGGTGAATAAACCTTTGCCCGTTTTCCTGCGCCTTCTCTATAAATGGCGCCTTTGTTGTTGTTAATCCTTCCATGTATTACCCCCGAATATTAATTATCAATTCCACCGCAAACTATTTGCAGTGAATTACTATTTCCCGGATTGATGCCGACATTCCCAGTGTCAGTAAATACCGGATTGTTAAAGCAATATCATTCGTTTGTATCATTTCATCAGGCTCTACCGGAGCCCCTTCCGCCTGCCTTGTGTTTACCCAGCTCGGGCATACTGCCGTTACTTTTATTCCCGTAGCAGCCAGTTCCTGAGCAAGAGAAGAACTGTAACCAACTAATGCATATTTCGAGGCACAATAGTTTCCAACATCGGAGAATGCCTGCACACCGCACATCGAAGCAATGTTGAATATGTAACCGCGTCCTGACTTCTTCATCGAAGGAAGCACCGCCTGAACAAAACGTGTGGCGGCAAGAAAATTTACATCCATCATCCGCTGTGTTTCTTCTGTCGGCATTAACGATGTTCCTGTTTTGTAATCTCCCGCATTATTTACAAGCACACATACGGTTCCGAGTTCTTCGGATACACGGCTGACAAAATTCTCGGTACTCTCTCCGTTAACCACATCAAATGCTTCTGCAATAACCATTATCTCAGGATATTGCTTCCTTATGCTCTCCGCAGCCCTCTCAATATCTGGTTTCGTTCGGGCAACTATTCCCAGTGAATATCCCAGTCTTGCAAGCTCTGTTGCTATCGCAAGACCTATTCCACGGCTTGCACCTGTTACAATTGCAACATTATCCCTCATTGCCATTCCTCATCGTCCTTCGACTGATTCAATTATCCATTAAATTTTAACGTGCTATTTATGAATTAAAATATATAAACAAAAGAATTTAATAAAAGTGACATGTTTAATCAAGAATTAAAATGCTTTGTTAATCTTTACTCCGTTACGTCTGTTCTGAACACTTCATTAATATTTACCGTTATATATAACTGACAAATCTGTTTTCAAAACCCCGAACTGGGTTTAATATGAATAACCCCCGGCAAAGCCGGGGGAAAGCAAAACCATCAACGCAACCCTGCAGGGGTTGAACATTCACCCTTAATACTACAAAGGAATAATACACAGTATTATTCCTTTGTAACCGCCGTTGAGTATTATTAATTACCTGTATTTATTTGTTCACTTCTCCCCATCCAAGATAATTTACATGCCTTAATATTATCCAGCCAGCCGCTATTCCTATCGCTAAGTATAAAAATCCCAATATGTATTCCCCGAAAATTATTTTTCCTATTCCGAAAAGGAACATATATAATAATACAATCCCCAGAAACCAGTCAAGGAAAAGTATTCCGTAACCCTTGTCAGGTTTTACTTCGGGCATCCTCGCTGCAAACTTCTTCCAGCCTATTCCGCCGGGATGTACCCTCTTGTAAAATTCTTCAAGCCTTGATTCTTCTGTCGGCTTTGTTATGAATGCTGTTATTACCCACGCAAGTGTTGTAATCGGTACTATAATATATAGCGTCTGCGGAAATGGTATACCGAAATTTCCAAAGTGTAAAACTCCGTATACTATGAACGGCGTTACTGTCGCAACTATTTCACTGATTGCATTCACTCTCCACCAGAACCATCTGAGTATAAGCACAAGTCCGAGTCCTGCTCCGCATTCAATAACGAATGCCCATACGCCCGAAATCGTGGACATAAAACTAGTTACGAGTACCGCTAATATCATAAATACGAATGTCATCCATCTCGAAGCGGATACATAATGCTTGTCAGTTTCGTTTGGTTTAAGAAACCTCTTGTAAAAATCATTTATGAAATATGACGTTCCCCAGTTTAAGTGTGTTGCTATCGTTGACATCGATGCCGCAAAGAATGTTGCGAGTAAAAGTCCCTTCAGCCCGACTGGAAGAAAATCATTCATTGCCTTCACGTAACCCAGTCCTTTATCTGCTGCAGGTAAATCAGGATATAATACTATAGCAGATAATGCAACTATAATCCACGGCCACGGACGAAGTGTGAAGTGCGCTACCTGAAAGAATAAAGTGGCAAGGAGCGAATGCTTTTCGTTCTTTGCAGACATCATTCTTTGCGCCACGTAACCGCCGCCGCCGGGTTCTGCACCTGGGTACCAGCTCGACCACCATTGAATTCCTATGTATGCAAGAAATGTTGATATAGTCATCATAAAAATACCTCCCGCACCCGTTGAACCCGAAGCACCGTCTCCGATTTGCGGAGTGAACCTTAATGCCCATTCAGGAAGTTTGGCCTGGAGACCTGATATCCCGCCAACCTGTGGTGAGTTAACGACAATTATAGCAAGTATAATACAACCCGTCATTTTTATCACAAACTGGAATGCATCTGTTACTGCTACACCCCATAACCCCGACATCGCAGAAATTACGGCGGTAATAATCATTATGGCAAGAATGAAAAACATAACGTTGCCGTCGTTAATCGATTCAGGAAACATACCTTTAAGTATTTTTCCGAGTGCAAGACTAACCCAGCCCATTATTATTATGTTCATAAATATACCGAGGTATATTGCCTTGAACCCGCGAAGGAATGAAGCCGCCTTACCAGAATATCTTAATTCAATGAATTCTACGTCTGTTAGTATGTTTGCGCGTCTCCACAATCTTGCAAAGAAGAAAACCGTAAGCATCCCGCCGAACATCATATTCCACCATAACCAGTTCCCTGCTATGCCGTTCTGTCCTACGAGTTCCGTTACCGCAAGGGGAGTGTCAGCTGCAAATGTAGTGGCAACCATTGAAAGCCCTGCAAGCCACCAGGTCATCTTTCTGCCCGAAAGAAAAAAGTTCTCCGTGTTTCCGCTTGCCTTCTTGTAATAGTATAATCCTATAAGTATGTTGATTATGAAATAAACAACAACGATTGACCAGTCAATAATATGCATATAGTATTTTTGATTGCAGATAAGATATTAATGATAAACTAATTATTAAAGGCAGATATTGTTTTTGACGGTTAAATTAAATGCAGTAACGGACGGCACAATAAAACGGTAAATATTACCAAACTCGTATTTATCTGTAAACTCTTAAATTGTAGTGATTACTTTTATCTTAGCAATACGAATTTCCTGGTTTCTACAGAGCTTCCTGTCTGCAATCGGTAATAATAAACCCCGCTTGCTAAATTGCCTGCATTGAAATTCACCGACTTATAACCTGCCTGTTCAACACTGTTTACAAGTATTGCTACTTCTTTACCATCAGCATCAAAAACTTTTAGAATAACGTGGTCCTGTTTTTGAAGCTGATAGCTGATTGTAGTGCTCGGGTTGAAGGGATTTGGATAGTTCTGCTTTAACTCGAACATTACAGGAAGTTCTCCTTCTGATATAGCGGTAGGGTTTATGGGAGTTACCCTCATATTATCTGCCATAAAAATAACACCATAGTCCTGACATGTTGGAGGTGGACTGGAATAATGAACAACTACGCTGTCAAAGCCCTGCACAAATGTGCACCTCAGCGTATCTACCGGCCAGGTACCTGGAAAAGTAGCAGTTCTTGTATTTGTTCCGACATAAACTCCGTTCTTATATGCAGTAACCCTCATCGTCGCTGCATCATCGCATCCCAGTTCCTGACAACTGTACATAATCGAGAATGCCGTAATTGTCGTATCGAAGCCAACCCGAAGATCTGCAAGATAAACGCTGCTGGGATATATAATCCTGCCCGAAAATCCCGGTGGTGTGAAACCAATCGCGTTAGCGTTTTGGATTGAATATCCCTGACCTGTTGCAGAAAAGTGAGCGGTAATTCCGTTCACCGTAAGTGTTATCGGTAGTGCTGTGTATAGCGGAGCATTGTCAAAGTCAAATAATACCGTTTGGGCTGAGACCTGGGAAACCTGTGTAATCACAAAAAATGAGGTTATGCACAAAATTAAATTGCATTTTCTAAAAACGGATTCTCTTATTCTTTTTGAAAGAATAGAAAAGAACGAAATTCTAGAGTAAGTATACATTCTGTTAGCCCCTTTAGTAATTTTGTTTTCCTAAAATTATTTTTTGTATTCGGTAAATACAACTCTCAATATATAAACTCTTCAAATGTACTTAATTTTAATTTTAATCTCTTAGGGTAAATTCCCCGCCGCTTGCGGCGAAAGGTTTTTACAAATATAATAAATAGATACCCCGCTGCTTGCGGCGGGGAGTTTCATTTTCAAAGATATATTGACTTGGTTAGAAACATAATTCTCTCCATTTCCATTTGGTATAAAACGGAACTTTGAAAAGCGATACAACATATACACAGTTATATACACAGTTCAAAAATTAGTTGAGGTATGATTTTATTGAAAGATTCGATAAGGACATTAAAAAAGGGATACTTTCGCATCCCTTTTGGTTGGTATCAAGTGGACAGGGCCGGAATCGAACCGGCGACACACGGCTTTTCAGGTTTTTTACCTACCCTAAAAACAGTTAAAATTTAAAACATTTTAACTGTTTTTGAAAAATTACCCACTAAATTACCCACTCAAGGTATCAAAAATTGAATGTTTTAAGGAAATATCACCCTGATAGGAGCAACAATTATGTTTTTAAGCAAATCTCCGAAAAGCGGTAAATACTACTTATACTATTTTGATGAGAATGGTAAAAGGCGTTCTGTCTCAACCAAAACTAAATTGAAAGCAGAAGCAAAGGAATTTGAAAAAGGATTTGTTGAAATGTTAGAAAACAGGAAAATTAAGCATGTGCCTCAAAATATCTATTATCTGGAAGATATAAAATCGGAAGTATTAAACTATACGATTAATAATTTAAGTATTCAGACACATAAAATATATGAAAGAGTATTCGCAAATATGATTTCTATATTGGGAAATATCCCAGCCAAAATAATCACAGTAAAAGATATTGAACGATACAAAGAAGAAAGAATTAAGACTGTCAAGAAGATGACTTGTAATATTGAGTTAAAGGTAATGAAAGCAATCTTTAATATTTCGGTTCGTTTGGGAATATCATTGGTAAATCCAATTAAAGATGTTAAGAAATTCTTCATTCCGGAAAAAGAAATATTGGCATTTAGTAACGAAGAAGTTAAAATACTGATGGAAATAATCCCTGAAAGCAAATTCAAGAACATAGTTCGGTATGGATTATACACAGGCTGTAGATTAAATGAAATTCTCACATTACAATGGTCAGATGTTGATTTTGCAGATAGAATGGTAAAAATTAGAAATAAACCCAACTTTCAAACTAAAACAGGTAAAATTCGTTATGTTCCTATGTCTATCAATTTATTTGAATTATTAAACTCATTACAAGGAAACAAAGATTATAACATTATTGACTTCAGAACACCCGAAAAATTGGTTTTTGGAAACCCTGAAGGGAAATCATATAGTAAAAGTTATATATCAAGGAATTTCACAAAATACTTAAAAAAAGCACATCTCCCAAACAAGTTTCATTTTCATTGTTTAAGACACACATTTATAACCTCACTTATAAAAAGTAACGTTAATATAAATTATGTGAAAGAATTGGTTGGGCATAGCAACATTCAAACAACGATGTCGTATATTCACATATCTACAAACGATTTAAGAAAAGCAATAAATAAAATTGATATTTCTTAAGTCTGTTTTGAGTTATTCATTAAGAAAGGAGTATTAACTGTTCTTTTATACCTTTCAGAAAATAGTCACATTTAACTCAACATTTCATCTTTAAAGTTCTGCCAAAAAGTTTGATTGTTGTATTTAATAGTGGATTGAAAGTTTGTTGCGATATCATCTTTGTCTCCACCTAAATATTCCGCATAATTATCTTTGCCACCACTTTCCATTCCAAAATAAGAAGCAATCATACCACCAAGCAAAACTGGCCAGATTGTTCCAATTGAAGCAGAAAAGGCAATCCCAATTAATAATGAGAGAGTAGCAAAGACTTTATACAATCCTTCGTGATGGTTATGTTCTTTTGCTTTTATTAGGGCATTGGCAGCCTTATGAATTTTATCAGTGTTGGCATTTGGATTTATATCAACTACTGCCTTTTTGATTTCATCAACAGATTTTGCACTTAATATCTTGTGGCTTAAGTCTGAAATGTCTTTTACTGGTGTATTAACATGTTCAGATAGGTGTTCTGCTGTTATTCTTGCAATATTATTATGTTTTTCTTCCATATTAATTCTTTTGTATGCTTTTATAAATTGCAAATTACATTATCATTAAACAGTAATAATTAATTGGCATTTTTGTCATAATCTTTCTTGTAAAAATCAAATAACTCTTTGGGTTTGCTTTGTTTGTCTTCATCAAATTGATTATCCTGCCATTTTATCCAATGATACCATTTATCTCTATCATCCATTTCTTCTTTTTTTAAAGCTTCAATATATTCTTCTCCATCCGCAAGACTATACCCCCTTTTTTTCATCTCTAAATATCCCACTATTAATTGAGGTGCAAAAAACCATGCAAAGCTCCATTCAAACAAAGTTACTAAAGCAATAGTTATAATTACAGAAGCAATTTCAATTGATGATAATATTATTTGGCTTTGTTTGCTTGGTTTATGGATTTCGGTTTCTTTATTTGTTGAGGAGTTTTTAATTAATAACCATTTCAGAAGCCATAAAAAGCCCATAACAAAAATTATAACATAAAACGGAATATCATAAGCAATATAAAGGGCAACGACTAACATCATTACAAAGACCTCAATGATATAAAATATCTTTTTGTCTTTATTCGTTATTATTTGTAGTTTTATCATTTTGTTGTTTAACTCCGTTAAAACAATATTATTGTATTTTTCATTATTATTAATAACCTGTTAAGGCATAAAGTTTTTTCCTAAATTTATTCACTGTTGCTTGCACTGATTTATTTGGTCTTCTCAATTTTTTGTTCTCATATAAAGAGCTATCACCAGCCTTGTTATAATGAGCACTCTTATTTCTTCAATTGACCATAATCATATATATTTTATCCTTATTATCTAACTCCTTATTACTTCTTTATTCTTTCTTCCTCTTTTTCTTCTTTTTTTCTTTTTATTTTGTAATAGTTCTTTATAAAATTTTGTCTATACAATCTTTTCTTTGCTTGTTCTTTTTCATAGTCATCACAGGCTTTTTCATAATCATCATCCCCACCAGTAACACCAAGACTCTTTTTATCCAAATATCTTGCAAGTAATATAGCGATTAATAAAGAAATACCAAAAGTTGGGACACCCAATAAAAACCCCAATATCATTATTACACTTTTAGAAAACCTTAATGATACTGCCACAGGTTCAATGGGTTTTATAAATACTTTATTCTTGTGAATAGAATTATCACCAGTCTTGTTTTTATGAGCATTATTCTTATTTGAGTTTGTTATCATTATTTTTTTTCCTTGCTGTATTTATCCAATTCATCTTTTGAATTTGTATTACCAAGTGAACTGGCTTTTTTCCAATCAGCTATTGCTTTAGTTTTATTCCCCAAGTCTTTATATGTATATCCACGATTGTTATATGCGTCTGCATGTTTTGGATCTAATTCTATTGCTTTACTATAATCTACGATGGCTTTATTGAGTCTACTTCTCCAATTCCCTGCATCTAAATATGAGTCTCCCGCATTACGATATGCGTTTCCACGGTTAAAATATGCTTGTGCATAATTTGAGTCACATTTTATAGCTTTTGTATAATCAGATATCCCATTTGAGTAGTCCTTTAACTCTATATAAGCAATCGCACGATTATTGTAGGAATAAGCTTGATAATAATATAGTTCTATTGATTTAGTGTCGTCCGAAATTGCTTTTGCGTAATCTTTTAAATAAAAATAAGCATTTGCACGGTTAAAATAGGCTTCTCCATATTTTGGGTTCTTTTCTATTGCTTTGTTATATAAATTAACTGCTTCATTATAATTACCCAATTTAAAAATATCATCTCCTTGCTTCTTATATTCTGCTGCCGAGTATTCAAATTTACAATTTTCTTTTAATAGGTCTTTTGCCTCTATAACTCCTAATGAAGATGCTTTTTGCCAATCATTGCAAGCATTTGCATTCTTCCCCAGTTTATTATATGCAATCCCACGATAATAGTAAGCCTTTTCATTCATTGGATTTAATTCAATTGATTTGGAATAATCAGATATAGCTTTTGTATATTCATTTAGTAAGGAATAAGCAATCCCGCGACTATAATAAGCATTTCCGGAATTTGGTTTTAATTCAATTAGTTTTGTATAATCCAATATTGCATTGGAATATTCTTTTAATTCCGAATATGCTTTTCCTCTAATATCATAATTATCAAAATTATCTGGAGCTATTTTAATTGCACTGTTATAATCTGAAAATGCATTGGTATAATCTTGTAATTCAAAGTAATTATGTCCACGATTTAAATAAGCCTTTTCGTAATCAGGTTTAATTTCAATTGCTTTTGTGTATAAAATATTTGCTTCTTGATAATTCTTAAAATCAGTCATTTTTTCAGCTCTGTTGAAATAATCTCTGGCTTCTCTTAAATCATTTTGAATTTCACTATTTTTCTTCTCTTCATTTTCTCTTTCTTTTTCTCTTTCTTTTTGTTCTTTTGATTTACCCTGTTTGCGGTGAATCTTAAATGTTACATTCTTGCTTAATTCAACCAATGTTAATGTTTTACTTTCTCCAACAATACCGTCTCCAATTGCTTGTAGATAACCACCAGTTGAAGTAACGACAGAAACGGAAAATGCTTCATTGCTTCTATTTTCTTCCCAATATCCTTTCCCTACCCCATCCACTACCAAAACTCCGTTTGAATAAAATGTATAAGAATCGTAAATCCCCATAACCTCTTGTGCTCGTGTCGTAAAGGATAGTATAATTACAAATAAAAACGATAAAATCAAAATGCGTATTTTTGTATTCATTATTGTTAATTTATTTACTTATTAAATAGTTTTATTTAAACACCACATTTTATTTACTACTGCGATAAATTATATTGCTCTCTTTGTCCAGAACAAACATTTCTACAATAATAGACTCCACTTGACACATAAAATCTGAATAGTCTGAATATTCGTTGTTTATTTCGGTAATCTTATACAAACTACACACTTTATAATCTGATGGGGAGTTGTTTAAAGTGGATAAAATATTTGGATTGAGAATATTAGGGCGACCTATTGATAATTCGTATCCATAATAATCCACGTTTTCATTGTATTTGTCAGAGTTTTGCAGTTTGTCTTTTTTGTTCTTTTTTAATATAAATGTTGAGTTATCTTTCCAAATAGCATAAGGAACAGTAAGTTTGAATATTTTAGAAGTGTCACAAAAAGTCTTTGAGTCTATAATTGAACCATAAGTGCTTAATTTCACATCCTTCTTTTTTAGTTTTTCTTTACCGTTTATTAAATAATAATCCTCTTTGCGGTCAATATTCTTAATCTCTGTATATTTGGTTAAATCAAAACTAAAATATTCATTTTTGGCTTCTTCGTTTTTAGAACTTGTTTGCTTTATTTTAAAAGCAGTAATAGGTATTAAAAGCCATTCATTGTTTTTTAGTGGTAATACAATTTTATCATTATTATAATCTAAATTAACACCCTCAAATAAGTTTATGAAATTTACAGGATTGGAAGAGGACTCATTTATATCATCAAAATTCACCATAAATTGCACGGTGCTATTGTTGTTAACTTGGATTTCACTTGTTGCATTCAGTTCTCCTTCAAATTTGGGGCTAAACATTACTGTTTTATTAGGGTTATTAGTTGATAATTTGTATCCGTTTTTTGTGTCTCTTAAAAGTTGAAAAGTAAGAGAATATTTTATTAATAAATCTTTATCAATATTGTTTTTAATACTTGCTTTTACTTCCCCACCTTTAGTAAAAATTCCAGAATAAACCACACTTATAGTTTCAAAACTAAAATTTAATTCATTTAGTCCTTTATCTTTTAAATATCCCTTTTTAGTCTTTTCTATATACTCTGTTGCAATACCACTGTCTTCAGGCAATAATTCGTTTAAAAAATACGAAAACGATTTCACCCAATTATTTGCTTCAAACGATTGTAATCCATTAGCCAAATTAATTTTTAATTTAGCTTTTTTATAATCATCATCGTCAACCTTGATTTTCTGTAGACTTTCTATAGCCAAATCGTATCTTCTTTCTTTAATTAATTCAACTCCTTTTTCGTAATTACTTTTAAATCCCAATGGAGATACCTTTAAAATAATGACAATCAAAATCATAATTACGAGCGCAACTGCTATTAATAAACCCTTGTTGTTGTTTTTTCTCAAAATCTCCTTTTTAGGATTTTGCTTAATCAAATTACTCTCGGAATGTTCAGAATGATTTGGATGTGTTTTTGAATTACCACTGGATTTTACATTCTTTGTGTCCTGTTGGGAATTTGTATCAATATGTCTGTGACCCACCTTTTTATCTTCATGTGCAACACCATAAGTTGAATTATAAATAAAATTGTTATCAAGTTCGCTTATAGCTTGCTTAATCAGTCTTTGATGCCCTATTGAACTTATTCCAATCGTTTTAAGGTCCTGAATAGTTAATTTTTTGAAAACCTCAATATCTTTTATATTATTATTCCAAAACAAATCAAAATATTCTATTGACTCCAAATCCTTGAGAAAATTTATCAGGAATGTTTCAAATATGTTCTGTAATTCAAGGTTATGGTTGATATTAGAAGTATTTTGCTCCTCATTAATAATGCGATTATTCTTGGGTTTGGCTTCATAAATTGATTTATAAATAGCATTATCTTTAAGATTCTTAATAGCTAATAATATTAGTTTCTGGTGACCCACAGATTTAATTCCTATTTCTTCAAGTTCGTGGATTTTCAGTTTCTTGAAATCCTCAATGTTCTTTATATCATTTTTCCAAAACAAATCAAAATATTCTTCTGATTCTAAATCTTTAAGAAAGCTTTTTAGAAATGTTTCAAATTTATCCATACATACTAAATATTATAAATTAGTAAATTAAAATATTGAGAACTTAAAATAACGCTTATAGCCTTGATGACTTTTAATATGTTTCTCTTAATATATTAATATAACAAATGAACGTATTTTTGGAGAAAAATGCGAAAATAATAAAACCATTATTATATTGGAATAATAGTGAGAAGTAATATCATTTTCAAACTAATTATTAAATCCTATCCAGAGCAAAGTATAAATTGGTTATAAATAGCGACATTCAATCAACAATGTCTTATATTCATATATCTACAAACGATTTGAGAACAGCAATAAATAAGATTGAGATATCTTAAAATTTATTTGGATTCCATCCATAAACTTCTCTGACTAAATAAGCATGTCCGTTAATATATTGCTTATGAAGTAATAAGGTATTTTAAAAATTGATTCAAAACTCTAATTTACATTTGAAATAAAACATTTAATGATATGGCTAAAAGTATAAAACCCAAACCGAAACCAAAGAAGAAAATTAAGCCTACAAAAGCAGAGAAAGAGCAGGCGCAATATGATGCTGGTGCAAAACAAAAGTTTATTGATAATATTATAAGGGGCGGTGGTTCTGTAAGGGAAATCACCGATCCATTTGGAAGATAAACAGTAAAATCATGGAAGAAAGCTGGCTTACAAGAAAATTGACTATAGAAGAAGCCGAAACAGAACATTTGGTAAAGGATGACAGACTTGGTTCTGAACCAGTTCCTTTCGGATTTAACAACGCCTCTTGGAAACAATTATTGTCAATGATGCAGAATGGTGACGAACTTTGGGAATATTGTAGTCCAAAGAAAACATGGGAATTACTTATGGGTGTCGCTGGAATTGCTATATTACGAAATGGAGAAATTGTTGGAGCAATTACTACATTAGAAAATTAAGATGACTCTCCGCAGAAATATCTGCGGAGAGGTGACATTTTAAATATGACAATTACTCTTGTTTCCCTAATTCTCCAAGTAACTTTCTTGATTCCTGGTTTATTTCGTTTAGAGATTTAACTTCGGCGGAATCGTTTTTTTCGGTTGAACGTAAAGAGTCACTTTGTTCATCAATCAATATTAGTTCTTTGTTGTGTAAATTATTAAGTAGTTCTTTTAACTTCTCATCAAACTCTTTTTTCACTTCTTTTGCATAGCCAGTAAAGTTATTCCTAACTTCCATCCGTGTTTTTAGTAAATCGGCTTTGTAGTCTTTTTCTTTCTTTTCTTCCCATAAAGCAATTGCTGGTCCGAGAATTAATCCGGCAACACCCAAAACTTTTCCAACTTTTGCAAATTTGTCGGCATATTTTACAGCATCCCAAGGTTTAAATTTATGACCGAAAAATTCACCTACCTTTAAAGCAGTTTCATGTGCCTTACTTCCAGATACCGCTTTCAAGCCTTTTGCCCCCGCTTTTTCTACACTGGAGGTAAATTTCCCAGCAAACGAACTAAATTTATTAAGTATTTCTGGTGCTTGTTTAAAAGATTGTTTGACTCTTTTATCTTTAATAGCAACATTAAAATCCAGTTTAAATTCTTGTATTCCCATTAAATCTTTCATCAGTTCAGAACTGGATAGTTTATCAATCTCTTTAAGCATATTTGATATCTCATCCAAGACTATTTCGTTTATTTTCGTTTTTTCTTCTTCACACAAACCTTTAATTTCTTCAATTGTATTATCGTTTTCTTGTTTGATGATTTCTTGGTCACTCTCATAACCAATCATTTCTGCTACTCTATAACCCCTCTTTATAATTTCTGAATATAAAACTCTTATTTGCGAACTCACAGTCTCTTCTAATTTTTGTTTGCTTTTTAAAACAACAAATTGTTTTCTTCGTAACATTTCTTGAAGTTTTTCAAAATTGTTGTTCTCTGATGTTAAAGAGTCAATTAGTATATTAGAATAGTAATTTATTAGGTTTAAAGGTGAAACGAGTTTCCCAATAAGGCCTTTCTCTTCAAGAAATTCATTTAACTTTTCAATGAACATCTCAAAATTACTTAAAGTTATAAGTTCATTTTTCTCTTCTATATCAGTTGAGTCACATGCTTCTATATAGTCTTGAGCATCTATTATTACTAACTTTAAATCTTCTTTACTTAAAGGTTGAATAACGTTATAAACATGCTTTACCCAATTTTCTTCATTACTTTGACTTTCCATAGATCTTTTATTCATTACAAGCATCATTTTATTTGATAAACCTTCTTCAAATGCAATTTTGCGAAAATTAGGGCCTATTGGATCAACGAAACCATCTACCGTTATTACATAAACAAGCAAATCAGCTTTATTCATATAAGCAATACTAATGTCATCGTGATCTTTTCTCTCTGTGTAAATTCCAGGTGTGTCTACCAAAAATATATTATTCCATGAATACTGTTTCGCGATATCTGTTGTAATGCCTTGCCCTATTTTAATTTCTTTATCACCTGTTAATGCTGATATAATAGATGATTTGCCAGCGGCGTATTGACCTATAAAAGCAATTTCCAATTTTACTTTATTTTTAAAATCAGAAAAATCACTTAATATGCTCTTTACTACTAATTCTGTATTATCTTTATTGATAGATTTAGTAATCTCTATAAATCTCTCTACAAGTTTTGAAATTTTGACATCAAAAATGTAATAATCTACTTCTTTCTTCATTTATACTTCCCTTATTTGAATTTTATAATTTAAAAGTTTGCTTGCTAATTTTATATTTACTCCATTTTTACCAATTGTCTTACCAATTATGTTTTTAGGTATTGTCAGAAAATATCTGTTTTTAACTGAATCAAAATTAACGTATTCCCTTTTAAGGTCGGCTGGTTTTAATGCTCTTATTAATAACTCTATATTATCAGCAGTATGTTGAACAATTTCAATCTTTTCTCCAACTATGTTTTCAAAAACACGTAATTCATTTTCTTCCAATATTTTATCTTTAACTAATATTTTTGAAACAGATCCTTGTAATCTTGCTACACGTAGAATATGCCCAGCCTCGTCTTTTTTGTGACTAAATGATTGAGTGTAAAGTTTATTATAAAGGGCAATATTTTCACTTATTAACATGTTATCCAACCCTTGTGATTCAATATATAGATTGTTTACAAATTGATTTAATGATTGGATTTTATTAGATAGATCGTATCGTAAATTTTTATTAATTCCTTTAACAACCTCGTCATTAAACCATTTTTTAATAGACTTTAATGCATGATATTGATTTGAACTTAATTGTTTCCTGATTTTAATTTTTGCTTCTTGCTTTTCCTTTTCATGTTTATGGGTATCACTTTTAATAAAGAAACTAAATAATACTCCGATTAATCCAGCGGCACCTAATGTAATTGATACCCACCCAAAAGGATTCCACCAATTTAATAAACCGCCAATAATTTCAACACTACTGACAGCAACCGTCCCCCATCTCGTTACTCTTCCAAGAATCCCTTTTGATATATCTGATATTTCAATGTCAAAATTAATATTCTTTAAATCAAATTTCGTTTCTTTTGAAAAATTATCAAGATATTCATTAATGTCTTTAATTATAATATTTTGAATATCATTGCATTTTCTTTCAACATCGGCATTTTTAACAATTTGTTGCCATATTTTATCGGCACCATCCTTACCGGCATACATATCAACAAAGTCATCAATTTCTTCATACAAAGGAGAAAATATTTCTGTTACGCTGTTATAAATGAACTCTTTTCTTTCTGGAATAAATTTATCAAACCAGTATATCAGGTCTTTTAGTTTTTTATCAAGATACTTAACTCTTGGTTTTATCTTCTTGTAATAATCCCAATAAACATTTTCAATACTGTTCAAATAAAAAATGTAATCATCTCTAAATGTTAGTGTTCTCTTTTGAATTCCTTGTCCAATAATCAACTTCCTCAATAAATATTTAAATTTATTAATCTGCGATGCGGCAAACAATTTTTCTTTCAGCTCTTTATCTTCACATATATTGCTTTTAAATGCGCTATGAGCATGTATAGGAATTATTTCAATATCACTGTGTCCAAAACTAATTCTTGAAAGCTCCTTGATTCTGTTTATATTTCCTTCTTGCCCTTCATTGCTTACAATATTCCCGTAATTCTTCAAAAATCTTTTAAGTCTTATATCGTTTTCAATATCCTGTTTTACATTTAATAATATTATTATCGGTTTATTATGAGCTTTTATTTCAGAAAGTTTTTCAAATTCAGTTGACTGTATACTATCATTAGTAACAAGAAATAAGATTAAATCAGACTCTTCAATTACATTTTCGGCTATTCTTGTGTCTTCCTCTCCCTTATATGCAGCAATACCAGGTGTATCTAATATTCTTAAATTGTTCCAAAAATACTCATATATATCTCTTGTCGTTCTTTGGTCACCTTTACCAACGGAATCACCATAATTGACACTCAATTTCTTCTTCTTGGAACCGTCACTATTTATCCATTTATACACTATGTTATTACCAAATGTTAAAGATTCTCTAATAGTGCTTTTTCCAGATTTTGTTTTCCCAAATAAAGTTATTGTAAAATACTTAAGATTGTTCTTTTTCTTTAATACTGCGATTTCAGTTTCTTTGAGTCCGTTATTTAATTCTTCGGATAATTTATCATATAAAACATCCAATAAATTTCCAAGCTCTTCGTCTTGCAAATTCTTCTCTTTTTGAATGTTGTCGTTAATAGATTTGATATTATTTATGCTCTTATGCATAAACTCTTTTAGCTGTTCAATTTTTGATTTAAGGATTTTATATTCGGATTTAGCAACTGATTCACATTGCCGTAACCCAGCAATATACTCATCCGGACTTACTTTCTTTTTATCTCTATTAATGATTTTGAATCTCATAAAGTATAAATCTTATATATATTTTTCTTTAAATTCATCAAGCCATATTGGCTTATTATTCTTTTCTAAAAATTCAACAATCTCTTGAATAGATAATTTGAATACTTTTGCTCTAATTTTATCAGGCAATAAATCCAAGAACCTTATAAATTTGCCCCTTTGTTTCCCATTATCTTCATAAATAAAAGCAGGATTTCTATTGTCGTATATGAGTAAGAAACTTCCATTATTTTCTAACGCAAAGAGAAGTAAGCGATATGCTTGATAGAATTCAGTGAATTGACAAGGATTAGAGTCCCAGAGTAAATTATGTTTTTGCATCAGATTTAGATATTCTCTTCCTTTCTTTTTGTGTAAATAGCATAAATCAAAATCGTTTTTTGGGTTTAATCCATCACAATCTCCATCTTCGTATACAGAGCACGTTCCAAATTCGGATTCGGTAAATTTAAACTCTCCAATTATTTTTTCATCCTCATTAGTTTCAATGTATAAGTCAACTGATGTGGGTTGCTGTTGCCCTTCTTTAAAAATATTTCTATCGGTGTGTTCAAACTTGATTTTATTAATACCTCCTTTTAAACAAACCCCTGATAAATTTACTATTTCTTGTATTATATCATAAGAATTATTTGCTATAAACGGTCCAAGAAGATTGAAAAGACAAGCTTGCGAACTTAATCCATGGTGAATGTATTTATGAAGAGCAAACGTATCCCCAGGTGTTCTGTTCTTAACTTCGCTATCTATATAGGGCGTAACCGATGAGTCTATAATGTTATTGTTCCAATCTGCTTGTTTTTCTAATATGTATCCACATTTTGCTTTTGAAAAGCCTTTGATATCAAAGTATTGACTTGTTTTAAATCTAATATACTTAATAAATTGTTTAGCTTTCATAATTGTGCTTTACTTTTAAAATTATCATTTTAAATCATCTTTTAATATTTCATAAATTAACTTAAATACCCCAATAAAGTTCTCAAAGTCATCTTTCGTTCCATATTCACAAACCCATTCACAAAAATTTGATTTTTCATCTTTGTTTAATTCAAAATGGCTTGTGTTTTCTTCTTTCCCACGAATTATAGATTTGTGCTCATGTTTGTCAATAAAATCAGGTTTGTATTTTATTGCTTTATCTATTGTCTCTTGGGGAAATAAATTTTCAATTCCTTTGCTAATAGGACTTTTTGAAATAAAAGGGATTGTTCTTTTAAAAAGATAATTGTTAAAATCTTCATTCTGTTTAGTTGTATCACAATCATAAAGAAGAATTTTCTTTTGAGAAATGATTTCCACCGGATTATTTTTAAAAAACTCCCAAATCTTGTCAAGGTTTCTGTATCCTCCTCTTTGAATGATATAAAAATTTTCTAAAAATTTATCCAGACCAAGTTCTAATGCTGCTTTTGTGAAATACTTCAAGTCGTTTTCTCCTTCAACAAAAACAATAGCCTTATTGTAAAACTTACTTAAATCTGCTTTGATTTCTCCTTTGTCAAATTTGTCAATATATTCTTTGGTTTTTTCAATTAGTTCAGATTTTAAATCCATTAGTAATTCATAATATTCGTCAATATAAATCAAGTCTGCAAGTGGTGGTGTTTTCTCTATACAAAAATAATTATAATTAGTCACCTTAATATTGGGGGTCCCAAATCGTCCCCGACTTATTAAAAGAGAGAAATAATTTACGTTTTCATATTCTTCTAAATGTTTATACTTTGTTCTTTCCTCTTTTTTGAAATACTCTTCTTCTTCTTTTTTAACATTCTCTGTGAAATTATCATATGCTTCTTTGTTAAACTCTGCTATGTATTCTTTTAATTCCTCTTTCGTAATTTGGTTAATTCTTTCAATATATCCTTTTAGTTTAGTAAAGTAATCATTTATAGTTTCTTGATTAGTGGTTCCTATAATCTGAACAATTTCATTTGACAAATCAGTTAAATTATCCCTAAAAATCTGTATGTCGTTATCAATATACTCAACATAGTTCTTGTTTTTAAAAAGTTTTAAATCTACAAAATAGAGTTCTATAAAGCGCTTTTCTTTAAAACCCCAAAAAGAATTAATTGCGATATTAGTAAATGCGAATAAATTTTCCATAAAATTAAAAACCTAATTTTCTATTAACTATAGCCATATATTTCCAATGAAATATTTTCATTCGGGCACATAGTGATTAATTTTGTTTAATATCAAACTTGTTCGTTCCTTTATAAAATCACGAAAATTATCTTCGGCCCATATATTTTCGTCAGAAGGTATTAAATGTTTAGATAAATATGCTTGTTTATCTTTCACAAATTTTATATTAGTGACCCAGTCTTTAAATGGTTTTGCATTTTTTTCACCACGATTAGTTCCATAATCAAGCAGTTGAAAATTTTTAATACTATTAATTTCTGATTGTTCATATTTATTTGGATGTGTTCCCAAAATTGATTTAGGCATTATATGGTCAATATCTTGAATGCGAATGGTTTGACTCCTGTCATACATTAGATAATAGACAAATGAACTATCTAACTGATCAAGATTATTAGTATCAAATATAATGCTGAATTTAATGGGATAATCGGTATATACCTTAAATAATTCGGTTAGTGGAAAATTTAAACATTTGTGTTTTTGCATTTCTGAAAGTAATTTCTTTATACCTGTCTTATATGGTACCCACCCCGCACCTTTACTACGAAATACGCCATTTACTAATGAATGATAAAGCCATTTTTTTATGAGTGGGAAATCAGGATTGCCTGTTTCGTGATTGTCAAAATATCTTAAAATCTCCTCGTTAGTTATACTTTTATGATATATATGATATGCTATGAAAAACAAAGGTATAAATGATCTGTTTTTTTCCTTGTAGTACTCGTATAAATTTGAGAATACTAAAAACTTTTTTAAAAGTATTATTGTATTCTTAATTCTTTCTTTATTTATAATTGCAAAATTAGCATCTGCCTCTTCAATTGAAGCCATTTCTTTAATTGGATTATCTTGTAATAGGAAAATCAATTTTATTAAATTCTCTTGTGATAACCCTATATCTTCATAATCTTTTATTATTTCTTCTAAAAAAGCCTCCATTTCCCAAGCATAACCTTTGAGAATAGAAGCAACTAAATCAAAAGTTGATAATTTTGTGCCTCCATCATTAAGCCTCTTAAAAAGTTCAACCATCTTTTGCCTATTTATCACTTCGTTGAGTGATTTATTAATAAAAACTTTAGATACACCAATTGTTTCTATACTTCCCAAGGTATTCTTGTAAAATTTTTTTACATTTTCTTTTAAATACTCTTGTTTTAATGTATCTGTAATATTTTGATTCTTAATAATTTCTTTTGCAACCTGTTCCTCTTCGTGAGTTTCTTTTAATCTTTCATATAATCCACTTACTAAATACCAATTATGTTCGGGTATAATCCTGTTATTATTATCCTTTGATTGCAAGGGGAGTTTGCTAGAGTCATTAGCAAATTTAAACTCATATTCTTCGTTGTAATCGCTAAACAAATCAAAATAAAGAACACATCCGTTTAAACTACCTTTTAACCCAATGTAAAAAGATTGTAATCTCTGCTGCCCGTCTATCACAAAATATTGTTGTTGCTTTAATTTATCAATGTTTCTTGATGAAATAAATTCTCCGTCTTTAGTGAATGGTCTAAAATTAAAAAGGGGTTTACTTTCTTTTTCTTCTTCAATTACCATAATACCCCCAAATGAATCTCCTTTAAGAAGGGTATCAAAGAGAAGTTCCATTTTTTCTTCATCCCAAACCAACCTTCTTTGGATTACAGGGAGAACATATTTGTTTTCTTCTATTTCTGTTATTATTTCTGCCAACCTATAAGATTTCCAAATAGCCATATGTTATATTTTTTGTTATAAAAATAATGTTTTCGTTTTATTTTATATATTTTTCAAAATCTATTTTAAAAAGTTCTTCTATAGGTGATACACTCATATTTAAAGCAAGTGATTTAATATTTGTTATTTTGTAACCGCAAACAATCAATTGTTCTAACATACCCTTTTCTATTGTATTAGGACTTAACTCAAGACTCCATTTTAGTGCTGCTATTGTAATTGTTAAAAATAAAGTTATTGTTGCGTAGTGATAATCAATTAATCTTGCCCGTGTAACTTCATTGTTGGAATCGGTTTCAAGCATTAAAAGTTCTTTTGGCTGCATAGATTTGTTCTGTTTGGTAACATCTTGATAATAATCTTGTTCAATATGAACTATAAAAATTCCAGAAGGATTAAGTGTTTGAATTATTGTGCTTTTATTACTTCCCGTCGTAAAGAACGCATACCTTTGTTGAAAAAAATTATTGAGGGAAAATTCATCGTAATAATAGTATTCGGAAAGTTTACTTAAAGCATCCCATATTATTTTGCTTTCCTTTTTAGAAAATGATATGCCGTTAATTTTTATTTCCATACTTATTTAATAATTTAATTAATAAAACAACCCTCCGCCGAATTTCTTTAACCATTGGTTTGCTTCTTTATAATCAGGATACAATAAAGACAACCTTAACCAATATTCTTTGGAGTGGTTCATTATTTTAAGGTGTATTAATTCGTGATATATTAGGTAATCAATAACAAACAAAGGGGTCATAATCAAAGACAAACCATCTTTTGAAATGTATAATTTTGAGTATGTAAACTTTTTAATCTTCAACTTTAACACTTAAGATATTTGTCATACTCCATAGGGCATTCCCAAGTTGTTGTTTGTTTCTCATAAGTAATTAGTTTGGTAAATGAGAAAAGTATCGTTTTTTACTTATTAAATAAATGATTAAATAATTATCCTTTATTTCAATATCGTAAACACGCGGGCACCCTCACGAACATTGACTTTAGCGACAGAGTTCGTATAAACGATTATTCTAACTTGAGGGGTACAATCCTACCATTTTGGCTTGAGTCGCCTGATGACGGGCTGTTTCTGCGCGAACCGGGAGATTTTAACTGTGGGCTTACAACCAAATTATTG
This sequence comes from Ignavibacteriota bacterium, assembly GCA_026390735.1. GTDB lineage: Bacteria > Bacteroidota > Ignavibacteria > Tepidaquicellales > Tepidaquicellaceae > CAIKZJ01. The sequence continues at coordinate 45,684 of JAPLFJ010000069.1, forward strand.
CGAGTATTAAAAATGTGGTATAATCAGTGTGTAAATAATCAATAATAAAATCTGCTTATGAATAACAAAATCCATCATTCTCAATGGCAACAAAATGTCAATATTTTACCTTAAGACGACAATATTTTGGTAATATCTTAAATGTATTTTTGTATATAAACAATTATAAAACTTAAATACAAATGAAAGGAAAGTGTTATGGCGGCAACAAAGAAAGAGAGAAACAAGACAAGACATAAGTTTCTATTAACTATGTTTCCTGATGGTGAGACAAAAGTAATTGTAAATAATTTCGTCTTGATAAAATATTTTTCTGGTCTAACTAAAAGTTGGGAAGTATCAATAAATACTCCCGAAGCATATGATAAATCTTCTCGTTGGCTTAAAAGAAAAAAGGATAAATGTTAAGAAATAATGGAACGAAACAAATTTGGAAACTATTTATTTGTGATGATCAATATTTCATTCCTGTTTTATTGATTCATTACATAAGAAATTTGGAAGTGTAGTTTAGTGGGTTCTCATAAGCCTGTTCCGGCTGCACTTCCTTTTGAAAACGGAATAATTATGAGAAACAGGTTTTGTTAATTTTAAAATAAGGAACATATTATGAGAAAAACAACAATAGTAAAAAAACAAACTGATGGTACTAACAGACCAATCAAATCAATTTATTTGCCCGAAAACAATCCCGTATTATCTAAAACACAAAAAGATTGGCATTATTTAATTCATCATATTATTGGTGAAAAAGAAATTGAAGGGATTATTCTTGCTACACCGAAAATACTAATAGATTTTATAAATCGTGATATTAATACAGCAGTATTTATGTCGCAATTAATATATTGGTCAACAAGGTCTAACAGGGGGTTTCATTGGGTTTATAAAACAAAACAAGATTGGTATAATGAATTAAGGTTAAAGAGATCTGTATTAGACGCAATTGTAAAATATTTGAAAACTGAACGGGGTTGGATAGAGACAGATAATAGTAAGGCTAAAAATGGGTCACCAACCACACATTATAGAATTACTGATAAATTTAATTCGGAGTTTGAGCAGTTTATTGTCTCAACAAAAGAGAACATGCAAGAAAACAAAGCGGAAGCTACCTTAAGCATGAAATCAGCACCACCTCTGTCGGAAATCAGCACCACCCCCTTATGCTTAAAAACAGCACCACCTCTGTCGGAAACCAACACCACCCCTGTCGGAAATCAACAGAAGGACTGTTCAATATCAACACCACCCCTGTTGAAAACCGACAAAACCAGTAACAAAGATTTCAAAGATTTCACAAAGGTGATAGTCAAAGAAGTACCAAAGATAGTTCCGGTTCCACTTTTGGAAACTTCACCAATTAAGGATTTGGGTTCTGAAATTGAAAAACAAGAACAAGAGCAAGATTTGTGCTCCATCCCACTTCAGGAACCAAAGGTTCAAATTTCACCAGAAGAAATAAAGAAAGAAGAAGAAGAACAAAAAGAACAAAGTAAACAAAAAGAAGAAACACCAATTGAAAAGACACAAGTTCATCAAGTTTCTGAAGTTCAAGAACAAAATGAACTTAACAACCTTCCAGAACACCAGTCTGAAGAACAAACGGAAGAACTAACAGAAGAAGAAATAAACCAATTTGAACTTGATAATGAATGTATTGATAAATGGGCAGAAAGTTTAGTTAGTGAAGGTACATTATTTGAAGATGACATTCCCGAATTTCCAAAATTCATTAAAAATGAAATTGCCCAAAAAATGAATGATGAAATTACATGGTCTATGGCATTTGGAACTGTCAGAATTAATAAATTAAAATATTTACAAGACTATATTTGTATTAAAGGTAGGTTTAATCAAGCTGAAAGAGAATTAATCAGGACAAATCCTGATAATTACAGACTTTCACCGGGCGAGTTAGATGATTATTTTAGTAAAAAAAGCACAGATTCTTATATGACAATGGAGCATACAACCGAACTTGATATGTTCCAAAAAGGATGGAAATATAAAAGTGAATGGCTGAAATACTTAAAAGCAAGATCTGATGCTGGTTATGATGTTGATGATGAGTATGATAGTGTATTTGATGATGACAATGATGATGACAATGATGAATAAGAAGATTAAGATTATTAAAAGAGTGATAATATAAGAAGGGCAAAGAACTTATTAAATGCTGCTGGAAGGTCACATTTCAAAGTTAGACCTTCCAGTATCAAAATTTGTACTTAAATTTTTTAAATAGACATAAATCCGTTGAGATTAAGAAATTTTAAAACCCCACTTTCCCAACTTCTGTCTGTTGGTTTTGGTAAAAACCCCGATGCGAGAAATCGGCATATTCGGTTATGAATTCAACCAAATTCTTGTCTGGATATAGTGTCTTCACAATTTTAAGTTGCTTTACCAAGTTCACCAGAAACGCACCAACTACTCTTTGCTTTTGAAACAATTTCAATATGTCTTCGTCAAATAGTTTAACTAAATCTTTGTCATCGGTATTTGATTTAACTATCTCCATATAGTTTGTTTTGTTGAGATGCTTGAAGTCCAGAATGGCGTCAAACCGTCCCGGTCTCTTGGCGGCATCATCAACCATTGCTTTATCGTTAGTCGTGGCTATTAGGAAATTTGAGTTCTTCAAAAATCCATCCAGAGTTCCTAAAAATTCTGCCAATCCGTTTGCGGAGAAGGCAAAATCACGACTGCCAAAACATAAGTCTATGTCGTCAACAATGATTATTGCCGGGGAGAAGAGAGAACTGAATTCAAACAGGTTCTTAAAATTTATTATGCCTTCAGCGAGAATAATCGTTGCTTTCTTATAACATCTATTTGTTATTATCCTTGAGACTTTTGTTTTCCCTGTTCCCGGCTCTCCACATAAAAGGTAACGTAAGCCAAGTTTGATATCTTTGAACTTTTCAACGCACGCGCTAAATCTTTCTAATTCATTCCTAATGTTATCAGGAACAAACAGGTTCTCCAATTTTTCACTCTTAAATTCACCAATGCCAATCTCCTTTATATCTACCCGCTGTTCATAATCAAATGCTATTTTTAAAATCTTGTTTTTATAACGTGAGTTCTTTATTGATTGTTTAATAAGGTAATCAGTAAGCATAATTCCATAGTTTGCCAAAGGTTCTGCCCCCGTAGTTGAAACGATAAAGCGAATTGAATTACACATCCCTTCTGACACATTCAAAGAATAAACCGATAGATGATAAGTTTTATCTTTATAAAGTATTGTAGTATGAACAATCTCGTTTGATACCATAAGCAAACCATCTTCTCCACCTGAATATATTGTTGGCGGCGTAATACCCGGATTGTTGGAAGAAATTGGGGTTATGAATGATGCTACATTAATTTCAGCATCCTTTTCTATTCCAGTATGTAAGGCATACAGATAGCTCTTTATGAAGTCAAACTCAAAGAATTGAAGCCTCCTTTGGTGCAGTGGAATACTGATATTCTGATTATTAACTTTGCAGATTCTCTCAATATTTACTTCATTTTCACTATTCAAAATTGATCCGTCAAGCAATCTGCTATCGTTTTCGTTGTGTTTATGCTTTCTTTTCATTTTTGTTGTTAGGTTTAAAATTCAATAATGCCAAGCATTGTAATAATTCTTTTCTTTAACTCACCATCCACATAAATATCTTCGGTTAGCATTTGCCCTTTCTGGTTATAGATTTTTTGGAAATGGGGCAATCCGTGTTCATAAAGTCCTAAAAACTTGATTTGCCCTGACTGATAATACAGTATATGCTCTCCGTGTTTTTCATAGTCCTCATCATAAGTTATTTCTTGCCAAATTAAACCTTCGTCAGTGTAATCCCGAATTGTTAAGATATCATCTTTGTTGATAATTTCTTCTTTCTTTAATTTTCCGTTTTGCCAATAGGATTCAGCAATACAAGTTTCTTTCTCCATAACTTTTTACACAAATATGCTAAAATATTGTTTCGGGAATATTATCACTATTGCAGTAGTTTGTAATGTTTGGAGAGATTAAATAAGCGTAAATGACAAATCTGTTTATGGTAAAAGAGAATTTAAGTTTCTACTTTAAATCTATCATCGCCATATTATTTATAATATTGTCTTTCAGACACTAAATAATTAAATTACTAACACATTTCTTATTATCAGAATGAATCAAATAATTTATGTTAATAATTTTATATGACAAATAAACTTTCTTTATCCAAATTAGAAACATTTCTCTTTGATGCTTGCGACATATTGAGAGGTAACATGGACGCTTCTGAATACAAGGAATATATTATTTCCATGTTGTTTCTGAAACGGGTAAATGACCAGTTTGAAGTGCATCGTGACAGACGGAAGAAAAACCTTGTTGAAGTTCGTGGAGTTAGTGACCCCGAAATGATTTACGGTGAGCTGGAAAGACAAAACGCACCGGAGTATGATTTCTTTGTTCCGCTTGCAGCACGATGGAAAAAGTTAGATGGCGACCCTGAATTTTATACGGATGAAGAAGGCAATCAACAGCGATACAACTTTATCAAAGATTTGACAGAGGAAATAGGTGACCACCTGAATAAAGCATTAGCAGCGTTACAGGAAGCAAATCTTGACAAGTTAGATGGCGTTTTTAATCAGGACAATATCAACTTCAATAAAACTTTCGGAAAGAACAGCAAACAAATAAGCGATGAAGATTTACGCAAACTTATTCAGGAGTTCAACAAAAAGAATTTGAAAGATGATAATCTGGAGTTCCCTGATTTGATGGGTGCTGCTTACGAATATCTGATAAAACATTTTGCTGACAGCGCAGGAAAAAAAGCCGGAGAATTCTACACACCAAACGAGATTGTAAAATTGTTGGTGAACATTCTTGAACCCGGTAAAGATTCTGAAATCTATGACCCAACTGTTGGCAGTGGTGGTATGCTGATTGAATGTAAAAACTATGTGGAGAGCCGCTATGGTTCTGCAAAAAACCTTTCGCTTTACGGACAGGAGAAAAGCGGAACAGTTTGGGGCTTGTGCAAAATGAATATGTTGTTCCACAACATTTACGACAGCAAAATACTTAATGGTGATACGCTACTTACTCCTTTGCACTATGACAGCGAACGCACGGGAGAACTCAAAACATTTGACATTGTAATTGCCAATCCGCCTTTCTCACAGGACTACAGCACTACCAATATGAAGTTCAAAGAACGCTTCAACTTTTGGATGCCGGCAAAAGACAAAGCTGATTTTATGTTTGTGCAACACATGGTCGCCTCTCTTAACAACGCAGGAAGAATGGCAGTGGTAATGCCACACGGTGTTTTGTATCGTGGTGGTGAAGAAAAGAAATTCCGTGAATGGTTAATCACAAGGGGATATTTGGAATCAATCATTGGTTTGCCTTCTGCTTTGTTTTACGGAACAGGCATTGGAGCATGTGTGCTTATTATCAATAAAGCTGAAGCACACAGCCGAGACCATATTCTTTTCATCAATGCTGACAGAGAATTTAAAGAAGGGAAAAATCAAAACAAGTTAAGACCAGAAGACCTTGAAAAAATTGCTTTCACTTATCGCAATAGAAAAGAAACACCGAAATACAGCAAATTAGTAGCGAAGAACAAAGCCATTGATGATCTCAACAGTTTAGAGCATGAAGATTATAATTTCAACATACGCAGGTTTGTGGACAATGCTCCACCACCTGAACCGCAAGATGTCCACGCACATCTGCAAGGCGGCATACCTGACAATGAAGTTAGTTCGCTTGAAGATTATTTTGTCTGCTATAAAGGACTGAATGAAAAATTATTTGAACCACTCAAAGAGGGGTATCAAAAATTCACAGATGTAATTTCTCAAAAAGAAGAAATTAGAAAACTGTTTGATGAAAGCGAAGAAATTAAATCGGCTCATGCTCAATACAGCAAAGCAATTAGCGAATGGTGGACACTACAAATTCCGGTGATTGAAAAATTGCCCGAAAAAACTGTCAATGTGTTTGACTTGTATCGCCAGTTTTCTTCAACTCTTACTGAAACATTAGCTACACTTTCCATTCTTGACGAATTTAAATGCAGAGGGACATTTGCTACTTTCTGGTATGACAAGGAAATTAATTTAAGCAAGGTTGCTATCTCAACTGACTTTAAAAGTGTGGATGCAAGCGGATGGAATGCAGAACTGATTCCAGATGATGAAATATTAGAAAGCCAGTTTCCCGAAGTTTTGAAAGAGTTGAAAGAAAATGAAGCAAGACGGGATGAAGTGCAGGCAAAGTTTGATGAAGTGAATGAACTGGAAGATGATGTTTGGAATGAAGAAGATTATGAAGTGTGGCGTAGTAAAGAACTAAAAGAACACAAAGAAGGTATCAAAGCTTTGAAAGGCGAACGAAGAGAAGCCGACAAGGAATACAAACTTTTGCATAAGCGAATTAAGGCAAATGAAAAAGCATTAAAGATGCAACCGGAATTGGTTGATGAAATTGCAACACTGAAAACCAAAACAGAAAAATATTTTACGGAATTGCAACGCTATGATGAAATGATTGAAGCGGATGAAAACCGGATTGCAAAACACACGGCATTGGAAGAAGAACTGAAATTATGCAAACGAAAAATCAAAGAAATAAAAGACAAGAAACAAGCATTAGTTGACCAAGCCCGTTTACTGATAACACCAGAAGAAGCCAAAGAACTTATTTTGAAAAGATGGCTTCGGACATTGCAGCAAACAGTGAACGATTATTTGCAAACACACCAACGCCAGCTTTTGCAAGCGGTAGAAAATCTTTGGGACAAATACACAACACCTCTCCATCTCATTTTATCAGAAAGAGAAAAAGAAACCGAAACGCTTAACAGTTTTTTAATTGAGCTGGGATATGAGTGAAACATTAGTCAAAGATATTTTAGGTAATGTTTCATTCATAAATATGGGGCAATCTCCTGACTCTATTTATTACAACGAAGAAGGGTTTGGTTTACCTCTTATTCAAGGAAATGCAGACATCAAAGAGAGAAAATCTATTAAACGATTTTGGACTTCTCAAATAACAAAAGTGTGTGATGAAGGAGATATTTTAATGACTGTTAGAGCACCTGTCGGATATATTGGTTTTGCATCATTTCCGTCTTGCATAGGTAGGGGTGTTTGTTCAATTAAAGCAAATGGAGTTGATTTAAAATACCTCTATTACCTTTTAACTTATTATGAAGATAAATGGAAAACATTTGAAGCCGGAACAACATTTAGTGCTGTTACATCAAAGGAAGTATTTAATTTTCCTTTGCTACTAACCAAATCAAAAACAAAACAGCAGCATATAGCAAAAATTCTCTCCACAGCCGATGCAGTAATAGAAAAAACCCAAGCAGCCATTGCCAAATACAAAGTAATCAAGCAAGGTATGTTGCAGGATTTATTTACCCGTGGTATTGACGTTACCACTAACAAACTACGACCACGATTTGAAGATGCACCGGAGTTGTATAAAGAAAGTAACTTGGGGATGATTCCGGTTGAGTGGGAGGACGAAATGTTGAGTTCTGTTGTTGAAATTATTAGTGGCGGAACTCCATCAACTAATGTAAAGGAATATTGGAACGGAGAAATTCCTTGGCTATCTGTTGATGATTTTAATAATGGGAATAGATATGCAACCAATGCAAATAAGAAAATTACAGAGGAAGGATTTAAGAAATCTGCAACAAATTTCCTTTTGCCCGGAATGCTTATCATTTCAGCAAGAGGAACTGTTGGAGTAATTTCTCAAATGAAAATACCAATGACCTTTAATCAATCTTGTTACGGATTGAATTCTACCAATAAATATTTAGACAACGATTTCCTTTATTACTTTCTAATCTACTACAAGGAACATTTTGGATTTAATGCTTATGGGAGCGTTTTTGATGCTATTACAAAAGATTCATTTGACAAAGTATTTGTTCCAATCAACAAAAATTCTAATGAAGATAAATTGATTGTAGATAGATTATCCATCATTGACAACAAACTCCAAACCGAACAAGCATATTTACTGAAACAGCAACAGATTAAGAAAGGGCTAATGGAAGATTTGCTGACTGGGAAAAAGTTGGTGAAGAATATAGAAACAGAGATAGCAAACGGTTGATTTTGTCAAAACTGTTTACAAAATATGTATCATCATTGTCCCATATATTTGCAATATTTGGGACATAATTAATTTTACTATTTGTGTCACTATTGTCCCATATATTTGCTATATTTGGGACATAACTAATAAACAAAATGAATGACTTATCCATACATAAGAAGATAAAAAGCCGGATTAAGAAGCGAAATAGGGGTAATATAATTTTCCCGACAGATTTTGCAACTTTAGGTGGGACAGAAGTGATAAAAAAAGTATTGTTCCGGCTTGAAAAACAAGGTGTGCTAAAACGGGTTGCCTTTGGTATATATATTTATCCGAAGCAAAGTAAACTGCTTGGCACTATTACACCTTCGGTTGAAGAAATTGCAGCCGCCATTGCGAAAAGAGATAAAGCACGGATTGTTCCCACAGGAATATATGCGTTGAACGCATTGGGATTATCCACACAAGTTCCATTGAATGCTGTTTACCTTACAGATGGTTCAGCAAGAAAAATTGTTATAGGTAAGCGAAGCATTCGGTTTAAAAAAACCACACCGAAAAATCTTGCTACTATTGGTGAAATAAACGGTTTGGTAATTCAGGCATTGAGAGCCATCGGTAAAAACAAAGTAGAACAACATCAAGAAAAATATATTATGGAACTTCTGAAAAAAGAAAAGAAAAGCAATATTGAACACGATATGGCTTTAGCTCCTGAATGGATTCGGAGAACTATGAGAAAGGCATTGAAAAAATAATGAATAACGATATAGCAAAAATATGGGCTGGATTAAAAACAGCAGACAAACAGGAAATCTTTACAGAAACTGGCAACAAGATAGGATTACCCCCTGCTGCCATTGAAAAAGATTGGTGGGTAACACGAACATTGGAGCTTGTTTTTCAAACAGAGATTGGACTGTATACAGTTTTCAAAGGAGGTACATCATTAAGCAAAGCATGGAACTTAATTGACAGGTTTTCGGAAGATATTGATTTAGCTTTAGATAGAAAGTTTCTTGGTTTTGAGAAAGCTGATACAGAAATGTCTGGCTCACAAGTTTCTAAACTTCGCAGAAATTCACTCAAATACATTACAAAGAAATATTTTCCATTACTGCAAAACACTTTTCAGAAGGCAGGTTTTACCGATGTGGAATTGAAGTTGAGCGAAATAAAGTCGGATGATGAAGACCCCGTAATAATAGAAGTGAACTATCCGGTTGTTACTAAAAAATTATCATATCTGCCTCCACGTGTGCTTATAGAAATAGGCAGCCGCTCTCTGAAAGAGCCCTTTTCCGAGAAACAATTTTCCTCTTTCGTTGGCGAACATTATAAGGGAAGAGATTTTGCTGATAATAATATCAGCATTGCAACAGTGAATCCTGAAAGAACATTTCTTGAGAAAATATTTCTTTTACATGAAGAACTTCAACAAGACGTAGAGAAAATCAAAGTTTACCGGAAGAGCAGGCATTTGTATGATTTGGAAAAACTGATGGACAGCGAGTTTGGTGTTAAGGCATTGGAAGACAAAGGCTTATATCAGCATATTGTTGAACATCGCAGAACCATAACACCATTAAGAGGAATTGATTACGACAATCATTCACCTGACAGAATAAATCCAATACCACCTGACGAGATGATGGAAGAATGGAAGAAAGATTATGAAGAGATGCAAGAGTATATGATTTACGGAAAATCGCTTTCGTTTGATATATTGATAGAAAGATTAACAGAACTTAAAACCAGAATCAATAATTTATAATGGCTGAATACATAAATGTAGAAAAACCATTCCTTGACAAACTTCGCCAGTTAGATTGGACAGTTATAAACCAAGGGCAAGGAGTTCCGCAAGACCCTGAAAAAAGTTTGAGACAAAACTTCAAGCAAGTTTTGTTGCCAAAGATTTTTAAAGATAGCATTAAGGCAATCAACAAAACTGCTGACGGCAGAGAGTGGCTAACTGATAAACAGTTGGACGAATTGCTTTTTGAGATTCAAAACTTTTCAGGAAAAAGTTTGCATGAAGCCAACAAAGAAATTCATCGTTTGCTTCTGAAAGGAACAACGGTAAACAAAAACGAATTGACAGGAGAACAAAACCCGACAGTTCGTTTGGTTGATTTCAGAAATTACGGCAAGAATAGTTTTATTGCCATCAATCAATTTCGTTTGCTTACTCCCGGTGCAAGTCGTGAAGGAATTATTCCCGACATTGTTTTATTCTTAAATGGTTTGCCCGTGATTGTAATAGAAGCAAAAGATTTTGAAGTAGCAGAACCGTTGAGTGAAGCATACTTACAGGTAACACGATATGCTAATACACGGCAAGACGATTACGGAATAAAAGAAGGAGAAGAAAAATTATTTCACTACAATATTTTCAGCATCATCACACACGGTAGAGAAGCAAGAGTTGGAACAATCAGTGCCGAGTTTGATTTCTACAACAACTGGGTTGACATTTTTCCCGAAGAATACAAAGTGATTCAGTTCCCACCTGAAGAAGAACGGCAGGAAGTATTGATTCACGGAATGTTAAACAAAGAAATTCTGATTGACATACTGAAACACTTCACCTTATTTATGGAAATTAAAAAAGGTGTGGAAGTAAAAGTTGTATCACGATACAATCAATACAGAGCAGTTGGAAAAATCATTCGTGGTTTAAGAGAAGGAAATTCACCAATGGAGAAAGGTGGTGTGGTCTGGCACACACAAGGAAGCGGAAAGAGTTTGACAATGGTTTTTCTCATTCGCAAAATCCGTAGTTTGGATGATTTGAAAGACCTGAAAATTATTTTCATAGTTGACCGTCTTGATTTGGAAGAACAACTTTCAGAAACAGCAGTGTTGGCAAACGAGACTTTGAATTTAATTGAAAGCAAAGTTGACTTACATGAATTGAATAATGATACAGGCGATATGAATATGGTAATGATTCATAAATTTTTGACTGACAATAATGTTTCAGCACAGTCGCTTATAGATGCCGGCATTGTTCCTACTTTTGAAAAGTTTGAAACCATAAACAACAGCGACCGGATTTTATTGTTGGTGGACGAAGCGCACAGAACACAGGGAGGCGATATGGGAGATAACTTGTTCAATGCATTTCCTAAAGCAGTGCGAATTGGATTTACGGGAACACCATTGCTAACAGAACGACACGAAATTAAAACACATGAACGCTTCGGAGGCAGAATAGACGAGAACGGAGAACCGTGGATTGACTCATACAAATTTGATAAAGCAGTTGCCGACAGAGCAACGGTAGAAATAAAATACATTGGCAAAGTATCAAAAGACAAGTTGGACGACAAGGAGGCTTTTGATGATGAGTTTGAAAAAATGTTTGAGGCAAGAAGCAAGGAAGAGAGGGAAGAAATTCAAAGGCGATATGGGTCATTCATCGCATACTTGGAAAGCAAAGAACGCATTGCAGAAATATCAAAAGACATTATTGAGCATTACTACAACGACATTCTTGTAAATGGTTTCAAAGCACAGGTTGTTGCTTCAAGCATTGTTGCAGCAGTGAGATACAAGTATGAATTGGAAATTGCCATTCAAAATAAAATTGCAGAACTGAAATTGTTACCAGATGGAACAAGAGAAGATGAACGTATAAAGCAGTTGGAATTTTTGAAAGTGCAGGCAATCGTTTCAAGTATTGGAAACAATGAACCCGGCTATATCAGCACAGCAAGACGGGAAGCGTTGGATACCGATGCAAAAAATACTTTCAAAAAAGATTTTGATTATTCAACAGAAGATGGAGGGCAATACAAGAAACCCGAAACAGGTATTGGAATCATTTGTGTTTGTGACCGCTTAATCACGGGTTATGATGCACCCATAGAGCAGGTGATGTATCTTGACAAGATTATGAGAGAGCATGATTTGTTTCAGGCGATAACAAGAGTGAACAGAACCAAGAAAGGGAAGTCATTTGGTTTGATTGTGGATTACATTGGTGTTACGAAACACTTGCAGGAAGCATTAGCAATATTCACAGACAAAGACAAAGACAAACTGAAAAATTTTCTGGATGTTTTCCGTGACATCAATAAAGAAATACCTGTCTTGGAGTCACGATATAAACGCATTCTGAATTTATTTACCGAAAACAAACTGAAGGAGATTGAAAATTTCTTCAATCAGAAATTTACAGACAGCACAGCCGAGTTTGAATTTGCTGAAAGCTGTATTGAGCAAGCAAAAATTATAAAGTTCAGAGCCGAACTGCTTACCTATTCCAAAAGTTTCTTTGATAGTTTGGATTTACTTTTCAATACACAAGCCGGAGGCGAATACTGGATTCGTGCAAAACGATTGGGTTACATTCTTTGGAGAATTCAAGACCGTTATAAAGATGAAACTATGGATTTGAAATGGGCTTCACAAAAAGTTCGTAAGTTAATTGACAAGCATCTTTTCTCGTTAGGAATTGACACGAAGGTTCAACAGGTTTCAATTCTCTCTGATGAATTCAAAAATAAAGTTGACTACCTGAATAAAACACCGAAGTCAAAAGCATCGGAAATGGAACATGCCATCCGTTGGCACATCAAAGTAAATCTTGACAAAGACCCAACACTTTACAAACATTTCAAAGATAGGCTGGAAACAATCTTAAATGCTTACAAAGAAAATTGGGATGTGATTGTAAAACAATTAGGAGAGTTAAGAGATGAAATGGCAGAAGGAAGAAAACCTGGAACAGAAGGCATCACTATTATTGAAGCCCCATTTTATGATTTGCTGAAAGCGAATATACCAACAGAGAATGAAAATGAAATTCACAAAGCAAAAGAACTCACTCACATACTGATTTTGACTTTGAAAGAAACCGCAGCAATAAACAATTTCTGGACAGACAAAGCAGCGGAAAGAAAACGAATTGAAGGATTTATTGAAGATGAAATTCGTTATTCACGAATTGAAGGACTTCCTTCAAAGGCAACCGAACTTGCAACAGAGTTGATGAATCTTGCAAAAAACCGTGAAGCAGATTTAAGATGAAGTTAGAGGATATTAATATTACTATTGAGAAAACCATCAGACGAAAAACGTTGAGTATTTTTGTTGAACGTAACGGTTCTGTAAGAGTGCTTGCACCTGTTACATCTTCAGACGAGAAAATTGAAGAGGCAGTAAAATCAAGGGAATATCAAATATTTTCAAAACTCGCTAAATGGAAAGAACTAAATCAAGGTAAAGTAAATCGGAAGTTCGTTAACGGTCAATCATTCCTTTATCTTGGTAGAAACTATCGTTTAAAAATTACGAAAAATCAGCCAGTGCCTCTAAAGTTAAGTGGTGGTTTTTTCCATCTTGATAAAAATTATTTAGGTAAAGCTGAAAAGGTATTTAAGGACTTCTACAAAGAGAAAGCCAAACAAAAAATCAAAGAACGTCTCATAATCATTCAGGAAAAGTTTCAGCATAAGCCGACATCCATAAAAGTCTTGGAGTTAGGCAACCGTTGGGCATCCTGGACACCCAAGAACGGTTTGAATTTTCACTGGAAAAGTATTATGGCTCCGGTTTCAGTTCTTGATTATATTATAACTCATGAAATGGTTCACTTAAAATACCCAAATCACTCTACTAAATTTTGGAATGAGTTGGATAAGAAGATGCCAGACTATCGTGAATATGAGAACTGGCTGAAGTTAAATGGTGTAAAGATGAGTTTGTGACAAGGTAATGAGGTAAAAGAAAATCAAAAATTTAACAGCTATAAAAATTGGGATTGAGAATATAAGTGGGCTGCTACCCAAATCTATTTCAATCCCAATTGTAAAACAGGATTTATATAGATAAATACTATTCTGTTTTATGTAAATATATATTGTCGCCCACATCTTCACTGTTTTCTTTTTCTAATGATGGTTTTGACAATATTATTTGTTCAACTAATGATATTGTGTATGCAAGTTCATCTTCAGTGGATACATTTATTCTATATTTTCCCATACTTTTTTGAGTTGTTATCACTTTTTCTGTTAAGTTTCTTGGGTCATCAAGTTTGTCGGTTTTTAAATATATCAATAGTTTTTTCTTGTTGAGCATCACGTTTACAATGGTCTTACCATTAATTTTGAATCCTAAATAAACATACATTGGTTTTATAATGAAATTGTGGTCTACAGCTATCATGTCTTCTTTGAATCTCATATATAATCCTCTTATATTTTTGTGAACATTGCTTAAATGTTTGTTTTCTGTATACAAATAGTAACTTCTTCTGTTTGCTTTCTTAACATTCGGATGTTCTAAATGTTTGTCCGTTGCCATTTCCATAGCATTACCAAAGCTTGTAATTTTAGTCTTTGAGATTGTTAATTCCAACAAAAGGTGTTCAAGCTTTTGTTTTAGTAATTCAACTGGTCTTGTATTTCTTAATCCAATTGATTTCTTGTTATTTTTTGCCTTATTGATTAGTTCATTTGAGCCCATTATTAAGTATGTTAATTCTGTGGTATCAACACTTAATGGGGCGCTTATATTTTCATCTGCGAAAACATCAAACATATAATTGTTGTTTATATTACGATTGTCTGCTTTTGAAGTGGAAGAGACTGAAACCAAATTTTGTGTTTCAATTTTTATTATTTTTTAGTTTTAAAATATTTATTAAATAAGGGTAAAATATTCAAATAGATGTTTTCCTTAAAATATGACACCCTTCTGAAATTTGTTAATTTTTATCCGGCATTCTTTTTGGTTATGCTCATCATTAATTCTTGATTTTGTTTCCCTAAAACATGAAACATATTATCAACAAACTGAATATTATCATAAAGTAATGCACTCTCCAATGATTGAAATTCTCCGAAGTCTTCATCTTTTATATCGTGATAGTTATACCCCGTAGATTCTTCAAATTCGTCCATTAATTTCATTAACCCTTTCCATAATGCATCTAATACGAATCCATTTTGAACAATTTCTATAGTTTTCCATTTTTTAGAATGTTTGAGGTAATGTTTCATGCTTAACATTTCTAAATCAAGTTCAGGATTAAATAAATGATTATCCTCTGCCGAAATTAATCGCGAAATTTTATTATTAATCTCTTCAACATAATCCATGCACTTCTCGTGTTGAGAGATAAATTTATTTCTTTCTTTGTCTTCCGGCGAATCTAACAATCTATCAATTTCGTTGGAATGATTAACAAAGACTCCATCTAAAACCAGATTAAGGGTTGATAATTCAGATTCATTTAAAAACAACTTATGAATTTGACCTTTTTGATTTTTAGAGACTTTTTTCTTTGGTGTTTCCGAAACCACTTTAATGTTACCGTTTCTTTTAGACATATTAATGCCCTTTCTGCCATCATTGGCGTTTATATTGTTTAATTGTTTTTTTGCTGGGATTTTGTTCTTTTTAGCCAAAGTATCGTTGACCTTAAGTTTGTTGTTTGTTGTAATTAATTTTTTCATAATAGTTTTCTGTTTAAAGTTTACTTATAAATTTTTTGTCAAAGATATCTGGCAACCCTAATTCTTTTGCATATTTATCCAGACTGGGATACCATTTTTCATTACTGTATAAACCCGCTTTTGCTTTTCTCGTTTCGTTTAGCCAAATTGCTAACTCTCTTTCTTCGGGGTCATTTGAATTAATGTTGGGTTGATAATACATTAATTTTTTTGACTTTTTCTGATTATTCATTTCTGTAACCTTTCTGGTATCTCTACCATTTCGTTTTTTTAAATTATTACTTGATACCCTTTCCTTTTTGTTTTTTGAAGTATCGCTTATTTCATTACTTTTGTGCTTCTTCATTTTCTTTCCTTTCCGGCATTTCTGCCTCAATTAATTTATACAATATCAGTATTATCTTAAAAAGAGTCAGTTACGCGAAAGGAGCAATTAGTTATAAAAAAGTTATCATATAAAAAGATTGAAAAAGGGAAGTATGATGAGTTAATAAGATTACTCAAGAGGTATCAAAAAAACTTAATTACTCTCAAAGAAGAAAGTATGAAAGTCAGTGTGGAACATATGGAGAGGGTGATTGAATTAAGCAGTAAACTTACTTCAGCTGCAAATACAATAGAATATTTGTATGGGATAATTGATGAAGTTAAGAAATTTTTTATTGATGCAAAAATTACCGATATCAAAAAAAATAAAGGTCTCTTGATATTTGAGAGGACTAAATTAGTCTATTATAAACAAAAACAGATAACAGATATTACACTTGAAGAGGTTGATTTATTGATTGAAATAATTAAAGTAAGTAATACTGTAAGAACAAATGAATCCCCATTTGTTATTGGCGTTGATTGTGATTATTGGGAAAAGAGAGTTGGGAAGGGGATTTCTCCTGATACTTTTAAAATTAAAGTTCACAGGTTAAAGCATAGAGACAAAATATTGAGAAGTATTATTCGGTATAGAGATAGAAAGGCAATATTAGTTAATGGTTTAAACATTCCAATTAATATTGCTTGATAATTAACGAGAACCTTTATTTATCAATTCTATTTAATGAAATCTGGAATAGATCTGATATTTTATAAAGATCTTCAATGAAAGCACTTATTTCTGTTATCGCAACTTTATATTTTCTTCCAATTAAGTGATTTAAAGAAGGGACTTTCTTTGCAAAGTTATCATCTATAACCCCCATATTATGCTCATTTATGTGTCTTACTTGGAACATTTTAAAATCAAATGAATAATCTTCCAAAACTTCTGACAAATCTATATTCAATTGTGTCTTAAGAACACTGCTTAACTCCAAAAAATTTTGAAACAAGTTTTTCGGTTGAATTGGGAATATTTTTGGATAAGCCAACCTTAATGCTTTTCCTAATCCGTCAAAAGATGAGACACATTCAGATAATATCATTTTTAGTTGTGCATCTTTAATATTATCTTCAAAATTATTGTTTGTTATAAATTCAAGCATCTTTCTTGCAGCCTCAAGTGATTTATTAAAAATTGTAAAGGCATTTAGTCTTTTACAATCAGGACAATTTGCAAATACGCCATAAATAGCAAATTCAAGTTTGCAATTATCGCATACGATTTGGGTCTCAAGTTCCTTTTCGTTATACCATTTAATTGGAAAATTAGAATAGCTGTTTGAATTTACTTTAAACTGTATCAAACTCCCTTTTGTTTCTTTTTCCAAACTCTTAAACATACTACCTATGCTGTTCATTATTTGTTTCTTTGTATCATTCATAACTATGCTTTTTGCGTATTCAATCTGTTCTTTTGTATAGAATTCATTTGAATGTCCTTTGTAACAACAATAAGGACAATGACATTCGGATGTTGGTAGCCCGGTTCCTGGTTTAAGTTTAAAATATTTTTCGCATTTAGGACATTCCCTTCCAGCCATTCCTTGATTATCTGTTGGGATTGATATGTTATATGTTTTATCCATAATAATATAATTATCAATTAATTTACTTATTCATGTTTCAACTTAAAATGAATTCTTTATAACATATACCGCTCCTATAAATCAAATATTTTAGTAAAATTGCTTACGTTGTATTATTAATATATTCCTCTTAAGTTTACTTGTTAAAACTTACAAAAGGCATTTGTATAAATAATAACGAGTTTATGATAAAACCTGTTAAGGTTCATGGGTAATGCCACCCGTAAGTCCTTAATAGGTTTTTTAATTTAACTCGGGTTGAATTGTTCTTTAAAATATTCGGTTTTTAATACTTGGAATATGGGGTTAAAAAAATTACCCACTAAATTACCCACTCTCTCTATTAATAATAAGTGGAAGTTTAAAGGTTTTATGTTGCGTGGGACAGGTGGTTCAGTAGGTAGAGCAACGTAGCCGGTAGCCAATATGCCATTTTAAA
This sequence comes from Ignavibacteriota bacterium, assembly GCA_026390735.1. GTDB lineage: Bacteria > Bacteroidota > Ignavibacteria > Tepidaquicellales > Tepidaquicellaceae > CAIKZJ01. The sequence continues at coordinate 63,678 of JAPLFJ010000069.1, forward strand.
CAAGAAAAGGGATACTTTCGCATCCCTTTTGGTTGGTATCAAGTGGACAGGGCCGGAATCGAACCGGCGACACACGGCTTTTCAGGCCGTTGCTCTACCTACTGAGCTACCTGTCCCACACTAAAACTTATTCTAAATCGAATCCCGATGAATCGGAACTTTTCAGGCCGTTGCTCTATCCGCCGTGGCGGAAGCTACCTGTCCCACACTTTTTGCTACAATAATAAAAATAGACATTTCCAACGTAAAATAAAACCATAAAATACGGTACTTTGGATTATTTAGCGCTTTCGTACTTTTTCCAGTATTCGTTTTCCAGCTCTTCTTTCGGAAGCTGCATGTTTTTATCGTTTAATGCTTTTTCATAGTTCTTAAGTTTGTCAGGATCTATGTACCAGTAATAAAATATCGAAGAATATCTGTCATACCTGCTTATTATTCCATCTGGATATCCAAACTTGTTCTGATAAGCAATTGTCCTGTACGACCTGTAAAAACCATCCATCAACCCAAAATTTGAATAAGCAATTTTATCAATTTCTCTTAATATATTAATCTGTTCCTGTTTAGTATATGCCACATCGTATAGTAAACACAAGGAGTCAATTCTTTTATCTTTTACACCTGCCCAGTTGTTTGTGTTTTTCATATCAGCTGATTCCGAACTTAAATCTGTTATTGGGTTTGGAAATACTATACCCATCCATGCCATCGGAATTATCGTAAAGCTTCTGTCGTTTCCGAGCGAGAACCTTGTTGTCCCGTCAGTTTCTTTTAAGTTTAGTTTAATACCTGCTTTTTGCAATTCTTCCTGATATATGGTCAGATACTGGTCCATCGGTTTTGAAAAAGGTATGGTTACTTCAAATTTCTTTCCGTCTTTTTCGAGTGTCCCTTTTTCCTTATTGAATATCCATCCTGCTTCGTTTAAGAGAGTCATTGCGGAATCATAATTATAACCAGTGACAGGGTTTGAAGGGTTTGCGTATTCCGAATTCGGAAAATATGAATTAAACAAAGTATATGTATTATCAAATAATTTTTCGTTCAACTTCTTTTTATCGAATAAACACATAAATGCTCTTCTTATTCGAATATCATTAAAAGGATACTCACGCATGTTCAAGGCAAATCCTGTGGGCCCCAGAGGAACGTTGTTAAAAATCTTTTTTCTCAGTACAATATTGCGGTTCGCATAGTCAAAATCAAAACCTGTTTTCCATAGTTCGGGCTGCCTTATGCTGTAATAGTCAAGTTCACCCTTTTTGAACTTTTCAAACTGAAGAAGGTCGTCCATAACAAAAGTAAATGTTATTTCATCGAAATTATATTTACCTGTATTATACCTTTCATTCTCTCCCCAGTAATCACTTCTTCTTCTGAAAGTTATTGATTCACCTTTCTTAATGTCGTTTTCAAGTATTGCATAAGGACCTGTTCCGACTAAATATTTAAACTGATACTGCTCGAGATAATCTTTTCCTGTTAGTTTGTTTAATATATGGTCAGGCAATAAAGAGAATGTAGTCAGATAATACAGTTGTCTCCAGTTTTTGGTTTTCGATTTTATTGAAAACACATATTTACTTTCTGCTACAGGTGCTTCAAACCCTTTCGTAAATTCATTCATATAAGGCTGCTGCATCGTTGTATCTGCCATAAGCCTTAATGTTGCTATAAAATCCTGTGATGTAACAGGCATTCCGTCAGCCCATCTGGCATCAGGATTAATCCTGAACGAATAAGTTAAACTGTCGGGCGCCATTTTCCAGTGAGTTGCAAGTCCCGGATACAGAGTATTGTCTGCGGGGTCCATGTTTAATAAAGACTCAAAAATCAGATTACTGAAAATATCGTTCAGTTCAAAATTGGAATCTTTTCCGTAAGTACGGAATGAAGCAGGAAAATCCGGCATCGCAAACACAAATTTACCGCCTTTAACAGCTTCCTTTTTTCCTATTGAATTGTATTTCTCGTTAGTAACCCATCCCTCGCCTTTAAAACCTTTACCGCCTTTGTCGGCAGGAACGCTTGGGTCTGCCCCCGGAGGTGTGTCGAATTGCTTTACTGATATAGGTTTCGTACCTAAATTTATAGAGTCTTTCTTTGAACCACAACTGAATGAAATCAGGATTACGGTAATCAAAAGAATACGACTTAAATATATGGCTTTATTCGTCATAATGTTTTATAGTCAGTTTGAGCAATATTACAAAAAATCCGAACTTTAAATAATGCAAATATAATTATATAATTTAAACATGAAGAAGGTTTTGGTTTTGGTAAATTAAGCATGTCAAAAATTATAAAACTGGGAGGACTATGGGAGGACTTCGACCGGTAAGCGACAAGCAACCGACAAGCAACCGACAACGACCGACAAGAAATATTTAAATAGCTTAAAAACTCGTACTTATATTATTTCAATTGATAAATGGTGTGAATTGAATTAATTTAAACATACTTGTTAAAACTTAAGTCAAAAGTATTATGAATGAATTGTTTACGTACGGTCTTTTGTGTTTTACTTCTTTCTTTACGCTTATTAATCCTATCGGGACGATGCCAATATTTATGACAATGACGTCTCAGCTCGATGCAGAACACAGGAATAAGACTGCTAAAAAAGCAGTGATAATCGCCCTTATTTCAATCTTGTTCTTTGCTTTTTCAGGACAGATTATGTTTCAGTTTTTCGGAATTTCGGTAAACAGTTTTAAAATTGTTGGCGGGGTTATATTTTTTATAATGGGCCTTGACATGCTCCAGGCAAGACTGGGACAGGTTAAGGTTAAAGATTCTGAGATTAAATCATACGTAAATGATATTTCTATAACGCCGCTTGCCATTCCTATGATTTGCGGCCCTGGTGCAATCACAAATGCTATAGTTCTGATGGAACAGGCGGGCTCAATAGAAAAGAAAGCAATACTTGTTTTCGTGATTATCTTTGTTCTTGGTGTTACCTACCTTGTTCTGTTCAGTTCTTCAAAAATAATAAAGGCACTTGGCGAAACAGGGAATAATGTGCTGATGAGGTTGATGGGTTTGATTGTGATGGTTATTGCAGTAGAGTTTTTCTTCAGCGGATTGAAGCCAATTGTGCTGGATTTCTATAAATAATTTGTGTTGTCTATGCATCAATTTTTCGAGGGATATTGATGTGTATTTTCAATATATTAAAATGTATTTCCCTGATAATACTGTAAAGTATTATGGTTTTTTGTTCTGTTGTTGATTAAGCTTTCAGATGTGTATTGGAATTTAAATAAACCGGACAAAGTTTAACTTTAAATATAATTTAACAAAACTTAATTATTGTAACATGAAAAAGGTCTTCTTACCCTTTCTTTATATTGGTTTGGTGTTTCTTATCTCCTGCAGTTCTTCAAAGGTTCAGAATAATACTGGCAGTTTATCCGCTAATCATTGGGATTTGGTTTCCATTTCAGGTAAGTTGTTAGATGCCAATGCAACAAAAACCGGTATTCCATATATGTTGTTTTCTGCGGATAATGGCTTTACCGGCAATACAGGCTGTAATACTTTTACAGGGTCTTATAAACTTGAAAACGGTAAACTCACACTCGACCCTGGCGCAATAACAAAGATGTTCTGCGCGGATGTTCCCGAAACAGAATTTCTGTCAGCACTCAGACAAACTACTGGTTATAAAATTACGGGTAGTGAACTTTTACTCCTGAACGGAACAACCGAATTAATGAAACTTATACCTAAAAAATAAATTCTAATATATGATAAAACTTTACAAATATGTATTTGTTTTTATAATTACTCTTCTCGTTGTTAATTCCAGTTTTTCACAGGGAAAGGACATGCCTGTCAATCTTTCTCTTGTCTATCCTGTTAGCATAAATCAGTCTAAACAGGATAATGTAAATTTCAACGTCGGAATAATCGGTTCGCAATTTAATAATCTGAAGGGTCTGGGTATCAACGGATTATACTCTGTCCTTGGGAATGATTTAAACGGATTGCAGATAAATGGTCTTTATGCCGAAACAAGAAATAAATTAAAAGGTATTCAGTTGACCGGAGGTGCAAACGTTGTTACCAAGGGTGGTACGGGAGCGATGATTGGCGGCCTTGCTAATATGACGTTCGACGATTTCACCGGATTTCAGTTATCTACAATTGCAAACTTTGGTTTTGAGAATGTAAAAGGTGTTCAGGCATCAGTGCTTTATAATCTTGTAGGAAAAAATATAAACCTGCTTCAGGTTGCTGTCGCAGGTAATGTCGCGGGGAAGATGATGAGTGGTGCGCAGTTGTCTCTTTTGTTTAATCTTGCCGGCAATACTAACAGCGGCATTCAGGTCGCGTCTATTAATCTTACAAAATTCCAGAGAGGTGCACAGTTTGGACTTGTAAACATTGCAGAGGATAACGATGGATTTCAGTTAGGGATTTTTAATATTGTAGATAAAAAGCAAAAAGGACTTTCGCTTGGTCTGTTTTATATGGGCGAGAAATCAAAGGTTCAGATGTTAATGTCGGGTGGTAATATATCTTATGGAAATCTGGGGTTCAGGTTCAAGACAAACAACGTTTATACAATGCTGACTCTCGGCGGTCCTGTTGCTATATCAATTACCAATAAATCCGTTATGACAGAATACAGAGTCGGTTATTCTTTTGATTTAAAACTTCTTGACGTAAATACAGACGTTGGTTTTATGCACATTTCAAATGAAAAAGATCAGACTCCCGGAAAACCCAGCAGTAATCAGTTTGGTCTTTCGTTCCGTGCAGGTCTTGAGAAAAACATTTTCAAAAAGTTCGGACTGTTTGTTAACGCAGGTATTCTAAGGGCTGCCGATAGTTATAATGACTCTGTCTTTAAAAATCATTTTCTTTTCGAAGGGGGGATAGTGGTATTATGATAAAAAGATATATTTTAATTGCCTTCGTAATTTTGTTTGCCAATATTTCGTTCTCTCAGACAGACGGGGTTGATTTTAAAAACAATGCTCGTCTTAAACTTAATTCCTCATTAAAAGATTATTCTAAATCTTCACTCGACAGGTCTTTTGAAAGAAATATTATATTTGAAGATTCGATTCATTCCCTGGTCAGTAAGTCAACACTTCTGAATGTTCCCGGTTTAACATATGATTCTTCGTATGTTCCGAAGAAAAATTATCTCCTGCCGGTAGCAGAAATAATAGTTTTGAACATCGGTGTATGGTCTATGAGTAAATGGGTTGTTCCTCAGCCATGGGCGCAGATAAGCCTGAATTCTGTAAAAGAAAACTGGAAACATCAGTGGGTATGGGACGCAGACAACTTTTCGACAAATCAACTTATGCATCCATACCACGGAAACCTGTACTTTAACTTTGCACGTTCGAGTGGTCTCGGGTTCTGGGAATCCGCACCTTATTCTATGGCAGGTAGCTTTATGTGGGAAATGTGCATGGAAACAAACTATCCTTCAAGAAACGATATAATCACAACAACGCTGGGCGGTATAGCACTCGGCGAAATGACTTACCGGTTGTCATCAAAGATTCTCGACGAAAGAACCAGAGGCGCCGAAAGAGTCTGGCGTGAAATCGGAGCATTCTTACTCGCACCTACAAGAGGTGTTAACAGATTATTCCGCGGTGAAATGGGAAAAGTTAAACAAAAGAGCAGTTATGAAATTGAAGATGTTTACAGCTCTGTTTCCGTCGGACCGAGTTTATATCACGAGCCCGGGAATATGTACAACGGAAACGGAAACGTTTCATTAAGGCTTGACCTGTACTACGGTAACCCTTACGCCGAAAAGACAAGAAAACCATATGACTTTTTCAACGTAAAGACAATCTTTAATTTTGGCACACAACCTTTAGTTAATCAGGTTAACGTTTACGGGTTTTTATTCGGAAAGAATCTAAAGTATAAAGATGATCAAAAAATACTCTTTGGTCTGTTCCAGCATTTTGATTACTTTAATAACATAGGTTATGAAGTTTTTGGTCAGAGTATAGGACCTGGCATTATGTATAAATTCCCGACTAATCCAACTGTTGATTTTCAAACGAGTCTTCATTTTACCGGAATTATACTTGGCGGAGGTTCAAACATACCTGAAGCTTTTAAATATGAAGCAGATGGTACTGCATACAGGGATTATAATTTCAGCGTAGGATATACCACAAAGTTTGAAACCCTGCTTAACTTAAAGAACAGAGCGTATTTATTCCTTGGCCTGTATAACTTTCAGTTCTATACCGAAGACGGTGCAGACGGTTCAGACAATCTGTTAATCTTTAACCCCCGTATTGGATTTGCTGTCACACCTGGAATGTATGTTGGTTCAGAAATCAATTTTTATAGAAGAACATCAAAATATGACAAGTATGGTACGTTCAAAACGGCTATTAATGAAGTAAGGTTATTTATATCAAATAGTTTTTGACAGACTTATATTTCATAAAACGTAAGACATTTAATGTCACAACCCGCTTTTTAAAAAGCGGGTTGTGTTTAATATTTATAATTCTTGTTTCTTCATCAGCGTATTCTCAGGCAGAAAGGGAACAACCGTTTATTAAATATACTTCCTGGGCTGTTATGCAGTTGCTGCCCTCGCCTGTGTTCTTTGAGGATAATGGCAGTAATAAATACGGAACAGAGTTTGGTTTCGAATGGCAGGTTACTCCATTATCATACACTTTTAAACCCAATAAGTATTTGAATCATTTATCGGTTCTGATGATTAAACCGGTTAAGAAGTTTACGGGTTCTGCAGAGTTATTTTTCACTCCGCAGTATGCACTCGGCAGTTTTGATTTTTCTAAGGCACAAAGGTATCTGTACAATACAGGTGCACGTGTTTATTTCCCTTTGGCACAGGGTGGTGAATACTTAAGTTTCTCACTCGGTGCAGGTTATTATAGCCAGAAGAATGAGTATAACAGCAAGGTTGACGGCATTATGTATGAAGCAGGGGTATATTCTGTGTTCGGTATGTTCGGACTTAAGTTCGCTTACAAGCAAAATGCTATCAGTAAATATAATCTCGGTTTCTATTTAAAATATTATTAAGTAATTGAAGTTATTATTAAAAATATTAATCATTACACTATTCCTACAGTTCGGAGGATGCACAATATTTCAGGAAATTGCTGGTAATGGTCCGTCTGCTTTTAAAGCGCCGAAGGAAGTAAAGAACAAAATAATAAATCCTGTTTTACCTAATGCACGTCTTTCGGTTCTTTGGATAGGTCACGCCAGTTGCCTGATTCAGATGGACGATAAACAGATTCTTACCGACCCTGTGCTGACAACAACTATTGGTATTTTTTCAAAGAGATTAATAGAACCGGGGATTGAAACTGAAAACATTCCTAAACTTGACCTTATGAGCTTGTCACATCCGCATATTGACCATCTTAGTCTTGGCACGTTGAATGAATTGAAGGATAAGAATAGAAATCTTCCCGTCGTATTTCCAGAGGGAGTTGAATCTTATCTCCCAGGATATGATTATAATTATATAAGAATGCAAAACCACAGAGGTTACATAGATAATAACCCTGTTGGTGATTCGGTTACGGTTAATGGCATTACAATATATACTGTTTATGCAAGACACTGGGGCGGCCGATACGGACTCGACGGGTTTCTCTGGGGTGAACATTCATACACGGGCTTTATTTTTCAGTATAACGGCTTAACTGTTTATTTCGGAGGTGACACTGGGTACGACCCATTATCATTTAAGAAGTTAAGTGAACGTTTTAACATCGACCTTGCGATGATACCAATCGGTCCTTGCGATGAATGTAATGGCTGCGGAAACAAAAGACACGTCTATCCCGAAGGAGCAATAAAAATATTCATAGACCTTAAAGCAAAAGTCCTGATGCCGATTCACTACGGAGTATTCCAGTTTAGATTGGCGGATGTTAATGACCCTCTTTATAAACTTGAAAAGCTTCTGAAAGAATACAACATAGAAGATAAAACGCAATCCTTAAAAATAGGCGAACAAAGAATTTTTATAAACAAGTAATATTCAATAATCAAAAACACTAAAATGAAGAAAAGAAATTTTGTTCTGGGATTGCTGATGCTTGGCTTTTTAGCCGCTGCTTCAATGACAATCTATTCGTGTTATCCATACAACAGCACTAATCCTGCGGAGTATGATGTTGTTGTTACACTGCACGATGCACTGAGCAATTACAATGGCTCATACAAAAAATATGTAATGCGTGATTCCGTTGCTCACGTAACAGATGGTTCCGCAGGAACAACAATTACAAGAAGTTATGACACTTTAATCCGTAATAAAGTGAGAGATAATCTGGCAAGCTTCGGTTATACAAGAGTTTATGACACACTTTCTGCAGACGTTGTGATTACTCTCGCAATAACAAATTCCACGTCTTACTATGTCGATAACTATTATCCGGATGATTACTGGGGCTGGGGATACGGCGGCGGTTACTATTATCCGTGGTCATCTGCTTACTCTGTTACTACAGGCTCTGTCGTTACAACTATGACCGATAAGAAAAAGATGCAGCCTGGCACAACAAAAAAAGCAATTGTATGGATGGGTATTCTGAACGGAGTTGTTGATGGTACAACGTCTACAATGTACCAGAGAATTTCTGCAGGGATAGATAAATGTTTCAGCCAGTCTCTTTATTTGAAAGCACAATGATTAACTTAAAACAGAATATTAAAATATGAAAAATATAAAATATTTAATTATAATAATTGTACTGGTGCTGATGTCTTCTGTAAAGTCTAACGCACAGTACAATAATGAGGTATTCCTTAGCTATAACCTAGGATTACCGTTGGGGGATTCAAAGGATTATGTTTCCACACTTAGCTATATAGGTACTGAAATCAACTTAAAGAGATTCGTAAAACCGAATGTCAGTTTAAGTATATCTTTTTCCTGGAATGTATTCTATAAGGAAAGCTCCGATATGATTTCTCTTCCGAATGCCGATGTATCGGGCAAACAGAACAGATACATTAATACGGTGCCGATGCTTGCGGGTGCACAGTATTATTTCGGTAGGAACACAAACGGCATAAGGCCATATGTAGGAGCAAACCTCGGGGCGTTGTATTTAGGAAGAAGACTGCAGATTGGTGTTTATGACATAACCGAAAACACCTGGCATTTTATGCTGCAGCCAGAGGCAGGTCTGATTTTTAACCTGAACGATTATTCGGACGCAGTAATCGGGTTATCGTATAACTACGGAACATCATCTACTAGTAGTATAACGGGTAAATCAGTCAGCGAATCGTGGATTGGTCTCAAATTCGGTTACGGCTGGAAAAACGGAATGTTTTATTAATAAACTGATTTATATTTTTTAAATCAGAAACTAATTAGTTAACTTAAAATAAAGGAAAAACAAAATGAAAAAGTATTTATTACTGTCAGTTATGTTTTTAATGGCCGCATTTATCTGGTCCTGTGCGTCCTCGTATACAGAAATATCAGGTACATGGACGAAACCGGGGTATACTGGAAAACAATTCAAAAATATTCTTGTTGTTGCTCTTTCCAACGATATTATTAAAAGGAATATTGTTGAAACAGCAGTCGTTAATGAACTTACGAATTTAAAGGTAAAATGCACGGCAAGCGAAAACATTGTTGATTTCAGCAAAATTGAAAAGGATAAGGACGGGAAAGTTGATACAACAAAACGTGATGAAATTATAAAGAAATTAACAGATGCAGGTTATGACGGTGCAATAGTATTGTCACTTCTTGATGTTAAAGAACAAACAAATTATGTCCCGGGACAGACATATTATCAGCCGTCATATTTTGGTGGTTATGGCGGATATTACAGAGGTTTCTACGGCTACTCTTACAATACTTTTGGTGTTGTAAGCACACCGGGTTACTACGTTGAAACCAAAAATGTTTTCATGGAAACAAGATTGTTCGATATTAAAAATGATGATATGCTTTGGGCTACAAAATCCGAGACATTAAACCCTTCAAGCTTGAAAGATTTTTCACGGACTTTGGCGGTTGCGTTAGCAAATACCCTGATTAAAGATAATATAATAAAATAAGGTTTATATGAAATCAAATCCGCGGTTGAAAGACCGCGGATTTTAAAGAGAGACAATAAGAGCAGAGATGTACATTCACAAATTACTGTTTTTTATCATTGAGCCTGAAAATCTAATTATCTATGTTACTCGTTAATTTAAAAAAACAAATTGTGAAATTAGAAAAATTACTGTTACTGTTTCTGGTGTTAATTTCCGTGAATTCATATTCGCAGAATACAAACAACACGGATTCTGTGGACTTAAGGACGCACAAAAGACTTCCGGTTTTAAACGGATTCAGGTTTATTCCTTCGGATGTTGTTAAAGACCCGTTTGTAAACACTTACTTTAAAATCAATGCGGGTGCAGGTCTTGCACTGGATTTGCAGTCCCAGGTAAAAAATTTCAGGGGTACTGTCATTGATACGCTTTCGGGTGATCTGACTTATGTTCTTGCTGAAGTCGAATTTCAGTATGCCGTTAATGATTGGTTGTCTTTTAATGCTATGTATGGCGGAGCTGGCAGGCTTGGCAATAATACTTACACACTGCTCAGTGCAGGAATCTCATATACCAATGGCTTTAATGTTGGTTCAAAGGTTAGACTCATCAATAAAGAAAAATTTGTTCTTTCTGCTAATGTTAATTACAGCTCTACGCAGGTTGCACTGTATTCAATATACGATTACATAAAACGCGCAGTGCAGAATTACGGAGACTCAACAGTAAAGAATGATTTACTTGTTGAGGATAATGTTAAAAACTTCTTTATCGGCACAAATGCTGCCTATGCTCCTTGTAACTGGATTGGATTTCTTGGCAATGCAGGTTTTGGGTTTGGAAAACCATTCGAACAAAAATCGAGAGGAAATGTTAAAGTAGGCTTAGCTGCATCGGTTGATTTCTTAAACGTTAAGCATATTGGTTTTCCAATCGGTATTCTTACAAGCGCAAAATACACTGCATTCTCGGAAACAGGTGAGAACTCTGATAATTTGTTTACTTACGGACTAAGAATTGGTTACACAGGTCATAAAGATTTTGATATCGGAATAGAGGCTGCATACTCTAAACTTAATTACAGAAAAACGGATTATCAGATAAAATCTGTTCAGTATTCAGCAAAAGTGAGATATTATTTTTAAAGAATAAATAAAATGTTATGAATAAAAGATTACTTTACCTTTTTGCAGTACTTGTATTTCTTCCTTTGCTCTCATTAGCTCAGGAAAGAGACTCTACTGTTTTAAATCAGGCTTTCGTTTTCTGGGCTGGTTCAAAAACTCAGCTCACATATCAGGAACTCGCATCGTACTGCGCACCCGTGTTCTGGTTCTCTCCCGATGAACCCGAACTGAAAAACAAAGAAGGTAAAGATATCACTATTCCCGCAAACTTTCCGTTCGAACCGGACTCAGGCAAACCCGTTGTGTATTACCAGTTCAGAAATCTTCTGAAATATAAGAATGCTGTCGGAGATGTTGTTACTAAAGATAAAACCGATTTAAACAATTCTGTTATTGATATTTCTAAGATTGCAGGTTTTGATATAGACTATTCTCACTACTATCCAAATGAAGCAGGTCTCGGCGGACACCGTCACGACACAGAACAGGCACAGTTTAAAGTATATGTGGAAAGGATAAAACACAGCGAGGGAAACATTTATTATAAACTTATCTTATTGCAGGTTACTGCAAAAGCTCACGCACTTCATTGGTATGACAATATTTATAACATAGATACACTTTCAACTGAATTAAAACTTCCTTTTAACATACTTGTCGAAGAAGGCAAGCACGCAAGCTGTACAGACATAAACGGAGACGGAGTCTACACTCCGGGTTATGACGTAAACGTCAGAACAAACGATGCCTGGGGAATGCGCGACATCATACGCACGGGTTCTCTGTTCACAGCAGACTTTCAGAGCTATATGGCAAAAGTAAGAAGACCTCAGCACCGAGTATTTCCTCCTTTGCCCGACGATAGTCCTCTGAAAGAAAAATACTCCGTTAACGGTATATACTCTCCTGAAAATGCAATATACGAACTTCGTCCGATGCCGAATCCCGTTCTTGCTTTTCCCGATAAACTTCTGGAACATGATATGTCAGGTTACGCAGAAAGACAGTGGCCCCACATTAAAAAAGACACTGACTCGAGAAAATTTTTCTCCTGGTTCGAAGGTGACATGCTCATAAAATCATTTGCCTTCAACGCACGATACGATAACGCCTGGGGAGTATCCATAACGTTTCCACTCTTAATCTTAAAGAACGTTGAAACACCGTTAATTGGCGGATGGATGGTAAACAGAATATACCTTCAGAACGAAAAATTCCGTGACTTCGGATACAACCTTTTAATCACTCCTTCTGCATCACGCTTTATGGACCCTTACTTTGCCGCAGGTGTGGAAGTCGTTAAAACAGTAGACGACATCGGCAACATTGAGAGAAAAACAGATTTCGTTATGGAAACAGGACTGAAGTTCCGTGCAAACGTAATCTTCTCCCCGTTAAAATTCTTAAGCTTCATCACAGACTTCTGGGGAGTAAGAATCGGAATCAAAAATAAAGGATTCCCATTAATCAAAAACCTCGGCTACGTTTTCGAAATTGGTGCAGGAGTCTGGTAATAATAAGTCTATAAGAACCCCGTAAGAGAGTAAGACAATCTTCCAGATTGTTGCTCTTACCGACTTAATCATAAAGAACCCCTTTTCATTCCTAAAGAGAGTAAGACATCCTTCCATGTTGTTGCACTTAATGTTTAAATCATAAAGTTGCTCTTTCTGTATTATTCTTAAAGAATGTCGTAGACATTCCATATTTGTAGCAAAGAAGTATTCATCACCTCGGAATGCCATAGGTATTCCATATTAGCCCCTCATTTCTCTTAATATGGTAATCATCGAAATTCTTTATACAACAAAAAGCCCGCCATTACAGCGGGCTTTTGATTTATCTCACTTACATCCTCAATTCCTAGCTATTTCACAAGCACCATCCGCTTCACAGTAACAAAATCTCCACTCTGTATCCTATAGAAATATACACCACTTGCAAGAGATGAACCGTTAAAGTCCACCGTGTAATAACCTGCCTGCTTCACCTCATTCACAAGTGTTTTTATCTCCCTCCCGATAATATCATATATCTTTAAAGTTACAAATCCTTGTTTCGGTATTGCAAAGTTTATTTTCGTCGCAGGATTAAATGGATTTGGATAGTTTTGCGATAAAGAATAATTAATTGGTAATGAATTAATTTCCTTAATCGTTTTATTATCGGTTTCTTTTTGTGCCAACAATAATAAATCTTTTCTTATTCTTTCTCTTCTTTGTTCAGCATTCAGACTTCCTGAAATGCTAATATTATTTAATGCTCTGTTTTCAATTGATTTTTCGAAACTATGTTTCCTGTCTATGTCTGCTCGTGTTTTGCTAATATCATTTGATTTTTGCAAATCGAGATTTTCTTTTTGCTTTTTAGTCTCTTTTGCTTTAGAATATACTTTTAAGAGAATATCTTTTATTGGAGTTTTGTTCTCTTGTTTATTAATATTTCCTATTGCTTTAAATGCATTCTTGTTTTCCTTCGCACCACCGCCATTCCCTCCTTGAATTAATCCTTCAACGTCAATATAGCTTAAACTTGCCATTAATCTTTCTGTTTCTGATGAACTATTTCCAGCAATAAATTCATACCCGTCAAGTGCCATCGGATAACTCTTTATTTTTACTTTACACTTTAAAACAAAATCAAACGCAACACTGACAAATTCATCATTGTTTTCGTATTGTTGAATTTTATCTTCAAGATAGTTCTTCAAATTTCCAAATATCACATTTCTAAAACTTTGAGTCCTATTGGTGTCAGATCGAACATAACATTCGTATAAGTTAAAGACTGCGCTTCCAAGATGTTTGCTGTTAGGATATGTATTAATAAGATTTTTAAAATTTATAATTGCGGACGAATAATTCTTCAATTTCTGATTTTTAATTCCGGTTCCATAAAGTGCTGCATCATTACTCGGCGGTGGAATTGTGTTTGATTGAGTAACGAGAACTGTATCGAAAATACCATTACCCATATCAGTTATAATTATATCTACTAACTGATCATCCCAAGCCACACAATCACTAGGAATGCCCTCATATAACATTGGCATTCCCCAAGGTTCGGGCCAGCAATCATTATAAAGTTCATACTTCGGAATATGAGGATTGCCTTGAACATACCAACAATTGCCATGAGAATTATAAAAATATTCACATGTGTGTAAATATCCCTCCAAATGATTTTTAGAATTGTTATCAACAATAAAATTATTTCTGCCTAAATCAGTATAAAAATAACCTGGAATTTGATGAGTTGAAGCATAAATATTTTTTCCGTTAAATGATTCCAAATGATTCTGTCCACCTGACCAATTTAATTGATTATTAGTTTGAACAGGACTTAAATAAAGGAATGATTTAATAAGCGGCTCTAAATTATTATAATCACTCTGAATTGTATTATTTAAAAAATTAATATTGCTATTTGTTAAAACAATGCCATATGTGCCAGGATTTGGATAATAAATACTATTGTTAGAAAAAGATCCAACGGTTTTATTAAACCATATATTATTTATTCCATCAGAGAAATAGTTATTCTTTATATAAATTGATAATAAATCTGTTAATCCTGTAACACTCAGCTGTGAACTTCCATTGTGAAAATCGTTTCCAATTATATCAATGCTATTTGAAAAAGAAGCTGAATTATTATCCTCTTCCGTCGCTACGTTATTTACTATATTAATACCACCTCCCCACATTCCAGGCACAAAAGGTAGCCAAAAATGATTATTAGATATTAATACATTAATTGTTTTGGTCATATAAATTGCACATTGTTTAGGGTCATTAAACGTGTTGTTATCAATCATTAGAGTATTAGAACCATTTCCTAACGAATTAATCGGATTACCAATATCATTAAATATGCAATTTCTTATAAATGATGCTCCAGGTTGTGAAAGTGATATGCCACTATAAAAATCATTTGGGTCGCTGCTGTTAAATTCAGTTCCATTAGCTTCTATTGAAGCCTGATCTTGTATATATAATGTGAAAGACTGTGAAATATTAAAAGATGATAAATATCCTGAAACAAATTTTGCTCCTTGACCTGAAATCAAAATACTATTAGTTAAACCACCATTGACAGTGTACTTTTTCCCGCTGGCTATTGTAAAAACGCTGTTATAAAACTTAAGAGTTTTATCTGTACTAAGATTTGCATTAAAGTTAGTTACTTTTAAATTTAAATATACTTCTTCGGGAGTCTCGTGCCCAACATTTCCCGAGATTGAATGAGCATCAATAGGAAAATCGTGATATGGATACGGAGAAATATCATTTGCATAATCTGTAAAATCACCTTTGTTTGGAGTTTGAGATCCATGCCCTGTTCCCAATTGTTCCCAAACTTTTACTACCTGTTCACCTGCTGAAATTCTTGTGGTTGGATTTCCGCTATTATCTAAATATTTAAAATAAAGAACATCGTTTGGGTCGCAATCAATTACTAATCTATGATAATAATTCTCATTCGGAATATTAACACAATAATTTGCATCCGAAAAATCAACATAACACCAATTTACTACATTATTATTTACTAAAATTTCAACTTTGTATTTTCCATAACCGAGACTAAAGGAACAACCATTTATATTTTCCGTCCTATCAAAATTTGCAACTTTGAAATAATCGTTTGCACCTTGGTCATTTGATAAAACTACATCCTTTCCAAAAATATATTGATTGTTAAAAGGGTCTATCGGATTATAAGATTTAAGAGTATATTCGTAATAGCCACTGAAAACAGCACCAGAAGGATATATTTTAACCGTAATATTATGGCCACCGCTTGTTCCGGTATTATTAACCACCATAAATTCGCCCTGCTGTATATTTTGTGAATATAGTTTTGAAAAAACCATAAAAAATAGAACAAATAAAGCAATTGAAATCTTCATTGAATTTTTCATAATTTATTAATTTTAAAATTTCTAAAAATGTTATTTTATTAAAACTAACTTATTGCTTTTTCTTATGCTCTTATATTCAACTATAAATAAATAAATACCACTGCTTAAAGAATACTGATTTGTGTTGAATAAAAAGCTGTTTACACCTTTTATGCAGAAATGATTTCCCAAATTCAAAACTTCTCTTCCTAATAAATCATAAACTTTGAATTTCACATTTCCGCTTTCAGGAATATAAAACCTAACAGATGTTGAAGGGTTAAAAGGATTAGGATAGTTTTGATATAATTCAAAATTATCATTAATACTTTCAGGTATGTTTGAAATATTCGTTATTAATGGAGCATTAAATAAAGAATCTGTTTTTATGATAAGTATGAAACCTTTAAAGTTTATAGAAGCATTTCCTACCATTATAAACCCGTTATCATTTGTATTTGCAGAGCTTCTTGCTCCAATCAAAGTGTATCCTGGATGTAGAAATGTTTTTGTAAATACAGAGCTATCAGTTATAGACAATTTACTTATTCCAATAGTACTTCCCTGTAAAACAAAACCTGTAATTACAATACTACTATTAAAAACAGAATTAAGAGAATTAACTTGTTGAGGAAAAGAGTAAGTTTTTTGCCATATAATATTGCTTGAAGTATCGATGTAAGAAATTTTATAATAATATCCAATTGTGTCTAATGTTGAACTAAATGCAATAGTACTATTAGTAACTTGAACAGGATAACCGGCACCTCCATTTGATAATAGATACTTAGTCCATACAACATCACCATTACTTCTTAATTTTTTTGCATATCCATAAAGAACATTTGTTGTTCCATATACTGCTGCTCCCAAATAATAACAGCTATCGGGAAACTGTGTTACGCTACCAAAACTTGTATATAAAGAATCTACATAACTTTTTCGCCATTGTACGTTTCCTGCCGAATCGGTTTTTATTAAATATCCAGTAACTGTAAATGATTTATAAGCATCATAAGTGCCGCATAGAGCAAATCCGTTGTCAAGGGTTTTTGTAAAATCATAAAATCTTGGTTGTGATACAGCGGTATCGGGGTAATATTTTCTCCATAAGAAATTTCCATTTTTATCGGTTTTAAGAAGAAAATTGTGACTTGTAAAATCATAACCAAGCATCACAAATCCACTATCTTTAGTCTGAACGAGTTTGATAGGATTAATATTAATAATCGTATCATTTGGATATTTTTGCCATTGCAGATTACCAAGATAGTCAAATTTCATTAGTAACATTTTTTCGTCACCCGCTGAAACCCCCTTTATTCCCAATACCGCATACCCTCCATCGTAGGTTTGAACGACTGAAATTCCATCCATACTTTTAATAGAGTCTCCAATTATTCTTACCCATGTAACTGGCTGGGAATATAAATTAATGGAATTGGCAAATACCACCAAACTTGCAAATACGAAAATCAGAATAATTCTTCTCATAAGTAATGTTAAAACTCTTTTGCCCAAATTTAATAATAAAGTATTCAATTATCCAATTAATATTATATCCCATCGAATTGTATGGGTAATAGCTTATCAATGATTTCATCGCCGAATATCACAGGTCAAAAACAACCGTATATTCATGCGCAGCAAAAAATACCACATACATGGATTTAATCACAAGTGGATATGAATTTCCTAAACGCCTTAATAAAACGGGAACGAAAGGATCCGATTTATTATTAATGCTTGTTATTTATTCATGCAGCTTATTTTATTAAAATCATACGTTTCGTCATCACAAAATCTCCGCTTTGAATCCTATAGAAATAAACACCCGAAGCAAGCGACGAGCCGTTAAAATCAACCGTGTAATAACCAGCCTGTTTCACTTCATTAACAAGTGTTTTTATCTCCCTCCCTATAATATCATATACTTTCAAAGTAACAAATCCTTGTTTTGGCAATGCAAAGTTTATCTTTGTTGCAGGGTTAAACGGATTTGGATAATTCTGCGATAATTTATACGATGTTGGAAGATTATCGTTAAATGTATTACCTTTTCTTATAAGATATTTAGGCTTTATTTTGTTCAATGGTCTGTTTGCCGATGTATAATTCATCAAAGATTGTTCAAACAGCTTTATCTCTATCACTTTCTCAAATAAGTTTATTAGTTCTTTGTTGCTTAATAGTTCTGTGTTAATATTCTGTGGGATCAAAAGTCCTCTGATGTTGTCTATATTCTTTTGCTTTAATTTATACGAATCATTTTTTGAAACATTATTTCCGTTAATTGATTCTCCCTTATCGTTTTTTGTCGTCTTCTTTATTCCGTTATCTTTTGTTCTGGTAGCGTCATTTATTGTGCTCTTTTTGATAATACTTGAAGTATTGCTCTTTACATAATTTGTTGTCAGCATATTATTGATAATATTACTGATTTGTCCGTTTGAATAACTTAAAGGATTATCCCCTCCGCCTGTATTTAATAACGTATCAAGCATAAGGCTGATAGACCTGAGTTTTTCAATATTTGCATAGTAAACTTCATTTGGCAATTGTGAATTATCTATAATACTCTGAAACTCATTAATTGCTTGTGGGTATAAAGTTTGTTCAACATTAGAGCCGATAGAAAGAAATGTTGCATATCTGTTAAAAGCAGTGTCTGTCGTGTATTGATTTGCTGCACCAACCAGATAAGTATTCAGTTCACCAAAACTTAAATTAGATTTTAAATAAGTATTAAACAGTTTTGCAAGAATCACCTGTTTTTTCGAAGCGTTGTTCGTTGTCCCTATATACTGTTTGTATTTATTTGACGCCTGAACATAATTACCTGAATAATCATTGATATTTGCGCTTCCAAAAAGTAAAACGCTTTGCGGCAAATTATCGTTGTTTTCGTTAGCTAATACAGGAAGACATTCATTTGTTGTTTCAGGATCATTTAAATAATCGGAGTAATTAACCGAACCTTCAGGGCTAAACATTCCGTTGTCAGGTGTTCCTCCCCAATAATTGCTTTGTGCATCAAGAGCAGGGTTTAACGCATAATTTATGTTTATCAATGTTCCATAATTAACATCATCATATATAGTGTTAAATCCTTTTATTAAATAAGGCAGACTTCTTTGTGACGATTCTTCATTATTACAAAATACTTCTTCGTATAAGTTATTATAAATCTTGTTATAGCCCGCATTGTACAAACTTTGCGTCTGCGAATATGAAGGCGACAATATTGGGTTTGAATTATTCGTCAAATACATTCCATACCCGTTATTCCATATCTCATTGTTTAAAAAGTAAGGCGAAGAATTGTCAAGTAAAACCCCATTGAAGAAATTTGTTGGACTGTTGCAGCCAAAGAATCCGAAACTCTGATAACAGTGAATTCCTGCGTATGGTGCTGCAGTTGGACTCGTTGTGGCATTTATATTATTATTTGTCACAACAGGGTTTGAACAATAAAAAAGCGAAATTCCTGTTGTATTAACGTCACTAAAAGTATTATTGTTGATATTCATAGCAGAAACATTGTTCATTCCTACATTAAACAACTGTGTAGTTGTTCCTGTAAAAGTATTGTCAGATATGTTTCCCGGTGCATCACTTTGATTCATATTATCAAGTTTAATGTCTGCAAATTTGTTGTCCGTGAAGTTCGAATTAATAATATTTACTTTATCCGAGGCTGTGTATCCAATTGTTATTCCGCTCAGTGTATTTTTTATTATTGCGTTGTTAATATAAACATTATTAGCTGAAGAGCAAATAATTCCTTTCCAGTAACCCGTATTTCCTATTCTGTCAAGTGTAACTGTTTTTGGTTCTATTTGACCTTGTCCATTACAATAAATTTCTCCTTCGCAATTTAATCCGTACTCATCGCTAAACTTTAAAGTTAGATTTTGTGTGTTGTCTGATGTAAAATATTTAAATTTTCCAGTATTTTTAATGTTTATATCTCTATTAATATTTAAATCACCATTTAAAATGAATAGTCCTTTGCATAATATATTAAACGGAGTTACAAAATTGATATTTGTTAATGTTTGAAGTGCGCTTTTATCCTTAATAAAAAAAGTACAATTTGTATCGATTATGAAATCATTTCTAAGATTAAATTTCCAGAATTTGGACAATTCAATTTTGTTTATCTTATTAGAATCGTAGACGGTTAAATTGGCACTACCTTGTTCGTTCTCCCCTCCAAAAAGTCTTAATGTGGCAGAGGTGTCCGGAATATAATTATTATTTAATATAATTGGAATATTAATTTGATTAGACGATATTGAAAATAATTTGGGCTCCGATAAGTTTTTAATGTGACAATTAGAAAAGATTATTGAATCTGTTAATGCATTTGTTGAAATAGATAATGTTGTATAGCTCACTCTGTTGTCTTCAAACCCTGCTCCTTGAAAAATAATTCTTTTGGCAAGACTTCCATGTGCTTTAACCCCGTTTATTCCAATGCTGTTTTTTCCCGACTCCACTACTGTTCCCGCTTCTAGCGAATAGACGGCTTTGTTTTGTTGTTCGTGATAATAAACTGTGTCATGTAAATTTATTATATTATTAGTATCATTTTTTGAATAGATTACAAACGAATAATTTGGGGGTTCTTTAATTGAATAATCTATAGAAAAACTTACACCACTATTGCTTGTTTGTAATTGATTAATATTGCTAATTAATATACCTGTTCTCAAATTATAAGAAGAATATGTTCTGCTTGAATCAAGATTGTGATACATTTGCATTGTTTTGTAACCGTAGAAATGTTCAGAGGATGCAATATTGTAACAAAGATTATAATCTTCTAATGCGGGATTTGGTAATTTAAGTTTAAAATTCTTTTCAAGAAGAACGTCAGGGCAATTATTTCCTGGAATTTTGTTGTAAGGTGAAAATTGCCAAATCAGTAATCCACCCTTAAAGTTGGCTGTATCACCAGCAAAAAATATATTGTCATCAATTTTTCTGTCAAATCCAAGCTTACGTCTATTCTCTAAAACATAATATTCTCCTGTTTGAAAGTCAGATGACGCCGAAGGTTTTCCATAAATTGTAACAATTCCGCATTGTTTAGATGTTTCAATTGGAAGTAATTCCTCAACGTCTTGATTTTTATCATAAGATATAGGGCTTACCCAACCCTGTTGAATTTTAAAAATTGGATTAAAGTGAGACGGGCAATCCCAATGTGTTGCACTTGAATTAGGATTCATTACGCAATATCTGCCTGAATTTGTATGACCAAAATTAAAAGGTGGGTTATGTCCTATTTCATGAACTAAAATATGTAAACCATCCATTCTTGTTTGCTTATTATTTATATGGTCTAAGTCATTATTGAAGTTCAAATTCATCGATCTTGCGGTTAAATATTTTTGATGAGCCTCTCCCCCAATCGCGTTACTTCCACCCGCAAATATTATTACGATTTCCCCATTAAATCCAGCGGTATCAAATTCTATTTCTCCGATTGAGTGCAAGTAGACTAATTCTGTAATTGCATCATTTGCTAATTCATCATGATTTGTTGTTGAATTTTGACTTAGAAAATACGAGTTTGTTCCATATTTTCTCTTGGGTAACATTATGCTTTTTATTAGTCGTCTTCCATTTAATAATGTATCTCTATTAATTATGCCATATGACCTTACAGAATCTCCAAGGAATTGGGAATGCGTAAGTGCTGGTGTAATTTGGATGTGGTTGTTTGTAACCTCGGTGAAATAATCTTTTAAACTTCCGTAAGCAACTGCAGAGTGTGAATTGTAATCAGGATGTTGGTTCCCTAAATAAGTTCCAGTTGAGAAAAGTAGATTCCATCTATCATAATATGTGTATTTTGCAGGAATTAGTGTCATAACACCATTAATGCTGTCTATCCCAAGCTCAGAGACAGCATCAATATTTCCATTGTTTGGTACTATTTGGCTTAATTGAGAATTGTTAAAAACTTGTTCAACTCCATTCACTCTGCCATCCGGAAAATCAACAAAAATAACAGCTAATTTCAATTCCGTGGTTTCTCCAAACCCTGGTCTAAGGTAAAAGGGTACTGTTTTTGTTGAATCAATCCATGGTATTGTATTAGTGCCGCAAATTGAATTATCTGATTGGCATATAGATATATTAGATAATAATAGAAACGACAAAATAGCCACATAAAACGATTTCATTTATTCCTCCGAAATTTAATTATTAATAAATTTATTTAATTATTACTAATTTTTTGACTTCTTTAAACTCCTCGTTTGTGAATATTTTATAGAAATAAAGACCTGTTGATAAATTTATAGCATCTATTGAAAGACTGGTCACATAACTACCTGTGTTGTGAAAACCATTGACCAGTATTGTAACTTCTTTTCCAAGAATATTATAAATTGAAATTCTTACAAATGCATTGCTTTCAATTCTATATGATATTTTTGTTAATCCATTAAATGGATTTGGGTAATTTTGTGACAACAAGCTCTTTTTACTTTTGATTTCGTTATTATAATGTACCGAACTTATTACACTATCTGGGTTAGTAAAAGAGATTATATTACAGAAAATATCACCGTTACCGTTTCGATACTCTGTCCAGGTTGATATAATTCTATCTTTCCAAAGCGTCATTCCACCAAACGTTTTTGTCTGTGCGGGATTAAAATTAGTTACGGTGTGCTGATATCCTATTACCTGATTTGAATTTGAATACCTTACAAAAAACGGACACCAATTATGGCCATTGGCATTTTGATCTGCCCAACCAATTACAAAATATCCGTCTCTTCTTTTCTTTATAGCCGGCCTCCATCTATCCCATTGAAACCCATAGCAAACTCTAAAATTACTTCCGTCAAAACTTCCGTCTGAGTTGAAAAACTGACAGTAAACATCCATGAAGCTGCCACTCGATTCTCTCGAGTCATCCCAAACTACTGCAAATCGTCCAGATGAATCTGATGATATTTTTGGTACTAAATGAGGACAAGGTGGAATGTCACTATTTACTTTAATATTAATCCCGTTTTTTTGTCCATTAGAATAATACTTCTGCATAAAGATATCTTGCTCGGCTCCGTTATGAAGTCTGTTATCATCCCATACTATTATATAACTATTGTCTTCCCGAATTGTTATATCAGGGTCTCTTTGATCGAAAAGCAAACTTGCATCATCATTAACCTTCTCATTCATTCCAATCTTGTTTCCACTTGCATCTAATTTTTGCAAATAAATATTCGGATGATCATACATTGTTGGTGAAATTGTCATAACCGCAATTATTTCTGATAAACTATTAACACTGATTTCCGCAATTTCATCATAGACATAATAATGTGTTGAGTCGCTAATTGCTATTCGATTGCTTATTGGATTTCCAAATTTATTAAAAATTCTAACATAAAATTTCCCAAAATCTAAATACTGACCAACCCATACACCCTCCCACCATGATACTACAAAACTACCATCCTTTCTCATTACAACATTCGGGCAGGCTGCCGCACTATCCACCTGATTAATTTTGTAATTAACTCCTTGTGGTTCACCTCTGAAATTATATCTCTGGAAATATACATCATACTTAGGGTCGTTCCCGCTAATATTTCTTTGATCTTGCCATACCACAACAAAATTACCGGCAGTGTCAACTTCGACCTTTGAAAGATTCTGATATGCGGAACCAATATCATCATTCACCCTGAAATCATTCACAAGTTGAGAATACGCAGTATTAAAGAAAAGTATAGTTGTTAGAAGTGCAAAGAGAATTTTAGCTGATATATATTTGGTTTTCATAAATTTTATAATATACATTCTTTTTATTTTAATAATATTAATTTTTTAAAACAAGTGAAATATTTTGAAAATCTTTCCGTTTGTTTTTTTCTGTCACTTCTTTAACCGTTAGTTTTAAACAAGAAACCCCCTCCCCCTAAATTTTCCATAACTTCTATAAAATAAAATTACTATTTTAATAAAAATATAATAACTCTATGCCCCTTAGTTGGAATGAGATTAAAAGCCGTGCACTTAAGTTCTCTAAAGAATGGGATAACGATTCAAGCGAACGAGCAGAAGCTAAAACCTTCTGGGATGAATTTTTCAATATCTTCGGCATTTCCCGCCGACGTGTCGCTACTTTCGAAAAGCCCGTTACCCGTCTCGACGAAAGTATCGGCTTCATAGATCTGCTCTGGAAAGGCGTTCTTCTAGTTGAACATAAATCCAAAGGTAAGAATCTCGATAAAGCTTTCACTCAGGCAAAAGACTATTTCCCGGGTATCGCCGAACACGAACTCCCGCATTACATTCTCGTAACCGACTTCGATAAATTTCGCCTCTATAATCTTGAAGATGACACTAAAGAGGAATTCCATCTGCACGAACTCCATACAAAAATTCATCTATTCGATTTTGTTCTTGGCTATAAACGTCAGGAGTTCAAAGAAGAAGACCCCGTCAATATAGCCGCCGCAAACCTTATGGGCTTGCTCCACGATGCTCTGAAAAGCAACGGCTACGAAGGTCACGACCTCGAAAGGTTTCTCGTTAGAATTCTCTTTATTCTCTTCGCAGATGATACAGGCATATTTCAGCCAATCGGTCACTTCGATTTCTTCCTTAAAAACAGAACGTCCGCAGACGGTTCCGATTTAGGCGTGCATCTTGCAAACATATTTCAAACACTCAATACACCCTTAGATAAACGCCAGAAAAATCTCGACGAAGATATAAACATTTTTCCATACGTAAACGGCGACCTGTTCAAGGAAAGTCTTCCTATCACGTCCTTCGATTCTGATATGCGGAGCACTCTTCTTCAATGCAGCAGTTTCGACTGGAGCAAAATCTCTCCTGCAATTTTTGGCTCTCTCTTTCAGTCCGTAATGGATAAAGATAAACGCCGCGACCTTGGCGCTCATTACACCTCCGAAAAAAATATAATGAAGGTGATAAAAAGTCTGTTCCTCGATGAATTGCACGCTGAGTTTGAAGACAGCAAAACAAATTCCAATAAACTTGAAAAGTTCTACGATAAAATATCCAAACTGAAATTCTTCGACCCCGCCTGTGGCTGTGGAAACTTTCTTATCATCGCATATCGCGAACTTCGCCTTCTGGAAATCGAAGTGCTGAAACATCTTTTCAAACTCTCTCCGTCTATGCAGTTGCCAATGGGCTTAAGCCGCATAGATGTTGACTGTATGTATGGCATCGAAATAGAAGAGTTTCCATCGCGTATAGCAGAAGTCGCAATGTGGCTTCTCGACCACCAGATGAACCTTCGCCTGTCCGAACAGTTCGGAAGCTATTTCGCCCGTATCCCTTTAAAGAAGTCTGCTCAAATCATAAACGGCAATTCCTTACAGCTCGACTGGAACACAATAATCCCAAAAGAAGATTGCAGTTACATTCTCGGCAATCCTCCGTTCGTTGGAAAGAAGGAACAGAATGCTCAGCAAAAAGCCGATATGGATTTAATCTTTAATAATATAAAGAGTGTTGGTGTTCTGGATTATGTTACTGCTTGGTATATCAAAGCATCCGAGTATATTAAGAATACTCAAATCAAAGTTGCTTTTGTTTCTACTAATTCAATAGCGCAGGGTGAACAGGTTGGTATTCTATGGAATGTATTGTTTAACAACTACAACATTAAAATTAACTTTGCTCACCGTACTTTCAAGTGGGATAACGAAGCAAAGGGTAAAGCCCATGTTCACGTCGTAATTATCGGGTTTGCTAATTATAATGTTGACAAAAAGTATATATTCGATTACGAAACAATAAACTCAGAACCATTTAAAATATCGGCAAAGAACATTAATCCTTACTTAGTTGATGCCGAAGATGTGATTATAACAAAACGCAGCAAACCTCTTTGTTCAGTTCCTGAAATCAATTATGGTAGTATGGCAATCGACGATGGAATATTAATCTTAACAGACGATGAAAAGATTGAATTGATTAGCAAAGAACCCGATGCAGAAAAGCTCATCCGCCCTTTTACTGGTGGTGACGAGTTTTTAAATAACATTAAAAGATGGTGTTTATGGCTTAAGGATGTTGATACCAAAGAGTTTATAAACTTACCTATGGTTTATGAAAGAGTTAAAAGAGTAAAAGAATACAGACTAAAAAGCACCCGTCCTCAGACTGTTAAACTTGCAGACTATCCTTATTTGTTTGGCGAAATAAGGCAGCCCTTAAACGATTATATATTAATCCCAAAAGTATCCTCCGAAACAAGGAAATATATCCCTATCGGAATTGTTGACAAGAATATTATTGCAAGCGGTAGTTGTCTAATCATTCCAACTTATTCATTATTCCATTTCGGAGTTATTTCCTCAATAATGCATATGTCCTGGATGAAGCAAACTTGTGGGAGAATGAAAAGCGATTATCAATACTCAAATTCTATAGTATATAACAACTACCCTTGGCCGGATAGTCCTTCGGAAAAGAACATCGGGCAAGTAGAAGAATGTGCTCAATCTTTAATAGACGTCAGAAAAGAATATCCAAACAGCAGTCTCGCTGTCTTGTACGACCCAATCGCAATGCCCAAAAAGCTCGTTGACGCTCACAACAAACTCGACAAAACAGTCGACCTCTGCTATCGTCCACAGCCATTCCCAAACGAACTCTCCCGCCTCGAATTCCTCTTCGACCTCTACAAAAAATACACCGAACCCCTCCTAAAGGAGGTCAAAAAGAGAGGCAAGAGATGAAAATGAAAGAAATATATGTATGTCATTTTTCTTTGTTATGTTTTCCTTCTATTTGTCATTCCAGCGAACGCTGGAATCTAGGCGGTTCATACTTATTGAAAGCAAAATATATAACGATGCTATTATCCGAAAATAATATAAATTAGTATTATGAGCAAAATCCCCGTTTACTTAAATTTTTACGAGATTAAAAAACACTTAAGGTCGTTAAAAACAACAGATGCTAAAATTAATTATTACGAATACATCCTTGGCATATACAATGAAATGTTTTCTCATAAATCCCTGAATGATATAAACTCTTATATAAGCAAGTATAAATTAGGGAAACAACTTAAAAACATTGAAGTGGAAAAACCGATTGACCATTCCGATTTAAAAGATGCTTTGGAAAACGTAAACGGGCTCTATATCGGCACAGGTTATGAAATACTTCACGACAAAATATCCCTCCTTTATACTTCAATTGAATATGACTTATCAAACATAAAGTTTTTTAACTTTATTGCAGATAGCGGTTTTAAACTCGCATTCACTAAAGAAAATGTTATGAATGTTTTAAATAAATTACCCGATGATTCTTCAAAACTTAAATGGCTAAAAGAACTGAACAAAAGGACATACAGTATTGCTACAAACTTTACTGATAGATACATCGATTTGCTTTACAAAATCTATAACTTGAAAGAGATATATCCTATAACTATGCCCCCAAAAGATAAAAGTGCTTTAAATAAATATAAAGGAAAGTATAGTAGTTTTAGAAATTCAATAACTATATCATTTGGTCATTTTTTAAAGACCTTAGAATATGATTTGCAATTTGAAATTAACGTTCAAAAAGTTAAAAGTTACGGAACTCTTGATTTAATCTCAGAAGATGATAAATATATTTTGCAGGATTATAAATTTGATACGCTGAATAGATTTGCCGAAAAAGCATTCTCATACCTTGAAGAAAAAATAGAGTACTTTAGTTATGCATTGTCTGTGTTTTATTCCAAATATCCTGTGCTGGCAAAAGAGAATCCAATGCAGGATGAAATAAGAAAAACTGAATACAGGCTAAATTACCTCAGAACTAAGTATGAAATGAGGAAAAACGGAATATCCTTGTTAGACCCGCCCTGTACAATGGAATTAAAGAAAGATTCCTCAAAGAATTCAAATGCATACAGTAATGCTAATTTAAATTATCCGGTTATAAAAGATAAACAAAAACCAATATGGCTTAAGGATAAACTTCAACTGATAGAACTGCTCAGGCAATTGCAAGTAATGGGATACATTGAAGATATAACTGAAACTCCCAACTGGGAGGTGCAATACTTAGCCCTATTTATTAACAACGATACAGGAAAATGTTTCTCTGATTTAAATGCTAAACCTGTTTTGTGGAAAGAGGCAATCATAGATTTAGCTTTCTTAGTGTATTATTTAAACAAACAAGGTATGAAGAATTTATTAGACCCATCCCGTTATTTATCAAAAATATCTGACATATTCCTGTACATCCCAAAATCCTCCGACAAATCTGAAAAGCCTGTTAAGGTTAAACCGGTAAAAGTGACAAGCCTTACAACAAGTCTTAACAAGATTAAAAAGGGTAAAAAAGTTAATAATGATATTGATCAAATTGTTAATAATGTAAAGAAAACCAGAAGTCTGTTTGCTCAATAAAATCAGGCATTCCCGGGCGTTTGTAACATAACTTAATAGTAAAATCTGATTTTACTCTAAACTTTTCTCTAAACTAACTCTAACCTCAACTCTAACCCTTTTTAAGCATTTTATCTATACACTGATTAGCTTGCATTAGATTTAAAATGAAATACTGCAACAATCAAATATTGGTCGAAAGACAAAACGGCAAAAGAGTAGAGGAAAACTATATCTCCAAATTCAATTCGGAAAATAGTTTCTCTGTAAATGTTTGTGATTTCCTTCTCTCATCTTATCGATTGCTTATCGGTTTGTTTATACTTGCTTGTCGCTTAGTTCATACTCTTTTGTCGGTTGCGGCTCGATGTGCTCTCAAAGTCCTCCCAATGTCCTCAGTCATTTTTCGGTCTTATTGCATTTTCAAATGTTCATTCTGTAATTCATACTCATTAAATTTATATTTCGGCAGTTTAAAACAAATTCCACAACTTCTACCCCGCTCACCCCCTATACTCAAAACTAAATTCAAAATATCAACTGCGGAAAAGCAGATTATCTATTAACAATTTTAAAAATTAAAAATGAAAGGTTGCCTAAAATGGCTGATTTCATAAAAACAGTCCTTGGAAAAGGACGCGGAAAAGTCGGAGACGTTGTCTTTCGCGTTTCCCACGGTAAAACAATACTAAGTTCCGTACCTGCAACTCGTACTCCGAGTACAGATCCTGTTGTTATTAAAAGGAAAAAAAGGTTCGGACTTACGGTTAAGTTAGCTCACGCTGTGAACTATCTCTACCAGCTTAAATTCTTTTGGAAGCTCGTCGACATTGGCTCTGCCAAAGGCTTTAGAAGTGCTTTCAATAAAATCGTTAAATTAAACTACCCTTACGTCACTTTCGATAACCTCGGTGATGATATTATGCTCGTACCTGATAGCGGTTTCGAAGTTACCGCAACGTCAATCGAGCTTACAAACACCGAAGTTAATGTTGTTCTTAATGCAATCGGAACTGATAAAGGTATAGACCTGGCAACGGAGACAAAATGCCAGTTAGCGTTAGTGTTCTTTCTGAAGTCTCCGTCAGATCCTAACAAACCGGAATTTCATTTCATTCACGTTGTTTCCGTACAGACACCCATCAGTCTCTCTAATCCGTTAACGTTTACTTTCACGTTGACGAATATTGAGAAACAGAAATTTGATGAATACTCTGTAAGAAAAGCATTCTTTGCTTTGGTTACACTTGATGCTGATGATAAACCGGTTCGTTATTCGAACACTTTTAAATCAACATAAAAACAGGCTGCAAAATGATAGTAAATCGAAATCTAAAATCTATGCAGCCTGTAATTCAAAAACCTAAATGGTATTGCCCCCTCATACGGGGCAATACCACTATTTTTTCTAACTATGGCTCATTTTAAAACTATGAGTATTATAATAACATTAAATCATAAATTCAATGGCTATTTTAAAAGACCCAACATTCGGCAACCTCTCCGGTAGAATCGGAGACTTAGTATTTAAACAAAGATACGGCAAAACAATTATCTGTTACATGCCTAAAAAGAACAAGAAGAATAAAAAGAATAATAACTCTTCGGATTTGCAGGATATTTCTCTGCATGATTATCTTATGAAGCATCAGCGCAAACAAAAACCCTGACTCATTAAACAGTTACGGCTCTGTTATTAACTTGAAAATCGGACGCTAAAAAAACATATTGTTGTTCGTTTGGTAAACTATAAAGTGTTACGTAAGTATTAACCATAATTAATTTATTTGAACTTCATAACAATAAATTTTTTCCTGTTTTTCGTCGCTGCCTATTTGTCGTACTGGATATTAGGTAAATCAAACAATAAATATCAGAATTTAATACTCCTTATTTCCAACCTCGTCTTTTATAATTTCTGGAGCAGCAGTTTCTTATTAATATTATTATCTACATCACTGATTGATTATTTCCTCGCTTTTGGTATAAAGAGAAATGAAAATAAGAAATTAGCGAAAGTATTTTTATACGGAAGTGTGTTAGTTAACATCGGTGCTTTAATATTCTTTAAATACTATAATTTCTTTCTGCCTGAATTTACCGCCTTGACTAAAGCAGTCGGTCTTTCCATGAATACTCAAACACTGAGTATCTTATTGCCAGTCGGTATTAGCTTTTATACTTTACAGAAATTAAGTTATACTATTGATGTCTATAAGAAAAGAATCGAGCCGACCAATAACTTAATCACATATTTGTGCTTCGCAACCTTCTTCCCGACTATCGCCTCGGGTCCGATTGAAAGAGCCGTAAACTTTATACCTCAGATTAATAAACTCAGAAAGTTTGATTACTCTCTGAGCATTGACGGTGCTAAACAGATTCTGTGGGGAGTTTTTAAAAAGATTGTTATTGCCGACACGGCAGCTCTGTACGTCAATGAAGTTTATTCGAATATTAACGCAAACACAGGCAGTACTTTATTCCTTGCCGCGATAATCTTCTCGTTTCAGATTTACTGCGACTTTTCAGGGTACAGCGATATATCAGTTGGGATTTCCAAACTGCTCGGAATAAGAATAACGAATAATTTTTCGTACCCGTATTTCTCAAGGTCAATCTCAGAGTTCTGGAGAAGATGGCATATATCTCTCCTTAACTGGCTCAGAGTCTATGTGTTTATGCCCCTGGGCGGAGGCTTCGGCTCAAAACTTAAAGTCATCAGAAACACTTTTATAGTTTTTATCATCAGCGGTATCTGGCACGGCTCTGAATGGACTTTCGTTTCCTGGGGATTCTTAAATGCTGTTTATTTATTGCCAGAAATACTTCGCAATAATCATACACGCCCCACAAAGTATGCCGCTATGAATAAATACTTCCCAAACCTAAACGAATTTGTAAAGATAGTGTCAACGTTTTTACTGGTCACTTACGGTTGGATTCTGTTCAGGTCGGAAAGTATTCAATCAGCGTTCTTATACACGGGCAAAATGTTTTCATTATCTCTTTTCAAAGCACCCGTACTGCCGTCTTCATTAATTGTTTTGTTAATCGTTTTCCTTGTCGTCTCTGAATGGATTCACAGAAGCAAAGAACATCCTTTGCAGTTTATTAAGAAACACAACATCGCCTTCAGGTATGGATATTATTATGCCTTAATCATAATCATTTATACGTTTATGAGAAATGTCAATGAACAGTTTTTATACTTCAGATTCTGACGCCATGATTAAATTTCTTAATAAAATATTGCTGTTCTTCCTGCCATTCATCATTCTTGTGTTATGTATCGTAATTGCCGATCCGTTTAAAGTGTTTCTGAAATACGATAATTATTATGCCGACAACCAGATTATAAACCTGAACAGGGAATATGTTTCAACCCAGGTTTACAAGAAGAACCCGGATAAATTTAATTCATTCATACTTGGCAACTCACGCTCTTTATCGTATAAATGCTCTGAATGGGAAAAATTCCTTACTCCTGATTCTAAAGCTTTTCATTTCGACGCATACGGCGAAACTATCGCGGGAATACTCGATAAACTTCAGTACTTAAACAGTAACCACACTAAAATAAATAATGCATTAATAATCCTGGATTATGAAATGATGAGTAAAGAAAAAGTACGCCTTAGTACAATGTTCCATACCCCGCCTGAATTCTCAAACGAATCTTATGCTGAGTTTTATTACAATTATTTAAAGTATTCACTGCATCCTAAGTTTATGCTGGGTCTCCTTGATTACAATTTGTTTCATAAACAAAGATCGTATATGAAGATTCTGTTTATATTCTCAAAGTATAAGAATAATTATAATCCTGTTAACAACGAAGTATCGTACGGCTACGAAGAAGACATACTGCACGATTCGGTTAACTACTATAAGAATTTTGAAATCAATGACCCGTACTTTGAGCAGTACACAAAGAAGTATGAGTTTGTAAAAATATCAGATGAAGAAATCAGAATCCTGAATGAAATCAGTTCTATTCTTAAATCCAATAAAACAGAATACAAAATCGTCGTCTCTCCTCTGTACGATAAAATTAAACTGGATGACGGCAGAATCAAATTATTAAAAGATACATTCGGCGAAAAGAATGTATACGATTTCTCAGGAGTCAACGAAATCACAACAGAAAAGACTAACTTTTACGAAAGTTCACATTACCGCCATAAAGTTGCGAACAAAATAATGGAGACTATTTACTTCGAGAAGTAAGTATGAGAGATTTCTGAATTAATATTTGCATGCATTCGCAATAATCCTTTATTATGTCAGATAATATATTTAATTTATCTTTCTTTGGGATTTAAAATATAATACATTATGAAATTATTTAAACTTTCTTTAACGTTAGTTTTATTAGTATTTCTGGCTTCAACTGTTTATTCTCAATCGAAAAATGAAGAAGAGCAGACTTACGGTGGAATAGAACCTCCGGGATATATATCGGCAAACCTTAGTTTAACGTACGGCAGCGCCAAAGGTAATTATTTTATTAACACCCTTGTCCTTGAAGGAAAATCAAACGATTATATGCTTCCTGAACTTGATGTAGAAGTTGGCATCGTTAACAGACTTTCCCTTGAATTGATAACGGGATACAGGAAAATAGTTTCCAATGCTTCGGCTACTTCAACTAAACTAAACAGGACAATAAAGGCAAACAAAACATCGGATGGACTTAACACAATAATGCTTGGTGCAAATTTAGGTATAATGAACGAACATAAATACCGCCCCGGGATGTATTTGCAGAATCAGTTCTTTCTTCCAAAGACA
Organism: Ignavibacteriota bacterium; assembly: GCA_026390735.1. Taxonomy (GTDB): domain Bacteria; phylum Bacteroidota; class Ignavibacteria; order Tepidaquicellales; family Tepidaquicellaceae; genus CAIKZJ01. The sequence goes on from JAPLFJ010000069.1 coordinate 96,968, forward strand.
GGCTATTCCAATTTTCAGAATGAACAGCTTGGATACTTTACAACTTTAAATATGGAGAGTACTGTTTCTGACATTACTTATTTTGATTACAGCCTCGGCGCAGGCTGGGACGGGAACAGCCCTTACGCTATTTATAGTTTTAACATCAACCCGAACTTTTATGTCACAGATAATATTATTGCTTACGCCGATATCGGAGGTATTTATGCAAAGTACGATGGACCTGTTAATTTAATCGATATTGGAACAACAATCACCTTTACTGATAATTTTTCCATAGATGCCTGTATAGGTAATCAGCTTCAGGCAAAGAACTATTTGAAAAACACTTATGGTTCTCTTAAGTTTACGTTCGACTTTAACGCATTCGGAAAATAATAAACAAAACCCCGTGATAATAAAATCACGGGGTTTGTTCTTACTTCAAATTCTTTACTGAAAAACTCTTCACCCGATTAGTGTTAATTCGTATCTGTTTTTATCTCCTGCTCTTGACATAAAAATTCTTTTCTTTCAATCTTTCTTTGTGCTTTCGTGTTTTTGTGGTGAAATCTTTCACCCTTAAATATTCTTCCTGGTGAACCTACTCCTATAGTTCTCCGTAAACCTTCTTATAAATTATCTTTCCGATAATAGGTATCTTAATGTAAGAACCCTGATAAGATTTTACAGCAAGATATATTTCATAAGCCATCGCTCCGAAAATTGAAATGAAAAGTCCGCCGTAGAACACAACCATTAATATAACCATAATCGCGGGGAATGCTCCTCCGTCTGAATGATGACTACCTTTTGACGTCATTGCACCGAGACCTATTCCAAATATCATAAACACTAATACAAGTGCCACAATCACTATTACAAGTATTGCCACGTAAGCTATGTGGAAAAATATTGCCTGCAATGCATGGTACCTCACAAACCTGGATTTGTCCTTCTGCGTTGCCCATAATATAATCGGCAGTATTATTCCGCCGAATAAAATTGAAAGATGCGACAGCATCGCCATCAATCTTTCGTCACTGGTTGTTTCTTCGTTTTGCATAATCTATATTTTAAAATTTTATTTTCCAATACCTGCTGGCTTTCCAACCCTTGTCATTCCTGCATGATCTTAGCAGGAATCTCTACTAAAGCAATCAGTTCTATCAGTGTAAATCCGCGTTCAATTTCCTAAATGTCTTACTTCGTGTCCTTGTGCCTTAGTGGTGAATTCTCTTCAGAAATCTATCCCCTGTGATTCACTATCTTATCATACATTCCCGAATACGCAATATTCTTTACAACATCTCCGTTCAGAAAATCATACGGGAAACCATAGTCTATCTTACTTACCTCGTTCAGTCTGTTCATTACATCATCGCTCAGTGTTACATCCACGCATTTCATATTCTCAATCAACTGCTTATCCGTTCTCGCACCTACTATCGGAATGAAGACACCCTTTTGCTGCCTAACCCAGTTAAGTGCAAGCGTTGCTCCGGGAATTCCCGTCTCGTCGCTTATTTCTTTTACTGCTTTTGCTATTAAAGTGTTCCTTTCATTCAGTCTTGCACTGCCTTCTTTTATTCTTTTTGGACCTTTGTCGTCATCTGATAAGTACTTACCAGTCAGCGCACCGCCGCCAATCGTTCCCCACGGAGTTACCGCAAGGTCGAAATGATTTGCCATAGGAATCAAATCCCTTTCCGCTCCTCTTTGCAGCAGCGAATATTCAATCTGTAAAGCAACAAATCTGGACCACCCTCTTAACTCTGCCATCGTGTTGGCACTCGAAACTACCCAGGCAGGAGAATCTGAAATACCAACGTATAAGACTTTTCCCGATTCCACAAGTCCGTTAAACCCGTGCATTATTTCATCAATCGGAGTTAACGAATCCCAGACGTGCATCCACAGTAAATCTATGTAATCAGTTTTCATTCTTCTCAGTGAATCTTCCACTGAGTTCATCATACTCTTTCTGTTATTGCCCGACGCGTTTATGTTCTTCGGATTTGTAGGATTAGTTAAAGTATACTTTGTTGCAAGCACATAATCGTCTCTGTGTCCTGCCATAAACTCACCAACGTATTCTTCACTCGTTCCGTTATTGTAAAGGTTCGCAGTGTCTATGTAGTTTCCGCCTGCATTGACGAATGCATCAAACACCTTCTTCGAATCCGCCTTGTTGGTTCCGAATCCCCATTCCTCGCCAAACGTCATAGTACCCAGACATAATTCCGACACCTTCAATCCCGACTTTCCCAGTAATCTGTATTTCATATTTGTATTCTTATTTAAATTTAGTATATAATGTTATAAACGTTCTAACCTCTTAAAAGTTTTAAATCTCTTTGCCTCTTTATTTCATTGCTCCTTGCCTGAAAATATTTTCTCCGTGTTCTCTGTGACTTCTCTGTGGTCTCCGTGAACCTATTCTAATAATATGTGTTAATTTGTGTAATTCGTGGTAGAAGTTCTTCCTAATTCCTCTTCACCGGTTTATACTCCTTCTCCGCATCCACCTTTTCCACATACGCACTATTCCACACTCTTTCAAAAACTATCTCCAGCGCTTCATTCACTTTCCCGCTTTCGATTATCAGGGTTGCATTCCTGCTGTCATAAAAATAATCCCTCTCCCAGTTAGACGTACTTATCCACGAAATATCATCGTCTGCAATGAAAAACTTGCAGTGTTGAACCCTTGCATAAGGAATGTATCCTTTGCTGAACTGAGGTACTGTACTGAACTTAATCTCTATTCCATTTACCTGCGAAAGTTCTTTAATCGCATCGATTGCATCCTTTTTAATCGCCCAGTCAGAAAGTATTATCTTAACGTCAACGCCGCGTGCAGCTGCCTTGCGGAGTTCTTTGTCAATCTTATCATAAGGAGATTTCTTGCTCTTGCCCTTTGTTGAGTATGAATAAAACTGAATGCACAACCTGTTCTTTGCACCTTTAATTGTTTTCAGAAGTTCGGTTTCTTCTTTAGCAAAACCTTTGTTCACGACATCCTTCGGACTGAAGGCAGGGTACAACTTCACCGTTCCGTAATCAGTTGTTTCAATCTTCAGCATCTTCTTCGCCGTATAAACTTTGTCTGCGCTTTCTTTTAAAAGTGATGTCATAGTCTCTTCATCCTGATTATCGCAAAGAGTCCAGTCAGTCTCAAACACCCGCATAAACATATCCGCAAACTCTTTATGCTTTATCCTCACACCCATTTCGTGAATATGTTTCAATGCGCGCCAGTCGAAGTTCTGACTTCCAAGGAACAAATCCTCGCCGTCAACCACAAAATATTTCGCGTGCATTACGCCACCTCCGATTTTATTGAAAGGAATCTTCTTTACAGTAATGTTCGGAATGTTTTCAAAGTCATTTGCAGATTCTTTATACCTTTCAAAGAACTTTCCATCAATCATAATCCTTACTTTTACACCTCTTTCGGCCGCATCCTTAATCTCGCTTATTACACTCTCAAGCGGCTCACCCTTTTCATTCGCAATATAAAACGTCTCCATATCTATCGTAGTCTTTGCCGACTTAATCATCTCAACCCACACTTCAGTGGCTCTCGGAAGTTTCGACTGTTCCAGTATAGTTTCCGAAGGCACAGTTTCCACTAACTGAAACAAAGTCTGTGTAAACCCCGCAACGTTCAGCGATGCAAAAAGTACAATACACCCCACTATCCATTTAAATAACTTCATAACCCTTATTTGTTTAATTTATATTTTTAATAACCCTTTTTAATCTGCACTTCGCCCGGTCACTTTAAAATGATGAGTAAACACTTATGAAATGGAATGGATTTACTTGCGGAAATATTATTCCCTGCCAATATATCCCGGGATGGAATGCAAAACAAATTTATTGAAATATCTTCTATTTGTTATTGGCAAAAATCTCTTTTGCTTTCTTCCTTACGTTCTTCCCGTTAATTGATACTATTACATACTCATCATTCTTTATCTTTTCCTTAACCATTCGTTTATGAGCAAGTAAAATTCCTTTTTTAATAGAGTTTTCTATCTTTTTATGCTTTTGTAGTTCTGTCATAAGTGTCTGTTATATTTTTGTAAATGATTTTATTATAAATCCTTATTTCCGATTTACCAAACCCTGATGCGACTTGAACAGGCTTAATATAAGAATTGTCGAAAATATACCAGTTGTCTGAATAGTCCTTAAAAATTTTGTACAAGTTTAATAATCCTTTATAATACCTTCTTCTTATAATATCTTCAGGAACAAAGTGACCGCCAAGTCTTTTTCTTTCATTAACTCTCTGGATTGCAAGATTATGGTTGTTAAGCCAGATATACAATAATGTTATTTCAAATTTATTCTTTTTCGCCTCTATGAAAATATTCTTATAACTTAATGTTGTCAGCGTAGTCTCAAATGCAAATGTTTCTTTCGACTGAATTAAATGTTTAATTCTGTCAAGCATTAGCCTTCCTGCTTGAAAATCAGCAGCTTTCGGATTCAACGGCGAAAGCCCGTATGCAATAGAATCCGCATTAACAAAATTATCACATTTTAAAAGTTCTGGGAGCAATGTAAACGAAGTGGTTGTTTTACCCGCCCCATTACAACCCGAAATCACATACATCTTTCTCATAACTTAATATACTTTATTCTTTTAAAATTTTCACTGTATACGGCTGCCATTTTCTTACACTTTTCATCTCCCCTTTGTTATTTTTATACATTTTCTTCTCATCAGAATTCTAGGCACTATGATTCAACTTTAAATTAACTAAACTCTTTGTTCTTTAAAATGAATAATATAATATTATGAATAGAGTAAGTTTACGACGGCAAAACCTTATCCTTTTTGCGAAGTATATATAAAGGAATACTTTTACGTGGCAAAATCCCTAATTTAGTTGTGTATTATAATAGAGGGGGAACATCCACTGTAAACATATCCCAGACCCACATCGTCTTACCATCGGTCTCCTATCGGTCTCTCATCGGTTTATCTTGCTCAAAACCTGCTTTATCATAGCTTTAAACCCCTCCTTTTCGACGCTTTCTGTTTTGGTTTAATTTACCTGCGAATAACTCAGTCAATCCTGCCTGAATCTTTTATCATCACCCTCTGTTTTTTCCGTATTATCAAAAACTCAATTTCTGTATATTTTAATAGAATGAGAATCCCTGACGAAATATTCGAAGAAATATTACACGCTAATGACATCGTTGATGTTATCTCCTCTTACGTAACAGTAAAAAGGCGCGGTAAGTCTTTTCTTGCATTATGTCCGTTTCATCCCGACAAAAATCCCTCTATGCATATTTCACAGGACAGACAGGTTTATCACTGCTTCTCGTGCAAGGCTGGCGGAAATGTGATTACGTTCGTTCAGGAGTATGAAAAGATTTCTTCAATGGAGGCAGTTGAAAAACTCGCTCAGCGTATAGGGATTAATCTCGGTAAGTTTTCCGCAAAGCCTGAAGTGTCCAATGAAATTGCAAAACTGTATGAAATAAATAAAATAGCAGCAAGGTTCTTCTATGATAACCTTGTGAACGTTGGCGGCGAAGAACGGGAAATGGTCTACGACTACCTTAAGAACCGCGGACTTGAAAAAGATACACTGACAAAGTTCGGAATCGGATACGCACGTGCCGGATGGCACTCGCTTGAAAATTATTTTATAGAAGAGGGGACGTACACACGAGAAGACCTTGAACTTGCCGGACTGCTCATAAAATCTGAGAAGGACGGAAAGTTTCACGACAGGTACAGAGGAAGACTTATATTCCCGATTTTTAACGAAGGCGGAAAGGTGATTGGTTTTGGCGGAAGGGTAATTAAGAAGGATGACGATTCGGCAAAGTATATCAATTCTCCCGAGACACGTGTTTACTATAAGAGCAAAACTCTTTACGGACTGAACTTTGCAAAAGACCATATACGCTCGCACGATTCTGTACTGCTCGTCGAAGGTTATATGGATGTTGTTTCGCTGGCACACGCAGGAATCCAGAACGTTGTCGCATCAAGCGGTACGGCACTCACGGAAGAACAGGTTCATCTGATTTCGCGTTACACAAAAAACATATTCTTAATATACGATGCCGACCTTGCAGGAATAAAAGCCGCAAAGAGAGGTATTGAAATTATACTCGAACAGGGATTAAACATTAAAGTTGTTTCACTGCCCGACGGCGAAGACCCGGATTCTTACGTCAGAAGCAAAGGTCAACAGGAATTTGAAAAACAGCTCCAGTTCAGCAAGTCTGTCATAAATTTTATCAGCGATACTTATAAGAATGCAGGTAAGTTATCAACGCCTGAAGAGAAATCTGACTTTGTAAAGGAAATCATTCAGTATCTGGTAAGGATTCCCGATAAGATAAGGATTTCTTTCTACGTGAAAGAACTATCGGATACGTACCAGTTGTACGAATCTGATTTACGCGACGAACTCAACAGGGCATACGCAGATTATAAGAAAACACAGTTTCCCAAGACATCTGTTGTCCTTCCTGTAACGAGCAGGGAAAGCAAAAAGGATAAGGATAAACGCCCGTCACAGGCAGAAGTAGAACTCGTTGGACTGTTCGTTAAATGCGACTATAAGAACAAATCGTACATCCCCGGCCTCAATTATCTGGTGGATAATCTCTACATAGATTACATTACTAACGCAACAATTTTAAAAGCCGTTGAACTTCTTCTTGATGAATGGCATAATGACGGCAAAATTGACGTTGCAAAACTGCTATCTACAATCGAAGATGAAGAGGTCAGGAACCTTCTGCATACTCAGTCGAGCCAGTTGTATGAAATTACCAAGACTGACCATCTGCCCGCTGACAGTATTCTGGCAATCGTTGAAAATACTCCTGTGAATTATCTGAAACTCGCAACCGACATAATAAACATGCTGAAACTCCAGAGTGTGAACAGGAAAATCCGTGCAGCCCTCAAAGACCCTAAAAACCATACCGAAGGCCTCGGATATCTTGCAGAAAAGCGCAAAATAAACGACAAGAACAAACAATAATAGAGTTCTCTAATTTGCTCATATTCTTCCTGGCTGTCATTCCTACTCGCGAAGCAGATACGCGAAGCGTCTCCTAGCAGGGGGTACCCTCTGGGTCATCTCTACCCCAAAATTCTTTTCTCTAACCCTTAAAAATATTCAGTGAAAATCAGTCATAATTATTCTTTTGTTGTGCCATTCTTCTTCTCTGTGAATCTCTTCCCAAATACAAATACCTATACTAAATGTTTTTGATTGCCAACGGCTTTTATGCGTTAATTTTTAATGTTATTTTTGGTAACTTTTAAGTTAAATAAAGATAATATTTTTGATATGCCAGATTGGTCTATAGACATAATAATTACTTTAATAAAGATTGTAGTTGTAGAACTCGTACTCCTTACAGGTGTTGCTTATACGGTTTATGCTGAAAGACGTGTATCAGCGTTTATTCAGCACCGTTATGGCCCTAACCGCGTTGGTTATCAGGGTTTGCTTCAGCCGTTAGCTGATGTTTTTAAACTTATAATGAAGGAAGATATTGTCCCTGAGAGGGCTAACAAGTTCGTACATTCTCTTGCACCTGCAATTTCTCTGTTCGTCGCACTTTCTACTTTTGCGGTTATTCCTTTCGGAGATAAGATTTTAATAGCGGGAAAAGAAATTAAACTTCAGATTGCCGACGTTAACATCGGTGTGCTGTACATACTTGCACTCCTTTCTCTCGGAGTATACGGTATAACACTCAGCGGATGGTCTTCAAACAGTAAATATTCATTGCTTGGCGGTTTAAGGTCTTCGGCACAGATGATAAGTTACGAACTGTCTATGGGACTTGCCGTACTCGGTCTTATTCTCATTAACAGTTCATTCCGTCTTGATACTATCGTAATGAACCAGTACGGATGGAAATGGAATATTATTCTTCAGCCTATAGGGTTTATAACTTTTCTTGTGGCATCTTTTGCTGAAACGAACAGGACTCCCTTTGATTTACCCGAAGCCGAACAGGAACTCGTCGGCGGATACCACACTGAATATTCAAGCACAAAGTTTGCACTCTTCTTTATGGCAGAGTATGCGGCTGTAATAGTTTCTTCGGCAATAATCACAACACTTTATCTTGGCGGCTGGCAGTTCCCGTATTTACAGACTTTCGGCTTACCCGATATGGCAGTGAGCATAATTCAGGTTTTAACATTCTGCGGTAAAACGGCATTTATGGTGTTCTTCTTCATATGGGTGAGATGGACGATTCCGAGATTCCGTTATGACCAGCTGATGAACATCGGATGGAAAGTGATGCTGCCCGCTGCACTCACTAATTTAATATTAACAGCAATAGTAATAACAATTATAAAATTAAATTCTTAGCAATGAAAAAAACAATCTTTCTCCTGTTGTTTGTGTTTGCTTTTGCAGCTCTTTCAAAAGCACAAATGTATTATGAATTCACTTTACCGGATCTGGACGGTAACGATGTTTCGCTTAGTAAAATCGTGGATAAATCAAACGTGGTGATGCTTAGTTTTTGGGCAACCTGGTGCACACCATGCAAAGAAGAGATGAAAAAGATGGCCGATATCTATGAAAAATACAAAGGTCAGGGATTTGAATACGTAGCACTGAATAACGATAACCAGAAATCAGTCTCAAAGGTAAAGTCGTTTATAACCGCACAGGGATACACTTTCCCCGTACTGATGGACAGCGATAAAAAAGTTTTTGAAGGTTACAGCGGGAAAGACGAGATGCCTTATTCTGTAATCATTAACAAGAAGAAGGAAATCATTTCTGTTCATACAGGATTTAAAACAGGTGATGATGCAATGATTGAGAGCGAGATTAAAGCAGCTCTTGGAATTAAATAATACTTTATAATTTAAAATTTCCCTTATTATATAATATGAAAAAATTTCTATTCGTTGTTATATTCTTTTCCTTTGCCTTAGCCGCCAATGCACAGTTAAACCTGAATGTTAAAGCTGCATTGAATAACCTTCTCAGGTACGGCAGCGGCACGGAAACAGTTTTAGGTAATGCCAATCCGAAGGAATATTTTGAAAACGTTACAGACGCAAGACTGTCTGTTAATGATATAGTTTTCGGTATGAGGTATGAAATTGACCAGCCTATTGAATACGGTGTTAATTTCAGAGGTATAAAGAAAAGATACGTTGAGTACGGTAATAATAATGTGGGTATTGATTTCCGCGCAGGAGATTTCTGGCAGATTATCGGCAGAGGTCTTTCAATGAATTCGTTTGAAGACAGAAATCAGTTCTACGACACTGGTATCGACGGTGTAAAGTTTTCATACAAACACACATTCGGAGACAAGAGTCCTATAAAGACCAAAGGAATGTTCCTTGGCGGAAGAATTCTGTTCAATGATTATCTCGTTCCTACAAGAGTTGAAACTTATGACATAAGAAACGGTAACTTTGAAATATCACCGATAAAGAATCTTAATATCGGCGCGAACTATGTTTATTCAATCGGTTCTGTGCCGACTGCATTCGACACTACCGCAATAAAATCATACATCCCTGAAGGTTACGGAACTTTAACTATCGGTAATTTCCAGATGTTTGCTTCTTATGCACATAAACAGACTAACACAACACCAAACAATTCTTACCCGACACCGCTTGTTGCAAAGGGAGACGGGTTCTATTCGTCATTGTCTTATTCGGTTGCAAAACTCGGGTTCACACTCGATTATAAGAACTACAGGTTTGACTTAACAGCCCCTGACTACAGAGGCAACGACAGACCTACACGTATGCTTCCGTTCCAGAACCCTCCGACAGCAGTTAAGGAACACGCATCCACATTGCTTTCAAGATACCCGCACGTGGTTGACTTTAACGATGAAGTTGGCGGCCAGTTTGATGTCGTGTATGCACCGAACGATAAAGTTACTTTTAACTTAAACCTTGCTTCGGCATCAAGACATTACGATTATAAAAATATAGGTACAGGCGCATTGATAGTCTATCAGAGAGTTGAAAGAAGTTCAAGTTTCATACCGTCTATGGATTCTACACTGTCTCCGTGGTATGAGGCGTATGTCGAGGGTGAGTGGTATGCATCCGATAAACTCTATGCAAAGATTGCTTACGATTATCAGAACTCTGTTATCTACGACAACTTAAACCCTGTTTCATCTGAAAAACAAAAAGTTAGCACTATTCCAACTGAGTTCAGGTATACATTCACTAAGAACTATACACTTAAAGTTAATTTTGAGAATCAGTTTGTTTATAATTCCAGTATGACAACCAAGAAGGATTTTATGAATGAACTGCTGTCGCTGAGTGTTTCCAAGTCGCCGAATTTAAGTGCTACAGTCAGTTACGAATGGACGACAAGCAACGAGGAGCCAACAGGTAAAACCGCCTGGGTACTCGGTGAAGTGTCGTACAAACTCAATACAACAAACTCGGTAACTGTTTCTTACGGAACTGAACGCGGCGGAATAAGATGTACAAACGGTATCTGCAGGTATGTAAGACCGTTCGAAGGTTTCAGGTTGACAATTAATTCAAAGTTTTAAAAACTGAATCTTATTTAAAAATGTTTTATATCCATAATAAAAAATGAAAAAGTTAACAATATCAATAATAGGATTATTCCTGATATCAGTGATGTTTTATTCCTGTGAATCAAACGATAATCCAGTTACGCAAAACAAAAACAACAGTGCCGCGAAGAGTAAAGTACTTATGGAATTCTTTACTGCCGTTAACTGTCCGAACTGTCCTCCACCGGGACACTTTCTGGATTTAATTGACAGTCTCAGGGGTATATCTATAAACGACACTAACGTTGTCATCATAAGGTACCATTCAAACTATAACGGTTATGACCCCTTCTATTTGTTCAACCCTGCAGGCAGTGCCGCAAGACATAATTACTACGGCTACCAATGGAATCCCGCAGGTACACTGATGGGAGTCAACCTTCCGAACTATGACCAGAATGTATGGCTGAATAACATTAACATCGTACTCGCAAAGAAAAACCCTCTTGAAGTCGGTATGTCGAATACTTACGATACTACATCAAGGGCAGGTACTGTAAATATATCGCTGAAGTTAGCATCGGCAATTACCGACAGTGATTTGAAATTATTTGTGATGTTCACTGAAAACGAATTGGCCTATTCAGGTACCAACGGTGAAAGAGTTCACCAGAATACATACAGACAAATATTAACCGATAATAACGGCGATGCAGTCACACTTCAGCCGGGTGTTATAGAAAATGTGTCTAAACCGTATACATTGAAAGCAGGAATCATACCCGCTAATTCACGCGTAGTAGTGTTTGTGCAAAGCCAGAACGGAAAGACCGTTTATGGCGTTGAGTCTGTAATATTTTAATCTTAATTTTAAATAAAGACTGCCCAATGACAAAAGTAAAGATAGTACTGATATTGGTTTCCTTGTTCCTGGGCAGTCAGTTTCTACATTCACAGATTGATACTTCCCGTGCTGTGGTACCCGATACCACGGACTTAAACTCCTACAAGTATCAGGAAAAACTTCTTGAAAATACACTCGAAGATTCGGAAGACTCTAAACTTCTCGACCAGATGGAATACCTGAAGACGAAACCAGTTGATATTAATAAAGCATCAAGAGAAGAACTCGAAGTTGTTCCGTATATGACTACGATGGCCGCCAAGAAGATTATAGACTACAGGACTTATAACGGTAACTTTAAGTCGAAAAGGGATATACTGAAGATAGACGGCGTTACACAGGAGATGTATGAAAAGATAAAGGTGTTTATTGTCGTGAAGAACGCCAATACAGATTTTGTTAAAGATGAATCTGGTAAAGTATACAAGGAAGATGATTATCTTTCGGGCAATGTGTTTAAGAATATTGACCTTAAGTTCCGCAGCCGTGTACAGCAGGATTTACAGACAAGGCAGGGATATAAAACAGGTGATTATCCTGGTTCACAGCAAAAAGTCTATAACCGGCTTACAGGTCTGTACAACGGTAAAGATTTTGATATCGGCGGTAACCTTACTATTGAAAAGGATGCAGGCGAAACCAACTATGCTGACTTTTCCTCGGGATACCTTGAGATAAACAACTGGAAGTTTGTAAAGAAAGCTCTGGTCGGTGATTATATTCTTAATTTCGGACAGGGACTCGGGATGTGGACTTCACTCGCATACTCTAAGGGCTCTGAGGCAGTCGATATTATAAAGAAAAGAAGTTTTAACATAGACAGTTACCGCTCCACGAACGAAGTTCAGTTCTTCAGGGGTGCTGCAACCAACGTTGAATATAAGAATTACAATTTCATGGTATTCTATTCAAATAACTTTTTTGACGCCTCGATTGATACAACATACGATGAAGTATCGAGCATTTATTTCGACGGGTATCACAGGACTATAAGCGAACAGAACAGAAAGAATTCAGGAATGGAACAACTCATCGGCGGACGCGCATTCGCTGATTACGGTTTCTTAAGGCTCGGTGCTACTTACTGGACTTCTAAGTTTTCAAAACTTGTAATACCAGACAGTTCAAAACAACTGTATAACTTTTCTGGCGATAAAGCAAATATGCTGAGTGTTGATTACGATGTTGTGTACAAGAACTTTAATCTCTTCGGTGAGTTTGCACGTTCGCAGTCGAGCAATGTAGCGGGAATTTCTGCTTTGCAGATTGCTCTGACGAAAGGTGCGAGTGCAATATTTCTGTACAGGAATTATCCCGAAAACTTTGCACCTGTTCACTCCTTTGGCTTTGGCGAGAATAACGGAAACACGCAGAACGAAAATGGTGTCTATGCAGGTTTAAGTCTTAAGCCGTTAAAAGGATTGTCTGTCGATACTTACTTCGACCAGTTTAAATTTCCTTACAGAACTTACTCAAACCCCGTTTCAACATCAGGTAATGATTTCCTCCTGAATTCGGAATATAAATTCTCAAAAGACTTTCTTGTTTATATGAAATACAGGAACAAGAATAAGGAAGAAACAAGAACTGTAACCGATGAGTTTGACAGAAGCGTTAAGAAAATAGATAACAGAAACCAGATGAACATAAGGCTTGGCTTTGATTATGATTTATCCAGTGATATGAGAATAAAAAGCAGGTATGAATACGTTATGGTTAATTATGACAGTTACGGAGGAAACAACAAAGGATTCCTGTTCTACACGGACTTCAGGGCAGCAATAACAAAAAACATTTCTGCGTCAACAAGGTTTGTCGTTTTTCAGACCGATGATTATGACAGCAGGGTTTATGAGTTTGAAGATGACCTGAAAGGCGTAATGTCAAACGTGGGACTTTATGGCAATGGAACAAGATGGTACCTGGTTCTCAGGTATAAACCTTATGCATTCGGAGAACTTACAGCAAAATATTCTGCAACTTATATGGATGGAGTTAAATCTATAAGCAGCGGAAATGATTTAATAGAAGGCGATTTGAATAACCGCTTCAATATAGGAATAGAACTGAATTTCTAATCTTACCCGGTAAATTATACCCTGTTGTCTACCGTAACCGTAATGTAGTTAAGCACATTATCCTTATTTTTTTTGAATTTTTCTTTCGGAGCAAGTCTTTCTCTGTACTCCGAATCTCTGCATCCCTGATAAACAAGGAAACTTAAGAACCCAATCAATATCATAAAGAACAGGACTGTGTAAATTTTAATGTCGACCCTTTTTTCACCCATTTAATACTTTTTATTAGCAATTAATGTTATTAGCAACAACATTAATATATTGCATTAAGTTCACCCAATTCATTTAACTTAATAAATAATCAAATTAATTCAAACACAAAAGATTAGGTAAGACGAACGATATATGTATGAACCGATAATACGGCTGCATTTCCGTAACAGAAAATCAGTTTTAGTAAAATTTTTATCCTTTAGTGTTTATTGTTATAACTATATTTTTGAGTATGCGTAGAATAATGTTATTAATATCGGTTCTCTTGTTTCCTGTGCTTGTGGTAAATGCCCAGCCCCTTACGGATGATGTTCCAAGCGAAGAGGGTATAAAGTATTTTATCGAAGGGAAATCTGCCGAACTGAGGGAAGAATATAAGAATGCTCTTCAATACTATAATACTGCCTTAAAATATGAAAAAGCAGGCGGCATCTATTTTGCCGAGGCCAATGTGTACGTTAAACTTGGCAGGTATCAGGATGCATTAATCTCAGTCAATAATGCGCTTAAATACAACACAGGAGACCTCAGATACCATACACTGAAAGCCAATATATATTACGGTACGGGCAAGATTGATAAAGCAGTTGAAATTTACGAGAGCATTCTCGCAAAGGATTCCGGGAATGTGTTTGTTCTTTATTCTCTTGCACGTTCGTACCAGGAACTCCGCCGTACGGAAGTAGCAGTAACTTACTACGAGAAGATAATAGATGTTTTCGGGTTTGAACCTGATGTGTTAAAACGTATGTATGAAATCTATTCCGGTTTCAGGAATTACGACAAAGCTGCGGAAGTGCTCGGCTATTCTTTAAAACTTGATCCGTACAACAGCGGAATGCTTCTTGAACTTGCTTCTTTGTACTCGAAACTAGGCAAAGAAGATGATGCAAAGGAAATATACGAAAGAATGTCCGCACTGAATCCGGGAGACAAACAGATACAGGCGGAGATTGTGAAACTTTACTTCCGTAAAAACGATATTGATAAAGGGTTTGCGGAGTTTGCAAAAATACTCGGCAAAGACTCGCTCACTCTTCAGGAAAAGATTCAGCTTGGCGAAATGTATTATAATATGATGCTGCAGGACGGAAAGACTGCAGATATTGTCGAACATATTTTCGTTTATGTAATGGAGCGTTATCCTGACAACTGGGCGCCGTACTACTATCTCGGTGAAATAGATATTACAAACAAGAATAATGCCGATGCATATAAAAAATTTATCAAAGGAGTGACTTTGGTTGATTCGTCAAAGGAAGCCTGCGTACAGTTTGGTTATGCACTGTTCACACTCGAGAAATATGAAGACTCAAAGGCAATATTAATGAAAGGTCTTTCTATTGACCCCGATGATTACAGACTGAACTATACGATAGCACTAACTCTGCAGAGGTTGAATGACCTGCAGTCTGCAATTAAACATTATGAACACGCACTCGAAATCAACGCAGGGGACTTAGGACTGATTTCATCCCTGGCACTTGCTTACAATTCCAATAAACAGTACAAGGAGTCAAACGGTATGTATGAATGGGCTCTCAGAATCGACCCTGACAATGCTTTGCTCCTTAATAATTATGCTTACAATCTTTCTACACGCGGGGAGAATCTTGAGAAAGCTCTCGATATGTCGAGACGTGCAGTCAATAAAGAACCGGGAAACCCGTCTTACCTCGATACATTCGGGTGGATATTCTATATGATGAAAGATTATAAATCTGCCGTGGAATACATAGAGCGAGCCGTATCAATAAACGGTTCAAACGCAGTTTTACTCGACCATCTCGGCGATGCACATTTTGCACTCAAAGATGTGAAGAAAGCGGTTTATTTCTGGAAGAAGGCTTTCGAACTCAGCCCTAACAATTTACAGATTGAAAAAAAGATTAAAGAAAACGAAAACAAAGTTTAAATAATTAATACAGAAAGGAATGTATAAAATGTCTGGACTTAAAGGACAACACAAAGTTATCATCATCGGAACCGGCCCTGCCGGATTAACAGCAGCAATCTACACAGCAAGAGCTAATCTGTCCCCTGTGATTTTCGAAGGCTCACAGCCGGGCGGACAACTTATGATTACTACTGACATAGAAAACTATCCCGGTTTTGAAAACGGAATAGCGGGGCCTGTGTTAATGGACATAATGAGAAAACAGGCACAGCGTTTCGGTGCAACATCATATTTTAAAACAATAACAAAGGTTGACTTCTCGTCAAAGCCCCACAAAGTCTGGGCTGATGACGGTACGGAATACACTGCAGATACCGTAATAATCGCAACGGGTGCATCTGCAAAATATCTCGGAATAGAATCAGAAAAGAAATTTATGGGCGCGGGAGTTTCTGCCTGTGCAACCTGCGACGGTTTCTTCTTCAGAAACCAGAAAGTAGTTGTCGTCGGAGGCGGAGATACGGCACTGGAAGAAGCAAACTATCTGACAAGACACGCATCGGAAGTACTTCTCATTCACAGAAGAGAAGAATTCAGGGCTTCTAAAATAATGGTTGAACGCACACAGGCAAACCCGAAAATAAAGTTTGCACTGAATTCAGTCATCGAAGAAGTTGTGGGTACAGAAGAAGGCCTCAGAAAAGCAGTTACAGGCATTAAACTCAAGAATATAAAAACAGGCGAAACAGTATTGCACGAATGCGAAGGTGTGTTTATCGCAATCGGTCACCAGCCGAACACACAAATCTTTAACGGCATTCTTGATATGAATGATGTCGGATACCTCGAAACAGCAAAGTCTACAACAAAGACAAAGATAGAAGGTGTCTTTGCCTGCGGCGATGCACAGGACAGCGTTTACCGTCAGGCAATTACAGCTGCGGGAACGGGTTGTATGGCGGCTATTGATGTCGAGCGCTACCTGGAATCGATGGAATAATTGATATTAATATAACGCCTTTCTGCAAACCGGGAAGGCGTTTTTTATAACTTAACTCAGAACCCCCATGAGATACATACTTGTTTTAGTTTTATTCTCATTGTTGATTTACGGATGTACGGAATCAACAAACCCAGTTAACCCTGTACAGACATACTCTCCCATCTGGCCTATGCCGGGTTACAATGCAAGAAACACTTCCAGTCCTTATGCTCCAACCGTTGTAATGAATCCTGTCGTTAACGGCGCGCTTGACTGGTCGTTCACTTTTCCATCGGGTAATTTCAGCGACGGAAGTCAGTTCTGTGTTGACTCAAGAGGTTTTGTGTATTACCTGCACCAGATTGGAACTTTGGGTGCCTTGTACAAATTCACATCCGACGGAAAGGTTGTCTGGAAAAAAGACAGTCTTATGCAGAATAATTTTGCTGCCATCAGTTTAAGCAGGGATGAATCCCGCATATATTTAGTCGCTTATAAACCCGGAATAAATGATGCACTGTTCTGTCTTGATTCTGCGGGTAATTATAAATGGCATTTACCTTCTGCACTCGTTACCAAACCTGCAATCGGAAGTGACGGAATTATTTATTCGTTTTATAATAACAGCCTTACTGCAGTATCCCCTGACGGGAGTGTTTTATGGACTAATGCACTGGTCAAAGGGAGTGCGGCTCAAAACTATATTGCTCTCGACAGAGAAGGAAGTATTTACACTGTAAATTATCCTTCAACGTACGTGAAAGTAAGCAAAGAAGGAACAATAGTGTGGCAGTTCACCGCAGTCAATAATTTTTCAGGAATGGTTCTTGACGGGTATGGGAATGTATATTTCAACGGATATTCTGATGATAAACTTTATTGTCTGAACAACGCAGGTCAGTTAAAATGGACTAAGCCAAACATAAATGCCTATTTCTCACCTGTTATAACTTCTGACAACAGGATTGTTGTTTCATCAGGTATTAATTTGATTTCTTATGACACTTCAGGTAGTGAAAAATGGAGATGTCAGGGGTTTACAGGACAAATGAGTGTTGAAGGATTGCTGCTGGATAATGCAGACAATGTTTATTACATTGGCGATGTGAGCAGCGGAATTTATGCAGGCTCAGTTTCTTTCAATGGCACAAAAAGATGGGAAGTCAATACAGGTCTTCACGGTACTCTGCCTCCGCCTGTTCTGCTGCCAGGCGGAAAAATGCTGGTTGCACCAAAAAGAGCTTTGATAATTCAATCAGTAAATTAACGGATAAACATTTATATAACATTTAATGTTTACCTTCGTATATAAACAAGTTTCATTTTATCTTAAGGTTTTAAACACAACACTATGATTCAACTTAAAAACGTAAATAAATCTTTCAGCACTGTAAAAGCGCTTGACGATGTAAGTCTGGAGATTAACGGGGGAGAGTTCTTCGGACTGCTCGGTCCGAACGGAGCAGGGAAATCCACTACAATGAGTATACTCATTGGATATCTGGCTGCTGATTCGGGGAATATATTTATAAACGGTGAGGAAGTGAAAACCGATGAACTTAACTTCAGGAAAGAAATAGGTTTCGTACCCCAGTCTATTGCACTTTACGATGAATTGTCCGCAGAAGAAAACCTTAAGATATTCGGCTCTTTGTACGGCTTACCAAAACCGGAACTTGAAGAGGCAATGAACTCTTACCTTAACGCAGTGGGACTATACGACAGAAGAAAAGAAGAAGTTAGAAATTATTCGGGCGGAATGAAAAGAAGACTTAACCTTATAACTGCACTGCTTCATAAGCCTAAAGTGCTTCTTTGCGACGAGCCCACTGTCGGCGTTGACCCGCAGTCGAGGAATGCCATATTCGATTTTCTCGAGAAACTTAATGCAGACGGATTAACTATTGTTTACACTACGCATTATATGGAAGAGGCAGAAAGACTTTGTAACCGAGTTGCTATTATTGACTCAGGAAAAATTATTGCACTCGCTACTCCCGATGAATTGCTTCAGATGCTTCCGACGAGCGAGCACATATACATAACAAAGAATGATGCGACAGTCTCTAACGTAAACGTTTTTAAATCATACGGTGAGATTATTGATAATAACGATAGGTATGAATTGCGATTGAATAAAGAATCAAAACTATCTTCTTTTTTCGGAGCCCTTGAAAATGCAAACGTAAACGTGCAGAATGTTACGATTCAGAAACCGACACTCGAAGAACTTTTCTTAAACCTTACAGGAAAGAGGTTACGCGATTGAAAACAATATTACAACTTGTAAAGAAAGATTACAAATTATTTCTTAAGGATAAAGTTGCTCTGAGCTTAACCTTTATAATACCGATGGTCCTGATAGCATTGTTCGGAGCTGTATTCGGTGGTGCCGGAGATTTTGAAAAACTTTCACTTGGTTTTGTGAATCAGAGCAGCAGTAAGGTTGCTAAAACAATCGAGACCACACTTGATACCACAAAAACATTCAGGCTTATAAAAAGTTATAAAAACGAAAAAGGTGAAACTGTACTGTACGATTCCAATACTATAAAGACTGCAGTTATGTCGGGCAAGTTTTCTGCGGCAATAGTCCTTCCCGAAGATGCTTTCACGGATACTTCAAGCAGTTTAAAGATGAAGTTCTATTACGACCCGAAAAATGATATGGAAAGTCAGGTAATACAGGGTGTGCTTCAGCAGACAATAATGCAGAGTATTCCCGAAGTCTTTACTCAGAGTATGCAGAAGAAATCGGAAAGTTTTCTCGGAAAAGATACAGGCAAGATGTTTAACTCGGAGATGAATAAAACCATCAGCAAATACTTTAAGGTTGATACTTCCGAAATCTATGGTAATATGAATAAAGGCACTACTAAAAAATCTACAGATACTACAAAGAGTAAAAAGGGCGGATTTAATATGTTCGATAATATGCTTAACCTTGAAAAGTATCAGCTAGTAGGCAAGCAGGTTACAAACCCGATGGCAACCAGGAGCGTTGGTGGATGGGCAATGATGTTTCTTCTGTTTTCTCTCGCAGGTGCTTCAAGGTCACTGTTCGAGGAAAAGCAGAGCGGTGTTATGATAAGACTGCTTTCGTCTCCTGTTACAAGGACACAGATTTTATGGAGCAAGTACATATATAATATGACAGTCGGAATAATACAGTTAGTTGTTCTGTTCCTCGGCGGGATGTTCCTCTTTAAGATAGACATATTCTCAAACTTCTTAAACCTTATGCTGCTTATTACGGCGTCATCGATTGCCTGCACAGCATTCGGAATGTTTCTTGCTTCATTCACGAAGACATCTGCTCAGGCGAACGGACTCGGAACATTGCTTATACTAACTATGAGTGCAGTTGGCGGTTCCTGGTTTCCTGTTTCAATGATGCCGGAAACCATACAGTTCTTCAGCAAGTTTACAATCACGTACTGGTCGATTGAAGGGTTTCTTGCCGTACTCTGGAGAGGGTCGGGATTTATGGAAATACTTCCTTTCTTAGGAATTCTGCTCGGAATTGGAATAGTTGTAAACATTGTAAGCTACTTTAATTTTAAACGCGGAAATATTTTCAGGAATTGAAAGAACAACGGGAACACTTTATGAATATTATTGTTAAATTAGAGTATCTCAAAATTAAACTAATAAACAGAAATGAATAAAGTAATATTGTTGTTCGTGCTCTTGATTACTTCAGTTAATCTTGCCTTTTCGGGTATAGATATAGACACCGTTAAGTTTATAGAATCGAAAAAGGAGTATAATGTTGAAATGTATTACCCTAAAATAAGGAACGAAAGTTCCGAAGGTGCCCGAGGCTTCAACAAAGCCATAGCAGGTTTCGTTGAAGGAAACAGGAAAGATTTCCTGAAAGATATTAAGTCTATGGATTACAAACCTGATATGCCAAGCGAGTATTTCGTTAACTACGACGTAAGCTATTCCGATGACCATTTTGTATCTGTAGTTTTATACACTTACTATTTTACGGGAGGTGCACACGGTTCCACGATTGCAACAACTTTTAACTACGACATCGACTACAACCAAAACCTGAAACTTTCTGATTTATTCGAAGGCAACTATTTAAATATAATATCGGATTATTGCATTAAAGAAATAATGAAAGACGATGCGTATGCAGATGCTGACTGGGTTAAAGAAGGTGCCTCAGCTAAAGAAGAAAACTTTAAAGCATTCAATCTTAACGAAGAAGGATTATTGATTCACTTCCAGCAGTACCAGGTTCTTCCTTATGCCGCAGGAATGCCCGATGTTTTAATACCGCAGAATTTACTAAAAGGTGTCGTCAGAAAAGACGGACTTTTAATGAGGTAAGATATAATAAATAATAATAGCCGAGTCCCAACCCTTCATTACTATCTTAGGGAATGGGATTCGGCTATAATTCAGAATTTAAAACTTATTCTTCTTCGACTTTATTTTATTAACAACATCCTTTTTGCACTTACAAAATCTCCGCTCTGAATCTTGTAGAAATAAACTCCGCTGGATAAAGATGAACCTGTAAAATCAATTGTATAATTTCCAGATGGTCTAACTTCGTTTATGAGTGTCTGAATCTGTCGTCCTGTAACGTCATAGATAGTAAGTGTTACAAGCCCGGTTTTCAGCAAAGAAAACTTAATCATAGTAGTCGGATTGAACGGATTCGGGTAATTTTGTGACAGACTATAATTAGTAACTGTTTCGCCCTCGTTATGAATTCCCACATCAAACGCATTTGAGTATTTATAAATACAGTATCCTGACGCAAAACCAATTGTATCATTAACAAAAATAAACGAGGTTATGTTCTTACCCCATCGCGTTGTATCAAAAGATGTTCCGCCATTGTTTGTATAGAATATAGGTGCAGTTGTTAACCTTGAACCCCCAATCCATCCAACATTTGCATCTTTAAAGCAAAGTGCCTGAGAAAGATATGATGTGTTTGAAAATACAAGTTCGCTAAATGTTGTTCCCTGGTCAATTGTCTTTAAAAACACAGAGGGGCTAACAGATCCTTCCAGAACAACTCCTCCAACAGAATTATTGTGATTGAAGTAAATCTCCGAAGCGTTTACACCTGTTGCATTTGTAGTGTAACGGTTTGCCCAGGTTGTACCCCCGTTACTTGTGTACAAAACAACTCCCTTTGAATTTACAAGGTAATTGCCGCTATTATACCCCGAGGCAAATCCCGTACTTTCATTAAAGAAATAACAGTCAGATATTCCAAGTACATATGTACTTAAATCTGAAACAGACCAGGTTGCACCTCCGTCTGTTGTTTTTGCAAACTTTGGTGCTCCGTTGGAATTACTGCAAACATAAACTGTGTTTTGATTAATAACAGAAATACCGGGGAATGATATACCTGACATATTTGGTATATTAATTTTTACCCAGGTATTACCGCTGTTCGTTGTCTTTGCGAGTCCATTCGTTAAACCGCTCCACCCGATAAGTTCGTTTGCAAATGATATTCTCTTTGCAAAGTAAAACGAAGTGTCGTTGAATACAAGGTTCCAGGATACACCGCTGTTTGTGGTTTTATAAAATTTACCGCTGTGGTGGTTTACCCAGCCGGTATTTGAGTTAATGAAAAATACATCGTCGTATGAATCATATGTACTGGATAATGTTGGTAAACTTGTAATCTTCCTCCATGCAAATGTTTGAGCCGATGTGACTTCAGCTATTAATAACAGTATCATCACAACGGTCAGTTGAATAAATATTACTTTTCGCATAATATTTCCTTTCCGTTAGGATTTTAATTAGGTCAACACAGGTTGACTTTGTAATATATTGTTACAAAACGTATTATTTATCATTAGAAAAGTCAACACCTTAATACAGTACTTTTTTTTTACAATTGTTAGAGGTTAGTCTGATAACTTTTAGAAAAAAAACATACAGAGATATGATATGTTATCTGCACTATGTAAGGAAATAAACAGAATATTGTTACCTGGTTATCTTTGAAAATATCAGGTCTAATAAATTTATGTAATAATTTCTATCCCTACTTCACAAAGAAGACATTCTCAAGTTTTTCAATCTTCAGCAGTGTTGACATCATAAAGTCCATAGATGAGTCGGGCTTTAATAAGTCGTTCAGTATTATGAACTCAGCGGAAAACAGTGCATCCTGAACCACTTCTTCTATATGGTCGTTAAACGGTTTCCACGACGACTGCATCGTGTATCCCTTTATTCCCCACATAAGGTTCTTGTTTATGTTACGTATCCTTGCATCTATGGAAAGCGAGCCTTTGCCGTGCGAATTGTCCGAAAGGTCAACTCCCTTTATTTCGTATATCCTGTGGTCGTCTTTTAATATCGTAGAGTGTGCAATGCCTTCAAGGTAGAGGTTTTTGTAGCATTCCCATTTGATTGTGTCGAGTTCGTTTTCTTCCGCATCTATCTTTGAAATCAGTTCAATCATTTTCTTCACATATTTAATAAGCTCAACGGGTTTTTGTTTTTCAATAGAGTGAAGTTCAAGAAGTATATTCTTTCTCGAGAATGCCTTGTCCTCTTCTTTTAATTTTCCTGTAATAAAGGAGATTATAAGGTTGTAGTGGTTTGTAAGAATTTTCACTCCGTTTTGTATATCTTCGGGAATGTATTCCTCGATGAATGCATTGTACTTGTCCGCATCTATTCCTTTTCCGTCTTTAGACGTTGTCAGAAGGAGCAGATCCTCAATAGAATCGTGCATAACGGCAGTGGAACTATAATTGTATTTTCCTGTATCGTTCATCTTCAGCTGAAAAACGCAGGCGCCGACTCTGTTCAGGTGCGAAGATGCACTTATCTCGCACTTCCTTTTCAAATTCATCTGTGAATATAAGCCCAGTATCTTTCTGACGTAAGGCGCATACTCTCCGTAAAAAATCTCAAGCGCTTTAACCTCGGGTACATTATTCAGCAGAATTGATGCGTGTATCTTCTGGTAGTTAACGTCGTTTTCTACTTCCCTTCTTGCCAGTGCAATTTCCATAGGAGCATCGTCGTTCGTTGCTCTTACAATCCTGTTCTTCAGCTCGGCACCAACAAGGTATTCTTTTATTATAGACTGAATTATCTTCGACTTTTTACCGCCATACAGTTTTTCCAGCAGCGGTAAATCGGGACACCTGCCGTTTAATATGTCCTGCAGTATCGAAAATGCAGTTTTAAAGCTTTTTTGAGTTTTTAATAGTTCAATATCGGAATTTATCATCGCCTTTTATTATTCTTCTATGTTATCTATTTTATAAGATAATTTCAACTTTAAATTTAATCTTACTTTTATATAAAGCTATGAAAAAATATTTATTCATCCTGATGTTTCTTATCGCACCTGTCTTAATGTTCGCACAGGACGTGAACATTCCGAACAATGTTTACGATAAAGCAGACGATTACACAAAATCCAGGAAAGCATTCCAGCGTGAGCGCTGGTTCTTTGAACAGAGAATGTATCCGAACAATTTCATTCCAGAAGGTGCGTATCAGAAAGCACAGGATGAAAAAGCAAAACTCCGCAGGGATAAGGGGTTTATATATCCTTCAACGGTAAGCTGGTTTAACCTCGGACCGACACCGGGATATTACTTTTCCTACGGAAACATTTCTTCAAGAATAGTAACCGTTAAGTTCGACCCCGTTAACCCGAACACTATATACATCGGTGCTGCATACGGCGGTGTTTGGAAGTCAACAAACAGCGGTCTTAACTGGACTCCGAAAACTGATAATGAAATATCACTCTCTTCAGGTGCACTGGCAATAGACCCCGTAAACCCGAACATCATTTATTACGGAACGGGTGAAGCCACATACAGCGGTTCTTCATACTACGGACGCGGACTCTTGAAATCGACAGACGGCGGAGACACGTGGGTGAATATTCGTGCAGGTTTCGTAACCGACACATATTTCTCAAGGATTGTAATAAAGCCGGGTAACTCAAATATGGTGTTTGCAGCAGTAGGCACTTACGGATTGTATAAAAGTACTAATGCAGGTATGAACTGGACTCAGGCAGTAAGCGGAAGATGCGACGACATTGTTTTTTCACCCGACGGCACAAAAGCATACTTAGTAGGTTCAGGCGTGCAGTACCGTTATTCCACTGACGGCGGTGCAACATTTCCCTCACTGAGTTTTCCTCCGGGAATGGGTACCAGAAATCATATAGCAATATGTAAATCTGCACCTTCTGTACTTTATATCTCAAAATATTCAGGAACAACAATCTCTATCTATAAATCGACTGACGGAGGACTTAACTATTCACAGATATCGGTAGGAACAGATTTTAACGGCGGTCAGGCGTGGTACGATTTTTATATGCACGTAAATCCTTTTAACCCTGATGTAGCCTACGTCGGTGCTGTTGATATATGGAGAACCACAGACGGCAACACATTCGTAAACAATACAAACGGATACGGCGGCGGTAACGTGCACGTTGATGAACACAATATGGACTTCCACCCGACCGATTCAAACGTATGCGTTGCAGTAAGCGACGGCGGTATATGGTATTCATCGAATAAAGGTGATACCTGGATAAACAGAAACGCAGGGTTAACACTAACTCAGTTTTACAGAATGACTTCCGACCCTAATAATGCAAACCATCTTGCAGGCGGCACACAGGACAACGGAACTCAAAGAACTCTCGGAACTACCAACTGGGCTGCTGCGTTTGGCGGTGACGGAGGCGAAGTATGCTTTTCACCTACAAACACAAATTATATATTAGGCGAAACACAGAACAACGGAATGATGCGCTCCGTGAACAACGGCGCAGGCTGGTCTAATGCAGTAACAGGATTAACAGGCTCAGGTGCGTGGGTTGCACCAATTGTAGCACATCCTGATTCTGCAGTGGTATTTTATACAGCACGTTCGCAGGTCTTTAAAACAACAAACATCGGTGCAAGCTGGACAGCAATATCATCAGGTACTACAGGAACTATCAGCCAGATGGCAATAAGTAAATCCGAACCGATGATTATGTACGCAACATCAGGGGCAAACGTATTCAAATCAACCGACGGCGGAAACACGTTCTTTGGTTCAAACAACGGCGTTCCCGGTAAAACAATAACGGGTATATATTTCCATCCCGACTCTTCAAAAGTAGGAATACTCACTCAGTCAGGTTTCGGCGGAAACAAAATTCATAAAACTATAGACGGCGGATTAAACTGGTTCAGCATAAACGGAGATTTACCCGACTCTCCGATTAACGACGGACTGATTTACTATCCGGGACATTCCACAAACGTGATACTCGCAGCAACAGACGTAGGTGTGTTTATGACGACTAACAACGGCACTAACTGGACAGAACTCGCAAACGGACTTCCTAACACTGTGGCAATGCACCTCGATTACAATCAGGCATCGGGTAAACTCAGAATAGGTACACACGGACGCGGAGTGTTTGAACTTAGCGGTCAGCTTATCGGAATCACGAATTACAATTCAGATATACCAGATAAGTTCACGCTGAAACAAAACTACCCGAACCCGTTCAACCCTACTACAAGAATATCTTTCGGAGTAGTAAAGTCAGGATTCGTAAACCTGAAAGTCTACGACGCACTTGGCCGGGAAGTATCAAGCCTCGTAAGCGAAAACCTGAAACCCGGCAACTACGAAGTAACCTTCCGCGGAGACAATCTTTCAAGCGGAATGTATTTCTATAAGTTATCCGTAAACGACTTTACTGAAACGAAAAAGATGTTGATGGTAAAGTGACGGGAGTCACTTTACCGGAAATCCCGATTCTCTTAATCGGGAATGTTCATTAAATAGATATAGATTAATATTTATTTATATCAAGCCCGCTCATCGAAGCGGGCTTTTCTTTTCCCTTATATAGCATCCCCTCGTTCCTGCAATTTTCTTAAGCAGTAACCTCTCATTATTACATTTTTGCAATTAAATATTATAATTATATTTGAGTAGTCAATCTCAACTTAAACGGAGTGAGGAATGAAGCTAAGAATAATGTTTTTTGTATTAGTGTTTATATTAATAAACATTACATTCCTTACTGTTAATAGAAAATTATCATATTGCAATACATACCATTCAACATCTTTGCCCGATACTACAAAACCCGTAATTACACATATACCCATTAATTTCTGTCCAAGATACGGATGGCCTGCTTTGGTCAGTACGGTTGTATCAGACAGCAGTGGAATAGATTCTGTCTGGGTGAAATGGTATAAAAATAATCCTTCTACGATGAACCGTGAATTCAGACTGAATAACACAAGCGGTAATAATTATTCTCAAAGGTTCAACTCGTATTTCTCGGATGTATATTATGATGATATTATTTACTACAGAATATTTGCTCAGGATAATTCTGCTAATCATAATAGAGATTCTACACCGATTTATAATATATTAATTACTTCTGCCTCAGTTTGTCAGGTTGGAACAGGAACTGACTCCTCAAAATTTCCCTTCTCTACTTACTGGATGGACTGCAGAACACAAATGCTGTTTAACTCTACTGATATAAGTGCATGTGGAACGCATAATGGAAATATTACAGGAATAGGATTTAAAGTGTTTTCAGTTGCTCCACAGATTATGAACGGTTTTAATATTAGGTTCCAGACTACAACTCAAACATCTTTAACGGGGTTTGTTAATTCAGGCTGGCAAACTGTATATTCGGGAACTTATGCTGTACAGGATACAGGCTGGCAATTTATTAATTTCCAGAATCCTAATTTCTGGTACCAGCAAAACACCAATTTATTAGTAGAAATATGTTTTCATAATACTTCCTACACTGAATATTCTTATGTTTATGCAACTCAGGCTATCGGAATGACCTGGGGATACTATATGGATAACATACCGGGTTGTACTATGACGGGAGGAAGTATGCAGACTAAAAGACCAAATATAATATTTTTTATTAACCCAATTGTTGGTGCTAACGGAAACAGTAATAATATTCCGGATAAATATATATTGTATCAAAACTATCCGAATCCGTTCAATCCTGTCACAAAAATAAATTATAATATAGCCAAAAATGGTTTTGTAAGTTTAAGAGTTTATGACATGCTCGGAAGGGAAATCCGCACTCTTGTAAATGAAGAGAAGCCCGCAGGCTCATACTCCGTAGATTTCAACGCCACTGAATTTTCCACAGGTGTCTATTTCTACAAACTGGAATCAAAAGAATTCACTGACGTCAAAAGAATGCTGTTGATTAAGTGATTCCTAACAAAAATTGTGTTTATAACCAAAAGCCCGCTCATCAAAGCGGGCTTTTTTATTAGCAAAAGTTTTTATAAAAAGGGTCCGGATTCTTAAGACTAATCAGAGACCAAGGATAGACCAAGGATAGACCAAGATAAGACTATCGTGTTTTATTACAAATTTTCCTGTCAGATGGCAAAATTCGGTTAAAAAATAGTATTATATGTGAAGGGGTATGGAATGGGTATTATTTCTTTAAAAGAAAGATATGAATAACATTATGTTCAGGTATGTTACTATTAATCCTATTAAGATTAATATATACTTTGTATAAACGTTGTTTACGTGTTTACCCATTATTTTCTTTGATGATGTGAGGTATATCTGCAGGAAGATTGTGAGGGGAAGTTGTATGCTGAGTATCATTTGCGAAATTATAAGTCCTTTGAACGGGTCGGATATGAACAGTATGATTATCAGTGCGGCTACAAGGGATATTCCCACTCCGAGTTTTGAGTGACTGTCTTTTATGTCGTATGGTTCACCGAACATTCCAGCGAGTATTGAACCGCCTGCCATTCCTGAGGTAATGCTTGATGCAAAGCCTGCGAAGAGCAGTGCGATTGCGAATACCATTCCTGCATAAGGTCCGAGAAGAGGCTCTAACAGTGATTTCGACTGCTGCAGTTCGCTCACAGAAATGCTGTTCTTAAAAAACGTAGCTGCTGCGAGTATTATCATCGCGCTGTTTATCGCCCAGCCGACTATCATTGAGAAGAGTGTGTCGTAGAATTCGTAGTCAAGTTGTTTCTTTATTACTTCTTCATCTTTTAAATTCCACTGACGGCTTTGTATTATTTCGCTGTGAAGAAAAAGGTTGTGAGGCATTACGACTGCGCCGAGTACTGCCATTATTATCAGGATTGAACCGTCGGGGATAGTCGGTGTGACCCAGCCCATTGCTGCACTTCCCCAGTTTACGTCTGCGAGAAAAAGTTCGTATATGAATGATATTCCGATTATTGAAACGAAACCGATAATGTATTTTTCAATCTTTCTGTATGAATTTGTGTAGAGCAGAAACCCGACTATGATTACTACAATCAGTGAACCGATTTTTATGGGTATGTGAAATAGCATTTCCATCGCTATTGCAGCACCGAGAATTTCTGCAAGAGAAGTGGAGATTGATGCAAAGACTGCAGAACTCAGAACTGTTCTTGAGACTATTTTTGGAGTGTGATGAGTTGCTGCTTCCGAAAGACAAAGTCCCGATACGATTCCAAGGTGAGCTACGTTATGCTGAAGTATGATTAACATAATAGTTGAGAGTGTAATCATCCACAGCAGAGTGTAGCCGTAATCAGCGCCTGCGGAAATGTTAGAAGCCCAGTTGCCGGGATCTATGAAGCCCACAGTAACAAGCAGTCCGGGACCTATGTATTTGAATATTTCAAGGCCTCCGAAACCGGGTTTATGTTCCTTCTTGTTGCGTAAGTCTTTTATGAAATTTCCAAGTCCCATCGTTTATGATTTGTTTGGTGATTCTTCTTTAACGTATTTCAGCATCCAGAGTCCGAGGAGGAAGAAACCAGTTAATGAAAATATTGCAAGTTTCTGAGAACCTGTCAGCCACGATATAAGCCCGAATGTCAAAGGACCAACAAGTGTTGAAGTTTTCTCGAATAAAGAATAAAACCCGAAGAACTCTGTTTTGATTTCAAACGGAGTAAGTTCCGTCATCAGTGTTCGTGATAAACTCTGAGTTGAGCCAAGGAAGAGTCCTGCAACCCCCCCTACGATGAAGAAGTAATGTATTTTCATACTGCCGAATATCAGGTATGAATTGTTATCGACGAATAAGAATATGAACACAAGTATTGCTATCCAGAAGAGAATGTTTACTATTATTGACTTCTTAACTCCGAGTACGTCGCCGAGTTTAGCAAAGATTAAAGAGCCGAGCATTGCAGTAAACTGTACGATGATGAAGAATATGGCGAGTTCAATGGTTTCGAAGTTCAAAGATTTCTTCGCGTATATTCCCGAGAAAAATATGATTGTGTTCACAGAATCTATGTAGAGAAAATATGAAAAGAGAAAGTTTCTAAGGTTTTTATATTTATTTATATGCTTTATCGTGTCTATAACTTTCTTAAACCCATATGCGATATTGCTGGTGGACCTGTCGTCATTGTGGTTTATGCTTCTCTTTTCTTTGAGGAATAAAAACAACGGCAGTGAAAACACGAGAAAGAACAATGCTGTAATAAGGAATAGAAAGTTGTAATTATCTTTCAGCGGAAAGACCATAAGCACTGAAACAAGCGAGCCGACGTAGCCGACTGCGTATCCGTAAGAAGAAACTTTGTTGTAATCCTTCTCTTCAACCATATCGGAAATGAAAGCATCGTAGAACGTAAGTCCTGTCTGAAAGCCGATGTTGGAGACTATAAATAATATTAGCCCGAATATTATAGTCCCGGGTCCCGTGAAGTACATCAGTGCGGTAGGCACGATGCACAGCAGTGTGAACAGAAACAGATAATGCTTTTTGTTCGAAGTCCTGTCTGCGATAGCTCCGAAGACGGGATTCAGAAGAGCGGAAATAATCATAGAGATGTTTATTCCGATAGACCAGTATAAGTCACCTATTGGCTGTTTTGCACATACTACATCGGTAAAGTAAACCGCAAAGACAAAAGCAACAACGATAACAGCATAGGACGAATTAGCAAAGTCGAAAAGCGTCCATATAAAAACCTGCCGTTTATTTTTCATCCTCTGGCGTGTTAAACTCAATCAAACCCCTGCCTGTTTTGTTGAGTTTGTTTTCTTTTCTTAAATCGTTCAGGATTGCATCGAGCACTCCGTTTATAAACTTCGGACTTTTGCGCGTGCAGTACATTTTTGCGAGTTCAATGGCTTCGTTAATTGAAACCTTCGGTGGTATTTCGGGAAAGAACATCAGTTCGGCAATGCCGATTCTGATTATGATTTTATCTATAAGTGATACTCTTTCGTATTCCCAGTTTTTAATCTTTGTCCTGATGGCTAAATCGAGTGCCCGCTGGTGTTTTAAAACCGCATCAATAAGGTCAGATGCAAATACATATTTATCCATATCAGTTAATTCCACGAGTAAATCCTTCTTAACTTTATCAAGATGCTCTTTTGCAATCTGATAAGCGTACAAAACCTCAAGGGCTTTTATTCTAACGAGTCTGCGTTGTGATGCCATTTTAAAGAACTAATGTTTATATTTATACAAATATAGTTAACCTATACCAAAAAGCCAAAATATTAATACGGCAAAAGATTCCTTTATACAGAAATTTATGTAACTCTCTGTGGATAACGGAGTATCCGATGAGAATGCATCCGCATTAATGTTGTTAAATTTACACATTTCGGTTGCACGAAACAAATGGAAATTGTCTGAAATAAGTATAATCTTTTGGTAATTGAATTTCTTGTAATATTTAGTTTTAACAAACTGTATCTGTTCGTTAGTGGAGTTCGACTTTGCCTCTACGAACAGGTTTCTCGGGTCAACTCCGTACTTTATCAGTTCGTTCTTCTGTACTTCGGCTTCTGTTAATTCATTCGGCGAACCTCCGCCCGTGAGTATTAACTTGGAAACGTATTTCTTCTCGTAGATTTCAAACCCTTTGTTAATCCTTTCCCTCAGTACGGGTGAAGGTCTGTTGCCGCCCCATACTGCCGCGCCGAGTATGACACCTGCATCGGCTTTCTTCTTGCCTGATTTGTAATTGTCGGCATTGTCAGAAAAATTGTAGACGAAGTATATTGTGGTGAGGAACAAAACCACGAAGAATAAAAGTATGTAGCCGAGGTTGTTAAATACGTGAAGTTTCTTTGAGGCCGAGAAGTATACAAGTACGGAAGAGACGAGAATGAAGACTTTGAATATGAAGTATGCTACGTACAGTATGACTTTATAATCTTTGTCGCCAACTGTATAGGATAAAAGTATGATGGCAACGCTCACAACTTCAACAATCAGCAGTGCAAGCAGAACGCCGTTTCTGTACTTGCTCTTTGAAAATATGTTTAATAACACAAAAACTATGAGCATCAGAGTCATTCCGTTGGAGATTAAATTTCCGGTTTTAAAGACCGAAAATTCGTCGAGCATCATATTCTGGTTCGAATATCTGAGGTTAACCAGCAGAAATTCCGAAAATACCGCAACGATGACTATAAAGAATAATATAAAGTTCTTAGTTTTAAACACGATTTCAAGATTAATTTATCATAAGTAAGTTAAGTAAAAATTAATTATTTTGAAATTGCTTTAAAAAATACATAATTTATACAATGTTTATCACATTTGAAGGAATAGACCTTAGCGGCAAATCTACTCAGGCGAAATTGCTGTACGAATATCTTCGCAGAAAAAAGAAAAAAGTAATACTCGTAAGGGAACCGGGCGGTACACCTACCTCGGAAAAGATACGGGATATACTTCTGGACAAGTCATTGAAGGGAATGTTTTCTCTGACGGAGTTTTTACTGTTCTCCGCATCGCGGCATCAGTTAACTGAAGAAGTAATAAAACCGCATCTTAAGAAGGGGTACTTCGTAATATGCGACAGGTATTACGATTCTTCCACGGCATACCAGGGATACGGGGGGAAGATAGAGATGAATATCATTAAAAATATTAATGCGATTGCGTCGAATAAATTAAACCCTGACGTCACTTTTTTTGTTGATATAGATATGAGGGAATCTGCTAAACGCAGGTATTCCATGAAGAAGACAAAAGACAGGATGGAAAGCAAGAAAGTGGATTACTTTAACAAGGTGATAAAGGGGTACAGGAGTCTGGCTAAACTCAACAGAAACCGTTTTGTTCTGCTTGACGGTAAAAGAACGATAGAAGAATTGCAAAACGACATTTTAAATACATTAAAGAAAAAGAATAAGAATGTTTAAACTTAAGAAGGCTGTAAAGATACTCGTGATTATATTGCTTATGCAGTCGTGCACAGGTTATGCCCAGCTTAAAGAAGATGTGTACGATAAGATTAACAGGAATATGGAAATATTCGGTGACGTATATAAGGAAATACTTCTGAACTATGTGGATAAGATAAATGCCGATAAGTTTTTCGAGGCAGGGATTAGTGGTATGCTCGGAACGCTTGACCCTTACACGGTTTATTACGGCGAGCACGACAGGGAATCACTCGAACTGATTACAGCAGGTAAATACGGAGGTATAGGAATCTCAATAAGTTTCAGGGATTCTGCGATAATAATTACTGACTTAATGAACGGGTACGAAGCAGAAAGAAAAGGACTGAGACGCGGGGACGTTATCAAAAAGATAGACGGCAATGATGTTACGGGATTAGAGAATGAATCGGTAAGGAAAAGGGTAAGAGGTCAGGTTGGAACGAAGTTATCCTTAACCGTGGAAAGAGACAATGAGAATCTTAACTTTGAACTCGTAAGACAGGAAATTATACTTAAGGATATTTCATACTTTGGCTTCCTTAAAAACGCAGATAAGAATATAGCATACATAAAACTGGACAGGTTCGGAACCAATTCAGACAGGGAATTTGACAATGTTCTGAAGACACTGAAATCACAGAAAGAAATTAACGGACTGATAATCGACCTCAGGAATAACGGCGGCGGATTTTTAAATTCTTCAATCGATATACTTAACAAACTTGTTGAGAAAAATAATCTGTTGCTTACTACCAAAGCAAACAAGAAGGATTCTGAAGTTAAGTACTTCTCAAAAGAAACTCCTTTGATAGGGAAAGATATTCCGCTTGTTGTTCTGGTGAATCAGGGAACGGCGTCTGCTTCTGAAATTATGGCAGGTGCACTGCAGGACCTTGACAGGGCTGTGATTGTCGGCGTTAAGTCATTCGGAAAAGGGCTTGTGCAGAACATAAAAGATTTAAACTTCGATACTCATCTGAAGATTACGATTGCAAGATACTTCACTCCTTCGGGAAGATGGATACAGAGCAAAGATTATTTTCTTGAGAATAAATACGGAGTGTTTTCAAACTCGGAAACGTTTGCGAAGAAAGAGTTTAAGACACTTAACGGAAGGCTCGTCTATGCAAACGGCGGAATTATGCCCGACGTGGAAGTGAAGACTGAAGGCGAGAGCGAACTTCATAAGGCGTTAATCGGTAAGGATGTGTTCTTCAAGTATGCACTGGCATACGTTGCAAAGAACCAGGGCATAAAAGTATTCCGGGCAACTGACGAAACTTACTCCGACTTCAGACAGTTTCTGAACGAGAAAGGTTTTGACTATAAATCTGTTTCGGAGAAGAAACTTGACGAACTTAAAAAGTCGCTGACTCAGAGTAAACTTGACGATAAACTTTCGTCATACCTTGGTACGATTGAACAGACAATCAACAGTGATGAGGAGAATGAATACATAAAGGCAAAGGATGAGATTAAAAGAAGTATCGAAGCGGAAATAAACAGGATGATTGTTGAAGAGAAGGAACAGATTGAAGGGACTTTTGATTCCGACAGTCAGCTGCAGGAAGCAATAAGCATTATACTCGATAAAGCAAGATATTCAAACATACTGGGAATACAATAAAATGAGAATAGGTATACTTGGCGGCGGACAGCTTGCAAGAATGATGATTGAAGAGACTTCGAAGTATGGATTTGAGTTTGTGATATACACCGAAGAGGCAAATTCGCCCGCTGGAAAGATTTGCGGTAAGGAAATTACGGGTAAGTTCAGCGATACTGAACGGCTTAATGCGTTTTGTAAAGAGTGCGATATAGTTACATTAGAAAACGAGTTTATAGACAGAAAGTATATTGAACACATAGAGCAGAGCGGGAAAGTCTGTCTGCCGGGTTCTGATATAGTAGGAATGATTCAGGACAAGTATGTACAGAAGCAGACACTCGGGAAAATGAATATCCCCGTCCCTGAATTTGAAGAAGTGAGTTCAACGGAGGATATTAAGAAGTTTGCAGAAGCTCACGGCTATCCCGTGATTCTTAAGTCACGTACGATGGGGTACGATGGAAAAGGAAACTATAAGATTGATAACGAAGGTGAGATAAAGGATGCTTATGATTTGCTCGGTAAAAGGGGCAAACTGATGTGCGAAGAGTTTATAGGTTTTAAGAGGGAACTGGCAGTCCAGATTGTCAGAAGCAGTAACGGTGAAGTGAAAGTTTATCCCGTTGTTGAGTCTGAACAGAAGAACCATATCTGCCATCTGGTAAAAGCGGACAGCGGGTTTAATGATAAAGTATCAAAAGAGATTAAAAGAATTGCGATTAAACTGGTTGAACGCATTTCTTATGTTGGAGTTCTTGCGGTTGAACTGTTTCAGATGGAAAACGGAAAGATATACGTTAACGAACTTGCTCCGCGTGTGCATAATACCGGGCATTACACGATTGAAGGATGTTATACTTCGCAGTTCGAAAACCATATACGTGCAATTACAGGATTACCGCTTGGCCTGACAGGTATGAAATACAATAATGCAGTAATGATAAATTTAATAGGCGAAAGAAACGGTAAAGCAGACCTGAATGGGTATTCGGAATTAATTAAAGACCCGATGGCAAACATACATTTTTACGGAAAAGATGAAACAAGGGTGGGAAGAAAAATGGGGCATATAACGGTTACGGGTGATGATATGGAAGTTGTATTAAATAAAGCACAAAGTTATCTTTCACAAATAAAATTTTAAGAATTATGTTTACAATTTTCTTTATACTGTTAATAGTCGTTGTAGTTTTAACGATTGTTAAAAAGCAGAACGAAGTAACACCACAGGCTATTAAATCTATTAGCTTAGCCCGCGTTATTATTCTCGTTGCAATGGCAATAGTGCTGATGACATCTGCGCTGGTGCAAATCGGACCGGGACACGTAGGTGTTCCTATACTTTTCGGAAGCGTACAGGACAACGTTCTGAAAAGCGGACTAAACTTTGTTAATCCGCTCGTAGAAGTTCAAAAGCTCGACACGCGCATACAGGCATACACAATGAGCGGCGTTAAAGACGAAGGGGCTGTTCAGGGAGATGATGCTATTACATCATTATCTTCTGATGGATTAAGTCTAAAACTTGATGTTACTGTCTGGTTTAAACTTAGCGAGAATGAAACACCAAACCTTTTAAGAAGTATAGGTACTGACTATATCGAAAAGATTGTCAGACCTGCTACAAGGACTGCATTAAGAGATGTTACCGTTATGTTTACTGCAACCGATATTTATTCTTCAAAGCGTGATGATTTTATAAGTGAAATTACTAAGAACCTGGAAAAATCATTTGCTGGAAAAGGTATTCTTCTTGAAAAAATATTATTAAGAAACGTAGAACTTCCTGCAAGAGTTAAAGAAGCGATAGATGAGAAGATTGCAGCCGAACAAAGATCACAACAAATGGTTTACACACTTCAGAAGGAAAAACAGGAAGCCGAAAGAAAGAAAGTTGAAGCCGGTGGTATTGCAGATGCACAACGGATTATTTCGAATACAATTAATCCTCAGTATTTACAGTGGAAATACATTGAGGCTTTAAAAGAATTAATGAATTCAAAGAATAATACAATCGTTATTACGCCTTATGACCAGAAGTTAACACCTTTACTTAATTTAAATCAAAAGTGATAATTGAGGTTTTTAAAAGGTAATATTAACCGTAAAATAAAACTCCTTTTTGGATTTTTGGTTTTATCAATTTCTCTTACTTTTTTGGTAAATTGTAAGAGTAATAAAGTTGACGGTGTTGAGGAAAAGAACAGGGTTGATACAGGTTCTGCGAAGGATACATCGAATAAAAATAAAACGGAGAGTAAAGACAGTTTGAAAGATTTAAGTGACGTATTTAAACTGCATTATGATGCCACGGTTATCGACACTCATAATGATTTTCTTTATCAGACTTTTAAACGTGGTGCTGATTTAGGAAAACGGGAAAGTGGCATTCAGTCAGGGCTTCCGCGTTTCAAAGACGGCGGAGTCGATATGCAGGTATTCGCTGTCTGGATTCCCGGGTCTGAAGAAAAGCATGCGTATGCATTTGCGATTGAACAGACAGAAAGACTGAAGAAATTTGAGAAAGAGTATTCTGATATATTTGAGATTGCGTATTACTACGAAGACGCAATAAGTGTTCTGAACAAGAAGAAGTTCTGCGGAATGATGGGTATCGAGGATGGTGCAGCAGTATTGAATGATATAGAAAACGTTGATAAACTTTACAATGCGGGCATAAGGTACATCGGTCTTACGTGGAATAAATCAAACCGTATAGGAACTTCCGCAAGGGACGAAAGCGAAGGCAGAAAGAATGCAGGACTTACGGACTTTGGCAGGAAGGTTGTCAAAAGAATGGATGAAATCGGAATGCTTGTTGACGTATCGCATTCAGGTGAGAAAACATTCTGGGATGTTGTCGAAAACACTAAAGGTCCTTTTATTGCATCGCATTCAAACTGTTATGCTTTAAACCCGCACTTCAGAAACCTGAAGGATGATCAGATTAAGGCTATTGCGGAACGGGGCGGCGTGATTATGATTAACTTCCTCGATGATTTTATTAACGAAGGCGGAAAGAATACAAGAGTTGCGAGTTACTATTCGAAGTATAAAAGTGAAATTGATAAGATGTATTCAGAGAACAACGGTGATATGGTTGCCTTTAATATGAAGAGGTATCAGTTTATGAAAGACAATCCGATTAAAGGCGGTACTTCGCTCGATGATATGATAGACCACATCGACCATATTAAAGCTCTTGTCGGCGTAGACTATATAGGGCTTGGTTCTGATTTTGACGGGGGAATTATTCCGCCGAATGAATTGTACGATGCGACCTGCTATCCGGTTATATCGGCAAGGCTGTTCGAAAGAGGTTATACAGGCGAGGAAATAAGAAAGATTCTCGGCCTTAATTTTTTAAGAGTGTTGAAACAGGTTTGTTCTAAAAATTAATTATTTAATGAAGCCAGAAGAAATATTGGATAGTTTTAATTCATCAGTAAAAAAAGTTGATGATGCAAAAATCAATCAGGTTTTAGGTAAAGAGAAGGCGATAGAGGAAAAACGGTCTAAACTAAACCCTGTAAAATTCTTTATGCTTTTCAAGCAGGTGAAACTTGCTTTCGAAATGCTTAAAGATTATAAACAGAAGAAATACAGGAGTGTGCCATGGAAGGCAATTGCGATGATTGTCACCGCACTTGTGTATTTTCTTAATCCTATAGACTTAATCCCTGACTTTTTAGGGGTTATAGGATTTACTGACGATGCTATCGTGCTTGCTTTTGTTTTTAAATCAATCAGAGATGAACTTATAAAATATTGCGACTGGAGAGGGCTTAATGCAGAGGATTATTTTTAAATGAGTAAAAACGTAAAGATATTATTTATCGGAGATGTTATTGGTGTACCGGGGTTAAACATTGTAAAGTTAGTGCTTCCGGGTATCATAGAAAAAGAGAAAATAGATTTTGTTATCGCAAACGGCGAGAATATGTCGGACGGAATGGGTGTTCTGAAAAGAGATGCTGATGAATTGCTTGCATTGCCGATTAATGTTCTGACGGGCGGAAACCATACGCTGGATAAGATTCAATCGCATAAATTTATTGCAGAGTCTAAGAATTTATTGAGACCGCTGAATTATCCGAAAGGTGTTTATGGAACAGGACTTGGAATTTATAATATCACAGAGAAGAATGTTAAGATTGCAGTGGTTAACCTGATTGGCAGGGTGTTTATGAAACCGCTCGACTGTCCTTTCAGGGCTTTCGACAGGATTTACGAAAAGATTAAAGAGGAAACCAACATTGTATTCGTTGATTTTCACGCAGAGGCAACGTCTGAAAAAATAGCATTCGGCTGGTATGCGGACGGAAGAGCTTCTGTGGTAGTGGGTACACATACACACGTCCAGACAGCCGACAGCAGGGTTTTACCGAACGGAACGGCGTACATAACGGACGTTGGAATGACTGGGCCGTATGAATCAGTAATAGGAATGAAGAAAGAGGCATCAATAAGAAGATACATTATGGGTACTCCCCATAAACACGAAGTTGCCGAGGGCGACGTTAAATTTGCAGCAATAATCGCAGATGTAAACGCTGAAACCGGAAAGGCAAATTCAATTAAAAGAATTATTTATCCTGAATTTTAAAATACTATTGTTATGGGATTAAAATATTTAAGTTATTTAGTAATCGTTTTATCGTTTGTTTACATCTTAGGATGTGATAACCAGCAGGCAAGTTATGAAGAATCCGGAGTCGGCGGAATAATTATTGATTCCGCCACTAAAAAAGGATTACCAGGGGTTTCTGTTGTACTCGATCAGGCAAAAACCTCTACACTTACGGACAGTAATGGATTTTATTATATTGGCCATATAGGTGTTCCTTCGTCAGCAGGAAATTATTATATTACGTTCTCAAAGTCTGGTTATAATACAATTAAAAGTTTTGCTATACTTTATGCAGGTGACACAACAAGAAGGGTGAATTATGCTATGCTTAATGCAACTAATAGTCAGGTTTTTATAGCAAACAATTTAATCGTTTCTGAATATGAGAATAAATGGTCTATGGGAATTTTAAACTTTTACCATCTTTTTGTTACAAATGACAGTATATGGTATGATGATGATGCAGTTTTGCTGGATTCAGCAGGCACAAACACTAATTTCAGTTTTCATGCGGGTGGTTATGCACAACCTGTTCCCGGCTGGGATACAAGGTTTACAAATTTGCTCGGGTATTACTCTCAATATGATTTTGATACACTATCACGTATAGACGTCGGAGCCAGGCCGATTAATCCAAACACAGATTTCCCGACACAACGTACAAATTCTTTTAATGCTCCTTTAAGCCAGAGCCCTGTATACGGGTTTTATTTGCTTGGAAGGTATAATTACGATCCGGGTTATCCAAGGGTCTATGGATTACTTAGAATTGAGAATTTTTATTATGATAACGCTTCAAACACATATAAAGCTGTCGTGGATGTGAAAATAAACCGTAGTGAGCAAAACTATTTTCTTTTAAATTGATTTTTTTATTATAATTGAAAAATTCGATAATTTATTGTAAATTCAAACATACTCTTAAATAATTTAATGCTTAATATGAAAAAATTTCTAATTGTGATGTTATTATCAATAACACCTCTTTATTTTTTAACGATTTCAGGTTGTGAATCAACTTCGTCTGTTAAAAACGGAGACGGAGTAATCAGGGGTATTATTCAGGACTCTACTTCTTCAAGTAATCTTGATAGTGTTATTATATCAACAACTCCCGCTACAAAAACCGTAATGACCACATCAACTGGTGCTTTTCTGATTTCAGGTGTATCTGACGGTACCTACACTGTTACAGCTAGAAAACCCGGATACTTTACGCGTACAGTAACCGCTGTTGTTTTAGATGCGGATACCGCAACTGCCAATGCAAAAATGAGGTTTACAGGTGTTTATACTTATAATGGTCTCACTGTACAGGAAAATAATGCTATTTATACAAATTTAAGTGCTGTTAATCTTTACAATGGAGTCGTTATTAATGAGTTTACAGCAAACGATCCTAATAAAGACATTCAAATGCGTAATTCCTACGATTCCTTGGGTGCAAGTATAGATTTTTATCTGAGGTCAGGTGACTTAGCCAAAGTACGTGCAGGTTCACAAACTTTCTTTGGAGCTCCTTTAACCAATCCAAAGACAGGTCTGCAGACTTTTACAAAAGCAGAATTTGATACTCTGTCCAGTATATACGATTTTACAGGCAACCTGAATACGTACTTTACTGAAAATGCAACCGCCACCTTTAATTACTTCCCTGATGGTTCAAACGCTGTTTATCCGTTCTTTTTAGCGGGCAGAAACGCTGCTACCCCTGGAGTAATCGGTGTTATATATTTACGGAATTCCTATTTCGGAGTCGGCAACTATTTCTATGTAGTAATTGATGTTAAAGTTAACAGATTAGGTTATAATATTTTTAACGGCAATCAATAATAAGTTTTTGAAGCCGTACTGATTTTACATTAGTACGGCTTTTTTTATTTACGACTATGGTTCCAATTTTCCAAAAATTGAATTTTACAAAAAGCGAAATCAGAGTTCTATTTGTCCTGCTTTTAATTCTTTTTCTTGGCGTGGGAATTAAAATTACCAAAGGATTTATTTCGGATGATTCCGCATTGTTTGATTACGCTAAGTCGGACAGGATGTTCAGGGATAAGTCTGATAACCTTCTGTCTGTTCTGAGTGATACAAACATTGTTGTTGATTCTCTCTTCTCAAAAGGTGAACTTAAAACCATCAACAGTATTAAAAGCAGCGAAGACAGTTTAAAAAACATTGATGGTAAGAAGAAGAAAAAGGGTAAAAAGGGCGACGACCTTAAGGAAAAGAGTATTAACATTAACACGGCAACAAAAGAACAGTTAATTCTTTTGCCGGGTATCGGCGATTCTACTGCCGACAAAATACTGATGTACAGAAAAGAACATGGCGCATTTAAGAACATTGAAGACATTATGAAGATAAAAGGTATTGGCACTAAGAAGTTTGAAAAGATGAAACCTTACATAACAACAGATTAAATACATAATTTGAGCGACTTATACATAGAATATTCAGGTAATTACATCAGAATGCTGCAAATCGAAAACAAGACGGTAAAGTTTATTGACCAGCTTGAGTTTGTTGATGCAAGGTATTTCTATCTCGAACCAAAAATTAATCATAAAAAGATAAATGAGGTTACCGAGTTAATCATTAATAATCTGAAACGGAACAATCTTTTTACCGATAACATTAAGTTTGTCCTGGATTCCAGACTGGCATACATAAGTTGTATTCCGCTTGACTACTCGGACGAAGTGGAAAACATTAATTCCAGTTTAATCTGGGAAATCTCAAACTTCTTTCCCGAGAATTATAAAAATTATAAAGTCACTTACCAGAAATTAGTTCACAAAAGCAAAGAACTCGAGCATCTTGGCAACACACTTATTATAGCATACCATAAGAACATTGCCGAAATAAC
Source organism: Ignavibacteriota bacterium (assembly GCA_026390735.1). Lineage (GTDB taxonomy): Bacteria > Bacteroidota > Ignavibacteria > Tepidaquicellales > Tepidaquicellaceae > CAIKZJ01. Next base: position 138,901 of record JAPLFJ010000069.1, read on the forward strand.
AAGGCGCATTTCCGAGATTTCTTCCCTGAAGATATCCAACTTAAACTTCGATGTCTTTTCCGCGGGTGCATATTTAAACAACGGGTCTAATAAGAATTATGCCGCCCTTGGTTGTAAAAAAGACAGACTCGACCTCTCCGTGTATCTGGACGGCAAAATAAGTTTTTTCCTTCCTGTTTATGTAAAAGATAATGCGAAGGATGTATTGCAGGCAGAGATATATAAAGTCCTGAAACTTTCCGGTTACGAAGAAATCCAGGATGTCTTTCTTTACGGTGACGATGTCTGCCCTCAGATATTAAACATGCTGGAAGGCTTTCACTTGAAACATAAGTTCCATCTTACTGACCCGTTTAAAGATTATTCGGTAGATGCTTCGCTGCTTGAAGACAGGGCCGAAGCACTGAACTCTTTTTCATTCACCCCGCTTTTCGGACTTAAATAATATGAGAGTTATTTCCGGATTTCTCAGAAGCCGCACAATCATTGTACCAAGTTCGGTTAAAAACCTCCGCCCCACTACAGACAGGGCAAGGGAAACTCTCTTCAACGTCATTACAAGCAGGTTTAATATTTACGGAATGAAAGTACTGGACCTATATTCCGGTTCTGGCAGTTTCGGTATCGAATGCGTTTCCCGCAATGCTTCCAAATGCACCTTCGTGGACAGGTTTCCGGATACCGTAAAAAGAAACATAACAGATTTAGGTATCGCTGATAAATCACTGGCGGTTAAAGATGATGCAATAAGATATTTGAAAAACAATAGAAGTCTTGATTACGATATTATCTTCGCCGACCCGCCTTATGACTACACAAAGTATAACGAACTGATTGATCTAATCTCTGGTTTTCAGGGTACATTCGTTCTGGAACATTCAGAAAAATATTTGCCCTTGGAAATACATTCAAAATATATATTTTTGAAGAAGAAGGTTGGAATAGCAATTTTCACATTTTTTGATTTTAAACTGACTGAAGATGAGTAAGAAAAACATAGCAATATACCCCGGAACGTTCGACCCTGTTACCAACGGCCACCTTGATATTATCGACAGGGCAGTAAAACTGTTCGACGAAGTTGTCGTCGGTGTTGCTTTTAACATCAACAAAACACCTTTGTTTACAAAAGAAGAACGACGCGATTTAATCATAAAGGTAACAAAGAAATATAAAAACGTTCGTGTCGCGATGTTTAACGGTCTCCTCGTCGATTTTGCAAAGCAGCAGAAGGCAACAGTCATTCTCAGGGGCTTAAGGGCTATATCAGATTTTGAGTATGAATTTCAGATGTCTTTAACTAACAGAAAACTTGCTCCGGGAATAACAACAATGTTCTTAATGCCGAACGAAAAATATACTTATCTGAATTCTTCTCTGGTAAGGGAGCTGTCAAAATTAAAAGGGGACATCAGTAGTTTTGTGCCCCCCGCGGTTGAAAAATCTCTTAAACTTAAATTAAAACAAAAACTATAATATCTTTCCTAAGTCTGTGTTCTGGTACTTGTTCTCTGCAAAATACTTCAGCAGTTTTTCAAAGTCGCCTGCTTCAACATAACCGGAAAACGCACTCACAGTCTCTCCGTTGTAGTTAAACTTCAGCAGTGAACCGTCAGGCCCCAGGAATACGTGTGTCGGATATCCTGTTGCACCGAAAAATTTTGCCAGTGACGCAGATGTATAATCTTTACCGCCGTACTTTATTTTATCACTTCCCATAGCATTCAGTTTAACATAAACAAAATTGTCATTTACGTAACTGCTTATATTCGGGCTTGAATATACCTGGTCCATCTTCTGCGACCATGTATCACTTTCCGAATATATGTTTACCACTATCTTTTTGTTCTGCGACTTTCCTTTTGAAAGCCCGTCGCTAAAAGACGTCTGAGCATTCATCACACCTGCCATTAACAATATCATTACTACCAGACTAAAAATTCTTGCTTTCATAATTTTGTTATATACTTTTAAACTAAAAGCCTTTTAAATTGTTCCGGCTTTCTGCTTTTCTAAATATCAATAAATTAAAGTAAACTTTCAATAGTTTTAATGATTTCCTCTTTCGTCTTCGTATAGTGCTCTCCTGTTCCCGGTCCCGAAAACCCTGTGTAAACTGTTACAATTTTATGTTCTTTGTTAATGTATAGTGTTGTCGGATAACCGTTCAGTTTTTCTATGAACGGAAGCGTCTCGCTTATGTTCTTCCCAACCTCACCTGCATACAGAAAATCATATTTTGCGTTAAGCTGTTTCACAAACCTCTCAATCCTTTCTTTCGACTCTTCAAAGTTGTTCGTTTCAAAACTTAAGCCGATTATCTGAAGTCCTTTTGGATTGTACTTCGGAAACAACTCATTGAAAAATCTCGTCTCGTCCATACAGTTCGGACACCACGAACCCATCAGCTGCACAACCACAGGTTTGTCTTTATACTTCTCATCGCTTAAACTTATTCTCTTTCCCGTCATATCGGCAAAAGTAAAATCAATCACACCCGTTCCTTCTTTTATCTTCGTTATAGTTTCCGGCTCAGGCAGTTTGAAGTTTTCATTCTTTACGGCAATCCATTGCTCTCTCCACTTTGGTCCGCCTATCAGTAATCCGTTTTCAAGCCTGCCGTCTTTTGTTATATCAGCAGTTATAAGTATTGTGTGATTTCCGTCTACTGACGAAAGCTTAAGTTTACTTCCTGTAACTATACCGTCAAGGTATCTGTGGTCTCCCGCCGTTGTCAGAAATGTACCCGTAAGTTTATTTCCTGTCTGTCTGAATTCACCCACTATCTTATACTCTGCCGAATCCCCGGGCGATACTGTGGTTTCCCATTTACCTGAAATATTGTCCGCAGGTGGGACTATTTCTCCGCCGAACCTTATCTCCTTTCCCGCCACAGCATAAAACGGCATCGTGTACTTGCTCCTCGAACCGACGTGATAGTACAGCCCTGCAAGCGAATCTTTCGATACTATTCTTGCTTTAATTTCATCCTTAAAGACAGGCAGTTTAATGAACACCGAATCCCCCGCATACGAAATCTCAGTCACGGGTATTCTTTCCTCTGCGTTTATTATTGTTATCTCATCTTTTCCGTCATTTACTTTATTCCATATAAACTGAAAAGGCATTTGCGATTCTGCGGGTACGTCGTTCAACTGAATGTTCCCTCTCCAGACACCTTTTGTCACCGTCTGCTTTCCGCAGGAAGAGAAAACAGTAGAAACGAGCAGAATTATAATTATTGTATACTTCATAAAATGTATTTTTTGAAAAATATAGTATATTCTTTAAAAACACTATGAAGAAAAGGAAACTTTCGTATGGAAACTAAAGTTTCAAAAAAGCAACTTTAGTTTTCTTTTTGCAAATATACCCCTTAAATACAGCCAGAAATCGATATATTATCTGGCATGTAAATTGATAGTATATAATTAGAAAATGATTTTACCCCATAGCCTATTACATAGGCTGTCCTCCCTTACAAAATAAGGACCCAAAAAAACCTCGTTTAACCCGACGAGGTTTTTTGTTGCCCTTTTTCATTTTATGTGAATTATTTGAATTAAAATGTACGTTGCTTTTTTTGTAATTATTTGTCCCGAAAGTGAAACAATTTTATCTTTTATATGTTTAAGTGAATATAGTTAATTTAATATTCATAAATGGGGAGAGAGTTATTCGTAATATCCTGCGGGATATTTAACATCAGTTTCGGCATTCTGCATTTGTTTTTCTGGAAACTTTTCGACTGGAAACATGACCTGCAAAAAATTTCATATTACAACCGTGCTACTGTACAAATACTAAATTTAAGAATGATTTATGTATTCATTTCGGTTGGGTTCATTATGGTTTTGTTCAGGGCAGACATTATGTATTCTGCGCTGGGTAACGCAATCCTGGTCGGAGTGCTTCTGTTCTGGCTTGGAAGATTAATCGAGCAGTTAATATTTCTCAGAGAAAAATCTCTGAAGGTTATTGCGCTTACTGCAGTTATAATTATCGGACTTGCATTGCACATCCTTGCACTTACACTAAGTTAAAACAAAAGGGGTTCTGCTTTTTAAACAGAACCCTTTTTGCAAAGAAATATTTTATATCTTTTACTTTAAAAAATCTTTTCTCTGTTTACTCTGTGCGCTCTGTGGTGAAAATCTTTTAATCATTAATAATCAGTCTTTATCATTTATTTAGTGTACCAATCTTTTATCTCTTACTCTAAAATAAAACCAGTGTAAATCAGTTTTTATCATTTTTTTCAGTGTGCGTTCTTTCTATCTCTTACTCTAAATTAATTTCAGTGAAATCAGTCTTTATCATTTTATTCAGTGTGCCAATCTTTTTATCTCTTATTCTAAATTAAAATCAGTGTGAATCAGTCTTTATCATTTATTTAGTGTACCAATCTTTTATCTCTTACTCTAAATTAAAATCCGTGTAAATCCGTTTAATCCGTGTAAATCAGCGTTCTATTCTTTAATATCTTAAAAATCAGTGTGAATCAGTCTCTATCATTTTATTCAGTGTGCCAATCTTTCCTCACGAGTTCATTATTTCTTCTATCTCGTCTGCTTCGAGCGGTATGTTTCTCATTAAATCAAAGTTGCCTTTTTCCTTCACGAGTATGTTATTCTCAAGTCTGATTCCGATTCCTTCTTCAAGTATGTATATTCCCGGTTCGACAGTGAACACCATTCCGGGTTTGTAAGGAGTTTCAAAATACCCTACGTCGTGAACGTCAAGTCCCAGGAAGTGCGACACGTTGTGCATAAAGTATTTCTTGTACGCAGGCCAGCTCGGGTCCTGTTTCTTTATGTCGCTCATCTTCAGCAGTTTCAGGTTTATAAGTTCTCTTTCCATATTTTCTTCAGTTGCCTTCTGTATGTCTTTCCAGATTCCGCCCTTCGTTACCATTGCAGTTGTAGCTTTCATCACGTTTAGTACTGCGTTGTAAACTTTCTTCTGCCTCTTCGTAAACTTTCCGTTCACGGGAATAGCCCTTGTCATATCAGCGTTGTAATTATTAACTGCTGCACCTGTATCAATCAGTAGTACGTCTCCGTCTTTGCATGGTTTGTCGTTTTCAATGTAGTGAAGCACGCAGGCACTTTTGCCCGATGCTATGATTGGAGCGTAGTCTGCAAAGCCGCCGCCGTTGCGGACGAACTCGTGTACAAATTCTGCTTCCACTTCGTATTCCATCACACCGGGTTTTAAGAACTTCAGCACTCTTCTGAAACCTTTTTCAGTGAGGTCGCAGGCGTGCTGCATCATTTCTATTTCTTCCTTCGACTTGTACATACGCAGTCTGTTTATAACTGGTGCAAGTCTGTGGTAGTTGTGGAGCGGGAATTCTTCTTTGCATTTCCTGGTGAACCTTGCGGCGCGTGTTTCCACTTCTATCACGGCGCGCTTGTGTTCGTTTGAGTTTATGTAAACGTTGTCGGCATCTGTGATGAGGTTTCTGAAGACACCGTCAAAGCTTGAGAGCCAGACTATGTTTTCGATTCCAGTCTTTGCGCGTGCTTCTTCTTTAGAAAGTTTTTTGCCTTCCCATATTGCTATGAGTTCGCTGGTTTCTTTCAGGAAGAGGACTTCTTTGAAATCGGGATTCGGCGAGTCGGGAAAGATTACAAGGATTGTTTCTTCCTGTGAAACGCCTGTGAGCCAGAGGAAGTCGCTGCTTTGTCTGAACTTCATTGTGCCGTCGGAGTTTGTGGGCATTGCATCGTTTGAGATGACGACTGCCATCGAACCCGGCTTTAATTCCTTTGCGAGTTTCTTTCTGTTGTTTATGTAAACCTCTTTTGAGATTGTAATATTTTTCATTGTTGTAAAATTAATTTTCTCTCTAATGTGGAAAGTTAAAATATTTATTATTAATAATCTATAATATTAATCGTATGTCTGAATATATTAGAGACACTGAAGATTCCCCTCTTGGGAGAGGTGGATGTCTGCTTAAGCAGACAGACGGGGTGGGTTAATTCATTATCAAATTGTTTATTTTCAGTTTCTCATTTTACCAGCACCATCCTTTTCGTTTCTTTATGCCCTTTTATAAACTCAATTATTCTAATTACATTGAAAAAATAAGTATCCCATAACCAGAACTTTCTTTGCGTTTATTCCTTTTTACCTTGACAATCAAATCCATATTTTGTATATTATATTATCATCAGAACTCTCTGATTTTATCAGTGGAATTCGTTAAAATTGTCTATATTCCTTGACTTAACGATATAAACTACTGATAATACAACAAAATCCTAAATTATCCACTCACAGTCCCCTGAAAGTCCACTCATATTCCCCTTGTACTCCATTTATATAGGCACTATCTTGGCGGAAACGCCCTAATCCCGCCCTGAAAGAACGGGTACGGATAATAGGAATACATCTTATTTAAAACTCATACTGATTATATGGCGCAATTGGTAAAAAGCACTTTAGGACTCCCGATCGGGAAACACGGCAAAACAATCTTCAGAAGAAACAAAAGAAAGATATTCACTTACGAAGCCTCCGGCGAACCGATGAAGATTAAGTCAGAAATTGCAAAGAACAACAGGCTCGGGTTCGGCAGACTCGGTAAATTCTGTAACTTCGTAAATAAATCTAAACTGATTAAACTTGTCTGGAAAAAATCAAAGCAGCCCGGCACTGCTACCAACAGACAAATTCTGAAGTACAATCACAAGTCTTTTAAATCAAGTGGAATTAGTTCAGGCATAAATATCTTACCCGAATCAATGTTCATTCATTCTCCCGAAGTTCATCTTGACGAAAACAAATTGGTTTTCAGCTTCACTACCAGGGACACAAACTGGAATAATTACGACGAACGTTATGCAGACTTTAATCCGCCGTACGTATTCATCGCAATGATTCACGCAAAAGACCCCGTGAAACCCGATAACGAACAGAAATCTGTAAACGTGATGCTCGAAGAATATTCAGAAGCAGGACCTTTCTCTCGCGATGAAGCAACAAGTTATGCATTCGACGTTCCCAAAAAAGCATTCTCATTCATAAAAGATTATAACACAGTACTCGTCTTTCCCGCAATCATCCAAATTGATGAATACAACACTCCCGTCAAATGGGCAGAAACGGGCGGCATATACGTCAAAGGTAAAAAACCGCCGGTAATAGCACCTGAGCCTGTAAAGCCAATAGAAAAACCCGGTAAATCTTTCCGCATAGAATATATGTGAGGAAAATTTAACAGGAGTCTCATCGAAACGGAATTTAAAAATTGATATTGTTTAGTTGTAACACAAATTAAATATATTTTAAAAGAGTCCCGCATATCAATTAATATTTGCCGGACTACAAATGAAATATATTTAAAAAGAGTCCCGTAGGGACGGAATATCAATAGCGACAAGTAACTATATATATTTAGTCCCGTAGGGATGGCATATCAGGATAATTATAAATGAAATCGTTTTTATATGTCATCCCTACGGGACTTAATTCGTTAATGCTTTTATGCTATTGATATGTCGCACCTACGGTGCTTAATAATTTATTATTGCAAATTATCTCTTTGCCTGAAAATATCTTTATCAGTGAGAATCAATCATAATCATCTCTTATGTTGTGCCATTGTTTGAACAGACCAAGTAGCGAGAAACCATCCGTATTATCGAAAAGAATGCCGTTAGGCATTCCATATCTGTAGCATTGAGAATTACAGTAATCACAATGCCGCCAGGTATTGCATATTTAAACTGTCTGAGAGGTTTTTATTATAGTGTTGTGAGTGCTAAGATTTGTAGATCGGGAGTGTTCGGGTTGTATTTTGGTCCGAAGCCCGTGCATTGCGAAATAACGATTCCAAAGTTGGCAACGTTTTTCGCGTGTCCAGTTTCTTCTGCCATGATTAAATGGGTTTAGTTAGTTGAAATAGTTAGAGTAATTTATTTAGAAATATATTTTTAGGAAAGGTAAAAAATATGGGACAGATTTTTCACCGCAGAGGACGCTAAGAGCGCAAAGGGGGGGGGATGTTCCGACAGTTCGGGCTCTGTGAGTGTTATGCGAATGAGGGAGATATATTAGTAGAGATTCCTGCTAAGAGCATGCAGGAATGACAGTTGAGGGGAAGTGTGTGCAATAAGATTGTACTGTTATTTACTTATTCGCTATCAGTTAATATTAAGGATCTATTATCTTTTTCTCTGAATTTAAAGTAGCTCCAACCCAGTAAATTATTATTTATTGTTAAGCTGAAATACTCTTTGCCTTCGTAAGACTTATTATACCAATAATTGAAATTATGTTTCTGAAGATCAGTGATATTAAGATTTCTGTTATTAATAAAATCCATTAATTCTTCTTTGCTGTATGGAATTCTGTTATTAATACTTTTAAAATCATCTATTGAATATACAATAACATAACCATTAGTTCTTATTTCGCTTATCATTAACCCTCTGATATACAGAAAAGTCAAAACAGATGACAGTATTACAAATACAGATAAAACAGTAATAAAACTCTTAATGTACTTTTTCCTAAATAATATAGTTAATATTGTAAATGCGGTTATGAGTAACAACGACAGTTTAAAGATTACTTTCAGACTGAAAAAATTATCGTGAAAAGGTAAAGCAAAATCAGCAATAAAACTATTTAGTGCATCAACAGCCATTGTTTGAATTATTCTTATTATTATTTTAGATTTACCATAACGTGCACATTTTGGAGATGTTTTTCAATTCGATAATGAGTGCACGGGGTGGAGGGAGATGATAGCTGTGCCTTCCCAAGCTGGAGCTTGAGGAAGGAGGGAACTGACAACAGACAACTACCAACTGACAACTATCAACGGACAACTAAAATACTGAATATTATTCTTTCATTTAAAATACTATTTTGATATATGAGTGATTTTAATTTCAGGAGTGTTAAACTTTCGGACTATACTACGATTAAGCTTGGGGGTGCGGCGAGTAAGTTCGTGGAGTGCGGGACGGATAAGGATTTGTTCGATGCGCTTGCTTTTGCGGCTGAGCACGGGATGCGGTTTCACGTTCTTGGCGGAGGGAGCAATACTGTTTTTCCTGATGAGGGTTACGACGGTATGATTATTTATGTGAATACTAAGGGCATTGAAAAAGCGGGAGACCTTTTTGCAGTGAAGGCGGGTGAGCGCTGGGATGACTTTGTGAAGTATGCAGTGGGATTGAATTATTCGGGGATTGAGTGTCTTTCGGGGATTCCGGGAAGTACGGGCGCGACACCGATTCAGAACGTTGGTGCGTACGGACAGGAAGTTTCGAACGTGATAGAAACTGTTAAGGCGATTGACGTTCGGACTTTGAAGGCTGTGGAGTTTAAAAACGCGGAGTGTGATTTTTCGTACAGGAACAGCAGGTTTAAATCGAAAGATAAAAACAGGTATATAGTTACGGAAGTTGTTTTCAGACTGAATGCATCGGGAGCGGCAGAAATTAAGTATAAAGAATTGGATGATTATTTAGGAACTTATCACGGAATTAATTCATTAAATAATGTAAGAGATGCCGTGATGAGCATAAGAGGAAAAAAGTCTATGGTTTATGATGAAAACGACGGGGATTCGCATTCCTGCGGCTCGTTCTTTACAAATCCAGTTTTAAATTCCGCTGAGTTCGAATGTTTTATTTCTGTTTGCAAGAGTTTAAATTTAGAAGCAAACAGTTTTAGAGCGGGGGATAAGTATAAAATTTCTGCGGCGTGGCTGATAGAGAAATCTGGGTTTGAAAAAGGGTATACGGAAAACGGGATTGGGATTTCGAATAAACATACTTTAGCGATTGTGAACAGAGGTGGTTCGGCGAGCGAACTGATTGAATTCTCTGAAAGAATAAAGCAAACAGTGTATAATAAGTTCAAAATAAGTCTTGAAAGAGAGCCCGAGGTGGTTTTAGGGTAAGAAAATATTTTGCATTAATTATACTAATGAAAATTTGTAAATTAATTTGATGAAAAGCGTAGCTTTACACACACTTGGATGTAAGTTGAATTATAGTGAGACTTCGACTTTGGCTAAGCAATTTGAAGATAAAGGGATGAAGTTGAGTAATTATGGCGAGAAATCCGATATTTTTGTTTTAAATACATGTTCTGTTACTGATAATGCCGATAAGGAATGCAGGCAGATAATCAGGAGTGTTCTGAGGAATAATCCGGAGACTTACGTGATTGTAACAGGATGCTATGCACAGCTTCAGCCGGGCGAGATAGCGGGGATTGAGGGAGTTGATTTGATTCTGGGCTCGAAGGAAAAGCTGCGGTTGTTTGAATATCTGGAGGATGTTGAAAGTCCGTCGTGTATTTTCAAAGAACCGGAATCGAAGATATTTGTTTCGGAAGTGGGCGGTAAAGATGATGAGATAAAAGGTGCGTTTTCGGCTGATATAGATTCGCGGACGAGGGCGTTCCTGAAGATTCAGGACGGCTGCGATTACGGATGTTCGTTCTGTACGATTCCGATGGCGAGGGGAGTTTCGAGAAGTCTGCCGCTGAATGAAGTGGTGGATAACGCAAAGAAGATAATTGATTCGGGATATAAGGAGATAATTTTAACAGGTGTTAATACAGGTGATTACAGGTATATTGCAGAAGGTAAGACGAATAAGTTAATCGATGTTCTGCTTGAACTTGAGAAACTTGAGATTGAAAGAGTAAGAATAAGTTCTATAGAGCCGAATCTTTTAACGGATGAGGTTATTAGTCTGGTGAAGAGTTCGGATAAGATTTGCAACCATTTTCACATTCCGCTTCAGAGCGGGGACGCAGATATTCTGAAGCTGATGAGAAGAAGGTACAATCTTGGATTCTTCCGTGAACTTATTGAAAAGGTGATCGTAGAGATTCCGGATGTTGGTGTGGGGATTGATGTGATAATAGGTTTCCCAGGTGAGACGGATGAGAACTTTAAGAACACGTATGATTTTCTGAATAGCCTGCAGATAAGTTATCTGCACGTGTTCAGTTATTCTGAAAGGAAGAACACGCTGGCGGTTACGATGTCCGGGAAAGTGGATATTGCGAAGAGAAAGCAGAGAAGTGAAACTTTAAGGAACTTATCTGCGAAGAAGAAGTATGATTTCTATTCGCGCTTTATCGGAACGAAGCAGAAGGTGCTGTTCGAAAACAGAGTGATGAACAGCGGTGGTACAGATTACATAGAAGGCTGGACGAATAATTACGTACGTGTAAGAATTAACAACGATGTAAGTTTACAAAACGGAATTTCGGAAGTAGTCTTAAATAATTTAAACGGGATAAAATCCGTTGAGAGTTTAATAAGTAAATAAATAAAGCATAAAATTAAAACATATAAGGTATGAAACTGTTCTTAATCAGACACGCAGAAGCAATTGACTATGAAACTGAATCAGTAAGGTCAGACGATTTAAGGTTTATAACTCCTAAAGGACGGAAAACTTCAGCAACCGTTTTCAAGTCTTTGAAGGATTTCTTTCTTGACCTTGATAAGGTTTTCACGAGCCCGCTAATACGCTCGGTACAAACGGCAGAAGTTCTTGCTGCTACTTTGAAGTACAAGCACGACGTTGAGATAGCGAACGAATTGCTGCTTAACGGTACTGCTTCAAAAGTAATGCAGCTCCTGAAACGCAACACTGTATTTAATTCTATCGCACTCGTAGGACACGAACCGCTTATGTCATTGCTGGTTGAAAGTCTTTCGGACAGAAAAGAATTAAACTTCCAGTTCAGGAAATCGGGCGTTTGCTATATCGATTACGATGCCGATAAAGGCACCGGTAAGTTTGAGTGGTATTACAACTACAAGAACTCGGAATTCGTCAAGTAAAACAAGAACTGAAATGATATCGCCTTTATTATCAGTTGAGTCTGTGGATTTTTCTTACAGCGGAGACAGGGTTATACTTAATGGTATTAATCTTTCTTTCGAAAAAGGAAAGTTCTATTCTGTCATAGGCAGGAACGGCTCGGGTAAATCCACTCTCGTTAAATTAATCACAGGACTGCTCAAAGATTTTAAAGGTAATGTTTCTTTCGAAGGGAAAAACATATCTTCGTTTCCGTCTAAATATCTTGCACGCAAAATATCATATATTCCTCAGCATAACGTCTTCTTCGATTCTGATATTAAGGTCACAGATTTTCTTGCACTGGGCAGATACTCATACAAACCGTTCTCACAGTTCCGCAGTACTAAAGATGACGCAGATGTTGTTGATTATGCTCTTGAACTTCTTTCTATAAAAGATCTTGCAGACAAGAACCTCGGCAATATATCGGGCGGAGAAAAGCAGAAGGTGATTATTGCGCTTTCGCTCGTTCAGCTTAACTGTGCGGATGAACTCGACGGCAAGATGCTCGTTGTGGATGAACCGCTCACTTATTTAGACGTTCATTATCAATTTGATATTTTTAATGTTTTACGTAATTTAAACAGGGAGAAGGGGCTGACGATTGTTACCGTTACCCACGACCTTAATGTCGCAATAAAATACACAGACGAAACGATTCTGCTCGAAAACGGAAGCGTCGTTTCAAAAGGAAATACACTGGATATTATCACTGAAGACACTCTCACAAAGTACTTTATGATAAAGTCGCAGGTTGTTAATTTCGAGAATGAACATCATATTAATTTTATAACAAATTAATAACAACATATATGAACAGAGATTTTAAAAAGATAATACTGCAGGATATGGGTCAGACTAAAAAGCTGATACTCAACCGTCCTGACAAAAGAAACTCGCTCGACGATGAGATGATAAAGGAACTGACAGATGCCGTAAACTTCCTATCGGAAGATGATGGTACGAAGTCGATTATCATCACAGGTGCAGGCGGAAATTTCTGTTCGGGATTGTTCCTGGACTATCTGCATAAGATTCAGGACTTCGATGTTCTTCAGAACAAGAAGGATTCAAGCAACTATAAGAACCTGCTTCTCGCAATCTATGGCTGCAGCAAGCCGACCATCGCAATGGTTGACGGTTATGCTCTCGCAGGCGGATGCGGTATTGCGAGTGCGTGTGACCTGATAGTGGCTTCTGATAAAGCACAGTTCGGTTACACTGAAGTCCGCATAGGATTTATTCCTGCAATCGTTATGATATTCCTTTTAAAGCGTGTGAGCGAAACTCACGCAAAAGATTTACTGCTTACGTCAAAGTTTATAAACGGAACAGAAGCACACAAGATTGGTTTTGTGAACTACGTTGTAGAAGATTATATGCTCGAAAGTTATACAGATAAACTCTGCGAAAGTTTAAACCAGCTTCCGTCGAGTTCTGTAATGCTCACAAAGGAAATGTTCAAGAACATTTCTTCGATGGGATTCGAAGCATCGCTTGAGTATGCTGTGGATATGAACACACTTACACGTATGTCCGAAGACTGCAAGAACGGAATCAAGAAGTTCCTAACTAAGAAGTAATTCAATCGTATAATAATTAAAATTATTTTATAACATAAATAACAATAAAAATGACTGACGCGAAAAAGTATAAAGAGCTGCAATACCTGGACAGGAATGAGTCGCAGTACGGACCGACTCCCAAGTGTTATGACTTTTTAAAGACTGTAACTATTGACGAGCTTTCCTGTTATTCAAGGGACTTTGCCTTTGGAATCAAATCAAGTTTGTCAAAAATGATTGCCGATGAATTCAAACTTCCTGAAAAACAGGTTATCCTTTCTTACGGAAGCGAAGATTTATTAAAACAGATTATACATTACTATCTCGATAGAAAAGAAAAGATTTTAATCCCTAGGGAAGCCTGGTGGTATTATAAGAAGGTTGCCTATGAAGTCGGCGGTTTCAACGTTGAGTATCCTATGGGTAAAGGTTTTGAAGACGGAGTTGCAACATTTACTTACGACGTCGATAAGATGATTGAAATATACGACAGGGAAAAACCAAGGATAGTTTTAATAGCCTCACCGAATAACCCTACAGGAAACAAAATCTCGAAGGATGATTTACACCGCTTCCTCGATGCCTGCCGCGGTGCACTCGTTATGATTGACGAAGCATACTGGGGATTTGGTTCAATGGAAAACGATTACGTTAAACCGTTCCTGGATGAATTCCCGAACCTTGTTATCTGCAGAACATTCTCAAAGTACTTTGGTCTTGCAGGACTCAGAATCGGATATGCATTCACAGGTAAGAACCTTGAAGAACTTATGAACTATACAGTAAGGTATTTAGGATTCAACAGATTATCTGAAAAGCTTGGTGCAATTGCTTATAAAGACTTAGACTACTATGAAAAGATTACAAAGTTAATGCAGGAAGATAAAGAGTATTTCTACAAAGAGTTCTCAAAGATGGATGGATTCACTCCTTATAAGTCTTATGCTAACTTTATGCTTGTAGATATGCCGCACGACATCAGAAAAGATCTGAACAAGTTCTTAAAGGACAGAAACCTTCTGATTAAATTCCTCGATGAAGAAGCATTTAAGACAGAAACAAGAATCACACTCGGTACAAGGGAACAGAATATGTACTTAATGGATTCTATTAAAGAATTTTTAGCAAAGAAATAATGGCGAATCAGAAAGTTGAAGAAAAGAAACCGAACGTAGTTCTTTATGTGCTGATTTTAGTGGTGGTTATCGTTGCAGGATATTTTATATATACTATGATTAATGATAAAAAACCTATTGAACATAAAGTGAATACAGAAAAAGTAGATAAGCAGAAGGAAACTCAGGAGCCCCAGTTTAAGAAACAGGGTGAACTGGAATTTGTCAGCGCGAAAGATAAAAAGGTCATTAAGAAGGTTGATATAGAGATTGCTGATAATGACGCAAAGCGCCAACGCGGACTTATGTTCAGAAAAACCATGGAAGAAACGCAGGGAATGCTCTTTGTGTTTGTTGCTTCCGAACTTCAGTCTTTCTGGATGAAGAACACCGTGCTTTCTCTCGATATTATGTTCGTGAATGAGAATAAAGAAATTGTAAAGATACATAAGAACACAACACCATTTTCAGAAAAGTCTTTGCCTTCAGATAAGAAATCAATGTACGTAGTTGAAGTGATAGCAGGATTCTCCGATAAGTATGGTGTTAAAGAAGGCGATAAGATAGATTTTAAGATAACTAATTATTGAAGAACAAGAATAAAATAAGGTCTGAATACCTGTTCAGCAGGGAACTAAGCTGGATAGAGTTTAACAAGCGAGTACTGGAAGAGGCTGGAGATAAAACCCAGCCTTTACTCGAAAGGGTAAAATTTCTTTCAATCTTCAGTACGAACCTTGATGAATTCTTTATGATTCGTGTCTCAGGTCTGAAAAGACAGGTCTTCAGCGAAGTTAACGAAACAACTTCCGACGGACTTACCGCTCAGGAACAGCGCGAATTTGTTTATCAGGAACTCTGTCCGCAGGTTAAGGAAGCGTACAGGATTTTTAACGAAGAGATTGTACCTAAACTCGATGAGAACAATATCAGGTTCTATAAGTACAGTGAACTCGATGAAGATGAAAAGGCAAGACTCGATAAGTATTTCGATAATGAGATTTATCCCGTCCTTACTCCAATAGCGATGGACAACGTTCATCCGTTTCCTAATTTGGTCAACAGGACACTTGCATTCGCAATAGTACTTGATGACCCCGATACAGAAGTCAGGGAAGATAAAGTCTCTGTTCTTCAGATACCGGGAAACTTTTCAAGATTCCTTCCGATAGGTAAGGAAAACAGTAATCAGTATATTTTACTCGAAGATGTTATTGAAGCCAACGCAAGCAAGTTATTCCAGGGAATGGAAATCACTGATTGCTATGCTTTCCGTATAACAAGAAATGCCGACCTTGAACTCGAAGAGGAAGAAGCTGGCGATTTGCTTACACTCATCGAAGAAGAAGTTAAGAAAAGAAGGCTCGGAGTCATCGTCCGCCTTGAAGTGGAAGAAAAGATTCCTGATAAGATTCTGAACTTTCTTATAGATGACCTCGAACTCGATGACATAGAAATATATAAAGTTGACGGTCCTATCAACCTTGGCGATTTATTGTATTTGTACAGAATTGATAAACGTGCAATAAAAGACGAAGGTTATATGCCCCGCATTTCGTCGTTCTTCCTCGAAGAAGATGATTTCTTTAAGGCAATCAGGAAACGCGACATTCTGCTGCACCATCCGTTCTATTCCTTCTCTTCTGTAACCGAGTTTATCGCACAGGCAGCAGAGGATAAGAACGTCTATGCAATAAAGATGATTCTCTACAGAACCAGCGGTGATTCTCCTATAATTAAATCACTGATTCACGCTGCGGAAAACGGTAAGCAGGTAACTGCAGTCGTTGAACTTAAAGCAAGGTTCGATGAAGAGAACAATATTATCTGGGCAAAGAAACTTGAGAACGCAGGAGTACACGTCGTGTACGGAATATCGGGGTTAAAGACTCACTGCAAACTTTTGCTCGTAGTCAGAAAAGAATCGGGTAAGATGACAAGGTATCTGCATTTAAGTACAGGCAACTATAATCCTGTAACTTCAAGAATCTATACTGACTTTGGACTTTTTACCTGCAATGAAGATTTCTGCAAGGATGCATCAGACTTATTCAACTATCTGACAGGACATTCAAAACAGAAAACTTACAATAAGTTTCTTGTTGCACCTTATACGATGAGAAAGTCTCTGATTGGTTTTATCGATGCAGAAATTGAAAGTCACAAAGCTAACGGTAACGGACACATTATTATAAAAGCTAATTCACTCGTAGATGATAAATTTATCTTTAAACTTTTCCAGGCTTCAAACGCAGGTGTAAAGATTGATTTAATCGTAAGAGGAATCTGCAGACTCCGCCCCGGTATTAAAGGAATCAGTGAGAACATTCGTGTAATAAGTGTGGTAGGAAGATTTCTTGAACACAGCAGAATATATTATTTCTACAATAACGGAAAACCCGTAATCTATTCTGGCTCTGCTGATATTATGCAGAGGAATTTTGACCGCCGCGTTGAAATGCTCTATCCTATCGATCATCCGAAAATCAAGGAAGACCTCGAAGAGATTTTATGCCTGTACCTGAAGGATAACGTTAAAGCGAGGGTGCTGAACAGCGATGGAATTTACACAAAGATTGAAGTCCCTGAGAATGAAAAGGGAGAGAAAGAATATTTTAACGCACAGGAGTATTTTGTTACTCAGGTTAAGAAGAAGTCTCTTGTTGAATCAAAGAAAGAATACAAGAAAAGAATAAAGAAATTAAAACAGAGAAAAATAGTACAATGAAAAAAGGACAGGGTATTTAATTTATGAGTTGGTATTCAGAATATAAAAGTTCTTTAAAGGGTTATGATGTCGAGGAATTGCTTGATATCTTCTTCTACAGACCAATGTCATTCCTGTTCGTAAAGTTAATCTATTCAACTGACATTACTCCCAACCAGATATCAATCGTTTCAATGTTGTTCGGAATTCTTACGGGCGTTATGTTTGGATTCGGAACACACCAGTTCTTTGTATTCGGTGCTATCGCATTACTGATTTCCAACGTTCTTGATTGTGCAGACGGACAACTTGCCAGACTTAAAAAGAACGGTACGGGTATCGGCAGAATTATTGACGGATTTATAGATTACATAACGGGCTTATCAATCTATGTAGGTATCGGAATAGGTCTTAGCATTGCAACGGGCGATTATCTTTATGTGTGGGTTATTACTGCTATAGGAGGTTTCTCAAGAGTACTGCAGAATATGATGTTCGATAATTTCCGTAACAGGTATCTTGCAAACGTATACGACAAAGGTTCAAATCTTGACAAGGAAATAGAAGAGTACTCACGTCTTAAAAGAATTATAGATAAAACAAAAGGACGCTATGTAGAAAAGTTTCTTGTTAACATATACATCAAGTATGCATCGGTACAGAACAAAACTGCAAAAGATGAAAAGATGAACGTCTCCTCTGAGGTTTATAAGAACAAGAATATTATGTTACTCAGGGCATGGAGCTGGATTGGTTCAACTACTCATTTAACAGCAGTTATGATTGCGTGTGTTCTTAACCGTGTTGATTTGTACTTATGGGTTACTTTTACGCTTGGCAACCTTCTGTTAATCTCTTTTTACATCATTCAAAAGAAAGTTTTAAACGATTTATCTAAATAATATATGCAGGCAATTATTCTTGCGGCAGGTCTCGCTAAAAGATTAAGACCATTAACCGACACTACTCCGAAATGTTTGCTCGATGTTGCAGGCAGGAACCTGCTGCACAGGACTATGGACAATGTTATTTCTAACGGCATTACAGACTTTGTATTCGTTACGGGGTACAGGGAAAATATGATTAAGGATTATTTAAAGGCCAAATTTTCGAACGTTAAAATAGATTTTCTGACTAACGCTGATTACGCTAACAATAATAATTCTTATTCTCTCTGGATGACTAAGGATTTAATTAAAGATGATTTTATACTTCTCGACAGTGACATTCTTTTCAATGCCGGGATAATAACTAAACTGCTTGCAGATACAAATGATAACGCAGCAGCGGTTAACCTGAAAGTGAAACTTGACGAAGAGCAGATTAAAGTTACTCTCGATGCCGAAAACAGAATCCTGAGAATGGCTAAAGATGTACCGCTTAATGAAGCAAGGGGTGAGTCAATAGGTATAGAAAAGTTCTCAAAGAGTTTTGGTAAAGAAATATTTGATATACTCGACAGAAAGATATTAAAGGAAAATAACGTTAATGAATTTTATGAAAAGACGTTCGAAGAAGTAATAGCCCGCAATGACGCGAGGAACAGTATATATTGTGTAGATGTTTCAGATTATGAGTGCATTGAGATAGATACTGTTGAAGATTACTATAAGGCACAAAACGAATTTAAACACTTAAAACATTGAATAATTACAGAAGAGGTTTAGGCGGGTTTAGTATGTTTCCGCCTGTTATAAAGTACCTGTTGATTTCGAACATCGCAGTGTTTCTGCTGCAGTACTTCTTCCTTGGAATGCTGAAGTCTGGTAATACTGCACTTGGAGATTTATTCGTTAAAAACTTTGCATTGTTTACAATCAACTCTCCGTTCTTTAAACCATGGCAAGTATTTACCTATCAGTATTTACACGGAGGATTTTCTCACCTGTTCTTTAATATGTTTGCACTCTGGATGTTCGGAATGGAACTGGAAAACCTCTGGGGTTCAAAAACATTCTTCATATATTATACGGTTTGCGGTGTTGGAGCAGGTCTTGCAAATATATTGATTGCACCACTCTTTACTACTATGGCACCTAACGTTCCGACAGTAGGTGCATCGGGTTCTATCTACGGAGTGCTTATCGCATTCGGAATGATATTTCCGAACAGGCTTATATACATTTACTTTATGCTTCCGATAAAAGCAAAATATCTTGTTGTTATATATATTTTAGTAGAGGTCTTTGCTGTTGCTTCTCAGTCCGGACCGGGTATAGCCCACTTTGCGCACCTTGGCGGTGGTGTTGTTGGATTCCTCTATGTTTATTTCATAATGAACAAAGGTAAACCAATGCAGTTCAAAGACCAGAACAAAACATCTAATGTTTTCGATAACTTCAAGGATATGTTCGAAAAGAAGAAAGAAGAAGAACCGCCTGTGTATAAACGTCCCGCAAACATTTATGATGCAAACTTTGAAGATATGACAAACAGTAAGTATGAAGATGATATGAGAAGGAATGAAAAGGAAACAGTGGCAAAGATTGATGCCATTCTTGATAAGTTAAGCGCTAACGGATACGGAAGCCTTACTGATGAAGAGAAAAGAATATTATTCCAGGAGAGTAAGAAGTTAAGATGATTCTGCCGAAACCTGTTTATCAGAGATTCAAGACAAGAGTCGTGAACATAGGAGATTTGCCTCTCGGAGGAGACAACCCAATCCGTTTGCAGTCTATGACTACAACCGATTCTATGGACACAATCGCAACCGTCGAACAGTCAATCAGAATAATCGAAGCAGGCGGGGAATACGTTCGCATTACTGCACCAAGCATTAAAGAAGCAAACAACCTTCTTGAAATCAAAAATGAATTACGTAAGAGGGGATACAAAGCCCCGCTTATTGCCGATATACACTTCACTCCCAATGCCGCTGAAATAGCAGCACGAATCGTTGAGAAGGTAAGAGTCAATCCGGGTAACTATGCAGATAAGAAGAAGTTTGAAACGATTGAGTACACTGATAATGAATATTCAGGAGAACTCGAAAGAATAAGGAATAAGTTTATACCTTTAATAAAAATCTGCAAAGAATACGGCACGGCAATGCGTATAGGTACAAACCACGGTTCTTTGTCGGACAGGATTATGAGCAGGTTTGGTGATACTCCCGAAGGTATGGTCGAATCTGCAATGGAGTTTCTGAGAATCTGTGAGGGTGAGAACTACTACAACATAGTTCTTTCAATGAAGTCAAGTAATCCGCAGGTAATGGTTCAGGCATATCGTATGCTCGTTAAGCAGATGATGAATGAAAGTATGAATTATCCTTTTCATCTGGGAGTAACAGAAGCAGGTGACGGGGAAGACGGACGCATTAAATCATCACTCGGAATCGGTACACTGCTCGAAGAAGGACTCGGCGACACGGTCAGGGTTTCTCTGACTGAAGAACCCGAGTATGAAATACCTGTCTGTAAAACTCTTGTAGAAAGATACAGTGATTTCTCAAAATCATTAACTGATACATTTAAGTTTTCCGAAACAATTAATCCGTTCGCTTATTCAAGACGCGAAAGTTCTTCAATGAATAACATTGGCGGTAAGAACGTACCCGTAGTTGTATTTGATGCGAACGATGAAATCATAAAGTCTCACGAAGCACTTCGCGAAGTCGGATACTATTACAGTGAATCTCTCGATAAGTGGAACATCGGTGACATGGCTCCTGATTATATTTACCTTGGTTCAAGGAACCTCGGTTATAGTCTGCCGGGTACACTTAAGAAAATATTCGATTATGCTTTCTTGAACACGCGTGAAGACAAATCGGATTCTTTACCATTGCTGAATACATCTGAATATCTTGCTCTGGACAACTTAAACTTCAATAAATTCTTAGAGATTAACAATCTGTCAGATGAAATACTTAAAAAGATATCATCTGATAAGAATCTTACACTAATAATTAACACAAAAGATTCTCTTTCTTACAGAAGCATCAGAGACTTTGCTGAAAAGTCAATCTCCGATAAAATCGATTGCCCTGTTATAATAAAACGTAATTATGATAATCTTTCCGAAGATAAGTTTATGGTTTATCCCGCAACTGATGTCGGGGGACTACTGATTGACGGCTTCGGTGACGGTATCTGGCTTGAGTCAAACACAGTATCAAAGAAAGTAATTAACAGTATTTCATTCGGAATACTTCAGGCATCAAGAACCCGTATATCCAAAACAGAATACATTTCCTGTCCATCCTGCGGCAGAACACTTTTCGATTTACAGGAAACGACTGCAAAGGTTCGCGAGAAAACAAGCCACCTCAAAGGTCTGAAGATTGCAATTATGGGCTGTATCGTAAACGGTCCCGGCGAAATGGCAGATGCAGATTACGGATACGTGGGAAGTGGTGTTGGAAAAATAACACTGTACAAAGGCAAGGAGGTTATACGAAGAAGCATCGACTCAGAAACAGCAGTAGAAGAACTTATAAACCTCATCAAAGAAAACAACGACTGGGTTAATCCCGAATAATAATTTAAATCAATCTATATGAAAGCTTTAATCATACACGCACATCCCGAAGAAAAGTCTTTTTGTTCTGCGCTTAAGAACACTGCAGTGGAATTCTTTTCTTCCAACGGAAATGAAGTAAAGGTGTCAGACCTTTATAAGATGGGATTCAACCCTGTTGGAGGTAAAGAAGATTTTAAAGAAGCGGATAATACAGATTTCTTTAAGTATCAGCTTGAACAGGCAAACGCAGTCACTAAGGATTTATTTACTGATGATATCAAAGCAGAGATGGAGAAGTTTCTATGGGCGGATGTTGTGATATTCAATTTCCCACTCTGGTGGTTTTCCGTACCGGCTATAATGAAAGGCTGGGTTGACCGTGTATTTGCCATGGGTTTCTGTTACGGGGCAGGCAAGGGTGTTTATGAAAACGGCACGTTCAGGGATAAGACATCTTTTCTGTGTCTGACAACAGGCGGACCCGAGCAGTCATATCAGGAAGGTGTATTCAACGGTGACATTAATAAAATCCTCTTTCACGTTAATCACGGAATGCTTCACTTTGTAGGGATGAAAGTTCTTCCGCAGTTTGTCTGTTATGGTGCTGCAAGGATTACAGATGAAGAAAGAAAGTCAAAGCTCGAGGAATACAAATCTTATCTTGCTACCATTAATACTACCAAACCAATTTTCGAATAATAAAGAAGGGCTGCCATATTAATGGCAGCCCTTCTTTTAAAGCTTAACCTTCTTATTTTATAACCGACATTCTCTTTACATCTGAGAATCCGTTTACTTCCATCTTATAGAAATAAACACCTGAAGATAAATTCTTTGCGTCAAATTTGTAATTGTAGTTTCCGGGATTCATTTCCTGAGACACTAAAGTTGATACTTCTCTTCCGAGTATATCAAATACTTTAATACTAACCAAACCTGCTTTTGATATTGAGAAATTAATGTTTGTTGTCGGATTGAACGGATTCGGATAGTTCTGTGATAATTTATAAGATGCAGGAGTCTGTGATTCATTGTTACCTGTTTTTGTGAGCAAAAATCTGTTCCAGTAAACCTTTCTTCCTGCGCCGCTTCCACCGACCCATGCTGTCCCTACGTCTGCACCACCTACTTCAATAATAATTGGTTTGTAATTCCTTGTAGACCAGTTCGGATAGTATTGCGATATTTGCGACAAACCGTAGAATGTTTGCGGAGTACCTGCAACTGCATACTTGTACATAAGTTTATCTGTAAGGTTTGTTGCTCCGCCCGACTGTAAACTGTCGCTGTAATAAATAAAATCACAATATTTCGTTGTCGTTCCGCTAATTCCTATATTAAAATAATATTCATCTGTGTTCGGATTTCCAGCTGCGAGGAAAGGTGCACTGTATGTTACACCATTGTCTGTGCTTGTCATACATTTAATATCGATTGCACCTGAATATCCTTCTGTGTAATAAAACCAGACATTACTGTTCGCTGCTATTACATCAAACTCATTACGAAAAGCCAGAGAATCTGTCATAGTCGTAAAACTAATAGATCCTATTGTACCGGGAGCCGTTTCTCTGTATTTTGCAACACGGAGCATTGATCTTTCAGGCACGGGATTCAGATATCCTCTGTAAACCGCAAATAAGGTATCAGATGTTACAGACATATTCATTCTCACGTTTTTACTGAGTGATGCAACATATCCTGTATTTTGCCAGGTCATTCCGAAATCTGTAGAACCCCATCTCCTTAATCCACCTGATTCTGTTGTAATCCAAAGATAAACAGAATTTGTAGAACTTTTAACTACGTCAAAATCATTTACATTAAGTGAGTCGAAAGCTTTCATTGCATTTGTCATGATATTCCATCTGTAAACCTGTGTACCGTAAGTGAACCAACAAAGGACAGAATCATTGCTCATTGCAAGCATTTTAAGACGCGGGAAATTAATTCTGTTGGTAATTGAGTTTGGATGAGTTGTCCAGGTATTTCCCTGGTCGGTTGACTTGCGGATAATCAGTCCTGATGTTGTTGACAACGTATCATTTATTGCAATGTATATAGTTCCGTTTGGTGTAGAAACACCTGCCATCGGACCTATTGGTTCAAAATTAAGAATTAATGCGTTTGCGCCCCAGTCACCGCCTCCGCTTGGGTTTGGCTGGAGCCCTGTTCCTACCTGTAATTCCTGCGAGTACAGGAATAGTGGTACGAATAACATTACTAATAAAGTAATAAATACTTTTCTCATTGAAAAATCCTCTCTGTTTAATTTTTTAAAATGTTGTTAAAACCCTTGATACCTTATTAAAAATTTATTAATTCAAATTTCAGTGTTAAAAATAATATAATCAAGTCTATATTCTGATGTTATCTTTACCACTACTTAATACAAGACACCTGATTTTATACTGTATCTAATCGTTTAACATATGTCTTTGATATTTTATGTTTGATATTTAATCTACCTGTAATGCACTTATTCTTAAGCCGAAAATGTTTAAATTTCACACTTCATTAAATTAATATTTTATGGCAAAGATAGATATTACGGAAAAGGTTGTTTCTCTTGCAAAGCGCAGAGGTTTTGTGTTTCAGTCGTCTGAAATTTACGGCGGATTAAACGGATGCTGGGACTACGGTCCACTCGGTGTAGAAATGCTCAACAACATAAAGCAGTCATGGTGGAAAGAAATGACCTACCGCGAAAACATCGAAGGTATCGATGCTGCTATTCTTATGCATCCCCGCGTTTGGGAAGCATCCGGACACGTTGAGAATTTCACAGATCCAATGGTAGATTGCAAAGAGTGCAAAGGACGCTTCCGTGCTGACCAGCTTGAAGAAACAGACTGCGGCAACAAGGGTTACAAAGGACGCAAGGCTATCAAGTGCCATCAGGAAGGCAAGTTTACAGAGGCAAGAAATTTTAATTTAATGTTTAAGACATTCGTAGGTCCGCTCGAAGATTCTTCAAACGTTGTTTACCTGCGTCCCGAAACGGCACAGGGAATTTACGTGAACTTCCTGAACGTGAAGGAAGCATCGAGGCAGAAACTTCCGTTCGGAATTGCGCAAATCGGCAAGGCATTCAGGAATGAAATCAACACAAAGAACTTTCTTTTCCGAACACGCGAGTTCGAACAGATGGAAATGCAGTTCTTTATCCGTCCTGATGAAGATGAAAAGTGGTTTGAATACTGGAAGGAACAGCGTGTTAACTGGTTTATTAAAAACGGAATCCCGAAAGAAAAGCTTAACATACACGTACACGAAAAACTTGCGCACTATGCAAAAGCAGCAGTCGATATTGAATACGAATTCCCGTTTGGCTTCGGTGAGATAGAAGGCATTCATAACAGAACTGATTTCGATTTAAAGCGTCATACAGAATACTCAGGAAAGAAACTCGAATACTTCGACGACCAGACCAAGGAACGTTTCACACCATTCGTGATTGAAACCTCTGCTGGTGCATCAAGAAGTTTTATGGCATTCCTTTTAAACTCGTACGATGAAGAAGAAGTAGTAAAGGAAAATTCAGACGGCACAAAGTCGACAGAAGTCCGCACAGTGCTTCATCTGCATCCATCATTCGCACCAATCAAGGCAGCAGTATTTCCACTGGTTAACCGCGACGGAATGCAGGACATAGCCGCAAACATCACAGAAGACTTAAGAAATTATATGAGAGTATTCTACGACGATTCAGGTGCAGTTGGCAGAAGGTACCGTCGTCAGGACGAATGCGGAACACCTTATTGCATAACTGTAGATTCCGAAACATTGACGAATAACACAGTCACAATCCGCGACCGCGACACTATGGCACAGGAAAGAATCAACAAGGATAATCTTGTAGAGTTTATATTGAAGAAGATAAAATAAGATAAATTATAGTATAAAGAAACGGGAGCTTAGGCTCCCGTTTTTGTTTGGTTAAATTAAACTTATGAATTCTTCCAGCGATAAACCTGCCTGTCTGATTATTGCACGCAATGTTCCTTTGGCTATTTCTTTATGGTTTGGAATTGTTAATCTGCGGAATGGATAATGACTGTTTCTTAAAATTATATGACTTCCTGTCTGATGATCAATTTCATATCCGAGCTTTAGTAAAGCTTTGATTAATTCATTTGCCGACAAGACAGGCAAGCTACTCACCCTGCAATCTCCACAATTTCTTCTGAGATGGAAGGCGGAATCGGCTCATTGCGTTTCTTCAAACTTTCTATGTAACCTTGTATTGCATCCTTTGCGTTATCGATTGCTTCTGTTCTTGTTTTCCCTTGCGAAACACAACCGGGTAAGGAAGGGACTTCTGCAACAAACATATTGTCCTCGTCCTGCTCTATTAAAATTCTATATTTCATTTTTATACTTTGATTGAAAATATGAAAAATTGGTTGATAATTAAAGTCTAAGAATATAACGTAATGATACCGAAATTAGTTTGATTCCTTCTATTCTCTCATTCCCAACGTCTACCCTGGTGACGCAGGAAGGATTATTATTACGCGTTCCCAAGCTGGCGGTTTAAGAGCGAACCACTTCGTGGCTTGAGAACAAGAACGTGTTTTATTTTATCAGCAGCATCTTCTTCGTCTCAGTAAATCCGTCAGTTATCAGTTTATAGAAATACACTCCACTGTTTAATTTACTCCCATCTAATGAGGCTTCATACGTTCCGGGCTTGAGAGATTCGTTTACGAGTGTTTGAACTTCGCGGCCCATTATATCGTACACCATAATCTTCACATTCCCATTACGCATAACATCAAACTTTATCTTAGTGGTCGGATTGAAGGGGTTTGGATAGTTCTGGCTTAGTGAGTAAGCAGAAGGTATTTCAGTTCCAATTAATGAAATATTTATAATCTGTGAGTATTTGATTGTTGTCAAACCAGGAGGACTATACCCGGTTACATAAATATTGTATAAAGAATCTATGATGAGATCTCTTGTTTCACTAAAACTACCTATTGTATATGCTTTGCTCCAGATTAGATCCCCATTCTTCGAATACTTTCTGGTTATAATATAATGATAATCTGGTCCCGAATAGCAATAGGAACCTGTTGCATAGCAATTCCCATATTTATCCACGACTATTTTTAAAAATCTATCATCATAGTTAGTTGAGGTCAAATAATATTTTTCCCATAGTTTTGTCCCAGTAGTATTGTATTTTACAACTAAACAGGCTCTTGAATAATTTTGATAGGGTGTACAAAAACCTGCAATAAAAACATTTGATGAATCGTCAACAGCTATAGAGTAGGGCCAGTCATAATGATTTGTCGTAAATGTCTTAACCCATTTTGTAGTACCAGTTGAATCATATTTAGCGGTTATGCAGTCCATTTCCGATGATAGTCCGTATATGTCACCTGTTACAAAGAGATTACCTTTTTTGTCAAGTGTTAAAGCCATTGGCTCGGCACCAGATATTGTATTTGTTTCCCATATTAATTTCCCATCTGAATTGCATTTAATTATTTTTAAACCCCATCCTGCAATAAAAATATTATTATGACTATCCATTACCATGTCTCTACCGTCATCGGATTCGTAATATATTCTTGTCCATAAGGAATCTCCATTTGAAGCATTATATTTTATTAATAATGACACAAATTCATACTGAACCAAACAGATATCACCTAAAACATACACATACCCATCTGTACCAATAATAACCTTAACTGCTAAATCAAGTGAATATCCAGGATTACTAAATCTGGAAACCCACTGGATAGTACCTTGAGGATTAAATTTTATAGTAAGAATATCTCTTGAAGATTCATTCGTTGTAGTAGTTATAACATAAATGTTGTTATTGTTGTCTATTGCTAATGATACTGCTCCGTTACAAGATTGCGGATATATAGTTGTCCAGATTACTGTTCCGTTATTGGAATATTTAATCACCACTATTTCACCACCAGACTCACCTGCTACTACTATATTCCCTGAATTATCAAATTTAATAATGTTACCACTAGAGGAATAATTATTAATATTCTGATGTATTGATACCCATTCTTGAGTTACTTGCGCAGATATAATATTAACAAATACAAATAATATTATTGACAAAAACAGATTTCTCATTTTATATTCTTGTTTTAAATTTTCTCATCATATTTTATTATAAGAAGAAAAAATACATTTATAAGTAGAATGTATCCATTTGTTTTAAATTAAGAATTTAACTCATTAATAGTAACAGAATTATTTTGTTCCAAACTACCAACTCCCCCCTGAAACATTTTTCCGATTCTTAAGTTTAAAGATTAACATTTATAAACTTTAAACTTATTGAATATGAAAAATTCATTTAAGAAAAGCGCTTCCCAGGTGTTAATCATCATTGTCGTTTTGAGTTCTATTATATTTGCAGCGTTGACTGTGAGCAGTACTCAAAAGGATAATCGTGATGTATTCAAGGGAAAGGTTTTTAAAGCCGTAACTAACGATGACCCGATTACTTTCTCATCGCAGTTGAACAACAGGTACTACTACGACAACAACAATGTTTACCTGAACCTTGAAGTGAAAAGCAGTGAGGTTTCGAACAAGGCTATCAGGCGTACGCCTTTGAATGTGTCTGTCGTTATCGATAAGAGCGGCTCTATGGCAGAGAAGAACAAGCTCGAGTTTGTCAAGAAAGCAGTTGAACACATTATCGATGAACTTGAAAACGACGACTACGTATCAATCGTTACGTACGACGATAACGTTAGTGTTGTGCTGGAGTCGGGCAGGATTGAAGATAAGTCTTCCATCAAAAGAATCGTTTCGAACATTCAGTCGGGCGGGTTCACAAACCTGAGCGGAGGAATGCTGAAAGGTTTCAAGCAGGTTGAAAGCACATACCGCAGAGGCTACGTAAACAGAGTTCTGTTGCTTTCAGATGGCATTGCAAACCGCGGAGTTTCGGACCGCGCGGCAATCAACGACCTCGTGAGAGAGCAGAGTCGCAAGTACGGAATTACGATTTCAACTTTCGGTGTGGGGAATGATTTCAACGAAAACCTCATGGCGGACATTGCAGACTACGGCAAAGGAAATTATTACTACATAAAAGAGTCTGAAGAGATTCCAAGAATATTTGCCAGCGAGCTGAAAGGCGTAAGATATCTGACGGGACAGGATTCCAAAATCCGCGTGAAGTTTCCTTCTGACTATCTGACTGTCAGCAAAGTTTACGGATACCCTTACGAAATTTTCGGAGATGAAATAATTATTGACCTGAAGGATGTTTTCGCAGGGCAGAATAAAACTGTGCTGATAAAGTTCGACATAAGGAAAAAGTTTGCAAAGAACTTAAAGTTCAAATCTGATTTTGAATATTTAAATCCTGAAGAGAATCTTGAAAAAGTTTCCAGGTCTGTATTGAATACGATTGAGCCGGTGAGCAGTGCGGATGAATTTAATAAAGGTTATGAACTAAACGTTCAGCAGAGCGTTGTGGTTTTTGAAGCAAACGAACTTATGGAACAGGCGCTGAAAGAAGCCGACAACGGCAACTACAGCGAGGCACGCGCAAAGCTGAAGGAAAGCAAGGATTATATGAGCAAGCAGGACATACAGCCGTCGCCGGGGATGCAAAAGCAGGAAAAGAATATTGATGACTACGGCAAGCAGCTTGAATCAGCAGACAAAAAGACTGATGAAGAAAAGAAAGAAATGCAGAAAGCCGGCAAGTACGAAAACTACGGCACGAGAAAGAACCAGTAGAGAAAACGAAACGACACTCATAATATCAGGGACGGGGGTCTGCTACGGCAGACTCCCGTTTTTGTTTGTGGAAAGCTGATACTAAGTTCCTGCAAGGAGATCCATGCCTCATTCCACGGTGCTGTAACGGTAGTGAAGCGAATCTGCAGCGAAGTTATCTGGCACTTTGAAGGCATGTTGATGGCATATTGAAGGCATGTTAAAGGCATATTGCAAATAAATGGCTGTTTTAGCAGGGGGATACGAGGCGTTTCTTTTTTGTAGAAGAATTTAAAATTGGGAAATGTGGTTGGGGATTGCTTTCATTTTGCACCATTTTGAGGCAATTATACAATAAGAGTTATGGCAGGAATCGTTTTAATTAAATATTAGTTTTATTCTGGAGAATATAGTAGTAGAGATTCCCGCTAAAAAACGCTCCGCGTATCTGCTTTGCGAGTGGGAATGACAGGTTGGGGAGGGTATGTGGAAAAGACAGGTTGTGGGAATCTGGTGGAATGACAGGATGGGAGATGATATATAAAATTAAAATATTTTGAAATGATTTCACCTTTAATATATTTTTGAAATTGAACATCTTATACCTTTGTATAATAAATTTACTGGTATGGAAAAATTAGCAACTGTAATTATGGCGGCGGGAAAAGGGAAACGTATGCGTAATCCTGAAAAGTCGAAAGTGATGTTTGACTTCAAAGGTGTGCCGATGATTGAGCACGTGATAAATCTTTCGCTGAAGATTGATTCTGAAATTATCATTCCGATTGTCGGGCATCAGAAACAGACTGTGATAGATTTTATTTCTGAAAGGTTTCCTGCGGAAATGGAATGTATCAGGTTTGCACATCAGGATGAACAACTCGGAACAGGACACGCGCTTATGCAAACTCGTGAGATTATGGAATTGTTCGACGGCGACGTGCTGATACTGTCAGGCGATGTGCCGCTGCTGAAGGCGGAGACAGTGATGAAGTTTTTGAATTATCATTACGGGAATAGTTTTCAGGCGAGTCTTCTGTCTGCGATTTTCGAAAATCCATTTGGGTACGGGCGCGTGATTCGCAGTGAGGACGGGACTTTTGTGGAGACGGTTGAAGAGAAAGATGCAACGGATGAACAGAGGAAGATTAAGGAAATCAATTCGGGGATTTACATCGTTGACTGTGCGCTGCTGTTTGAAGCACTGACTACACTGAAGACAGACAATGCTCAGGGCGAATATTACCTAACGGATATTTTCAAATACTTCAGGGATAAGAATATTAAAATCGGTGCAGTGCCCGTGGATAACAACGTAGAGATTACGGGTATCAACACTGTTGAACAATTAGAAGAATTAGAAAAATTAATCGATTAAATATGTCAGAAATAATTTTTAGTGTTTCGGGTGTAAGGGGAATTTACGGCGACTCGCTGACGCTGCCTGTGGTAGTGCATTACACTCTTGCGTTTGCGAAGTTCTGCAGGGATAATAAAAAGAGCAGGAAGATAATTGTAGGGCGCGACGGAAGGCTGATGGGTGATGAAGTTTCGGCTGTTGCGATTTATACTTTATCGATTGCAGGTTTTGAAGTGATTGATATCGGCGTTGTGCCGACTCCTACTGTTCAGCTTGCAGTGGAAAAGCTGAAGGCGGCTGGAGGGATTGCAATCACAGCTTCGCACAATCCTCAGCAGTGGAACGGACTGAAGTTTCTGGATTCGGACGGGACGTTCCTGAAGAGCAAGCAAATAGATGAAGTAAAGAAAAACCTTAAGACTAATAAGTTCAGTTTTGTAAATATAGATAAACCTGCAAAGCTGAAGGTTGATGATACCTGGATTGACAAACACATCGGATATGTACTGAAACTGAATTACATAAACACAGCTAAGATAAAAAGAAGAAAGTTTAAAGTAGTTGTTGATGCGGTGAATGCTTCGGGTTCGGTGATTATACCAAGGCTTTTGAAAAAACTCGGATGTCAGGTTGTTGAACTTTATTGCAACGGATCAGGGAAGTTTCCGCATCTGCCTGAACCTCTTCCGCATAATTTAAAACTGCTGTCGGCCGGAGTACGTAAACACAAGGCGGACATTGGATTAGCCATTGACCCTGACGGCGACAGACTTGTTTTAATCTGTGAAGACGGTAAACCTTTTATAGAAGAGAATACAATCGTCACAGTTGTGAGGAATGTTTTAAAACATTCAAAGAAGAAGAACAAAGTGTGCGTGAATATGTCAACGACACGTGCGGTGGAAGATGTTGCGAACGATTACAAAGGAAAAGTATCAAGGACGCCTGTAGGCGAGATAAACGTTGTGAATGAAATGAAGAAGGTGAAAGCCATCGTTGGCGGTGAAGGCAGCGGAGGCGTGATTGTACCGAAGGTGCACTACGGACGCGATGCCAGTGTTGGTGTGGCGCTCGTGCTGAACGAACTTGCAGACTTTAAAGGAAAAGTTTCGGAATACAAAAACACTATTCCTCAGTATCACATTGAAAAGGCAAAGATAGAAACCAAGGGCGACCCATCGGGTCTTTTAAAAAGAATAGAAAAAGAATACAGGAAGAAAGACTGCAGGGTATCAACGCTCGACGGCGTGAAGTTTGACTTTGCCGAGTACTGGATACATTTGCGAAAGTCGAATACAGAGCCTATAATCAGAATCATTACGGAAGCGAAGAGCAAGAAAGAAGCAGTACGAATACAAACAGAGTTTTTAAAAGGACTGAACTATTAAATGCCGGACGTACTTTCAATAAAGAATCTGCGCACTTACTTTCACACTGACGACGGTCTTGCAAAGGCGGTTGACGGTGTGAGTTTTGAATTAAAGGAAGGCGAAACACTTGGTATTGTGGGAGAGTCAGGCTGCGGAAAGAGCGTAACGGCTCTTTCGATTTTGCGTTTGCTTCCTGACGGAGTGGGTGTGATTGAAGGCGGGGAGATACTTTTTGAAGGACGCGATATCGTGAAAGTTTCCGACAAGGAAATCAGAAGCATTCGCGGGAATAAAATCAGCATGATATTTCAGGAACCGATGACTTCTCTGAATCCTGCATACACCTGCGGGAATCAGATTGTGGAAGTTCTGAAAACTCACCGCGATATATCAAGCGCAGATGCGAAGACAAAGGCGATAGAAATATTAAAGAGTGTTGGTATTCCTTCGCCAGAACAGAGGTTTAAAGAATATCCGCATCAGTTATCGGGCGGTCTAAGGCAGAGAGTGATGATTGCAATAGCGCTTGCCTGCGAACCAAAGATACTGATAGCAGATGAGCCAACTACGGCACTGGACGTAACTGTTCAGGCGCAGATACTTGAACTAATTAAATCACTGCAGGCTAAGTTTGATATGAGTGTAATATTAATTACTCACGACCTTGGAGTTGTTGCCGAGACCTGCGATAGAGTGATAGTGATGTATGCTTCAAAGATAGTGGAAGAAGGACTGGCGTCAGAAGTATTCAACGAGCCGAAACATCCTTATACACTCGCTCTGATGGAATCCATTCCAAAGTTAAACGAGAAAAGAGAAAGACTATACACGATTGAAGGTTCTGTCCCGTCATCGCTGGAATACAACACGGGCTGTCACTTTGCGAACAGATGCAAGTACGCAGATGAAAAGTGTGTAAGTAAAGAACCAGCGTTGACAAAACTTTCGGAGACACATACTGCCTCTTGTTTTAAAATTAAAGAAACAGCACAATGATATTACTAAAGAACATATCAAACCTTGTAACCTGTGCAAATCCTGAGAACAGAGCAAAACGCGGGAAGACGCAGGGCGATATTTATATGGTCGAGAAGGGTTACGTACTTTTCACAGACAAAATATTGTACGCCGGAAATTCTTCCGGGTTGAAAAATTATGTGAAGAACAATAAGGTAAAGAACTTCAAAGAAATTGACTGCACAGGCAAGACAGTAATGCCAGGATTTGTGGATTCACACACGCACCTTGTGTTTGCGGGTTCTAGGGCAAACGAATATGAAATGAAGATTGAAGGCAGGTCTTATGAAGAGATTGCGGAGGCGGGCGGAGGAATTGCGTCAACCGTTAAAGCAGTACGAAAGACTTCAAAGAGTGAACTTAAGAAAATATCAGAGAAGAGACTTTATAACTTTATAAGACACGGAACGACAACGCTCGAAGCCAAGTCAGGATACGGACTCGACACAAAGAGCGAAATCAAAATGCTTGAAGTTATTAACGAACTTAACCGTGAAAATAAGTAT
Source organism: Ignavibacteriota bacterium (assembly GCA_026390735.1). Taxonomy (GTDB): domain Bacteria; phylum Bacteroidota; class Ignavibacteria; order Tepidaquicellales; family Tepidaquicellaceae; genus CAIKZJ01. The sequence goes on from JAPLFJ010000069.1 coordinate 172,585, forward strand.
GGAGCCGACATACTTCCAACGTTTCTCGGAGCACATTCCATTCCTTCGGGTATAAGCAAAAAGGATTACGTTGATACAGTATGTTATGAAATGATACCGAATGTTGCCAAAAGAAAAATTGCTAAATTCATAGATATTTTTTGTGAAAAAGGGTATTTTGACAAAGGAGACACTGAAAGAATTCTTTCAGCGGGAGCAAGTTATGGATTGATTCCAAAAGTCCACACGGACCAGTTTTATTCGATAGGCGGCATAGATGTTGCGAAGAAAGTTAAAGCAATATCTGTTGACCATCTGGAAGTTCTTAATGCAAAAGGCATTAAGACTTTAAAAGGAACTGACATCATAGCAACTCTATTACCCGGATGCTCATATTTCCTAAATATGATCTATCCGCCCGCGAGGAAGATAGTAGAAAACGGAATACCTGTTGCACTTGCGACAGATTTTAACCCGGGCAGTTGTATGACAGAAAACATACAGATGATAATGTCGCTGGCTTCCCTGAAAATGAAAATGACGGCCGAAGAAATAATAAACGCTGTTACCATAAATGGTGCTTATGCATTGTTTATACAAGACAAAACAGGTAATCTTGCAGCAGGAAAACAGTCAGATATACTAGTGTTTGATTTTCCAAACTATAATGATTTAATTTATCATTTTGGAGTAAATCAACTGGAGAAAGTATTCATAAAAGGAAAAAGCGTTCTATCAAATTAATTAATACTCATTAATGGAGCACATGGTTCACAGCGAATCGGACAAGTACAAAAACGATTTGCTTGATGCATTTAAGAAAAAATTCGAGGGGAGACTCAGCGATGAAGACCTTGCTTTCATAACAAGTTCATACGACAGGTATATGTTCGAAATGATAAAGCTTATGAGGGAAGGGAAATCTGCGCATGAGAAGTTCTTTGCTGACATTATCTTAAACTCCATAGATGCGATAGTCGGTTTTAACAATGAAGGTGAAATCTTTCTATGGAATAAAGGGGCAGAGAAAATATTCGGCTGGGAGAAAAGCGAAATAACAGGTAAGAATTTTAATGTTCTAATTCCGAAAGATATACTCTCTTCAGGCGAAGTTAATAAAATGCTCGCAAAGGTAAAAGAACAAGGATTCATTTCAAACCACGAAACACTCCGCATTACAAAAACCGGCGAATTAATAAACGTTAGTATATCGAGGTTTGTTATTTTTAATGAAAAGGGCGAGGATATAGGCAGTGTAGGTATTATCAGGGATATTACGACTGAGAAAAGGCTCGAAAAAGTACTACGCGAAAGAGAAAACCTTGCTCTTATAGGAGAAGTTGTATCGAGTATTGCACATAATCTTTCAAACCCGTTAAACATAATTTCAGGCAATGCCGATTATTTGTTGCTGGAGAAAAAAGAGGGCGACCCTGATTATGAAGAACTGAAGGTTATCGTCGCAGAAGCGACACGCATAACTAAATCTATAAGGTCAATATTGAATTTTGCCAAGCCTCTTATTCCGATGCTTGAAAGTGTGAGCATAAATGAGCTGCTTGAAGAAGCAACAAGCGGGTTTAAGTTTTTAAAGGGGAATAAAAATGTGGAACTCAGCAAAAAGTTCGACAATAAGGTCCCGTCAATTAAAGTTGACAAAGAATTAGTAAAAGATGTTTTCTTAAATATAATCAGTAATGCAATCCAGGCTATTCCTTTAAACGTTAAAGGTTTGGTTGAAGTGAAAACTGTTTTCGACGGCAAGAAAATTATAACTGAGATTTCCGATAACGGTTCTGGCATTTCTCAGAAAGACTTACCGAATATTTTTAAACCATTCTATACAACGAAAGGTTATGGAAAAGGAACCGGGCTCGGGCTGGCATTTGCAGACAGGGTAATCAAAGAACATAAAGGTTCGATTGAAGTTAAATCCGAACAAAACTCCGGCACATCGTTCATAATTTCAATATCTGTATAAATTTTCCTCTTTTTTGGTACAAAATAGAAACCGAAACTTTCATCATTATTGTGTGGAAATTTTCCCTAAAAGTACTTATTTTCCTTTAAATTTAAAACTTAATGGCAGAAATTATAAAAGCGCTGGTTGTCGATGACGAACCGAATCAATCAAATCTAATCCGCAAAGTCCTTATAAAGAAGGGTTTAGACGTAACAGAGGAAAACGATAGTGCCGTAGCAAAAGAACTTATAAAAAGTAATTTTTATGATTTAATAGTATCCGACTTACAAATGCCCGAGGTCTCGGGTATGGACCTGCTTACAATCACACCGAAAGAAACACTGTTTATTATGATTACGGGTTTCGGTTCTGTTTTATCTGCGGTTGATTCAATGAAAAACGGTGCTTATGATTACGTCAATAAGCCATTCAACCTTGATGAGTTTATTCTGAAGATTGAAAAAGCCATTGAGAAAATTAACATCACAAAAGAGTTATACAGTTTTAAGAATTTAGTAACGGATAAAGAGCCCTATCTGGGAATAATAGGAACAAGCAAAAGAATGATGGAGGTTTATGATTTTATAGATAAGACTTCCAAGATAAACGTTAATGTTCTGGTTCAGGGACAGAGCGGCACAGGGAAAGAATTAGTTGCAAGAGCATTGCATTTCAGCAGTGACAGAAAAGATCATCCGTTTGTTGCGATTAACTGCAGTGCAATACCTGAGAACCTGCTTGAAAGCGAATTGTTCGGACATACAAAAGGCGCATTCACGGGTGCAATCGAAAACCAGAAAGGTGTTTTTGAACAGGCTAACAACGGAACGTTATTTCTTGATGAAATAGCCGAAATGCCTTATCAGTTGCAAGCTAAGCTCCTGCGCGTACTTGAAAACTGGGAATTTAAACCTATAGGAAGTGACAAGATAAAAACAGTTGACGTCAGATTAATCTCCGCAACAAATCAGAACATACAGGAAATGATCAGCAATAAACTTTTCAGGGAAGACCTTTTCTACAGAATCTCAACAATCTCTTTGAATCTTCCAACATTGAACGACAGGATATCTGATATTCCAGCGCTAACTAATCACATACTTAAAAATATTTCTAAAAAGTTCGGTAAAGAAATTAAGATAGCGCCAGACGCCATTACACTTTTAACCAAGCATAACTACAAAGGAAACGTAAGGGAACTTGAAAACATTCTTGAGCAGGCGGCGGTTTCTGCTACAAACAACAAGATTGAAGTAAAGAATCTTACAATCAGTGAAGATAAAACTTTCCTCGATGATTGTCTTGCAAATACAGATGGAATGAGTTTAAAAGATCTTGAAAGGAAGTATATACTAAAAGTTCTTGAAACAACAAATGGCAACAAGAAGAAAGCTGCAGAGAAATTAGGGATAGACAGAAAGACGCTTTATAACAAATTAGCGGAGTTTGGCCTACTTATAAAAGAGTAATTATTCCACACGACAAGTCCAATATATCTACACATATTTTTGCTATATTTGAGGAAGTTCTTAACCCCTGAATTAAGGTAAAAAGTTTACACGAAAAACTCTAAAAAGCCCCATATTTCTACATGTTTAATATTATTTTCCGCATATCCTACGTTTAAATCAAACATTCTTTGGTATAGTAATTGCAGTAATATTTGTAATTTCTATTAATAAAAACTTTGAAATTTAGAATTAAAATATTTTGTCTAATTCCTGAAATTTGTGCACTTATTCAAAAAGTACTCGCAAAGTACGACTATGAGTTCAAATGTGTAAACACCATTAATGAGTTTCTGAAGAAATCGGAAGACGAGATTATCGATGAATGCGAGAATTCTGCTGACATTGTGATACTGGATCAGGAACTGGACAAGGATTTTAAGTTAAAGCTGATAAAGAGGTTTGAAAGAATAGATTTTATATGTTTGCCTTCTCTGGATGAAAGCGATACCATTACGGAAAGCCCGGCAAACGTAAAACGTATTTCAGAACCTTTCAAATTAAGTGAATTTGAAGAGGTGTTATTACAAATAATCAAAAATAAATCAGAGTCAGATGTTAAAAAGTAAAATAGCGGCATTAATATTATTGTTTGTATTTGTATTGGTTACAGGAGTCGTTGTTTTTAAGTTTAATTTAATCAGAGCAAGGGGTTCAGACGAATGTTTTGCCTGTCACGAGGACAAAACACTTGCAATGGATGTTAACGGCAAAAAGAAATCAATTTTTGTCGACCCTGTTCTTTTCAAAAATTCCACCCATAGTGCGTTTGACTGTAAGGATTGTCACGAGGGTTACAACCCTGACGAATTTCCTCATAACCCCAAGAAGGTTAAAATTAATTGCAGAGGGTGTCACGAAAAAGCAAAGAGTTTGGAAAACGGAGTTCATAAAAACAACGACTGTGCAGACTGCCATAACCCGCATAATCAGAAACCCGCAAAGGAAATGAAGGCAAATCAAACTGCCACATGCCTGAAATGTCATACAAACAGAAATGTTACGGATTACAATACGAGTATTCACGCAAAGAAAAATGTCGGTTGCGATGGCTGTCACAAAAGCGGTCACGATGCGAAGAAAATAACAAAGGGGGAAGTAGTACAGGTTTGCGGAAACTGTCATGGTTCTCATCAGAAGGACTTTAACAACAGTATTCATCAAACCGTTATGAAGGGCGGAAATAAAAATACACCTACCTGTATTGATTGTCACGGTTCTCATAAAATCGTAGGGAATAAAATGTCAATTGAATCTATTGCGTGTCTGAAATGCCACCTTGACGAAAAATTATTCCCGGGAGACCAGAAAGGTTCTGCAAAATTTGTAGCGAAGTACAAAACAAGTATTCATTCCTCAATACAAATAGACGGTAAACAGGCGGCAGGGTGTGTTGATTGCCACGGTAACCATATGATTGAATCCACAAACGACCCTACAAAATCTACTGTCAGAGCACGTATGATGGAAACATGCGGAAAATGTCACACAAAAGAAATCGATCATTATTACAAATCTTCTCACGGGCAGGCTTATAAAAACGGAGATAATAATGCTCCAACCTGTTTCCAGTGCCATGGTGAGCATGGAATTAATTCAGTATTGCGATCAGACGATTTTTCAAAGATAAATCAGACTGAAATGTGTTTGTCGTGCCATCAGGATAACAGGGTTAATAAAAACAAGGAAACACACCTAAACGACTATAAAAAGAGTTTTCATTACATAGCTTTGCAAAACGGAAACACTAAAGCGGCTACATGCAGTAATTGTCACGGACCTCATGAAATGAAACCGGCATCAGATCCTGAATCACAAATTTATAAAAAGAATGTAGATGGAACCTGTGGTCAAATCGGGTGCCATGAACAGGAGAAAAAAGATTATTCAGGAAGTATTCATCACACGACTTTAATGTCTAAAGAAAACTCTGATTCTCCTACCTGTAACAGTTGTCACGGAGCACATCAGGTTGTTAACACTGATTCACTAGGAAAAGACCAGGGATCAAAACAAAAGGGTATCGTTAAATTATGTTCGAACTGTCACGCCTCTGTCGAGTTAGTGCGTAACAATAATTTACCTAATGTAGCCTCAAACTATAATGAAAGTTTTCACGGTCTGGCAGTCAGAGGTGGTTCAAACAAGGCTGCTTCCTGCGGAAGTTGTCATGGTAATCATAATATCCGACCATCAACCGATTCATTATCAACCATAAACAAGAAGAATCTTGGTCAGACTTGCGGTAAGTGTCATCCGGGTGCTGATAATGTATTCCTGAACACAAAAATGCATATTCTTAAAGCAGAAACAGATAATCCAATGCTGTTCTGGATTACCAGATTTTATATACTCATGATTATTGGTGTTATTGGAGGAATGGTGTTGCATAATATTTTAGATTATCGCAGAAAATTAAAAGAGAAAAAGGCGGGACAATAGTAATGGCATCAGAAGAAAAATATTTAAGAATGACTTTGAATGAGAGAATCCAGCATTTTCTGCTTCTCTCTACTTTTATGACTTTGGTATTTACGGGATTTGCTTTAAAATATCCGGAAGCTTTCTGGGTTAAATGGACAATGTTTTTTATCGGCAAAAACGCTTTTGAATTAAGAGGAGTAGTACACAGAGTAGCGGCAGTATTGATGACTGGCGCTTCTGTATATCATTTATTCTATATAATTTTTACAAGGCGCGGCAGAAAATTAGTAGCCGACCTTTGGTTCTACAAAAAAGACTTAACCGATTTATTTCAGTCCATAGGTTATATAACAGGCAAGAAGGACGAAAGACCAAAACTCGGAAGGTTCAGTTACATAGAAAAAGCAGAATACTGGGCAGTGGTCTGGGGAACGTTTGTAATGGGTGCAACGGGAAGTCTGTTGTGGTTTCAGAATTACTTCCTTCCGATTATAAATGTTTACGGAATGGATATAGCGACTGCAGTCCACTGGTACGAAGCAATATTGGCGTCACTTGCAATTCTGGTCTGGCACTTTTACTTTATTTTCATGAACCCTGATGTTGCACCTATGAATAAAGCCTGGTTTACAGGCTATCTGACGCGGCACCAGATGGAAAATGAACATCCGCTGGAACTGGAAGAAATTGAGGCCCGGCAGCATAAAGAAAAGCTGTAGTTTTAGATTATTATATCATTAAACAGATTTTTAGATAACTGCAGATTCAATCTGCAGTTTGCAATTTAAAAAAACAATATTATGGATGAAGAAAAGAAAACCAAGAAAAGAAGATTGTTTAAAACTGTAACAGGTTTTAGGAGATTTCTATTGTTTTCGGGAATATATTTTGTACTTTTTGTTATCATACTTGCGGCTACAGCCGAATATACTTCACGTCCGAGTTTTTGCCCGACCTGCCATTATATGGAGCCTTTTTATAACAGCTGGAAGTCTTCCTCGCATAATAAGATTCAGTGTGTGCAATGTCACTTTGAACCAGGGCTTGAAGGAAAGATAAAAGGAAAATTAAACGGGCTGGTTCAGATTGTCAGTTATGTGTCCACTTCATACAAGAAAAGAAAACCATGGGCCGATATACCTGATAACACATGTTCAAGAGAGGGTTGTCACGTAAATCAGTCTATACAGGATACGTTATACGAAACAAAAGGTGTGTCGTTTAATCACAAACATCACTTATCTGAACTGAGGAGGGGCAAAAAATTAAAGTGTACAAGCTGTCACTCTCAGATTGTTCAGGGGTCTCATATGCAGGTAACTTATTCAACCTGCTTTAACTGCCACTTTCATAAATCAGATGACCCGGAACACAAATATGACAAGTTGTCGGATTGCCAGACCTGTCATAAACTAAAGAGCAAAACACAGGAACAGTTAGCATCGATGAAGTATAATCATACTGTTGTTGTGAAAAATGATATGAACTGTTCGAGTTGTCACGTTAATGTAGTTTCAGGAAAAGGAGAAGTAGGCAAAGAGAGGTGTTTCCAGTGTCATTTTGAGGACAATAAAATAGACAAGTATAATGACATAGAATTCATGCATACGACGCATATTTCAAAGCACAGCATGAACTGTATGTATTGCCATACTCCGATAAAGCATAAGATTGAAAAAATGGATGCCAATGCTCCGCCTGATTGTCAGAGCTGCCATACAGGAGCACACACTTATCAGGTAAGTCTGTTTGCAGGTGAAAACGGAAATAACACAGAAAACTTACCAAGTTCAATGTATGTAAGCGGAATAAACTGTAAAGGTTGTCACGTTCTGCACGAGATTGATAAAAGGGACATTAACACTTCAAAGGCAAGCAAGAATGCCTGTGATCAGTGTCACGGAGAAGGTTATGGGAAATTAATTAAACAATGGGAAAACTCTTCAATTAAAAGACTTGCAACAATTAAGTCGATTTATGCTGTTGCAAAGAATATTGTAAGTTCATCCGGAAGTAACAGAAAAAATGAGGCATTGCTGAAACTTGACGAAGCTTATCACAACATTAAAATTGTTGATATAGGGAAGAGTGTTCATAACATTCAGTTTGCCGATAAACTTCTTATCGGAAGTTATGGTATTATGAATGAGGCGTTGAAAATGGTAGGTTCTACCAAAACGTTACCTGAGTTTAAGTCAAACTCAGAATTTGTTCCGAACGAATGTTATAATTGCCATGCGGGAATCCAGGAAGCAGACACAAAAGCATTCGGAAAACCTTTTTCACATAAAGGGCATATTGTAAAACAAAGATTACAGTGCAACAAATGTCATTCAAATGACAACAAGCACGGACAGTTAATTATCACGCAATCAAGTTGTAACAATTGTCATCATAATAATGCTAAAACGAGTGAGTCCTGTAACGATTGTCACAAGATTCAATCGCAAACATTCAACGGTACACTGAACGGTAAAAACCAGCCTGATATAATGAAAGAGGGTGGAACGAAGTGTAATGATTGCCATCTGTCTTCATCTGTAATCGTTAAACCTGACTCCAAAATCTGTTCAAAATGTCATGACGCAGGATACAGCAACACAATGGCAGACTGGAAGAAAGATGTTACATCGCTGGTAAAGGAAGCCGATAATTTAATAAATGATGTAAAGAGCAAGGAGTTAAGCGAAGAAAACAAAACCGTAATAAATGAAACACGTAAGTTAATTAATATGGTTAATTCCAACCCAAGTCTTTATGTACATAATAACGAGTTGATAAGTTCTTTGTTATCTGAAAAAATAAAACTATTAAAGAAAATGAAGTAGGTTGTTTCGATAGCTGTTTTAACTAAAAAAAGATAATATATGAGAGACAGAAAACATATAGTAACGATTTTTTCCTTAATTGTATTCGTTATTATTATTGGCGTGATAGCCCGGTTGATTTTAAAACCGGATTCTTTCGGCGAGCACGGTCAATACAGATGGAATGCAGTTTCTGAATTACAAAAACAGGAAATTGTGAACCAGAATATCAGTACCTGCGCGAAATGTCATGATGATATTTATCAGTTGCATGAAAAAGATGCTCATTTTAGTGTCCCTTGTGTTGATTGCCATGGTGCAGGTAATTTACATGTACTTTTTCATGAAGGGGGAGACAGCGCAAAACAAATTACAAAAGAACAGGCAGCTCTTCCAAAAGAATACAAACTTGAGGGTTGTCTTTTTTGTCACAAGAAATTAAAAGCAAGACCTTCGGATTTTCCGCAGATTAATCAGGAAGATCATTATAAGTTTCTTAATGTTCCTGACCTGAAGACTAAATGTATTGAATGCCATAGTCCTCATCAGCCTGTATTCATGCTGACCGCAGTCAGGGAAGCAAGAATACACCCTATTGTTTACAGATGTACTGAGTGCCACGATAAAAAACCCGAGCAGAGCTTTAAGGAAGTTGCAGGCCACCCTGCAATATTTGAATGCAACGACTGTCATCCAAAGATAGTAAAGAGTTTTAATGAACGTCCGCACCATAAATACATTGAATGCAGAACGTGTCACCTTTATCACAAAGAAAATGAAACAACCGGCAGAATATATAAGAATGGAAACGCAAGATTCTGTTTGCTTTGTCACGAAAAGAAACCATTCAAGGATGAAAATTATCCGCCTAAAATTGAATGGCCTTCTCACGTCGGAAATTCTAATATAATAACGAAAAGTGACGAAAAAATTTGTCTGAATTGTCATGCTGACAGAATTCACGATATGGATGTGAAGATAAGGGCAAACCCACATTCAAGTGACTGGGTCTCAACACACAAAAATTTTGCAAAGGTGCAATTAACCGTATGTCAGGGTTGTCACACAAGTAACGACTGTTCTTCGTGTCACTCAAAAACAAAACCTGTTTCTCATAATCAGAACTGGAGAAAGCAGCATCCGTCTTTTGGAGCGAAAAACCAATCAACCTGTGAGATGTGTCACAAAAAAGACGCGTGTATGAATTGTCATAAGTTGTCGATGCCGCATCCCAAAGGATTTGAGGATAACCACAAAGAAGTGGCTACACAAAAAGGTAAAGCGGTGTGTATGAACTGCCACAAAGAGGAATTTTGTAAACAATGCCATTAAACTTAGATAAATAAAACAGAATGGAAAAAATAGAAAGACGTCAATTTATTAAGTTAGGATTATTCAGCACTGCAGGAATTCTGGTTGGTTCGTTTTTTGCATTTGCGAAAACCGAAAAAGACATTGAAGTAAACAGTTATGAAGACTTGCTGAAATTCGACTGGGGTTATATTGTTGACACAACAAGATGCATCGGATGTGGTTCGTGCGTCCGCGCCTGTAAAGTTGAGAACGAAGTCCCTGAGGGATATTTCAGGACTTGGGTTGAAAGGTTTGAAATAACAAAAGATGAAACAGTATACGTAGATTCTCCAAAAGGTGCTATAGAAGGATTTAACAGGGATAATGCGCAAACCGCAGAAATTGTAAAAGCATTTTTTGTTCCTAAATTGTGTAATCACTGCTACGACGCCCCTTGTATACAGGTTTGTCCTGTCGGCGCATCTTATCGTTCTCCTGATAAAGTTGTTCTGGTTGACAAAGAACATTGTGTGGGTTGTGGTTATTGTGTACAGGCCTGTCCATACGGCGTCAGGTATATAAATGAAGAAAAGGGAGTAGCCGATAAATGTACTTTGTGTTATCACAGAATACAAAAAGGATTAGCCCCTGCATGTGTAAATTCCTGTCCGAGAAATGCAAGGATATACGGTAATCTTAAAGATCCGAACAGTGAAATAAATAAGGTTCTCCATCAACGAAGGTATGGACTTCTGAAACCTGACCTGGGAACCAATCCAAAATGTTTCTATATTGGTTTAGATAAGGAGGTAAAATAATGGATACTCTAAGTAATTATATTTTCCCAAATGAATTTCATATTACCTGGACAGTTATGATTGTTTTATACCCGTACATAACAGGTATGGTCGCGGGCGCTTTTATAGTCTCATCTTTTTACCATGTGTTTAATATGGAGAAACTTAAAACAGTGGCCAGATTTGCACTCGTATCATCATTGGCATTCCTGCTCTTTGCCACGGTTCCTCTTTTAAACCATCTGGGCCGACCAGAGCGTGCGTTCTATATTATGATGACTCCAAATTTCAGTTCAGCTATGAGCGGGTTCGGTTTTATTTATTCATTTTATATGATAATCGTTGTTCTGGAAATCTGGCTGAGTTATCGTGTTGAGATTATCGATAAATATAATAAATCCAATGGAATTGTAAAATTTATATACCTCGTTGTTTTATTGGGGAACGCGAATGACAATGAAAACACAAGAAGGTTTGATAAACGATTAGTTATTGCATTAGCAAGTTTTGGAATACCCGTTGCTTGTATTCTGCACGGATATGTAGGTTTCCTTTTCGGTTCTATTAAGGCAAACCCATGGTGGTCAACACCTCTTATGTTTATAATATTTATTTTTTCTGCCATCGTTTCAGGCTTAGCGGTTTTGATATTTTTATATCAGTTTGTTCATTGGATGAGAAAAAGGAGTATAGACCAGGACTGCCTTGATTTAATGGCAAAATGGCTTTGGGGTTTTATGATAATTGCAGTTACACTAGAACTTATGGAAGTTCTGTCAATTTCTTATGAAAACACAGAAAGATGGGCTATACTCAGACAATTAATAGACGGCAAACTAAAATTATCTTACGTCTACTTGCAGATCGGACTGTTTTCTATTGTCCCATTTATTATGCTTACAATTACGTCTCTGTCTAAAATGAAAAACACTAAAGTGAAAAATCTTACAATATGGATTGCTTCGGTAATGCTGTTATTACAGGTTTTGTTTATGCGCTGGAATGTTGTTATTGGCGGACAATTGGTTTCTAAAAGTATGCGTGGGTTTACTGAATATTTTCCGGGATTGTGGGATAAAGAAGGACTTATTGTATCCTTCCTTATAATTTTAGTACCTTTTGTTTTATTGTATTTATTCGATAAGGTATTTCCGTTTTTCGGTGAGAAAAGCCATTAAGCAGAATTTGTAATAATATACATTTATAAGGAACACATGACAATTACCGGAGTTAAATAAAGAGGATATTAAGGCATTAAAAAGAGACAGAAAATATGTTGAAAAAAACAAATATTGAATTTAATTTTATACTAATAAAAACTATATTTAATTAACTTAAACTAAAACCAAACAAACATGAAAAAGAAAATTTTCATCACTGTTAGTCTGACGTTATTCGTGGGAATGTTTTTGTTCTCATTTTCTGTTATTCCAACAGATAACGCAGGTCAGAACAAGTATGTTGGTGTCAGCAAATGTGGTCCTTGCCACAAGTCTGAGTCAGCCGGAAAACAACTTAGTATCTGGCAGGATTCCAAACATGCAAATGCCTGGAAAACTTTAGAATCACCTGAAGCAGATAAAATTGCCAAGGATAAAGGATTCGGAAAAGCCAGTGAAACACCAGCATGTATCAAATGTCACGTTCTCGGAAAAGACCTTGACCCGTCTGAGTTTGCCGAAACATTCGACAAAACACAGGGTGTACAATGTGAAACTTGTCACGGTGCAGGTTCCGAATACAAGTCAACCATGAAAGACAAAGCAAAAGCCATCGAAAACGGATTAATCGTTGGTGCAGGTGAAACATTATGCACAGGCTGTCACAATTCTGAAAGTCCTTCATTCAAAGGATTCAAGTATGATGAAATGTGGGCAAAAATTAAACATTCAAAAGGTAATTAATTGTTCTTAATATGAAGGTCATATATTTAATATGACCTTCATTTTTTTAAATCTTAAGATTTATTTTATTAAAAATTACTTCATATTATGAGGAAATTAATACTAGTTACGTTTATTTTGTTCTTTGCATTTCTTGCTTCGGGATATTCCCAGTCGTTAAATTTACGGTTAAACAGTTCTTTTTATACATGGAAAAGACTTGATGCCGTTCCCGAAACCTTAAAAAGTGCAACTTACACAACGCATCTTACCGGTTATCAGAATATGGCTTTTGATCTTAATTTTGGTAAATGGACTTTTAGCACGTCCTTACAAACCGACGAAGATGTAATTAACAGAAATGGGAGAGGTTTTTCTTACAGGTTTTACGATGCTTTTCTAAAAGGAAGTAATCTGTTTAATGTACTCGATTTGAAACTTGGCAGGCAATATGTCTCTGCAGGTTCCGGTAAAGGTACTATTGACGGAGCTCATTTTAAGTTAAAACTTGGAGAGAAAAAAGAGTATCAGATTATAGGATACGGTGGTTATCTTACACCGCTTGCCTATGATTTTGACAAGGAAGGTTACAAGAAAAAGTTATCTGAAAACTTTCTTGCAGGCGGACAGTTTCTTTATTACGGAATAAAGGACTTATATGCAGGATTGAGTTATGCCAACAAAAACCGGGCAATGGAACCATATTGGACTACACGTGCTGACTCAGTATTTAATCCTATGGATTATTATGTACAACCTGAGTCACAAGCTAATCAGTCGGCAGGTCTTGACCTTACATACAGATTAGCAAAAAGACATAACCTTTATGGAAAATTGTACTATGACTTTAATCAGAAAAGAATTTTCAAAGGTGAATTCAACGGTTCTTTTGCTTTAAACGACAAAATTAAATTGTCAGTCGGTTATGATTATAAAGAACCGCAGTTAAGTGTTAATACTGTGTTCTGGGTTTTCAATTACCAGAAATATCAGGAAATACAGGGCGGCCTTGATTATTTAACGAAATTTATGGGAACCAACATTAATATATACGGAAGATTTGGCGGTGTTATTTACGACAAAGACAATTCATTGAAATTCCAGCTGGGCGTTTCCAGTTCTTCTTATGGGTTAGGTATAACAAAATATACAGGTTATTCCGGCGAGTCAGAAGGCGCTTTTGCGTATTTTAATCACGACATTGTTAAATCCTTCCTGGCTTTAACATCAAGTTTAAACTATTCAAGGTATAATCTCGGAAACAGTAACAGCGATAAGGTAAATGTATTCGGTGGAACACTTGGTCTGACATACAGACCTGTAAGCCGTTTTTCAATCGACGCCCAGGGTCAGTTAATGACAAATGAAATTTATAAAACCGATACAAGATTCCTGATAGGATTCAATTACTGGCTCTTTAGCAATTTTAATTAATAACATAAGCATAATATATTATGAGTTTAAAAAAGTTTTATATAGTATTTTTAAGTAGTGCAATATTGTTTGTATCGCTCACTGCTTATGTTTCCAAAAATAAGAGTTTAACAAATATTTTCGGTAAATCGGAAGTTGTTAATGTGAGTATTGTAAGCAATAAAGATGTGATTAAATTTGATCACCAGTTCCATCTGTCAAAGGATGTCGGACTTGCCTGTAAGGATTGTCATAAAGGAGCTTTAGAGTCAAACAAGGTTTCTGATAACCTTAATCCTAAAATGGCTGACTGTTCAAGTTGTCACGACATAAAAGATAAGAAGAACTGTAAACAGTGTCACTACGACGGTGTTTATAAAGACTTTGCACCGGTGAAAAAAGAGATATTGTTCTCTCACAAAAAGCACGTCGGTCAGAAAATTGAATGTGCTCAGTGTCATACGGGTTTTGACAAAGTGAAATATTCATCCGACGCAGTTAACGGTGGTTTCCCGAATATGGAAAACTGCTACACATGTCATAACGGTACAAAACAGGTTAATAATTGTGAGGCGTGTCATACAAACCTGACAAACCTTAAACCAAAAGACCATTTAAATTCAAATTATCTGAATGAGCATAAATTAGTGTACGATGTTGCTACAGGCAATAACAACAGCAACTGTATGATGTGTCATTCAGGTAACTTCTGTGAGAACTGTCACCAGCCGGCAAAATACAAAGGTGAAAATACAAAGGGTAATTTCTATGCACCTTATTACACCAAGGATTTTGCCACAAGAACAGACAGGGCTTCTTTACAGAAACTTACTACTGTTCATGACCTGAATTATCAGTTTACACATGGATTAGATGCCAGACAAAAAAGTTTTGAATGTAAAACCTGTCACGACCCTATCGATTTCTGCGCGTCCTGTCACCAGAACGGTGGAAACCTTCCAACAGGCCTGATGCCGAAGAATCACTACCTTACAAACTTCAAAACATTTGGAGTAAATTCGGGTGGCGGTTTGCATGCAGACCTGGCGAAGAGAGATATGGAGTCATGTGAGGCCTGTCATAGTGTTAACGGTGCCGACCCTACCTGCGTTAAGTGTCATTTTGACAACGACGGTATAAAGGGTACAAACCCAAAAACACACGAATCAGGATTTATGAAAGACACTCATGGAAGTTGGCATAATACAAAAGGGGCGGTATGTTATACGTGCCATACTGATCCTACGGCAAGACCGGACGGAAATTCCGGTGTTGGTTTCTGCGGTTACTGTCACGGCAAAAAAAAGTAAATTATTAAGATGATGAAAAAAATATTTTTAATCTATTCATTGGTTATTGCAGGCTTCGTTGTATTCCTTTATGGATGCAGCGAGGTAAAGAATGACCTAACAGTTGCACCGGGTACACAGACTCACTTAACAGGCTGGGCTGATCCGTCATCTGTTAATTTTCACGGAAAAGCTTTGATGGCATCAAACTTCAACCTGAAAACCTGTAAGTCATGTCATGGCGGTGATTATAATGGCGGTACTTCCGGAGTCTCATGTATGAATTGTCATGAAAATGGTCCGGAGTCTTGTAATACCTGTCATGGAAACGGGGAACATATAAGTCCTCCAAAAGCTCTGAATGGTAACTTGCTCAATACCGACAGAGGTGTTGGTGCTCACGATAAGCATTTAAATGCTGACACTACACAGAGGAATTCTGCTGTTGTTGAATGTACAGAATGTCATACGCAGGTTAATTCTTTCAGTGATACTAATCATATTCAGAATACACAACTTATGGCAACCATTAAATTTGGTCCATTGGCAAACAATGTACTTCCCGGTGGTAATGTAACTCCAAATCCGACATGGAACAGAGAAACACAAACCTGTTCGAATGTCTATTGTCATGGTGCTTTTAAGAATGGTAATGTGAATAATTCACCTGTATTTAATGACCCAAGCACTGTTTTATGTGGTTCGTGTCACGGAACAGCTAACAATCCAAGACCGGGCGGATCACATCCGACATTCCCGACGATTAATGAATGTTATTTGTGTCACAGTGATGTGATAAATCAGGATGGTTCATTTAATCATCAGGGAAAACATATTAATGGAGAAGTTAATTTCGGTGCGAAAAAATAAGTAATCAGTAAAATTATACAGCCCCGCTTTGTAAAAAGTGCAATGCGGGGTTTTTTAAATTCTCTATTAGGAAATTAACATCATTTTGCTTCGGAAGAATAATTTAAACCTTTATTTAATTCAATACTTAAATTGAAACGCTATTATTAAATGCTTTGTTACTATATATATGATTTATAATATATAATTTTATTATTTTTGTTAAACTAAACATTATTAAAATTTAAATATAACAATGAAAAAATTACTCTTATTAACACTATTTGTGGCATTACTTGCCGGATGTTCCAAAATGGAAGACAAGAAAAATACATCTGAAAACAAAACAATGGCACCTGTTAAACCAGGTACAGAAAATCCGCATCAAAACATGTCACAAACCGAACAGGGTGATATGACAAAGAGCGACAAGACTGATATGGCAGGTGAAGATGCTCAGGATAAAAAGGCAGAAGAGTTTTCCAAAGTCGCTTATGATTTTGAAAACAATTATGCAAAAGACAACAGCCTTAAGAAAGACCTTATCGCAAAGCATATGGCAGCGGGTAATTATTTAATGTTTGAAGCAAACCTCAGCCCTAAAAAGAAATACAAACCTGCTCTTAAACATTACAGAAGAGTTCTTGAATTAGATCCTTCAAACGCAGAAGCAATGAGAAACAAAACGCAGATTGAAGAAATTTATACAGGTATGGGAAGAGAAATCCCTAAGGACTAATACATTATAATGAATAACTTTTACAGATTTGGTGTTTTTATATCAATAACGCTCGTTTTAATAGGAACTTTCGTTGTACCGATTCCTGTTATTCCGGGTTTGTACGATAAAGCAAGAATCATTTATCTTCATGTTCCTCTTTCGTGGATTGCGTTTTTATCGTTTTTTCTATCTATGATAAACTCTGTGCAATATCTCAGGAAAAAGGATTTAGTGTACGATATAAGGTCAAACTCTGCTGCTGAAGTAGGATTCCTTTTTACGATTCTTGCAACCATCACGGGTTCTTTATGGGCAAAGTTTAACTGGGGTTCTTACTGGAACTGGGACCCGCGGGAAACCTCGATTTTTATACTCCTGCTGATTTATGGCGCATATTTCTCCCTGCGTTCTGCAATAGATAATTATGAACAGAAAGCCAAACTGGCTTCAGTGTATGCCATAATCGCGTTTGTAACTGTTCCGTTCTTTATTTTTATTATGCCGAGAATCGTTGAGTCACTTCACCCTGCGGATACTATAGTTGATTCAAGGGGCAAGATTACCATGAACCCGGTTATGTTATCAATATTTTTGTTCTCGTTATTTAGTTTCACCTTATTATTCTTCTGGATTTTAAACGTGAAAATCAGAATGGAAAAATTAAGATTTATAAGAATTCAAAAAAACAATATTTAAAACTATGTACGATTTTTTAGAACAGAATGCGATGTATATTGTCCTCCTTATTGCTTTAATCATATGGGCAGGATTATTCATTTATTTGTTTAAAATAGACAGAAACTTAAAGAAACTCGAAGGAGAAGAAAATGACAGGTAAAATTAAAATCATAATTGCTTCTGTAGTAGTAGTAGTCTTTATCGTTGTCGGTTTTATGTCCTTTATGGATAATAAAATTGATTACGCTTCTTTTGCTGACGCTCAAAAGAGATTAAAAACAGTTGAAGTTAAAGGTGTCTGGCAAAAAGATAAAGAAACAAAATACGATGCCGAAAAAAGTACTTTTACTTTTTACATGAAGGACGAAGCAAATACCGAAATGAAGGTTATTCTCGACGGAGCCAAGCCTAATAATTTTGATATCGCAACAATGATTGTTGCAAAAGGTAAAGTGAAAGATGATGTTTTTTATGCAAAAGAAATATTGACTAAATGTCCTTCTAAATATGAAGGCAAAGGTGAAGACGTTAAAAAATCTTCAAATCTCTAAAATTAAAATTTAATAAAGGTTTATGGTCGGGAAACTCCTTATATACGTAGCATTCGTTGCTTCGTTAATTTCAATCATTGGATTTTTCCTTGCTCACATGGGTAAGGAAAACTTCCTTAAAATCGGAAGATTATTTTTCCACATTACTGTTATCGGAGTATTAACTGCGGCGTTATACCTTATGTATAATGTGCTGACTCATCAGTTTCAGTTCTCGTATGTCTGGGAACAAAGCTCTACCGATTTACAGTTACCGCTTCTGGTATCCACTTTCTGGGCAGGCCAGGAAGGCAGTTTCATGCTCTGGGGATTATTCACGGCAATAATCGGAATATTCTTAATGAACTATGTTTCCAAAGGCGAAAGAATGGAAGCACAGGTGATGGCAATGTTCACACTTGTTCTTAGTTTTATTACATTAATACTTATTTTAAAATCACCTTTTCACTATCTGTGGGAAACTTTTCCTAAAGATGTTGAATTTGGATATCAGCCCGTAGAAGGCAGGGGTTTAAATCCATTATTGCAGAACTTCTGGATGGCTATTCATCCGCCGACATTATTCCTTGGCTTTGCTTCTCTTACTGTTCCGTTTGCTTTTGCGATGGGAGCATTATTAAAAAATGATTTTGACAGCTGGGCTTCGTTCTCGGTTCCATGGATTTTATTTTCAGGCGGTATACTTGGACTCGGAATCATGATGGGTGGTTACTGGGCTTACAGTATTCTCGGATGGGGCGGTTACTGGGCATGGGACCCAGTAGAAAATTCTTCTCTGATACCATGGATTATAAACGTTGCAAGTCTGCATACAATTATTGCTCAGAGAAAAACAGGTGGATATAAGAAGACCAATTTGTTGTTAAGCATTCTTGCATTCCTGCTTGTTCTTTATTCTACATTTTTAACACGCAGCGGAATTCTCGGTGACTCATCAGTACATTCGTTCACCGATCCGGGTGCTGAAGTTTATGCAGCATTACTTGCGTTCATAATCACATTCTCTGTTATTTCTATAGGGATGATTCTGTTCAGGTTTAAGAATTTAAAGGACATCAGAACTGAAAGTTCACAGTTAATGACGAAGGAGTCGTTGTTGTTTATAGGTGCTTTATTATTATGCGCCTCTGCACTGGTTATATTCGTCGGTACATCGTTACCGATATTTTCCAAGGCAAAGGTTGATATGACTTTCTACAACAATATGAACCTTCCGATTGCTATAGGGCTAATGCTCACGATGGGACTAAGTCTTTACATCGACTGGAAACAAACTGATTACAAGAAATTCGTTAACAATCTGATACTTCCGGGAATACTTTCTTTTGTAACATTAATCGTTTTAATAATCATCGGACTTCAAAACCCGATTTATATTCTTTTTGCATTCGTTTCTTTGATTGCTTTCTTTATCAATGCAAGAATTGCTGTCAGAATTCTTAAAAGCGGCAAGATGAATGTAGGCGGAATGTTTGCACATATTGGTATTGCACTCTTCTTCCTTGGAGTAATTGGCTCTGCCAAATACAGTCAGGAAGTTAATCTTTCTCTTCAGGAAGGTAAAACACAAGAGGCATTCGGGTATAAGTTTACATACGTTGGTGCAAATCCTTTTATGGATGCAAACAACAAGCGCGATACGATGTACGCGTTTAACATTAATGTAGAACAGGACAACAAAGAAATGATTATGCGGCCTGTTATGTTCTTCAGTAAGTTTTCAAACGGTGTTATGAAAAGCCCTGATATTGCTTACTTCTCATACAAAGACCTTTATCTTTCACCGATGAGTCTTGAAGAACCATCACCTTATCCGTCCGAATCACTTTATAGTCTGAAAAAAGGAAGCAAGACAAAGGCAAATGAACTTGAAGTCGAATTTATAGACTTTGATTTTGGTACGATGCAAAAAGGCGGCAAGGAAATGGCTTCAGGTAATTATACACTCGGAGCGATTTTAAAAGTAAATGACGGTGTGAATACAGAAACCCTGAACCTCAAGACTAAGTTTACTGAGGGAACTCCTTCTCCGACACCGTTTACGATGCAGAATAACAAGAAGTACGTATTCTATTTTCTGAATATGTCTGTTAAAGGCGAAGAAGCAGGTGGTACTACAGCTTCCGTTTCTATAATGGACCCTTCAACAGTAAGTTCAGGTTCTGAAAAAGAAACACTCGTGGTTGCTGCATCAATAAAGCCATTCATCAGTGTGTTATGGACTGGTGTTTTAATTCTTTTTGTCGGATTTATACTTTCAATAGTACGCCGCCGTAAAGAGATTTTGTTTAAACAGCCAGCGAAAAATGCTGAGGAAGTAAAGAAAGATTCAAACCCTAAGAACAAGGGCAAGAAGAAATAAGTTAATATGTTATAAATTATAAAAAAGCCGTGCATTGTCCGGCTTTTTTGTTATTGCTAAACATTATTGAATTTTAGATATTATTGGTAATACTTTACCGAAGAGAGTGTTACGAGTCAAAAAGTAAAATACTTTTATTATGATGTTGTGGACATTTATTCGGATTGAAAATATAATTAAATTTGTGCACGTTATTAAAACGTCTAAACTATGAGATTTATAGACTCTGCATTTAGATGACGCTTGAATAAAATTTAAATCAAACCGAAGCAAACATAAAGTATGAAAAAGATATTTTTAGCTTTAATTCTATCTTGTATATTATTTTATGCCCCTTATTCATTTTCTCAAAGTGGATGGTATAATACATTTTTTAATAATACAAGTACTATATCAAAAATTATTCAAAGGGACAGTCTGAACTATTTTGCTTTTTGTTTTGGTAGTAAATATTACTATAGGAGTAGTAATACTGGGAATAATTGGTCAAGCTGCAAAGAATTTTCATTAGATTCAATTCTTAGCATATATGATGGTGTGTTTGTTAATCCACTGACCGGATGGGTTGTTGGTACAAATACAACGAGCTATCGTAATGAAATATTAAAAACAACTAATGGTGGAAATAATTGGTTTGAACAGATTACCGGAGATATTAGCTGGGAAAATCGTTGCTTAAGTTTTTTGAATAGCAATACTGGATGGGTAGGTGGCGGTGCGCTTGATGGAAAACTATATAAAACAACTAATGGCGGTGATAATTGGAGTGTTCAGGTATTTCCAAATTCTGGAAGATTGGGTTCGATGAAATTTTTTGATGCTAATAATGCATGGATAATGGGAGAAACTGCTTTTCTAGCCCGTACAACAAATGGTGGTTCAACCTGGATTCAGAAAACAATTAATAATGTTCAACCATCTACATATACTTTTATAGAGGTTTGTTTCCAATCAACAATAATGAAGCCTGGGCATTAGTTGTTAGAAATGCAGGAGGTACTATATATTCACATTTGTTTAAAACTACTGATGGAGGTGATAATTGGGATTCAACTTACAGTTATACAGGAGGGTCAATGTGGAATATAAATTTTCAGAATTTTTCTACTGGTTTTAGTATGGGAGGGTGCAATTTTATAGTTAAAACTACTAATACCGGAAATAATTGGTATACGATTGATACTCATTCAGATTTAGGATATAGTATTAATATTAATTCAATGTTTCTCTCAAGCAATTCTGAAATTTTTAGTTCAGGAGGAAATTCAGGATTTAGTCATGTTTTGAAATCGACAAATTCTGGGTTAAACTGGTCAGTAAAATCTCGAAATACAGATTATAATTTTTCACAAATAACTTTTGTTGATAACAATACAGGCTTTGTTATTTCAGATTCTGATTCAGGGAAAATATTCAGAACAACAAATTATGGAAATAATTGGGATTTAAGTATTGGCAATTCAAAATATTATTTTAAGAAAATTTCTTTTGCAAATTCTTCTACTGGATGTGTAATAGGAAGTCCTTATGCAAATGCTAATTACAACTCGAAAATATTAAGGACAACTGACAGCGGCGATAATTGGTCTGAGATAAATAACTCATTAAATATATCGGCATTCACAATTCAATTTATTGATCAGCAAAATGGATTTATTGGATGCGATAGTGACAGATTGCTAGTTACTTCAAATGCCGGCTTAAACTGGAATTTAGTGACTTTATCCCATTCTATTCCTTTTGATATTGAGGGAATAAGTTTTATTAACAATTCGACAGGTTGGCTATCAGGTCACAAAACCTATTCCATTTACCCCAATAATTTCGAAAGAAATATCTTATGGAAAACGACAAATGCTGGAGGGAACTGGAATATTATATATGATTCAATTGGATTTCGAAGAAATTACTTAATACAATTTGTTACTGAAAATACTGGTTTCAAAACATCTAATACAGGATCTAAGGTGTATTTTAAAACAATAAATGGGGGGGCAAATTGGTTCTCTGTTTCATTGCCTGTTTATACTGATTATTGGTCGTTTAAGTTTATTAACCAAAATACAGGTTGGATTAGTGGATCTACTTCTACAAGTAACAGAGTGATTCTCAAAACCACTAATGGAGGAAATAATTGGTCTTTTCAGCTTATAGAGGAATATGGTAGCTATATCAGATCAATTTATGCTTTTGATGAAAATAATGCCTGGTTTTGTGGTTATACTAACAGCATATACAAAACTACAGATGGTGGAGGTGTAATAGGAATCGAACCTATTAATAATACTTTTCCCAATCATTTTTCTTTGTCTCAAAATTATCCTAATCCATTTAATCCAACAACTATAATTAATTATCAGTTGTCGGTTAGCAGTATAGTTAGTCTGAAGATTTATGATATTACAGGAAAAGAAATCTCTGTATTAGTTAATCAAAAGCAACCGCCCGGTTATTATAATGTAAAATTTGACGGAAGTAATCTTCCGAGTGGAGTTTACTTCTATAAAATATTTACGGAGGATTTTTCGGAAACAAAAAAGATGATTTTGATAAAATAGAAAGGAATAAGAATAATAGCTGTAAAGAAATATAAAGAGCAACGAAAACCCCCAAAAATATTGGGGGTTTTTCATTTTTAACATGCGTTTATAATTTCTTTTTACCGTGTTACTTACTTCAAAAAATCTTAATTTTATGTTATGAGAAAACTTAGTCATAGTGAGATTAAAGCCGAAAGGAAGGATTTAACAAACATACACGAGTTTAAACGCAATCCTGTCTATGTGCTTTGCGATAGTATAAGAAGTATTTTTAATGTGGGGGCAATATTTCGTGCTTCAGACGGTGCTTTTATCGAGAAGATTTTTCTATCGGGTTATACACCGTATCCTCCGCGTAAAGAAATTGAAAAAGTTGCACTCGGTGCAACATTAAGCGTTCCCTGGGAATACGTTAAAGACCCGCTCGATGTAGTTAAGAGGTTGAAATCCGAAGGGATTAAAATATGTTCTCTTGAACTTACGGATAAACCTAAACTTGTATGGGATTTAAATAAAGAGGATTTCCCGCTTTGTCTGATTCTTGGAAATGAAATCACGGGTGTGTCCAAAGAACTTATAGATGAATCGGATTTCTCTGTGGAACTTCCTATGCTTGGGATGAAGCAGTCTTTAAATGTATCGGTGGCAACAGGCATTGCGCTTTATGAAATGATAAGAATATTAAACTATACATAGAGCTTTGGAAACCAAGATAATAAATAGTGTTGAAATAGCATCCGATGAAATCGTAAAGGGTAATGTTGTTGGTTTACCAACCGAAACCGTTTACGGTCTTGGTGCAGATGCTTTAAACGAAGATGCTGTTCTAAAAATATACGAAACAAAGAAGCGCCCAGATTTTAATCCGCTCATAGTTCATGTTTCCGACGTACAGGAATTTGAAAAGTATGCTACAGATATTCCGAATGATGTCTATAAACTGGCGGATTTCTTTTCTCCTGGTCCTATTACTTTTATTCTAAAGAAGAAGGATATCATTTCGGATATTGTTACTGCCGGACTTGATACAGTGGCAATAAGGGTACCTTCGCACGAACTCTTCAGGTTTGTACTAAAGCTTTCCAAAAAACCTATTGCTGCACCATCGGCTAATATGTTCGGCAGAATTTCTCCGACTACGGCAGAAGATGTTCTTAAAGAATTAAACGGTAAATTACATTATATACTCGACGGCGGTAAATCATCCGTCGGGATTGAATCAACTGTCTTGAGTTTTGAAGGCGGAAGAGTTACAGTATTGAGGCACGGCTATATCACGAAGGAAGATGTTGAGAAGGTTGTTGGCAGGACCGTTTATGATTACGAGGAGAGTGTCAGTAGCGGAAAGATTTCATCACCAGGGCTTTTAAAGAGCCACTATGCTCCGATGACTCCGTTGTATCTGGCTGAACACACATTCGACCTGAAAAGGCTGATTGATGAACTGGATGAAGACAACATCGAAGGGCTTACAAAGGACAACATTGGGATAATGGATTTCAGTACATATGATAACTTCAGAGAGCTTGCAAAACACCTCTTTTCAGATTTACGGAATCTCGACGAGAGAAATTATAAGATGTTGTTTGCATCGAAGGTTAAAAACCTTAAACTCGGACGTGCGATTAACGACAGGCTTGACAGGGCCTCTGCCGGAACAATTAAGTATGAAGATAGAAAAATAATTTTCAGGAATAAATAAGTTTAATTTCTTATAGATGAAAAAGTTTATATTAATATTGGTTATCGGATGTTTCCTTAATCCGTTTTTACTATTCTCACAGGATAAAAACGAGTATATATTTCTTCTTGACAACTCAGGGAGTATGTCCGGGTATTACCGTGAGGCCAACAGTGCCTTTAAGGTATTCTGCAAAGCTGTTATCAAAAACTCGGTTAAGCCGAATGATAATGCTAACGTTTATCTGTTTACAAAAACTGATGCAAAACGCGGACTCACTTCTCCGAAGAATATATTCAGCGGGAGCGGCAAGGATTTAATACCTGACCAGTTGAACGATAAGCTGACGATGATGCGCGCTAATGACGGCGGTTTCGGAACTACTGACCTGATAGAAGCACTTGATAAATCCATCGCAAACATTAAAGGTGAGACTGCAATAATCTGGCTTATAACTGATAATATTAACGACAACAGCGGCAGTGGTGATTCTTCTTACTTTAACACACTTGAATACTATAAAAGGCTGAGGAACGATGACAATATTAAGAAAGTTTTGCTGTATCCGATACCTGAGAAGATTGTTGAAGCAGGGTATCAGTCAAACGGGTATGTTGTGTATGGAATAGTTTATTCGAAAAAGAATATTGATCAGACAATGCTTGATGGGTATGATAAAATCCTGAGAGGTATTGGAATAAAACAAAGACCAATAACACTAAAGCCTCTTGACATAGGAACGATAGTCTTAAATCCGAAAGTAACTCAGAGCAAGATTGTTCCAGGCAGACTTTTCTATGACGGTAAGGTCCTGCGCGGGTACGATTTTCAGGAGAGTGAAAAGATTAAAGAGACGTTCAGTGACCTTTCGCTGAAGTCAAATCTCTTTCCTTATATAATTAAAAGTGCTAAACTTGATGTTAAGCTTGATAATTTTAAATCGTCAGACTATTCCGTGAAAACTCTCGGTACACAGACAATCACACCTTCCACGGTAAGCAATGTATCGCCCGAGGGAGAGGTAAAGGGCTTTTCGGTACTGTTTGATATGCCAGAAATATCTCCGAAATTTTCTTTTAACACAATCTTCAAGGAAGATTTTACCGTGGGTGGAAACCTTGTGCTTGAAGTTACTAATGTTGATATACTGCTCGACGAAAATTATGTGAATAGTTTTAAAGAACTTTTCGCTCTGCAGACGATACCTGAAATATTCAAACCTGTATTAAAGGATAAAAAGATTTTAACGTACATTCCTCTGGAAATACGCATTAAATATGGTGCATGGAGGTTATTTGCCCTTATAGGAATGATATTGTTTCTGATTATGATTCTGCTGATTCCTGCGTACTTATTCCTAAGGAAGAAATGCTTTGCTATTTCAGTGAACGGCAGGGATGACCAGTCTGTCTGCATAAACTCGCTGAATTCCTATGATGTGTATTCGGACGATTCTCAAAACCTCGGTGCGGTTAAGAAGAGCATCTCGGGTGCGTTGAGTTTCACCTGCTCAAAGTTTACAGTAACGCCTTCGAAAACAATCAACCTTATTGAAGGAATCCCTGTTGCAGTAGAAACAGAGGATGAGAATTACAGAAAATCCTCTTACACTATAATGTTAAAGAAATCTGAAAACATACCGGAGTCTGAAGAATCGGATTTATCAAAATATCATTGATTTGTTATTGCTGAAGCAAAAGTTAATATTGTCATTACTGTTATTGGCGCTTGCTTCAGCGGGTAATCTTTTCTCACAGCAGGACCCGAACTACAAGGAAGTAAAGTTAAAAATTACTTATACGGATACTTTGCTTACCATTGGCGAAAAATTTATTCTGCCTTCTTCGGATGAAATTAAAATTGACAACAAGTTACTGACTCCCTATTCTGATTATGTTTTCGATTACAGAAACGGTAAAATTAATTTCTCAAAAGAACTGTTTAAAAAATATTCCTTCGACACTTTAAGGATTTATGATGTATACATAAGGTACGATTTATTCCCGTACTATTTCAAGAACGAGTATTCGATTTTTGATTTAAAAATTGAGAAGGATACTTTAACGGGTGACACTATTCAGATTGCAACCCAGACTGCAGACCTGATGGAGAATCTTTTTGAAGGTACAGATTTACAAAAGACGGGAAGTTTATTTCGCGGGTTTACGCTTGGTACGAACAGAGACCTTTCTCTTAATTCCGGTTTTCGTCTTCAGTTAAACGGCAAACTCACAAAGGATATTGAAATCACTGCCGCATTGAACGACGAAAATACTCCTATTCAGCCTGAAGGAAACACAAAAAACATACAGGAACTCGATAAAGTCTTTATCGAATTGCGAAGCAGTAACCTTTCTGCTACAATCGGCGATATTGATGTTAATTTACAGTCATCAGAGTTTTTAAACTTCAAACGGAAGATTCAGGGGGCAAAAGGTTACGGCGAATTCGGTTTCGGAAACTTTCTTGTTACGGGTGCCGTATCACGCGGAAAGTTTAACACGAATAAGTTCAACGGCATCGATGGTGTGCAGGGTCCTTACAGATTATCAGGTGCCAATAATGAAATAAATATCGTTATTCTTTCGGGTACGGAAAGGGTGTTTATAGACGGAACACCTATGACCCGCGGCGAACAGGCTGACTACATTATTGATTACGGACTCGGACAGATTACTTTCACGAGTAAAAGAATTATTAATAATGCTTCCCGAGTCGTCGTTGATTTTGAATATACCGACAGAAAGTACAGCCGTTCTTTGATTATTGCAAACAGCAGTTACAAACTCTTTGACAAGAAATTAAATATTGGCGTATCGTACCTTAATGAATCCGACAATGAAGATAAAACTATTGATTTCACTCTAAGCGATTCTGACAGAGTAATACTGAAAAATGCCGGTACAGACAAACTAAAAGCTTCGCGTTCGGGTGTTGTCTTTGTGGGAAAAGATTCACTCCACAGACCTCTTGGCGCATACATTAAAGTTGATACATTAATCGGAGGTTCGGGCTATACATTTTACAGGTTCAAGCCCGGGGATTCTGCGGCGGTTTATCAGGTAACATTTTCATACGTCGGAGCAGGCAGCGGTGATTACAACAGCATCAGTACTTATCAGTATGATTTCGCAGGTATCGGTCTTGGCTCTTACGCGCCGGTAGTATTTTTACCGATTCCGACTTCTTATCAGATAGCAGGTGTAACATTCGATTATTCTTTTAACCGAACGCGTGATTTGTACATAAAGGTTGAATCGGCATACTCTCTATTCAACCAGAATAAATTTGCCGTTGCAAACGCAAAGAATGGCGGTCTTGCATTAAACGGAGAAATCGGATTCAAGAAGTTTAACTTTAAAATGTTTGGAATTAATTTTGATAATATCACTGCTTCTTATAAAGAAAGAATGATTGATAAAAAGTTTACTACTCTCGACAGGATTAACTCTGTTGAGTTCAACCGTAACTTCGACTTATTCGATTCTACTGCTGCAACAGAAAACTATCGCGATGGGAATCTGCTCATTGCTCCCGGGAAAAGTTTAAAACTGGCTGGGTCTTTTGCGCAACTTATCAGGGGTGATTTTTTTAACTCCACACGGTTCAGCGGGGGTGCTGATTTTAACCCTGCAGGTACGAAAGATTATAAAAAGGAACTGCCAATCGTTAAGTATTCTGCTGAAAACATTTCAAGCGACAATAAAAATATTAACAGGAGCGGTAACTGGTTTAAACAACTTGCATACCTTGGGTATAAAAAATTCTTCGGCAAGGAAACAAGCCAGACTTTCTTCGAAATATCTGCAACTATGAACAACGAAAACAGGAAGTCTTCCTTAAAGACTATGACTACAGACAGTCTGCTTTACGACAGTTTTTCCTTTGTAGAAGTAGGCCCGCGTTTTGCTTTTAATAATATTTACAATTTTAATTTCTTCGGTGAATTCAATTACCGTAATGATGAACTTCCATTAAGCGGTGTTCTTAATCAGTTTTCAAAGTCATTTACACAGCGTTATGGCCTTTTATACCAGGGGATATCATGGTTCTATGCCGATATGGATTTTTCAATAAGGGACAGGAATTATACGAGCGCCGCTATTGAACAGGGGAATACAGATAACAAGTCCGTACTCGTAAATTCCCGTTTACGCTTTACTCCTCTGCAAAGCGCTGTTTCTGCTGATGTGCTTTATTCTGTTACAAGCGAGCGTACTGCAAAGATTCAAAAACTGTTTGTACTCGTTCCTGTCGGCCAGGGAAATTATATTTACCTCGGTGACCTTAACGGTAACGGCATTCAGGACGAAAACGAATTTCAGCCTACGAACTTTGACGGTAATTACATAAAGCTGAATGTTCCGACGGACCAGTTTTTTCCGACGGTTGATTTAAAAACATCGCTTCGTTTTAATCTGAAGCCATCCAGGTATTCATACTCCGGTGCGCAGACTATTTTTGCCGATATATATAATAATTTTTCTGCAGAAACGTACATACGTATAGACGAACGCAGCAAGGACCCGAACACTGACAACATTTACTTTATGCACCTAAGCACTTTTCAGAATGATTCGAATACTCTGGCAGGCACACAATTGCTTCAGCAGGATGTTTATCTTTTTGAGAATAATCCGACTTATTCATTCCGTTTCAGGTATCAGCAGTTGACAAGCATGAACCAGTACAGCAGCGGCAATGAGCGATTGTTAAACATTCAGCGTTCTGTACGCGGAAGACTTGGTCTGACAAGTGACCTTACTACACAAATAGAATACGTTGTAAAAACTGACAGAAATATTGCTCCGATAAATTCCGTCCGTAACAGGAATATTTCAGGGAACAGCATTAACACCGACCTTGCATACAGGCCGGTACCTCAGATAGAAAGCGGGTTTCAGTTAAATTTCTCAAAAGCCGAAGACTTCTATCCTGTGAAAGCTACAAACGTAAGTATAAATCAGGAAATCCTGCGTTTCGTTTATTCGTTTGCTTCTGTAGGGCGTCTTCGTCTTGAGATAGAACGCGACGAAGTATTGATTAATTTGGCCGATGCAAACTTCCCGTACGAACTTACTTCGGGCAGACCTGCCGGGAAGAGTTATTACTTGCGCAGTATCTTTGACTATAGTATCAGTAAAAACATTCAGGCATCTTTAAACTATGACGGCAGAGTTGAAGGCTCTAAACAGGTCATTCATACCGGCAGAGCTCAGGTAACTGCGTTTTTTTAAGAGCGGGTTATTATATGTTCACTATTCAGAATTATGCAATACTTGTTTTCTTCCTGTCTATTGCCGTTGTTACTTTCCCGTAAATGAAAAGCGAGATTGCCGCCACAAGACCAATTGCTGCAAAGTAATACCAGATGTAGTAGGCTTTGTCGTATGCAGTTTTCATTAGTTCGGGAGTAAGTGTTGACGGGTCGGGGCAATATGCCGTTAATAAGTAACCTGAAATACCAAATCCGAGCAGTGAGGACAGAAAAGAATGCAGGTGAGAGAATCCAAGGTACAGACCTTCCTCGCCTTTCGGTGCCTGAAGCGAAAAGAACTCAAGGTAGCGTGGTGAAATGAAACACTCTGCGAGTCCCTGGAATACTATTCCGACTATTAACATTATAGTGATTGGATGAGCTGTGAAGAGACCGAAGATTGAAACAGATGTGCCTGTAAAACTTTCGAGAAGGTAACTGCCTGCCATACAAAGCGCTGAGAGCGGCATTATGAACATTCCAACACTCATTGAGTTAATTGCTTTAACTTTCCGCATCAGGTTTGTGATGAAATATACACATACTACAACTACAAAAGGATTTACGTTTGCAATCCATTCCGGAGAAGCATTTTTACCCACAGTCCGCAATACGTACTTAGGCATCGTAGCATAAAGCTGGTGCTGAATAATCCAGAAACCTGTTACTATAAGTATTAATATTAATAATCTTTTGTTTTTAACTATTCTTACGAAACTATCCCAGACATCCTTCATCTTTTTCCCTTCGCCGCTTAAATCTGTATTTTTATAGAGAAGGAAAACGATTATAAATGCTATGAACGTCATTGAAGCGGCATACAGGTTTATGGATTCAAGTCCGAGTTCAATACGTAACGGATAGGCGAATGTTTTTCCAAGAAATGCGCCGATGTTTACCATTCCGTAGAATATGGAATATCCTTTGGCTCGGTTTTCTTCTGTTGTAGTTTTCGCGATGGTTCCGGTGATGATAGATTTTATGAACGAACCTCCGAACATAACAATTGCGAGTGCGGGTAAAACTGTTATCTTATACGGAAATAAACCGAGTGCTGCATATCCTATGGTAAGAAGAGAGAATGCGAGCAGAATGGATTTTCTGAATCCTATCTTATCTGCGTAGGCACCTGTAAACGGAGGCAGAAAATACAGGCCTGCCGAAAATACACCGCCTATCCAGGCAGCCCAGATGTCGTCAAACCCTACAACTGTTGTGAGGTAAAGTGTGATTGCGATAAAGAAACCAAAGTAAGCCGCACGTTCAAACAGTTCAACTGTATTGGCAACCCAGAACTCTCTTGAATATTTTACTTTCGCCATATAGAATATTAATTGTTGATAATATAGTAAGTTCAGCAGTAAAAGCCCATAACATTAAATGTAAGAAATTTAAATATATTTTTGCTATTTTATGTAAAGAGATAAAGAAATTTAGACTATGGAAAAACTTGATCTGATTATAGACCTTATTAAGGAAAATGGAAACCCTGCAAACCTTGAAGGTATGCAGCGGTTTGGCATCCGATTTGAAAAGGCATATGGCTGTAATATTCCTTTCCTGCGTAAACTCGCCAAACAGTTTAAAAAAGACCACGACCTTGCCAGGAGATTATGGGCAACGGGGATTCACGAAGCGAGAATACTCGCATTCCTTATCGATGACCCGAAAGAAGTTACTGAAATACAGATGGAAAGATGGGTAAGAACACTAAATTCCTGGGACATCTGCGACGGGTTATGCAGTAACCTGTTCAGGAAAACGGAATGGGCTTATTCAAAAGCAAAAGAATGGTCAGGCAGAAATGAAGAGTTTGTAAAGCGCGCAGGGTTTGTGATGATGGCAGTTCTTGCAGTCCACGATAAACCGACAGATGACAGTGCATTCGCTGAATTTCTGGATATTATAGTAAAGGAAAGTAAAGATGAAAGAAACTTTGTTAAAAAAGCTGTTAACTGGGCTCTGAGACAAATAGGAAAAAGAAATGCGGTACTTCATAAAAAAGCAATTAAGTACGCTGAAAAAATCGAGACCCTGCATTCCCGTTCTGCAAAATGGATTGCGAAGGATGCCTTACGCGAGTTTAAAAGCGATACTACAATAAGAATTCTTGAACGCAGAAAGAAGCAGTAAGATTTTATAATTAACATTAAAACATATGAAACAGTTTTTCCGAAAAGGAATTAAACTCTGGGAAACAGAAGTAAGTTTGCGGATATTCTTTATTTCTATTCTAATACTCAACTTTGTCCTGACACCTTTGTCATCCAGCCAGGAGTCAGGTGCTTTTATTGCAAGGTCATTCTATATATTTCTGATTATTTCCGGTTCATATGCTTTGATAAAAAGCAGGGTGATTACTTACATAATCATATTATTTTCATTTGTTGCTTTTATCGTCTGGTTATTAAGTTATGATAACAATATTCTGTGGCTCACTGTTTTAGACGGCTTGTTGCAGGTGTTGTTTTATCTGATTTTTCTTTTTCTGATACTAATTAAAGTATTTAAAGGTGGTGTTTACAGTAATCAGAGACTTGAAGGTGCAATGACAGGTTATTTATTAATTGGTAATCTGTTCGCAACATTGTACTATACTATTAACCTGATAATGGGCCCAAACACTTTTCATATACCCGGAGGCGAACATATAGTTAACTTTACTTACTTCAGTTTTTCAACTTTAACCACTCTGGGATACGGAGATATTGTTCCGGTTCTGCCTGTTGTTCGTTCACTGAGTAATCTGGAAGCCGTAATCGGGCAGCTTTATCCTACGGTCTTAATCGCAAGAATTCTTTCACTTGAAAATCTCAGGAGTCCGAAATAGTGTTGCTAAACGTATGTTATTTTATGAATAAAGCATATTAAAGTTTGCGACAAGTGGAAAATGTAATCTTCGCTTGTAACGGTTAAATTAGTAAATTGTTATACTTGCTTTAATTTCTTATTTTTCATATTAGTTAAAAAATCATACTGTTTTTTAAATCTTAACTCTCAGGAGCTTGGAATGGGCAGAAATATTATTACTTTTCTCTTTCTTGTTATTCTAACTATTACTTTAATATCCGGTTGCGGTAAAAAAGAAGTAGTGCAGCAATCACCACCCGAAGTAAAGTTCATTACTTCAGTTCAAAAAGATGTTCCCATAAAGCAGGAGTGGGTTGGTCAGACTCTTGGTGCCGAAGATATAGAGGTACGCTCTCGTGTCGATGGTATTATCACAGGTATTTATTTTGTAGAGGGGACTAACATTAATCAGGGTGCTTTATTGTACACAATAGACCCCAATGAACTTTTACAGAAAGTTGCCAATGCAAAGGGTACATTAACTGCTGCCCAGACGATGCTTGTTCAGGCGGAATCAGACGTTAAAAGATATACCCCGCTTGCCGAACAGGGAGCCGTCAGTCAGAGAACTCTTGAGATTGCAGTTGCAACCTACGATGCCCGTAAAGGTGATGTGGAATCTGCCCTTGCTTCATTAAACCTTGCAAAAATAAACCTTGGGTATGCGAGTATTACAGCCCCGATTTCGGGTGTAATCGGTATAACAAATTTTAAGGTTGGTGATTACGTGAGCAAGATAACAACAGGTCCGCTTAATACTGTTTCTAACGTTGACCCCATCCACGTAAGGTTTTCTATCAGTGAACAGGAATACCTTACGCTTATTAAGAAATTCATGAGCGACAGTAAATTACCTAAAAAAGAAGTTAATGATAAAGGAGAAAAAGCAGTCCTTGAACTGATATTAGCAGACAATTCGATTTATGAGCATACAGGAAAAATAAATGTGCTCCAGAGACAGATTGACCCTTCAACAGGCACTCTTATGCTTGAAAGTTCTTTCCCGAATCCTGATAAAGTTCTCAGACCGGGTCAGTATGCAAAGGTAAGAACAACAGTAGAAACTTTAAAGGGCGCAGTGGTTATTCCTTTAAAGTGTATGTTTGAAATACAGGGAACGATGCAGGCATACGTTATCAATGCCGAAAACAAGACTGAACTCAGAACACTTAAGGTCGGCCCAAAAATTGGTCAGTTAGCTGTTATAGAATCCGGAATCAAACCAAACGAAAAAGTTATCTCTGAAGGTATATTAAAGATTAAACCCGGTATTCCCGTAAAGCAGATTGACAGTTCCACAGAACTCGATTCTTTAATAAACAAGGAAGGGCTTAAGTAATGTCAAAATTTTTTGTAAACCGCCCTATTGTCGCTATGGTTATTTCCATAGTGCTTGTTCTTGTGGGTATTATTGTAATGCGGACTCTTCCAATTTCGCAGTATCCTGATATTGTACCGCCGAACATCAGTGTTACAACTTCTTATACTGGTGCTTCGTCCGTTGATATCGAACAGTCTGTCGCCACACCGCTTGAACAACAGATTAATGGTGTTGAGAATATGATTTATGTGAAGTCTATTAATGCCGGCGACGGTACTATGACACTTCAGGTTACTTTTGATGTCGGTTCCGACCTTGATAACTCGAACGTTCTGACTCAGAACCGTGTTTCACAGGCTACTTCAAGCCTGCCAAATTCTGTTAAGCAGTACGGTGTAAACGTAAAAAAGTCGCTCGTGTTTCCGCTTGTGATTTTTTCAGTGACTTCAAAAAACGGCACTTATGATAATACATTTCTTTCTAACTATGCTTCTATAAATATTATTGACCAGCTTAGCCGTACCAAAGGTGTTGGTGACGTCAAGTTATTTGGGGGCAGCGATTATTCGATGAGAATCTGGCTTAAACCGGATTTACTCGGTAAGATGGGTATTACAGTAAGTGATATTTCTAATGCCATACAGTCACAGAATGTGATTTCTCCTGCAGGACAGGTTGGTGCGCCGCCTGCTCCTCCCGGAACGGATTTCACTTATACTGTCAGAACAAAAGGCAGACTTCTGAATGAAGAGGAATTTGGTAACATAGTTGTTAAAACTAATCCCGACGGTTCCCAGTTATTCCTGAAAGATGTTGCACGGATAGAACTTGGTTCTCTGTTATATAATATGCAGGGAAGGAATAACAGCAATACGGCAGCCGTTCTTGCTGTCTATCAGCTTCCTGGCTCTAATGCGCTTCAGGTCGCAGAAGATATTAAAAAAGTTGTTGATGATATATCAAAAACTTTTCCACCGGGTATTGAGTATTCTGTATCTCTCGATACTACTCTGCCCGTTAAGGAAAGTATAACCGAAATTGTTCACACTCTTGTTGAAGCAGTCTTACTCGTTATTCTTGTAGTCTTTATATTCCTGCAAAACTGGAGAGCAACACTTATTCCTTTAATAACTGTTCCTGTTTCTCTTATTGCAACGTTTATTATGTTTCCGCTGCTTGGATTTTCTATAAATACTCTGTCGCTTCTTGGTATGGTCCTTGCCATCGGTATTGTGGTTGACGACGCCATCGTTGTGGTTGAGGCAGTTATGCATCACATCGAAGAGGGGATGTCTCCGAAAGCCGCAACGCTTAAAGCAATGGAGGAAGTAACAAGTCCCGTTGTTGCGATTGCGCTTATTCTTGCTGCAGTGTTTATTCCCGTGGCTTTTATGGGAGGCATCACAGGAAGACTCTATCAGCAGTTTGCTGTTACGATTGCGATCTCAGTGCTTTTCTCTGCATTCAATGCATTGACACTAAGTCCTGCACTGGCAGCGATGCTTCTTAAACCCAAAGGCGCTAAAAAATCTCCACTTGATAAGTTCTATGTATGGTTTAATAAAAAATTCAGCAGTTTTACACACGGATATATGTCTATCACTTCCATACTCGTAAGAAAAACATTACGTTCAGTATCCTTTATAGCAATTTTAATCGTCTTTATACTGCTTCTCTTTAAAGGAGTTCCAAGTGGTTTCGTTCCTGAAGAAGACAACGGCTATTTTATGGCAAGTGTTATTCTTCCCGATGCAAGCTCATTGCAGAGAACCGATGAAGTATGTAAAAAGGTTGAGAAGATTTTCAGAGAAACAGAAACAATCGATAACTTTACTACCGTCGTAGGTTATAACTTTATTGTTGGTGTTACGGGCAGTAATATGGGAGGTTTCTTCGTTGCTATGAAACCATGGGATGAAAGAACAGGAAAAGGTGAAACATCTTTTGAAACTATCAATGAACTTAATAAACGCCTCGCTGATGAAATTCCTGAAGCCGTTGCATTTGTCTTTGGTCCGCCTGCTATTCAGGGCCTTGGTTCGGGTGCGG
Source organism: Ignavibacteriota bacterium (assembly GCA_026390735.1). Lineage (GTDB taxonomy): Bacteria > Bacteroidota > Ignavibacteria > Tepidaquicellales > Tepidaquicellaceae > CAIKZJ01. The sequence goes on from JAPLFJ010000069.1 coordinate 208,800, forward strand.
GTTTCTCAATGCTTCTGCAGGACAAGAGTGGTAATACTCCTGAAGCATTGTTTAATATGACTCAGAAATTTATTGCTGCTGCAAAGAAGCGTCCGGAAATCGGTTCCATTACTTCATTCTACCGTTCAAACGTTCCGCAGATTTATGCAGATGTTGACCTCGACAAAGCAATGAAACAGGGGATAGATATCGGCGCTGTTAATCAGACACTGGGAACATTTCTTGGCTCAAGTTATATAAATGATTTTAATAAATTCGGCAGGGTTTACCGTGTTTACCTTTCTACTGAAGGTCAGTTCCGTGATGCAATAAATGATATCGGACTTTTCTTCGTGAAAAATAATAAAGGAGAGATGGTACCTCTGAATTCTATAGTATCTATTAAAAATGTAGCAGGACCTGACTTTACAAACAGGTTCAACCTTTACAGGTCTGCTCAGCTTACAGGTGTTCCGGGACCCGGTTTCTCATCGGGCGAAACTCTGAATGCTTTAAAGGAAGTAGCGGCAGAAGTGCTTCCTGCAGGCTGGGGGTATGACTGGTCTGACATGTCCTATCAGGAAGAAAAGGCAGCAGGTTCCGGCAGTACGGTGTTTATACTGGCGCTTGCCCTGGTGTTTCTGATTATGGCTGCTCAGTATGAAAGCTGGTCATTGCCGCTTAGCGTTTTGCTCGGTACTCCGTTTGCAATCTTTGGCGCAATGCTTGGTCTATGGATTTCACGTTTCTTCAGTGAATCTTATGTAAATAATATTTATGCTCAGATTGGGTTTATAACTCTTATAGGTCTCTCGGCGAAGAACGCTATTCTTATAGTTGAGTTTGCCAAAGATAAGAGGGAAAAAGGTGTACCGATTATCCAGTCGGCACTTGATGCCGCAGAGTTAAGACTGCGTCCGATTCTTATGACATCTTTTGCATTCATACTTGGTGTCGTTCCTCTTGTAAGGGCGGCAGGCGCGGGTGCAGAATCGAGAAAAGTTATGGGTATGGCAGTGTTTGCAGGTCTTCTGGTAGCAACATCTCTCGCTATTTTCCTAGTCCCGGCTTTATTCGTAATGGTTGAAAAATATTTTGTAAAGGAAAAGAAGAAAGATTCTGATGAGGTTTTTGCAATACCCGATGCTCCTGAAAATAAAGAGAAAGGAGATAAATAATATGAAAAAGTATATTATCTTCTTATTGTTTTTATTCATCGGCGGATGTGCAGTTGGTCCTGATTATGAAAGACCAAAACTGAATATTCCAAAGGATATCGTCTCCGACGATTCTTTAAAAACATCCGACAGTCTTACGCTTGTTACTGCTGATACTGCCTGGTGGTCGCTCTTCCGCGACGGTAAAATGACAGACTTGATCAATACTGCCATCAAGGAAAACACAGACATTCTCGTTGCCTCTGCACGAGTCGAACAGTATATGGCGCTCTACGGAGTCTCTAAAGCCGATATGTACCCGCAGATAAACGGCAAGGCAACAACTACGTACGGACAGTTCTCTTCAGTAAATACCGGTACAACTAAAAACGATGCAAGAGGTATCTTCAACGTTGCAGTCTCTGCAGACTGGGAAATTGACCTGTGGGGTAAAATCCGCCGCTCAAATGAATCCGCAAGAGCTGAACTTCTTGCTTCCGAAGAATCGCGTAAAGGAATCGTGCTTATGATTGCTTCGCAGGTTGCAACATCGTATATAGACCTTCTTGCTTTAAAGCGTCAGCTCGAAATCACAAAGAGCACTGTTGCATCGCGTGATTATTCTCTCTTCCTATTCGGACTCCGTCTCGCAAAGGGCGATATCTCTCAACTTGAACTCGTTCAGCTTGAATCGGAATTCTGGCTCGCAAAAGCACAGATACCGGCTCTTGAAAAGAAAATCTCGCAGCTTGAATCTGCCATCAGTATTCTTCTCGGAAGAAACCCTGAAAAGATTTATACTACTAACGTAATTGACAGTCTCACTATTCCCGACGTACCGTCGGGTATTCCGTCAAAACTTCTTGAACGCAGACCCGATATCCGCCAGGCAGAACAGAAACTTATTTCTGCCAACGCAAAAATCGGAGTGGTAAAGTCGATGTACTATCCGACAATTTCTCTCAGTGGAGTTCTCGGTCTTGCAAGTAATGACTTAACAACCATCTTAAACCCTGAGTCGAGAATCTGGAATGTAGGCGGCAGTATAGTCGCTCCTTTGTTTACGGGCGGCAAGATTTCAAGTCAGGTGAAAGTTGCTGAATCAGTAAAGAAGGAATTGCTCTTTACTTACGTACAGACAATCAGAAATGCATTCAAAGAAACAGAAGACGCATTCACTGACAGAGTATTTACACAGGAACAGCTTGGCTATCAGGGCAAACGCGTGGAAGCATTGCTTCTCTATAAAGAACTTGCCGACTCACGTTACAAAGAAGGAATCACAAGTTACCTCGAAGTACTGGATGCCGAACGTTCACTCTTCAGTGCCCAGCTCGATTACGTCAACACACAGGCAGGCCTGCTCAAAAGCGTAGTAAACATATACCGCACACTCGCAGGAAGCTGGGTTGACAGACTTTCTGAAAAAGCCATAAAATAATTTTATAATTTTAGATCTCTCCTTTTCTGAATTTCAGGAAAGGAGAGTTATGTTTAATTACCTTCGAATAGTTATAGCCCGCAGACTATACTCTGATTACTCTTTTTCCAAAAACTTCGATTCCAGAAAGTTTTCAGGTATCAAATCTGAAACCTATATGATGAGATTAATAAGAGACTAATCAGAGGCCAAGGAGATACTAATTAGAGACTAATTACAATTGAAAGCCAAGTAGTAGTTGTAAGACTATCTATTTATGGTTTTAGAAATTTAAGTAATGGAAAAAACCAGAGTGGTTCAATAAAAAGGAATTATAGAACACTCCCGATTCAATTTATTAATAGAACCGGGAGCGGATATTTTCAAGATTACATTCCGAAGTCTTCTTTAAGGATTTGTGCTGCGCCTTCTTCAAAAGTTCTTGGTTTGAATTCCGGCATTATTGTTTTTAATCTTTGTATGTCTGTCAGTTTCTGGTACATTCCGTCTGGCTTTGTTGTGTCCCAGTTTATTACACCATCATATCCGACTAACCTTTTTGTGATGTCTATGTATTCTGCAATTGTGTGGTCTGTTCCCGTTCCGATGTTTACAATGTCCGGACTGTTGTAGTTTTCCATCAGATAAACTAATCCGTTTGCACAGTCATCGACGTGTAATGCTTCTCTTCTTGGTTTGCCCGTTCCCCAGAAAGTAGGGACGGTTCCTTCTCTCTTTGCATCGACAAGTTTCTTTATCATTGCTGCAAAAAAGTGACTGTTGCTTAGGTTGTAATTGTCTTTCGGTCCGTACATATTCGTCGGCATTATCTCGATTGCGTTTATTCCGTACTGGTCTCTGTAAAGCTGGCAGGCAACTACACCCATTCCCTTCGCGACTGCATAACCTTTGTTGGTTTCTTCAAGAGGGCCTGTCATAAACCTTGACTCGTTTATCGGCTGTGGATTCTCTTTCGGGTATATGCACGTAGAACCCGTGTACAGTATCTTTGTCTTTGGTGAATATGTTTTTACCGACTCAAGTGTGTAGAGTATCATTAAAGAGTTCTGGTAAAGAAAATCTGCCTGTCTGGAATTGTTCGCAAGTATTCCGCCCACAAGTCCTGCTACCATAAACATATAATCGGGTTTTATGTTTATTATGTAATCGTCAACCATTTGTTTGTTAAGCAAATCAAACCCTGTATCTTTTGATATGGCATCTACGTTCGTAAATCCTTTGTCTTTTAAACTTCTCACAACAGCACTCCCAAGCATTCCTGTGCCTCCGAATACCGTAATCTTTGAATTCTTTTCCATTATATGTTTATTGTTTATATTATTAATATTTTTCTTTCAGTCATTTCTTCGATTGCATACTTTATTCCTTCTTTGCCGATTCCCGATTGTTTCATTCCGCCGTATGGCATCGAGTCAACCCTGTATGCAGATACTTCATTTAGAACAACGCCGCCCGCTTCAATGTTCTCGAAAGCATACATTGCATTCTTTAAATCGTTAGTAAACACACCTGCCTGCAGACCAAAATCTGAATTGTCAACTTCTGCAACCGCTTCTTTGAAGTCTTTAAACTCTTTTAATACCATCACAGGTGCAAATACTTCCTTCGAACAGACGTTGCATGCATTCGCCGCATTAGTTAATATTGTCGGTTCAAGCACGGCTCCGTTTCTTTTTCCGCCTGTGAGAATCTTTCCGCCTGACTCAAGTGCTTCCTGAATCCAGCGCTCTGCTCTTTTAGCTTCTGCCTCATTTATCATCGGTCCTGATAAGCAATTCTCGTCGTTCGGGTCGCCGAAAACAACGTTTTTAGTGAAATTTACAAGCTTTTCTTCAAATTCTTTGTATATGCTGCTGTGCACATAAACCCTTTGAACCGATATGCAGGACTGTCCTGCCGAATAGAATGCACCGTTCACAATCTTTGGAACTGCTGTTTCAATATCTGTGTCCTTGTCAACAATCACTCCCGCATTCCCGCCAAGTTCCAGCGATAATCTTTGCTTTGAAAGTTTCTTCTTTATTCCCCATCCAATTAACGGACTTCCAGTGAAACTTATCATCTTTATCCTGTCGTCGGCCAAAAACTCCTCGATTTCAGATCCCGAAGATGTTACAACGTTCACAGGACAATATCCCAGACCTAATTCATCCGATGCTTCTTTTATAATTTTAACAACTTCTATTCCGCTGCATAAAGATGCCGAAGCAGGTTTTAATAATACAGTATTTCCTGATGCTAATGCAGGTGATAATTTATGTGCAACTAAGTTTACGGGAAAATTCCATGGTGTAATTGCAAGAATTACTCCGATAGGAAATCTTTTCACGTATCCGTTCTTTCCTTCTGAACCTTTAAACTGGTCTAAAGGAATTATTTCGCCTTCAATCCGTTTTGCTTCCTCTGAACCTGTCTTAAAAGTGAAAATTGCCCTGTCAATTTCTATTCTTGAGAACTTAATCGGCTTACCTGTCTCAAGAGTGATAAGTTGAGCTAATTCTTCCTTCCTTTCGGAGATTTTCCGACAGACTAAATCCAGTAATTCTGCTCTTAAGTAAGACGGAACAACCTTATATTTCTGAAAAACAGAGTGTAAATAATTGAGAGATTCGTTTACCTGTTCTCTTGTCGTTTTGTATAGTCGCTTAACTATTTTTCCGTTGAACGGATTGACAATTTCAACCGTGTTTCCGGAGTCTGTAAACCCATTCTTTATTATAAATTTTTCTGCTTCCATTTTCTTACTCTTTTACTGAAATTAATTATTCTAAATCTATTTTATTAGGCATAGATTTTGTCATACATCTTTTTCACTCCTCTCTCTGCCGGTTTGGAAAAAATTCTTACCATTCAGAAGACGTAAAATTCCTGTCACGCAGGTTTTCTTCTATGCTTTTAACACTAAAAGTAACAATAAATTTGTTGATGCTTAAAAACCCCTATAAACACTGACGTTACACGGTATAATAATTATAAACTGCATTGGTGTTCAGCAAAAGAATTTAAGAGACCCTCACATTTTACCCCAAAAACCCATACGAAAAAATAAACATTTCAAAATTAAGGCGCGATTTTTATTCTCAATGTTATAGATGTAAAATATTTTTAATAATCAAGCGGAAAATTTTCAGTTTTCGTAAATTAAGATATTTGATTTTAAAATTATTTCTTGTAAATTAGAAGCAATCAAATCATAGTAATTCTTTAAAATAATTTATTAAATAAGATAGATTAAATTCTACAAGGGGAAAGTTTTAAGCGAATGAGAATAAACAGAATTTTTACAAGTTCAACTACACTAAACCAGATTGAGTATGACAAACGTTCTTCCGTAATCCGTAACCCCGATGGATCTGTTGTATTTGAAATGAATAATGTTATTGTACCTAAACACTGGTCACAGGTAGCTACGGATATTATTGCGCAGAAATATTTTCGTAAAGCAGGTATACCAAAAGTTTTAAAGAAAGTTAAGGAAGAGGGAGTTCCTGAATGGCTTCAGCGCAGTGAAGTCGATACAGATACTTTAACAGGTACTGAAGATTTATATACTTCCGAAATTGATTCAAGACAGGTGTTCAACAGGCTCGCAGGCTGCTGGACTTACTGGGGATGGAAGTATAAGTATTTTGACTCAGAAGCAGACGCAAAGCATTTCTACAATGAAATGGTTTATATGCTTGCTATGCAGTACGCAGCTCCGAATTCACCACAGTGGTTTAACACAGGCCTGCACTGGGCTTACGGCATTACAGGTCCTTCGCAAGGACATTTTTACGTTGACCCTGACTCTGCCGAACTTACACGTTCTGCGGATGCTTATTCACACTGCCAGCCGCACGCTTGTTTTATTCAGTCAGTCAGTGATGACTTAGTGAATGAAGGCGGAATCATGGACTTGTGGGTTCGTGAGGCAAGACTGTTTAAGTATGGTTCAGGAACAGGCTCAAACTTCTCAAACGTCAGAGGTTCAGGCGAACATTTAAGCGGTGGCGGAAGATCGTCAGGCTTGATGTCTTTCTTAAGAATCGGCGACAGAAGCGCAGGTGCCATTAAATCAGGCGGTACAACACGCAGAGCTGCAAAGATGGTAGTGCTCGACCTTGACCATCCTGACATCGAAGATTTTATCAACTGGAAAGTTGTTGAAGAAGAAAAAGTAGCAGCACTCGTTACAGGTTCCAAAGCCCTTAATATTTATTTGAATAAAATTTTAACTGCATGCCAGAATCCGGGACATCCTGAAGATGACGGCACTGACAGAACAAAGAATAAACAACTCGCATCAGCAATAAAAGAAGCAAGACGTGCTTACGTTCCTGAAAACTATATTGAAAGAGTTATTCAGTTATCTAAACTCGGCTTCAAGGAAATCTTTATTCCGATTTATGATACTGACTGGAACTCTGATGCATACGCAACTGTGGCAGGACAGAATTCCAACAACAGTGTCCGTGCAACAAACGATTTTATGAAAGCTGTTGAGATGGATGATAAGTGGAATCTCTACTGGCGTGTTGAACTTCAGCAGTCAAAGAAAGAAAACAGAGAACCAAAACCATCGAAGACTTTAAAGGCAAGAAAACTCTGGGACGACATCGCATACTCAGCATGGGCCTGCGCTGACCCCGGTATTCAGTTTCATACTACAATCAACGAATGGCATACCTGCCCTGATGGCGGCGAGATTAAGGCTTCCAATCCTTGCAGCGAATATATGTTCCTCGATGATACTGCCTGTAACTTAGCCTCGCTAAATTTAATAAAGTTCTATAATTACGAGATAGAGAAATTTGAAATTGAAAAGTTCAGGCACGCGTCACGCCTGTGGACTATGGTTCTTGAAATCAGTGTTCTTATGGCTCAGTTCCCAAGTAAGGAAATTGCCGAACTTTCTTATAAATACAGAACACTCGGACTTGGTTATGCAAACCTCGGTGCCTTACTTATGATTCTCGGTATTCCTTACGATTCAAACGAAGCAAGAGCAATCGCAGGTGCAATCACTGCTATTCTGCACATGCGCTCTTATGCAACTTCCGCTGAAATGGCAAAGGAACTCGGACCTTATCCCGGATATGAAAAGAATAAAGATACTATGCTGCGCGTTATCCGTAATCACAGACGTGCATCATACAACGTTCATAAAAAAGAGTACGAAGAACTTTCAATCTATCCTGTAGGGATAGATAAAAAGTATTGTCCTGACGATTTACTCGAGGCAGCAAGAGCGGATTCTGACAGAGCTCTTGAACTCGGTGAAAAATTCGGGTACAGAAATGCACAGGTAACTGTTATCGCACCTACAGGTACAATCGGTCTTCTGATGGATTGCGATACAACAGGTGTTGAGCCTGACTTCGCACTCGTTAAATTTAAGAAACTTGCAGGCGGCGGATATTTCAAGATAATAAATGAATCGGTTCCTCCTGCGTTAAAATGTCTTGGTTACAGTGAAAATGAAATTGATGATATTATTAAATACACAAAAGGTTACGGCTCTTTAATCGGTTGTCCGCACATAAATCCACAGTCACTCACTGAAAAGGGATTTACGATGGAAGTTATTAAAATGGTTGAGAAGTCATTACCTGGTGTCTTTGATATAACATTTACATTCAATAAATATACTCTCGGTGCTGCATTCTGTAAAAACGTTCTCGGATTTACTGATGAGCAACTCGATGATTATACTTTCAACATTCTCAGGGCACTTGGATTTACTAAAGAACAAATCGATGAAGCAAATGACTATATCTGCGGTACTATGACTATAGAGGGTGCCCCTCATTTAAAAACAGAACACTATCCGATATTCGATTGTGCGAACAAATGCGGCAAAAAGGGAACACGTTATATTCTTCCCGAAGCCCATATTAAAATTATGGCAGCAGCACAGCCGTTTATATCAGGTGCAATCTCAAAAACAATCAACCTTCCGAACCATGCAACTATAGAAGACATGAAGAGTGCATATATGCTCTCCTGGTCACTTGGTTTGAAGTCAAATGCTTTGTACAGAGACGGTTCTAAACTTTCACAGCCTCTGAACAGAACTATAGATGACGTTCTGGACTTTGAAGAGGAAGAAAAATCCGAAATATCTATCTCTTCAAACACAGATATTGTTAAAGTTGCAGAAAGAATTATACACAGATACATTGCGAAGAGAAGAAAACTTCCGTTCCGCCGCAGAGGATACACTCAAAAGGCAAAGATTGGTAACCATAATGTTTATTTAAGAACGGGTGAATACGAAAACGGACAACTCGGTGAAATATTTATCGATATGCACCGCGAAGGTGCAGCCTTCAGAAGTCTGATGAACTGTTTCGCAATAGCTGTCTCGCTTGGCTTACAGCACGGTGTCCCGCTCGAAGAGTTTGTAGATGCTTTTGTCTATACACGTTTTGAGCCTAACGGAATAATTATCGGTAATTCTAACATCAAGATGGCAACATCTATTATCGATTACATTTTCCGTGAACTCGCAGTTACTTATTTATCGAGAACTGACCTTGCTCATATACCTGAAGATCAGATTGCAATAAGCCCTGTTGATTCACTCGCAAAGACAGAAAAAGACAAAGATATGGAATTCTACGAAGAGAAAATTTACAGCGAAAGAATCGTGGAAGAAAAGATATCTGATAAACCAAAAGAAACCAATTTAACAGTTGATCATTCTATACCTATTAAAATAGTCGCTAACCCTGCCGGAAACGGTAATGGTAAAGGCGGCGAGAAGGTGAAAGTAGAAGAAGCAATTCTTAAAGGTTATACAGGCGATATCTGCCAGGAATGCGGACAGGCAACTATGGTTAGAAACGGTACTTGTCTGAAATGTATGAGTTGTGGTTCAACAAGCGGTTGTTCTTAGCCTTGTTAACCCTGGAGAAAGGAATATAAACAAAGGGCAGACCATCCGGTCTGCCCTTTTTGTTTGGATTAACTCTCTTACATTAAATCTTCTCTGTCTTATCTCTTTGCCTGAAAATACACATTTTAAAAAAGAAATCTTTAATCTCTAATTCTTTAACCCTTAAAAATCTTTTGATCAGTGCAAATCAGTTCTAATCGTCTTTTATCAGTGTGCCATTTCTATATTTCTTTGCTCCTATGTGACATTTCAACTATCAACTAATAACTAAATGTTTCTTTCCAACCTTTTCAAATGCTGCTAAACATTTCTCAATATCCTGCTTTGTGTGTGCTGCTGATATTTGTACTCTTATTCTTGCCATTCCTCTCGGGACTACAGGAAAGAAAAATCCTACTGCATAAATTCCTTCTTCGTATAAATCCTTCGAAACTGCCTGTGCAAGCATTGCATCATTTTCAAACTTTCTGAATAAAACTGGTACTATCGGATGAACACTGTCTATTATGTCAAAACCGAGTTTTGTCATTCCCGTTCTGAACTGCTTTGTGTTCTCAACAAGTTTCGCACGTAGGTCATCGCTCTTGTCGAGTAAATCAAATGCTGCAATAGAAGCACCAACTACTGAAGGTGAAACTGAATTTGAAAACAGGTAAGGTCTTGAGCGTTGTCTTAACATATCAATAATTTCTTTCCTGCCTGTAGTGAATCCGCCTGTTGCACCGCCCATTGCTTTTCCGAGTGTTGAAGTAATGATGTCAACCTCGCCGAGTGCATTGCAGTATTCTATAGAACCTCTTCCTTTTTCTCCCAGAAATCCTGTTGCATGTGAATCATCAACCATTACCATAGCGTCGTATTTGTTCGCCAGTTCAATAATCTCTCTGATTTTTGCTATGTCGCCATCCATTGAGAATACTCCGTCAGTTGCTACTACAATATTTCTTGCAGGATTTGGCATTGCCTCCAGTCCGCTGTGGTCCCAGATGTCAGAACCTTCGCGAGCGAGTTTCAATTTTTCTTCAAGTGAGTGCATATCCGAATGGTTGAATATCAAACGGCGTGCTTTGCAAAGTCTGATACCGTCAATTATACTCGCGTGATTTAATGCGTCTGTGATAATTGTGTCATCCTGTCCGAGTATTGCTTCAAACAATCCGCCGTTTGCATCGAAGCACGACGAATAGAGAATCGTATCTTCTGTATGATAGAACTTTGCAATCTGTTTCTCAAGCTGCTTGTGTATATCTTGTGTTCCGCAAATAAACCTTACTGACGCAAGCCCGAAACCATAAGTGTCTAACGTTTCGTGAGCGGCTTTTATAAGTGCAGGATGGTTCGCAAGTCCGAGATAATTGTTAGCGCAGAAGTTTAATACTTCACGTTCCTTTGCGTTATCAGGAAACCTTACGCTGATATTTGCTTTCTGGTCGGAAAGAATAACTCTTTCGTCTTTGTATAAACCTTGTTCTTTTATTTCTGATAATTCTTTTGCTAAATCGAGTTTTGTTCTGATGTACATATCTTTAGAATAATTTAAAGCAAAAATACGAAACCTATATTTAATATTTAAGGGGAAATAAAAAAGCCGGATTAATAATCCGGCCTTTATATGTTTGTCTTTACTATTTGTTACATTCCGTATCTGTCAATGATTTCCTGTTTTGTCTTGCCGAGTATTTCGTATTTCTTTCCTACTTTAATGAATGCTGCAAGTGCTTTTTCAAGATGATGCATATCGTGTGCAGCGGAAAGTTGTGTTCTGATTCTTGCCTGTCCCTTTGGAACTACAGGGAAGAAGAATCCAACTGCGTAAATACCTTCTGCGAATAAATCTTTAGAGAAGTCCTGCGATAACTTTGCATTGAATAACATAACAGGTACGATTGCTGTTTCACCTGCTTTAATGATTAATCCTGCTTCTGTTAAGGATTTTCTCCAGAATTCTGTATTCTTTTCAAGTTTATCTCTTCTTTCAGTTGTCTTTGAAATAATGTCAAGTACCGTCATTGAAGCTTCAACAATCGAAGGAGCAACTGCGTTTGAGAATAAATATGGTCTTCCGCGCTGGCGGCAAAGTTCTACTATTTCTTTTCTTCCTGAAATACAACCGCCCGATGCACCGCCAAGTGCTTTTCCGAGTGTTGTGGAAATAATATCTATCTTTCCCATTACTCCGAAATGTTCTGCTGTTCCGCGTCCTGTTTTGCCAATGTAACCCGATGTATGAGCTTCGTCAACAAAGACCATCGCATTGTACTTCTCTGCAAGTTCAACAATCTTGTCAAGCTTTGCAAGGTCGCCGTCCATTGAGAATGCGCCGTCAGTGATAATCAAACGTATTCTTTTATCCTGATGAAGAACCAGTTTTTCTTCAAGGTGTTTCATATCAGAATGCTTGAAAGTATCCTGCTGTGCTTTTGCAAGACGGATACCGTCAACGATTGATGCGTGAATTAATCTGTCAGCAATCATAACGTCCTGATCGGTGAGTACTGCTTCAAACACACCTGCGTTTGCATCAAAGCACGAAGGGAACAGTATAGTATCTTCTGTGCCTAAGAATTTTGTCAGCTTAGCTTCAAGTTCTTTATGTGTGTCCTGTGTACCGCAGATAAATCTTACTGATGACATGCCGTAACCTCTGTGGTCAAGTCCTTTATGCGCTGCTGCAACTACATCAGGATGTGAAGACAATCCGAGATAATTGTTTGCACACATATTTATAACTTTCTTAGCTTCCGACCCGATAGGAAATTGAACTTCAATTTCCGCATCCTGCGGATCACATATCGCTCTTTCTTCTTTGAATAAACCGGCCGTCTTGATTCCTGTTACTTCGTCCGAAAGTGCTTTTCTTACTTCTTCTGAATAAGCCATTTTATAGCTCCAATTTAAAATTTATAATTAATTGAATAGCCTTAATTTATACTAAATAGAACACGGATTTTCGCTGATTCAACGGATATCCACGGATTTATATACATCATTTGTAAATATCTTTCTTCTGAATTCCGCTTTTTCTCCAAAATTCAATAATAATCCGACTTCAATTCCTGTAGCTTTTAGATAATTAATTAACTGATATTCATTTTCCTGACACAACGATTTTGCTGTCTTTATTTCAACTATGATTTTCTTATCAATCAATAAATCCGCGAAATACTCACCAACAACCTGGTCATCATAATATACATTTATAGGATACTGTTTAATAACAGACAGATTACTTTTTTGAAGTTCATTACATAATGAATTTTCATATACCTTTTCCAGAAAACCAAAACCTAATGTATTGTAGACTTTGTAAAAAGCAGCAATTATAATTTCTGTTTCCTTAGAATGTAATAATTCTGTTTTATTATCAGACATCTTTAATTCTTTGCTTACATTAATATCTGTGAAAATCAGTATTCTATTAATTCTTTTCCTATCTTTTCTCTTAGCCTAAAAAATATCCGCTAACATCAGTTTAATCTGTGAAAATCAGTATTCTATTAATTCATTTCTTATCTTTTCTCTTAGCCTAAAAAATATCTGCGAACATCAGTCTGATCCGTGAAAATCCGCGTTCTGTTTGCTCTTTGATTATAACTGATTCTCGTTCTTTTCTTTTAGCCTAAAATATATCTGCGAAAATCAGTCTAATCTGTGAAAATCCGCGTTCTATTGAATCTTTTCTTATCTTTTCTCTTAGCCTAAAAAATATCCGTGATAATCAGTCTAATCTGTGAAAATCCGCGTTCTATTATATCTTTTCTTATCTTTTCTCTTAGCCTAAAAAATATCCGTGAAAATCAGTCTAATCCGTGAAAATCCGCGTTCTATTCTTTAGTGTGCCAATATTATTTATTCCACGCCCATTTCTTTTAACAGTACTATTATATTATCTACACTGTCAAATGCCTCTGGTGTTGCCTTGGCATCAGGAATCGAAACGTTATACTTTGTTTCTAAGAAAACTTTCAATGATACCATCGAGAATGAATCTACTATTCCGCCTGATATCAAAGGTGTGTTGTATGTTACTTCTCTGTCGTCTCCGTCCTCGAGATATTCATTTCTTACGTATTCGAGGATAGTGTCTTTTGTTACTGCCATTAGATTTTACTCCGTTTAAATTATTAAAATTTGATTTCTTTATTCTTACATATCATTTTCTAGCGTTGAAATATCACCAATCTCTTCGCCCCATTCTTTTGCTCTCAATACTCTTCTCATTATTTTTCCGCTTCTAGTTTTTGGCAGTGAATCCACAAACTCGATTTCCTGCGGCATAGCTAAAGCTGAAAGTTTCTTCCTTACAAAATTCATTATTTCAAGTTCAAGCATTTTATTCTGGTCATAACCGGGTTTCAAAGCTATGAATGCCTTTACAACTTCCATGTTAACAGGGTCAGGTTTACCGACGACTGCTGACTCTGCTACTGCAGGATGTTCAAGTAACGCTGATTCAATTTCGAACGGTCCTACAAGGTGACCCGCTGTGTTGATAACGTCATCGTCTCTTCCTACAAACCAGTAGTATCCTTCTTCGTCAATACTTGCTCTGTCGCCGCTTAAATACCATCCGTTCTTAAATTTGCTCTTGTATATTTCTTCGTTGTTCCAGTAAGTCCTTATTATCGAAGGCCAGTTCGGCTGGAATGCAATCATTCCGACTATACCTTTTTTAGTAATAGGTTCGGATGTCTTTAAATCCAATACTGTTGCCGTTATTCCGGGGAAAGGTTTTCCCATCGAGCCTGGTTTTATTTTCATTCCGGGATAGTTGCTTACCATTATGCTTCCTGTTTCTGTCTGCCAGAATGTATCGTGGAACATCATTCCGAATGCTTCCTGCGACCAGATTACTGCTTCTGCATTCAAAGGTTCACCAACACTCGCTAAATGACGCAGTGATGATAAATCATGTTTCTTTACCGCCGCAGTTCCTTCTTTCATCAAAGAACGAATTGCTGTTGGTGCAGAATACCAGACTGTCACTTTATTCTTCTCTGCAAACTTATACCAGTTGTCTGCTGTAAAACCAATATCAGTCACGCACTGAGTCACACCGTTTGCCCACACTCCGATTATACCGTACGATGTTCCTGTAACCCAGCCCGGGTCAGCAGTACACCAGTATACATCGTCTTCCTGCAAGTCAAGTACGTACTTAGCAGTTATGTATTGTGATATTAATGAATAGTGGACGTGTTGCGCGCCTTTTGGTTTTCCAGTTGTACCTGATGTGTAGTGAAGTACCGACTTTGTTTCTGCCGTAGAAGGGAAGCAATCAAATTTCTCTATCTTTGGTTCGGTCTCGATGTTTAATGCAAATTCTCTTTCTCTTAGTGCTTTGCTGCCGTCATCATCAACAACAATTATGTATTTCAAATAAGGCATCTTCTCGAGTATGTTTCTTACTTTCGGAAGATGTTTCTTCTGTGTCATAATCGCAGTTGTCGTTGCGTCTTCAAGCCTTGTTAATAAAGATTCAGAACCAAACGCTGAAAACAGTGGTTGTGCTATCGCGCCAAGTTTCAGTACTCCTAAAAATCCCATGTATAGTTCAGGAATTTTATCCATAAATAAACAAACTCTGTCCCCCTGATTCACTCCTAAGTTTTTCAGATAACTGGCCATTGTGTTTGTAATCAATCTAAGGTCGTTGAAGGTGTAACGCTTTTCCTCACCTTTTGAACTTTCCCAGATCAGTGCAAGTTTTTCAGCTTTTCCTTTTTCGCAAATACGGTCCGAACAATACCAGCCGATGTTGATAATGTCTCCGTCTTTGTATTCTAATTCTTTCTTTGAAATGTCCCACGAAAAGGTTTTTACTTCCTCTTCATACGATTTCATGTTTGAAGGTTTTGATGGCATAAGGCTTTTAGCCCTCCGTTTAATTTATAAATGATGTTCAAGTATAGTTTAAAATCTAAATAAAGTATTGCAGGGAAAAAATAAATTTACATCTCTTCTATTACTTTTCTTACTTTTGGACTGAATGTATATTTGTACTTACTCTTTCCGTAACTCATTTTCACTTCAAGTTTCGATGGCTCAAGTGATATAATATCCCAGACCATTTCGTTTTCAGTATCTTTGTCAAAGTAAATTGTTGTGCCGTCTTCCGACATTTCCCATTCTCCGTCTGTTGATTCATTTTCTTCCCAGTATGTGTATGACCCATCATCCCTGAAGTCGACAACTATCTCAAGTATATTTTCTTCAATTGATTTTTTGCCGTTCTCTATGAATTCTTCTATACCCCAGACTTTTACTAATGGATTGTCGCTTTGTGTGGTTATGGAATCTTGTGCAAAGTTGTTGCTTTGTGTGGTTGTGGTATCTTGTGCAAAAAGGTTCATTGTTATAAATATAAATAGTAAAGTTAGAACGATATTAAATCTCATCATCTGAATAACATATATATTAATTTCATTAAAAATAGGACATTTTTAACGATTATTCTATTCAAATTATCAGAACCTTACCCTTTATTTTAATATCTGAGGGGGATAAATTTATTATTCCTTTAAAACCCTGAAAGGGTTTAATATGAATAACCCCCGGCGAAGCCGGGGGTTATGATAATCAAAATCCAACCCCGAACGGGGTTGAACAAATTATAGGCTGATTAATTCCTACAGCCCCACCTTCAGATTCAAATAGAAGTTCCTTTCCGCTGCCGGTATCCAGTAAGGTACACCGTATCCGTCAACACTTCCCGATGTCTCGTAAAGCCTGTCGAATATGTTATTCACTTTCAGCGATAGCTCAACCGAGTTTATGTATTTATGAGCATTTTTTAACTGAAGCGCAGGTATCACATCAAAAGACAGCCCCGCATTAAACACCGTGTACGCATTTATATACTTATCCACGTACCCCGCAACACTTCTTGCAGACGGATTCTTTATTTCGTTCTCGGAATTATCCAGATATTGTTTCCCGATGTGCTGTGCAGTTACGTAAAAGTTTAAACCAAAACTTGTGTTATAGTTCAAAGACAGGTTTGCGATGATACCAGGGTTCAAAAGTATTTTATTCCCCGAATAATCATTCCCGTAAAAAACATTTCCGACAGAATCCGCTCCGATAACTTCCTTGTAATCCTTGAAATAATTATCCGACAGGTTTATGTTTCCCGATAAATAAAGATTCCTCAGCAGGTTCGACTTGCCCTGCTTTTCAAACGGATGCAGTTCGAAATCAAACTCGATTCCCTGATGTATCGATTTTCCTGCGTTGCCGTTTATCGGTTGTCCTACGTTGTCAAGCTGACCGTTACTCACAATTTCATTGCTGAAGTTCATCAGATAGAAGTTCAGGTTTGCTTTCAGCATTGCCGATGTGTACCCGAAGCCAAGTTCATAGTTTAACATTTCCTCCGGCTTAACAAACGGGTCTGTGTAAACATTGTTCACCGTATCTATCACTCTGAAGCCCGGCTTCGAATACGGGTCTTCGGCATTGTATATATCTTTCAGTCTTGGCTCTCTCTTTGCAATCGAAAAGTTTCCGAACGCGCGGAAGTTATCCGTGATGTTATAGTTCAGTCCGAAACGCGGAGTAAGAAAATTGTAATCCACGCTGAATGCATAAGGTTTAAACTTGTCGTCCGATATGCTGTACCTGTGATACGCAAACTGCACGCCCACCATTCCCGTAAGCTTCTTTGTGATGTTGTAAACTTCGTTCGCAAAAAGCGAGAGGGAAGTTTTCTTTCCGCGGTAATAGTAGTACTGGTAATTGTCGGGAGTGCCCTGCGGCAGTGCGTTGCCGAAAGTTATTTCTCCGTAGTGTTCGGAATTGTGAAGCCTCGTCTCGCCTCCGATAACCAGCGTGCCTTTCTCGCCGTTGTGTTTTATCTGAACCTTCGGATACCAGCCGTAATCGTTGTTGTAAACGTAAAGGTTTGTAACCAAATCCGATTTGTCAATCATATATCCTTTTCCTGTTTCAAAATATAAAGTCCCGTCGGGATTGCGTCTGTAGTATGTTGAATTAAAAGCACCCGAATCAGTTGTGTAGTAAGGGTTTAATCTGAAGTACGATAAATCATACCCGTAATACGCAGGATAGTTTGTTACAAAGTAACCCTCGCCGCGCGTGTAGTTCAGTGTGTTCGAAACAAAAACATTTTTCGCCGCCTGTGTGTTGAAAACCAGTTCGTAATGCGGCTGATAGTAGTTGTCCGTTTCATTCGGGAAGTTCAGGAAGTTGTATTTCCTGTCTGTTCGTGCGTCGCCCGTAACTTTTCCGTCCAGATAATCTTTTGTAACCCCGATGTATGCAAGATGGTTTTTAATAGGGCTTCCGTAAACGTTCAGCTTCAGCACAGAACTCGTGCCGAAAGTTTTTCCCGCACTCAGAAAGTACGACCAGTGGTCAGACCACGAAAGGTCTCTGTATCCGTCTGTTTTTGTTTTTGAAACCTTTCCGTAAAAGCCGAAGCCTCCGTCTG
Organism: Ignavibacteriota bacterium; assembly: GCA_026390735.1. Lineage (GTDB taxonomy): Bacteria > Bacteroidota > Ignavibacteria > Tepidaquicellales > Tepidaquicellaceae > CAIKZJ01. The sequence goes on from JAPLFJ010000069.1 coordinate 226,709, forward strand.
TGAGTCCCGACGAATATTCAAGCGCAAACCTTTTCGAATTGTAGTCTCCTATTCCCGCATCGAGGTTAAGGAATTTTCTGTCGAAAATGTTTACCGTCTGAATGTTTATCACTCCGCCAATGCCCGATGTGCCGTAAAGCGCCGTGCCAATGCCGCGCTGTATCTGAATGCTCTCGACAGACGATGTGATGTCCGAAAGGTCAACCCAGTAAACCTGATGGTCTTCTGCGTCGTTCTGCGGAACGCCGTTCATCAGAATCGAAACTCTTCTCTGGTCGAAACCGCGGATTGAAAAGTATGAGTATCCCACGGATGCACCCGATTCCGAGTATGCATTGATGCTCGTGTTTCCGTTCAGGAACATCGGCAAATCCTGCATCCAGAATTTCTCGTCTATCTTTTCACGTCCGATGTTTTGAAAAGTGATTGGCGTCACGCGGTCGATGCCGAGCAGTGCGTTCACGTCAATAGTTTCAGTCCTGAATTTAGAAGTGTCGGATTTGCCGGACTGCGCGCGCGAAACCGAGTTCAGGATAAAGAATCCTGCTAATAACATTAAAAAGTATTTCATAGTCTTACCGCAAATAAAAAACGCTTAAACTTTTTCTGAACCTGAAAATGTGAAAAAATTTAAGCGTTGAATTAACCTTTGTAAATTCCTACGCCGGCATTATCCGTGTCAGGTTCCAAGGGTTTGATCTCAGCATCTCCGTTTAGTTCGGAGCAGCACCCCCTTATAATATATATTTCTAAAGAACTATTACAAACTTACACGTTTTATACTGTATATGCAAGTCGTGTAGTGAAGATTGATTTTGTTTATTTTATCATAAGTCCGCCAAAAAGATGGCGGATTTCTGATTAAGTAACTATCGTTACTTAATCATCAACATTTTTCTTGTTTCGCTATATCCATTGGTAATGAGTTTGTAGAAATAGACTCCGCTGTTTAGTCTGGAGCCGTCGAACGACACTTCATACGTTCCGGGTTTTAGCGATTCGTTCACGAGTGTTTGCACTTCGCGACCCTGAATATCATAAACTTTTAGAACCACTTTGTCATTCCCTGATGTTCCTACAGGGAATCCATTGATAACATCAAATCTAATCTTCGTTGTAGGATTGAACGGGTTTGGATAGTTTTGTGATAGTGAATACTTTGCCGGGATTTCCGTACCGATATTTTTTATGCCGATTGCTTCTGTTTGTGAGCGACGAAAAACGGACTGTCCTTGTGTTCCAGCAAAGATATAATTGTTTGAAATTAATAATGCTGCAACATTTGGAATAGTATTGAATCCCTGATTTTTATTTATCCAACTTGTGCCATTATTAGTCGATAAAAATACACCGACAAGTGTTCCCGCAAATAGGTTTGTTCCTGAAACGGCTAGTGACCAAACAACTGAATTATACGTTAATCCGTTATTGACCGAATCCCATATTGTACCGCTATTTGTTGATAAAAACACACCACGGTTACCTGTTCCCGTAAAATAATTTGTTCCGAAAACAGCAAAAGCAACAAATTCATTACTATTAGGTAATCCGTTTATGACCCTTGACCAAGTTATTCCGTTATTTGAGGATAAAAATAATTTGGTATGAGTACCTGCAAATAGTTTTGTTCCAGTAACCGCAATAAAATAAACCAATGGATCAGTTAATCCGTTATTAATCGAAGTCCAGTTTGTACCATTGTTTGTTGATAAAAATGCGCCGCCATCTGTCGCGGCAAAAAGGTTTATTCCTGAAACTGTAAGTCCGTTAACATATAGATTCGTTAACCCGTTATTTACCGCGATCCAAGTGTTTCCGTTATTGGTTGATAAGAATACTCCGCCATCAGTTCCTGCAAATAAATTTGTTCCTGAAATTGCAATTGCATTAACATTTAGATTTGTTAATCCGTTATTAACAGCAATCCAGTCTGTGCCGTAATTTGTTGACAAAAATACTCCGCTGGCATTTGTTCCTGCAAAAATGTTTGTCCCTGAAACTGCCAGTGCTCTAACATCTTTATTATTCCCCATCCCATTAGATATCTGCACCCACTGGCTAACACAATTATTTATTAAAAAAGAAGAATTAAGAAAAAGAGCAAGAACAATTAGTAAAGTTTTTCTTTTCATAGTTTTATAAGTTTAGATTTATATTCTTTTAAAATTTCTTCCCAAGCAGAGCTTGGGAAGAAATGCTAAGGATTATTTTATTAGTAACATTTTCTTTGTTTCGGTGAAGCCTTTCGTAATCAGTTTGTAGAAATAAACTCCGCTGTTTAGCGATGAACCGTCGAATGATACTTCATACGTTCCGGGCTTAAGCGATTCGTTCACGAGTGTTTGCACTTCTCGACCCATAATATCATATACTTTCAATACCACTTTGTCATTCCCGAATGCTCCTATCGGGAATCCATTAGCAACATCAAAACGGATTTTTGTTGTTGGATTGAACGGGTTGGGATAGTTTTGTCCCAGAGAAAAGCCGGTAGCATTACTTATGTTACTTACTACCGATAAAACAGGGCTTCCGCCTGTTTCTGTGTATAGTATTCTTCCAACAGCACCTACAACCCAGCCAGTGTCATGATTATAAAAATGTATTCCATGCAGATATGTTGATCCAAATTGAGAAGTGTTTTCCTGCCGCCAGTTATAACCTCCGTTTGTGGTTTTGTAAAGCATATTATATGAGCCACAACTGAACCCTGTATTCTCGTCGAGAAAACATAATGCATAGCTCTCATCCATTCCGTATATTCTCGCTACACTATCCCACGTAATTCCAAAATTAGTTGTTTTGTATAATTTACTATTTTGAACACCAATGACAAATCCGGTATTATTATTAATAAAAGAAAATTTATCAAAATCTGCTGACTGATTCGCAACAGGTACATTAATTGTGTACCAGCTAAATCCTCCATCAGTTGTTCTGAACATTGCGGCGGTTTCACCGCAAGCAAGCCCTTCCAATTCATTCCTGAAATAAATATCATACATAAAACCCGCCGGTACATTAATAGAGTCCAGAGTCAAACCGCCGTTCGTGGTTTTATAAATTGTTTGTAACGTTCCGCATATCCAGCCTGTATTAGGATTTATAAAGTATGTTGACCAATAACTATGCAATGTCGGTACCGGACCATTCCTTAATATTTGCCAATTTGTACCGCCGTTTGTTGTTTTTAAGAATGTATCGAATAACCCTGCGGCATAGACAATATTTGAATCTACAATTGTCAGCCCTCTTATTTCTTTGCTTGCAAGATTGGTAATCTGAACAACCCAGTTTAAACCGCCGTTTGTTGTTTTAACTATAGTTCCATTCGTTCCCGATACCCAGCCTGTGTTCTTATTCAAAAACCTAATATTTAGGAAATGCGCTGATGTATTAGAAGCCTGTAATATCCATTGAGAATAACCATTTATATAAAACAGCAATATTAATACTGATAATAAGAAACTATGTATTAAATTTTTAATTCTCATTCTTTATATTACTTTAATAAAATCATTTTCTTTGTAATAACATTATTACCTGCTCTAATTCTGTAAAAGTAAACACCTGACGATAAATTACCCGCATTAAATTCTATAATATATTCACCTGCTTTTTTATACTCATTCACAAGGTGCTGAATTTCTCTCCCCGAAATATCGTATATCGTAATATTAACATTTCCGTTAAAAGGAACAACATATTTAAAACGTGTTGATGGATTAAAAGGGTTCGGGAAGTTTTGAGAAATATCAAATTTCAATTCTTTATTTATTCCAAAATTATCACCAGCTTCCCCTTCTTTGTTGCCATTATCAGAAATTCCTTCTGTTCCAACAAAATCAGAATAAACGGAATATTTCCCTGTATTATCAACTGCTTTAACTTTATATCTAATTGGATATGGAACACCATAAGGCGGTCTATCAAAATTGGCGCAATCATATTCGTTCACAGCATAATCAATAAAACATGCTGTATCCGTTGGGAGAATATCTACTTGAGCATAAGTTTGATAATATCCGGGTATGCCAGTCATATCAGGTTGGGTTGCTTTGTATACTATATATTTTAGCTTCCCTGTTAGTGGATTTGGCATATCGGGTTCAATGTTATGCTCCCAAACAACTCTCGGATGACAAATAGAAGTATCATTCGGGTAATACTCTTCAATTTTAATCCCCATCGGTCTTGATGGTGGAGTTAAATAGAGTATTTGACTTTCCGACAAATTTCTATCTGGTTTATATACATAAAAATCAATACCACTGCTACTTTCGCCCGTTATATAAATATAAATTCTGTCACTATTTGTTTCGCTAAACCAGTTTATAGTTGATGGACTAGAATATGGTGAAAATATATTATTATATTCTAATCCCCAAGCGTCCCATCTATCTCCGCAAAATGCTCTGGTTGTATATTTCTCTCTAATATTCGTATAAATTTTATCAGTTCCGAAAAGACCGAAACTTGCTTGCTTTTGACCAATTCCGCCCCAATTATTATACAGTGTATTGTTGTAATAACCGGATACACTTTTTCCATCAGCATTTGACAAAGAACCAGTTGAAACATCATTTGCACCTCTAACAACAGAATTTTGTTTGAAAAATGGCAATGGTTGTGGACCCCAATCTGGTTCGAATATTCCCTCAGATTCCCAATTAAATAAACCGTCTGCACACTCTAAATCACTACCTTTAAAATACGGGTGATCATTAAAATGGTATATATAAAGTCCTTTACCATAATCTGCACTTTCTGCAGTATCACCAAGCATTATCCTATCATATTTTAAAACTTTATTCCTTAATGCCAATAAAAAGTAGTCAGGATTATAATAAGAATCAAAAAGAGGAATTTTTAACACTTGCATAGTGTCATTATTATCTCTTGATGAGAAATCATTTAAATGGTTAATTTGATTATAGAGCACGTTTTTAAAACCTCCATATCCTAACTTTAATGTCTCCCACGGGCTAAATCGTGCATCAGGACCGGTTACGAAAGTGTTAGATTCACCCATCATTAAACCATAATTATTATGAAAAATAAACCCAAGATAATGTCCTAACTCGTGTGCCTGAGTTCCAAGAAATCTAATTTTAGAAAATGGTGCTTGTGGTACTTTTTGTTGCTGCCCTGTTGTAAATGTAACTCCTGAACCATAAACACCCGAGCGCGCATTTATTATAAATCCATTTGATAAAGTATCTGACATACCTTTATTTGATTGATATAAGTATGCAATACTACCGGGTGTTAACGATATTAAACTATCCTGTTCCCTTATATTATCCCGCCAAACCCTGTGAACAACATACATCATATCAATAATATTATCAACACTTCCATACCCAAAGGTATCATTTGCTTGGTCATAATACCATTTTTCAAATGATGGCCAATCAATTCCGGGATATTCAACTAAAGCCGAATAAATATCGGAATTAAGTTGATTCATCCCGCCTCTATGCTGATAATGGGATGAATCATAGGGCAAAATTATATTAACCGTTTTACCAAGAACATGAAAATTCCCACGGGATATTTCCATAAAATAATCACTTATACACTCTGTATTTTCGTTGTAAGCATTCCACCACTCGTTTCCATAATTGTTATTTCTAACATTAGCAAATAGTGAATCCTTAAAAATTGGTGCCTGCTGTGCAGGCCAGTTTACATCGTTTGCATAAGTAGAATCATTTTTGAACTGAACAAAAACTGTAAGAATTCTAAATACAGAATACTGATTTGTATTCAGATAATTGTTTGTTCTTTCTGGTTTAAATCGTCCCCCAGGCAGGAAAAGATTTCCTTCAAAAGGATTTGTAATACTCTCACAATTTATCCATCCGTTAGGATCCAATGGTTGTGAATTTATACTTGATATAAAAATTAATAGAAAACAAATAAGGGAAGAAAAATGTAATTTCAACTTTTTCATGATCACTCCATTTAATTTTAAAAAGTTAGTTTATTTAAAGCTATCTTTCAAATTACAAATAGTTAAGATTAAAATAATTTATTGAACCATTTCATAATATACTTTTCTATATTTATTAATTATTGGATTATCTCTTTTATTATCAATATACTTTCACACAACTTAAATCCTCCTTCCCTGTTTTCACAGGGAAGGAGTGAATAATAAATGTGTTACGGGACTATCTTTGTTGCCGGATCGCTCCATGCACTTCTGCCTGCCGCGCCCACTGCTGCAACGCGCACCCAGCAGCGGCTTCCGCTTACAAGGTTTGGAATGATGCAGGTAGATTTTGTTGTGGTTATTGCATCTTTCCAGTCGCCTTCCTTTACAGGGTCGACGATGTTTATTTGCCACACATAAGTTTTTGCACCTTTCACGTTCTCACAGCTCGGGTCAACTTCGCCTGCGTTGTCGCCGGTTGTGATTCCGCAATTTTGAGGCTGCGGAAGTGTTCCGACCGGTGTGCCTTTTGATGCAGGTGTCATACCCGCACTTTCGATTATTGCAACATCACCGTCCGCCGTAATTTCGACGGAGTTTGCAAGTTTTGTGAGAATTGAATCTAGTGCTTTTTCCTCCTGATTCTGAATGGCTGTCATTTCTTTTGAAGTTGCCTTTGCAGAATCGGCTTTGGTTTTTGCTGTTTCTGTTTTTACGATTTGTGCCGTAACGTCAGCCAAAGGAGGAACGGTTGTTGGGAAGTGTGCATTGCCTGTCATCTTTTGAACGATCATTTTGGCTTTTGCAATCTTGTCCATTATGGGCATGTGTGAAAGCCCTAAACTAATTTTAAGCATAATTGTTAAAATTAAAATTTATAAAAATATTTTAAAGGGTGTAGCAATTACCTTTAATAAATTTTAAGTCTGAATAATTATTCTTATCAATTCTTAAAAAACAAATTGTGATGACGTGGGAAACTTGCTTTTCGTTTGTCAATATCTCAATCAGATTTTCAATATCAACTCTTGCACAATTATAATTTGAAACTATTTAACATGCAAGTACAAAGAAATTAATGAAAATGCTGCAAATTTGATTCAAAAATGCGGTATTTCAGGCGTTGATTCGGCTTTTCGGTTAGCGGAACCGCAAAAGCGATGGAAAAGCCCCTTTTCTGACTGTTTTAGCGGTTTTGCTGTCTGCAAAGTCATTTTTCCGACGGAATTGTGGTTTCGCTGACGGAATTGCCGTGATTCCGACAGGATTTGCGGTTCCGCAGACGGAATTGCCGTGATTCCGACAGGATTTGCCTTTCCGCTGACGGAATTGCCGTAATTCCGACAGGATTTGTCTTTACGCTGACGGAATTGCCGTGATTCCGTCAGGATTTGCATTTCCGCAGACGGAATTGCCGTTATTCCAATAGGATTTGTCTTTGCGCTGACGGAATTATCGTTTCGCAGACAAACATTTTTACAGAATTGATACGTTACTCTATTATATATAAAACTTTTAGAAGCATCTGAATTACGTTGACAAATCACTTTCGATAAAGTAAATTATTTTTGAACCGGAGACTGCTTTTGCCTTTCAGGCAACGTGACGCTAACGCGATCACCTGGAGCTCAGACTCCTGTCTCGCAAGAGACATATGTATCTCCCCTTCGGGGTTGAGATTAATTAAAGTGCGGCTCCGGTTCAATTTTTGCCCGCATTTTATTCTCCTTTTGCTCTTAAACTTTATCAGGAAATTATATATTTTGCTACTCATTTAAATTTAAAACTTTTAACATAGGAATAATAGAAATGACAGAATGGGATATTTTATCTAAGGAGGATATAAAACTTATTCAGGATTCTTTTAAAAAGGTGAGCGAGAAACCGCAGGAGACGGGCGACATTCTTTACAAGCATTTGTTCGAGTGCTGTCCTGATGTTGTGAATATTTTTAAGGTGGATATGAAAGAGCAGTCGCGCCTTTTTATGAAGATGATTAAGACTGTTGTGGAGGGATTGAATAATGTGCATATCATAATGCCGGCAATTCAGAATATGGGAAGCAGACACGTGGATTATGGAGTGACTGCCGAACAGTATAAGTATTTTAAAATCTCTCTTATTTATGCATTCAATACAGTGCTCGGAAAAGATTTTGACGAAAACACGAAGAGTGCTTGGAGTAAGTTTTACGATGTGCTCGAAGACCTGATGAAGGGTAATCATTATTAGAAATTAAAAAAGGGGCTTAACGTCCCTTTTTAACTATCCTCAAAACTAAACACATCATACGATACCATCGTATATAAATCCCACATTCTATACGATACCATCGTATAGTAATTGAAATTTAATTTGTTATTCCCCATATTTGAAGAAAAGCAAAAAATGACAGAACAAACTTTTTATAGATACAACCCCTGGTGGGAAAGTGATGTCAGGTCTGATAATTTTATTGAGCGTGAAAAAATACTTACAATCCTGAAATCTTATTTGCGTTCCAAACAAATTGTTTTTCTTACCGGTCTAAGGCGTGTGGGCAAAACAACCTGTATGAAAATGCTCATAAACCATTTGATAGCAAATGCAGGTATAAATCCAGCGAAGATTTTATATTTAAGTTTAGATGATTACTTGCTGAAAGATAAGAGCATAATAGAATTGGTTGAAGAATACAGGAAAATTATGAAAATATCTTTTAGTGAAAAGATTTTCCTATTCCTTGATGAAGTTGCATATAAAAAGGATTTTGAAATCCAGCTAAAAAATCTTTATGATTCACAGAATGTTAAAATTTATGCATCTTCTTCAAGCGCATCTATTCTGAAATCGCGAAAGTCTTTTCTTACAGGGCGGAATATTGTTATTGAGGTTCTTCCCCTGGATTTTGAAGAATATCTTTTATTCAAAAATATTAGTTTGAAAAAATCTGATAATCATTTATTAGATGTCCATTTTGAGGATTATTTAAAAGTTGGGGGCATTCCTGAATATGTTTTAAATAACGACATAAGTTATTTAAAAGAATTAATCGATGATATAATTGTAAAAGATATCTCATCCTTTTATAATGTAAAATCAACATCTATATTAAAGGATTTTTACATACTCCTTATGGAAAGGGCGGGGAAGTCTTTAAGTATAAATAAAATGTCAAAAATACTGAATATATCACCTGATAGCGCAAGAAGGTATTTGAATATGTTTGAAGATACCTTTTTAATTTATTTAGTTGATAGATGGGGAAAGCCAAACGATAAAGTATTAGCACCCAAAAAGATTTATTCGGCAGATATTGGCTTAAGAAACTATATAACCGGTTTTAAAGATAAAGGGAGTATTTTTGAAAATTATGTTTTCTTAAAAATCAAAGGTTTAAACCCAAAATATGTTTGTGAATCGGAAATTGAAATTGATTTTATTACTGAAAACAAAGTGTTGATTGAGTCAAAGTATGGAAGCGAGATGACTTTAAAACAAAAGGAACTATTTGAAAAGACCAAGGCTAAAAAGAAAATTATAATATCAGGATACAGAGATGTAATGGATTTGCTTTAAGTAAAATTGCTTCCCGGATTTTAACCGGGAAGCAATTATTAGTTTTTATATCAATAACTTGTAATTGTTCAAAGCCTTCATATAGTTGGCTCTTTCGAATGCCGCAGGGTCTGCAACAGATTTCTGGCTCATGCTTCCTTTCATTTGCTCAATAGATTCGTATTCTTTCTCAGTCATCCATTGTTCAACTTCTTTAAGCACTTCGGAAATTCTGCCGATTCCGTTTGCGAGCAGTTCCGAACACATACAGGTAATGTCTGCGCCTGCCATAATCATCTTCAGCACGTCTTCGTATTTGTGAATGCCTGTAGTTGCTGCAAGGTTTGCTTTTATTCTGCTGTGAAGAATCGCAATCCAGCGCAAAGGTAAACGCATTTCCCAGTTATTGCTAAGGTCAAGGTTTGGAACAACTTCAAGATTTTCAATATCCAAATCAGGCTGATAGAATCTGTTGAAAAGCACTAATGCGTCAGCGCCCGCTGTATCAAGCTTCTTTGCCATGTTCGACATCGAAGAGAAGTAAGGGCTGAGCTTCATCGCAACAGGAATCTTTAAAGCCTTCTTAAGTTTTATTAAATTTCTTATGTACATCTCTTCGATTATTGTTCCGTCTTTTTCAAGATTTGTAGGGATGTAATAAACGTTAAGTTCTAAACCATCTGCACCTGCATCTTCTATTTCCTTAGCGTACTTAAGCCATCCGCCCGCAGAGACGCCGTTCAAACTTCCTATAACAGGAATTTCAACTGCACTCTTAAGGTTGCTTATGTGTCTTATATACTGGTCCGGTCCCATGTTGTAATCGTTAGTAACAGGGAAGTAACTTAATGCTTCTGCAAAACTTTCAGTACCGCTGGTCATATAATGATCAAACTCATTCTGGTCGTGCGTGATTTGCTCTTCGAATAAAGAATAAACCACAACTGCCGCTGCACCTGCATCTTCAAGCTTCTTAACCATATCAACAGTTCTTGAAAGTGGCGAGGCTGAAGGAACAATCGGGTTCTTCAACTTCAATCCCATGTACGTTGTTGATAAATCCATAATATTATTATTTAAAATTATAAAATTAATTAATTATTTTTGTTCTGCTTTAGCATTCCCATCGCTTGCCATCTTTTCATAAACTTTCCATTTATCGTCAACGAATATCTGTGCCTGTCTCATAAGTTCTGCTGCATGTTCAGGCTCTGACTTTGTTAACATCTTGTACCTTGTTTCCTTGTATGCATATTCCTGGAATGAAATCTTTGGTGCACCTGAATCGAGCTTTAAAGGATTCTTTCCCTGTGCTACGTTTCTTGGGTCGTAACGGAAAAGTGTCCAGTGCGCTGAATCAACTGCTGCCTTCTGGTTTTCGAGTGCCTTCGTCATATTGATACCGTGTGCGATACAATGTGAGTAAGCAATGATGATTGATGGTCCGTCGTAAGATTCTGCTTCGAGGAATGCTTTCAGTGTCTGCGTGTCATTCGCTCCCATCGCAACTTTCGCGACGTAAACGTGACCGTAGTTCATTGCCATCATTCCAAGGTCTTTCTTGCCGACAGGTTTACCCGATGCTGCAAACTTTGCAACCGCACCCATCATCGTTGACTTCGACATCTGACCGCCAGTGTTTGAATATACTTCTGTATCGAGTACGAGAATGTTTACATTCTTGCCCGATGCGAGTACGTGGTCAAGACCGCCGTAACCGATGTCGTAAGCCCATCCATCGCCGCCCATAATCCATACTGATTTCTTTACGAGGTAATCAGCAAGTGTTAATAAGTCTTCGGCTTCAGGTGAATCTATTTTCTTAAGTTTATCTTTTAATACTGCTACTCTTTCTCTTTGTTCGTGAATACCTGCTTCGTCAGACTGGTCTGCGTTTAAAATGTCATTAACGATTTGTTCGCCGACGCCTGATGCAAGTCTTTGTAATAATTCCTTTGCGTATTCATTATGTTTGTCGATTGAGAGTCTCATACCAAGTCCGAACTCGGCATTGTCTTCGAAGAGTGAGTTTGACCATGCAGGTCCTCTGCCTTCGTTGTTCTTTGCCCAAGGAGTTGTTGGCAGGTTACCGCCGTAGATTGATGAACAGCCCGTTGCGTTTGCAATGATTGACCTGTCACCGAATAACTGTGATACAAGTTTGACGTATGGCGTTTCGCCGCATCCTGAGCAAGCGCCCGAGAATTCAAAGAGAGGCTGTAAGAACTGGCTACCCTTGATTGTTGTAACGTTTGCCTTTGTTCTGTCAAACTCAGGAAGGTTTAAGAAGTAATCCCAGTTTGTTCTTTCCTGCTCGCGTAATGGCATTTGAGGTACCATGTTAAGAGCTTTAAGTTTAACTTCTTTCTTGTTCTTTGCAGGACAGATTTCAACGCAGAGTCCGCATCCTGTACAGTCTTCAACTGCAACCTGAATCGAATACTCTGTACCGTCTGCAAATTCTTTTCCTTTTACTTTTGAATGTTTGAAAGTAGCAGGTACATTTGTTAATGCTTTCTCGTCGTATGCTTTAATTCTGATTGTTGCGTGAGGACAGATGATTGCGCACTTACCGCATTGAATACAAACATCAGGGTCCCATGCAGGAACTTCGAGTGCAATGTTTCTCTTTTCCCATTGTGCAGTGGCTGTCGGGAATGTACCGTCAACAGGCATCTGGCTTACAGGAATGTCATCGCCAAGACCTTCAAGAATTCTTGCGAGTGTATTCTTTACGTAATCTGGTGCTTTGTCTGATACTGTCGGAGGAATTTCAATCGTTCCGGGTTTCAGTGTTGCAACATCAACCTTGATTAAGTTTTCAAGTGTCTTGTCAACTGCCTTATAGTTCTGGTTGACTATGTCGTCACCCTTCATTCCGTAACTCTTCTTAATCGATTTCTTAATCTGTGCAATTGCTTCGTCTTTCGAAAGTACGCCCGAAATTGCGAAGAAGCAGGTCTGCATGATTGTGTTAACTCTTGAACCCATGCCTGTTTCTTTTGCTACCGAGTAACCGTCGATGACGTAGAAGTTTAATTTCTTGTCTATAATCTGCTGTGCAACTTTTCTTGGAAGTTTTGCGAGTGTCTCTTCAAGTCCGAAAGGAGTGTTCAGTAAAAATACTCCGCCGTCTTTCAGGTCTTTCAGCATATCAAACTTCTCAAGAAGGTTGAACTGATGGCAGGCAACGAAGTCTGACTTTTGAATTAAGTAAGTTGACTTGATAGGTTTCTTGCCGAACCTTAAGTGTGAAACTGTTGTAGAGCCTGATTTCTTCGAGTCGTACACAAAGTAACCCTGTGCATAGTTCTCAGTCTCTTCGCCGATGATTTTAATCGAATTCTTGTTTGCACCAACTGTACCGTCTGCGCCTAATCCGTAGAATAATCCGCAGAATAATCCGTCAATCTCAATCGTGAAATTCTTATCGTAATCTATGCTTGTGTGTGAAACGTCGTCGTTAATACCTATTGTGAAATGATTCTTTGGTTTGTCTTTTTTCAGTTCATCAAAAACTGCTTTCACCATTGCTGGTGTAAACTCTTTCGATGAAAGTCCGTAACGTCCGCCGATAACCTTTGGCATCTTTTCAAACGGACAGTTTTCGCTTAATGCTGTTACAACGTCCTGGTATAAAGGTTCGCCGATAGAGCCGGGTTCTTTTGTCCTGTCAAGAACTGCAATACCTTTAACAGTCTTTGGCATTGCGTTAACAAAATGTTCGATGGAGAATGGTCTGAATAATCTAACTTTTAATAAGCCGACTTTTTCTCCGAGCTTTTCTGTCATATACTCAATTGTCTCTTCAGCTGCTTCTGCGCCCGAACCCATAAGAATGATAATTCTTTCTGCATCTGGTGCTCCGTAGTAATCGAATAAATTATATCTTCTGCCTGTAACTTCAAAAAACTTATCCATCGATTTTTGTGTTAAACCGACGCAGTCATTGTAGAAATTATTTACTGTTTCTCTGCCCTGGAAATAAACGTCAGGATTCTGTGCTGTACCTCTTATGAATGGATTGTCAGGTGTTAAGCCTCTTCCTCTGTGCATCTTTACAAACTTATCATCTATCATTGCTCTTAAATCTTCAACATTCAACTGTTCAATCTTTACAACTTCGTGCGAGGTTCTGAAACCATCGAAGAAATGTAAGAACGGTAATCTTGATTCAAGCGATGCTCTCTGTGAAATCAAAGCAAAGTCCATAACTTCCTGAACGTTGTTTGAGCAAAGCATTGCAAAACCTGTCTGCCTGGTTGCCATAACGTCAGAGTGGTCGCCGAAAATCGAAAGTGCCTGTGCTGCGAGTGAACGTGCTGTAACGTGAAAAACTGTTGAAGTAAGTTCGCCTGCTATTTTATACATATTAGGTATCATCAGGAGTAAACCCTGTGACGCTGTGAATGTGGTTGTAAGTGAGCCGGTTTGCAGTGCACCGTGTACTGCGCCCGAAGCTCCGCCTTCACTTTGCATTTCATAAACTACTGGAACGGATCCCCAGATATTTTTCTGACCTACTGCTGACCATGCATCAGAAAATTCACCCATCGGTGAAGAGGGAGTAATGGGATAAATCGCTATTACTTCATTAGTCTGGTGTGCAACATAAGCCGCCGCTTCATTTCCATCAATTGTAACTTTTTTCCTTGTGGACATTAAAAAGGACTCCTTATAATTAAATTAACATAAAATTTTGAATTTACTTATAGTAAATCGCGTATCGAATCACTTAAATTTTTAAACTATAAAACGGGGTACTAAAAATTGAAGTCAAATCATCTACATTACACAAATTTAACGTTTTTACAATTATGAAAATAGACAAAAATTAAGTACGGAATTGATTATTCTGCCGAATGAAACCCTGTAAATCAAATTTAAGATGGGGTATCCTTTTAACGGCAATCGCACGGCTAATGCATATAAGATAATCGGAAGATTAATAGAAGTTAACTATGAAACGTACGGCAAAGTAGTATGAAACGTATGGGAAAGTAGTATGAAACGTTCGGGAGAGGGTGTAAAATTTTTTGTGTAAATATAAAAAAACATCACAATATTAATTTAGCAATTCTATCTTTAAAAATCACAGATAAATGTGCAATTATAAAAGCCCATTTTTGAACAGGCATATTCCACTTTTTAGACAAATCT
>JAPLFJ010000065.1 GCA_026390735.1 Ignavibacteriota bacterium
CGATTTAATTTGTTAAATATTTGACCTAAAAGTGTTATTTTTACCATGACATTAAATTTTTGTTCGCATTAAACAAAAATACGCCCTATGAATTTATTTTTATAGGGCGTTTGTCGTTCTTATCGTTTTGGACAGATGTGAGCGGATACAGATGTAAGTTTCTTAATCACATAGAATTGGCGGATTAGATGTGCTATATTTGTAATGATTAAGCTTAACTAAACATACACACATCTATGAAGAAAACAATTTTGTCTCTTTTTGTTGCGGCAGGACTGATTTCGTTTCTTTTAGCATCCTGTGATTCGGGCCCTAAAAAACAAGACACAGAAACAAAGAAAGATACTACCTCAAAAAAGGAGTTGCCAAAAGAAACAATGAAGGAGTCACCGAAAGAACCGGATTCAAAAATATCCGCACTCGAGGGTAAATGGGTCAGCACTGATGACTCGAAATCAGTACTGCAGGTTAAAGGAAACGAATGGATTGAAATATACAATGGTGAAAAACCTGAAATCACAAAGTTTGCAACAGGAGACTCATGCCTCGCAAACGATAAAGCTAAAACCAACCCTAAAGGAAAATACATTACCGTATTCGATAATGATGAGATAAGATGCTTTTATATAGTTAATGTAAATGATTCAAAACTTGAATTGTCCTATGTCGGAAGAGGTAATACACTTACTTATAAAAAGAAGAAATAGGTTTATATAAACAAAAAGCCGTTCTTTGTATAAAAGAACGGCTTTTTTAATCTTTAACCCCGAAAATCTTTTTGTCAGCAAAAATCAATTCTGATCATTCTATTTAGTGTGCAATATCTTCCTGCTATTATATTCCTAACTTAGTTCTTAATCCCGAATCCAGCGCAGCTTTCGGCAGTACTATAGTTACTGTGTTAATCCCAAAATAAGTTTCCGATACATTTATGAATCCCTTAAACGGCCCCATGGCCCCCCACGAATTCTTTACGTAAAAGAATATCTTTCCGTTGTCTGTTTTCTTAATCCCGACTAAGTGCATTAAGTGGTCGTCCTGTGTTGTTAGGTTTTCGAATAAATCCTGTCTTGACTTCTGTGTGTAATCGGCTTCGGCATCATCGGGGTTTATAGCATCCTTCAGGCTGCTCTTGCCCTTTGGATACATAGCCCATCCCTTGTCCTGAGCGAAGAATGAATTCGAAACGTCTGCATCCCATCCTACAGTGTAACCGTTCATTATTGCAGTTTCTGTTGCCTCAATCAGTTCGTCTATCGGTACATTGTAAAATTGTCCGCCCGAATAATTGTCAGGTACTTCAACGTTAAACGGTTTGTAAAATTCGTGATGCGTAAAAGAAGTTAAACCTACAAAGTCATCAGGGTTGAATTTCAATACGTTCTTTGCAAATTCCATAGGTGTATATTTCTTCCCTTCATAAGTAAATTCGGCAGGTACTTTACCGAACTTCTCATCGAGCATTCTGTTGAAGTTCACTTCCCAGTCTGCTGATATCGGCTGCTTCACAAGCACACTGTCAAGAAACTTCTTAAGCTTCTCGTCAAATCCCTGATGGTTTATCATTCCTGACTGTAAGTTAGGATAAGCATCTTCAGGTACAATTCCATATTTATTAATTGCAGGCATCACATCGTGTGTGAACGCTCCCTCTGAAAATCTTGTGAACCCCTGACGAAGTATGTAATTCTTTGCTTTGTCAAAATATATGTTTCTTACTACGTACATTTCTGACAGGTCAGCAGTGCTGATTCCCGCCTTCATCATACCCGATTCAAGAATTGATATAACTGAAAAGCACCAGCACGTACCGCTCATACCCTGGTTTTTAACACTGGAAACCTCATTTATCTTTACAGTCGTTAATTCCTGTGCATAAAGCGTGTTTAATAATGTAAACGATAATATCGTTACTAATAGTTTGAAATTTTTCATTGAGTATTTATAATTGATTTAGTACAAATTAACTCTTAAATATGATACTTAAAAGTCTTGTATTTGTTTCAAATTAGAAGTATTAACGGGATAAAAATGAGGACACTATTCCATTTCCGCCGCCATAACACTCTTGGCCCTGTACGAAGAAAAACTATTGAACCCGAATATTATCAGTGCAATCCATACGAGGGAATATCCTATAAATTGTTGTGTTGAAAACTGTTCCTTGTATAACAGAACGCCGATAAGAAATTGTATCGTTGGTGCTATGTATTGAAGTATACCAATAAATGAAAGAGGAATGCGTTTCGCTGCAGAAGCAAACAACAGTAACGGTATGGTTGTTATTACACCTGCGCCAACTATCATTAAATCAGAAACCCAGCCGTAATGCATAAAAACACTCGTTCCTGAACTCTCTGAATAAAAAATGAAAACTGCAGCAGGTATCAGGAGTATCAGCGTTTCAAGCGTTAAGCCGTGTAATGAACTGAGTGGAGCTACTTTTTTAACAAGTCCGTAAGATGCGAATGAAAATGCGAGTATTAATGCAATCCACGGCAGCGTACCCAAAGATACAGTTAAATAAAGTACACCTGCCGCTGCCATCCCGATAGGTATCCATTGCCATAAATTCAGGTGCTCACGAAAGAATATAACGCCCATTAAAACACTCAGAAGGGGATTTATGTAATATCCCAGACTTGTTTCAACAATGTGTCCTGCGTTGACAGCCCATACATAAATAAACCAGTTTACTGCAATCAGAATTGCAGCAAGAAGATAAAGCCTCAAAACCTTAAAATTAAAAACCGAGTCTCTGAATTCTTTCCACTGACGAATAATCAGTATAACAACTATCAGTGCCGCAAAAGACCATACTATCCTGTGACTTATTAACTGAAGTGCAGGTACATGTTTCAGAAGTTTCCAGTATATCGGAAAAAATCCCCACCACGCATAAGCACCAATTGCATACCATATCCCTTTATTCATTAACCATCTGTATTCTTAACTTATAATTTCAACCAATATAATCATTGCCGCTTCCATACTCACCGAAATAATAATTACTCTTTAACTCCTAACGCTTCTATAATTTCATCTTCTATCATTTTCTCGTCCCCGATTTTATATCCCAAATGAGTATTGAGCACCTTCTTGTTTTTTCCTATTATAAAGTAATACGGAACTGCTTCTTCGCTTCCGCCGTACATTTGAAATAGTTCTTTGTCTGTGTCAAGTATGACTGGAAAAGTAAACCCCATTGTTGCAGCGTATGACTTCACTTTTGATACTGACTTCTGGTTGTCTATATTTATTCCAATGTAAGTAAATCCCTTTTGTTTATACTTCTCAAACAGTATCTGCATATTTCTCTGTTCTTCTTTGCAGGACGGACACCAGGTTCTCCAGAACCCAATCATAACAGGTCCTTTCTCAACAAGGCTGCTTAAAGTAATCTCTTTACCGTCAATATCTTCCTTCGTGAAGTCTGTATAGTATTATGCTGACAGTTGCGCTGAGAACATTAAAAGTAAAACCGTTATTATTGTTTTCATAATTATTAGAAAGTATTATATATCATGTATATACCGCCTAATATCACCATTACTCCGCATACACGCTTTATGTAAGTTGCCGCTTTTGATTTCTCAGTCCAGTTAAGATACTGTTGTACTTTCCTGGTCAGTGTTCCTGCAGCAACTATCACAAGAATATGCCCGAGTCCGAATGCAAGCAGCAGTATAATTGAATAGATGATATTTGTTCTTGAAACCTTAAACACTACTCCAAGTACGGGGGCCATATATGCAAACGTACAGGGACCAAGTCCGATACCAAACAAAAGCCCGAGTATTAATGCAGCAAGCACTCCTTTGTGTTTAGTCGGTTTTATACTCGCACCATCCCACGGAAGTTTTATTATATCCATTAAATACAATCCGACTATAAAGAATACACTCGCAACTAAGTAATTACCTGCGGCTCCTACATCTCCCATCAGCCTTCCTGCAAGCGCTGTAATTAATCCTATAAGAGCAATCGTTATTAATATTCCAACGCCGAATACTAATGAGATAATAAAAGTCCTTTTCAGATTAATCTCACCCTGTGAGTTTATAAACCCGACAACCAGTGGAATGCTTGAAAGATGACAGGGGCTCAATAAAACGCTGACGATTCCCCATCCGAAAGATGCAAACACTGCTGTGTATGCATTTCCCGTTAAAGCTTTGCTGAGAAACTCAAAAATTGTGTCAATCATAATTAATTGAAATTAACTCCCTGTGACTTTAAAAAATTATCTATGTCCTCCTCGGGATAAAATCCTTCGTGTCTCATTATTTCTTTTCCGTTAGCATCAAGGAATACCTGCGTAGGAATTAAATCGATTCCGTATTTCTTCGCAGGTGCTTCATCTTTCCAGACATCGTGAAACGTTACCTTCACAAGACCTTTGTATTTCTCTTCTATTGACTTCATTATTGGCTGCATCTTTTTGCAAGGAATACAGTTTACCGAACCAAGTTCCACGAATTCAATTTTATACTTAACAGAATCTTTGCCCGACACACCCGACGTCTGGTGTGTGCTTTCTGTATTACTCTTTTTGCAGGAAATAAATGCTATTGACACTAACAGTAAAACTACTACAAATAAATTTTTCATAATTCCTTACTAATATATTTAAAAATATGCTTTGTTTTATCTCTTACCAAAATCAAATTCCCCATCTTGTCATTCCTGCATGTTTTTAGCAGGAATCTATACTCCAACAGTTCCTTTAGTAAATCTCATTCCCTAAAATGTCCTGTGATAATTCGCTCTTTCGGTGTCATCAGCGTTCCATTGTCTCTTGTATTAACCTGTCATTTCAAAAAAGATTGAATCTCTCTGTCAGTGTAATTAAAGAAATTAAACTTGTTCTCACTGTACGTCCATATACTGTCAAGATTCTTGTATTTCTCTGTCTCGCCCTTCTTTGATTTCACTATTACAACCGAACTGAATTTAAGGTTAAAGTCTTTTCTGAAATGTTCGTTTTCTTTATCTTCAATGTTAAGTGCTACATATTTCATCGCAAGGGGAGTTGTATACTTTGTAGTTATAAGTTCTTTCGTGAAGTTCTCTATGTTGATACAGCTTTCGCATCTTGCCGTCGGATGGAAATAGTAAACCGTATAAGTGATGTCGTTAGTCCCTAAAATCTTCTCCTTACTGCAGGAACTAAATAACAAACTTATAATAATGACAAAGAGTATTATAATAAAATCTTTAGTGTCAGATAATGCTCTGTGAACTCTGTGTCCTTTGTGGTGAACTTCTCTCTTTTCTATGGGCATAAGTCGGGTGATTTAATGTTGCCGCTGTCGGAATCTTCTTTCGGGAAATACTTCTTCTTCATCCACAAAGCAACGTTAACCAATGCTATCAGGACCGGCACTTCCACAAGCGGACCAATAACAGCCGCAAATGCTTCACCTGAATTTATTGTGAATACTGCAACAGCAACGGCTATTGCAAGTTCGAAGTTATTGCTTGCCGCTGTAAATGAAAGCGTTGCTGTCTTCGAATATTCAGCTCCTACTTTTTTACCCATATAGAAGGAAACGAAAAACATAATAACAAAATATATAACAAGAGGAATTGCAATCCTAACAACATCCATAGGGATTTTTATTATCACATCACCTTTAAGCGAAAACATCACAAATATTGTGAAGAGTAACGCTATTAAAGTTATTGGGCTGATTTTGGGAATGAATTTACTGTGATACCAGTCTTTGCCTTTTAGTTTTACAAGAACCAGCCTTGTCAGCATTCCTGCAATAAATGGTATGCCAAGGTATATGAAAACACTTTCTGCAATCTGTCCTATCGAAACATCCACAGCAAACGATTTTATCCCAAAAAGATTCGGTAGAATCGTTAAGAATATGTATGCGTATACCGAGAAGAACAATACCTGAAACACTGAATTAAACGCTACCAGCCCCGCCGCATATTCAGTATCTCCTTTTGCAAGTTCATTCCATACTATTACCATCGCAATGCACCTTGCAAGACCTATTAATATGAGCCCCACCATATAATGCGGGTAATCCTGCAGGAATGTTATCGCAAGGAAGAACATAAGTAGTGGACCGATAATCCAGTTCTGAACGAGTGATAACGAAAGTACTTTGTAGTTCCTGAATACCTTGCCAAGGTCTTCGTACCTTACTTTTGCAAGCGGCGGATACATCATCAGAATCAAACCGATAGCAATCGGAATATTAGTAGTCCCTGACTGAAATTTGTTCCAGAACCCAACAATTCCGGGAAAGAAATATCCTGCCAGTACCGCAATGAGCATAACGACAAAAATCCATAGAGTAAGATATCTGTCTAAGAACGCGAGTTTTTTTGTTAGTTTTTCCATCTAATATATTAAGTTAAATATGTAGCCTACTATCATAATTCCAACCCCAACGATTCCGAAGAATATGAATATCATAGGTAGTTTTAAAACCTTTTTCAGTATAATTGCTTCAGGAAGAGAAAGTCCGATAACTGCCATCATAAACGCAAGTGCAGTACCGAGCGATGCACCCTTTTCAATAAGCACAGACACAATCGGAATTATTCCCGCTGCATTTGAGTATAAAGGGATTCCGATTAAAACTGACAAGGGTACAGACCACCACGCAGATTTACCCATAAGCCCTGCCATAAAATCTTCAGGTACATATCCGTGTGCAGCCGAACCAACACCAACTCCTATAATAATGTATATCCATACTTTTCCGACAATGTCTTTTACAGCAATGTATCCGCTTTCGATTCTTTCCCGGAAAGTTATCTTCTCTTCTTCTGATTCCTGTCTGTTACTTTTTATCTCATAGACCCATTCTTCAACATACTTCTCTAGTTTTAGCTTACCGATTATGTATCCCGAAAGAACCGCAATGAATAATCCTGTGGAAACATAGATTACAGCAGTCTGCCATCCGAACATCCCAAACAGAAGTATTACTGCAACTTCATTTATCATCGGAGCTGCAATAAGGAATGAAAGTGTAACCCCAAGAGGTATTCCTGCTTCAACAAACCCAATGAATAAAGGAACTGCGGAACACGAACAGAAGGGAGTGAATATACCAAGCACTGAAGCAAGTACATTCCCGAGAAATAACGATTTCTTTTCAAGCAGCGCTCTTGTTTTTTCAGGTGAGAAATATGTCCTTACTATTCCCATCACAAAGACTATTAAGGTAAGCAGCATTAATACTTTCGGAACTTCGAAGATAAAAAACTCTACAGAACGTGCATATCCGTCTTTTACAGAAGATAATTCTGTAATATCGTTTAATGCAGATGCTAATCTCTCAAGATTAAAGTATACCAGAAACCATACTGCAATCAGTGAAATTACAAACCCGATACTGCTCTTAAAATTCTTCGTAATTCTTTTATCCCTTCTGCTATTATAATTAAATATTCTGTCTTTGTTACTATTAAGAAAAATGTTGTAACAAAACAAATTTTTTCAAAAATAATCTCCCACCTCTGTCATTCCTGCATGTTTTTAGCAGGAATCTCTACTCCTACAATTCCTTCTTTAAATCTCTTACTTTAAAAAACTCTTAATCAGTGAAAATCTGTCACCATCATTTTCTATCAGTGTGCAAATCATTTTGTTAGTAGCTTACTACGCCATGGTCTCAGTAAATTCTCTGTGAACCAAACTATAATCACTTTTCTAAGTGTACTTTGTGTCTTAGTGGTGAAATGCTTCTCTCTGTAATCTCTAATTCTCTTTCATCCATTGTAATAAAACAGATGATGTCGGCAGTTTGCCGCTTAACTTCACAACACCGTTTATAACCAGTCCCGGAGTCTGCATTATTCCATAAGACATTATGTCTTTTAATTCTGTAACCTTCTGTATATCAGCAGTAATATTATTTGCCGCTGCAACATCAAAGCACATTCTTTCTAACTCTTTACACCTTGCACAGCCCGTGCCAAGTACTTTTATCTCTAACATATTATTAGTGTTTATAAAGTTTTTAGGATTTCATCAACTGTTGCTTTAATACTGTCTCTTATAGAAGCAATCTTCGTCAGCTTTTCTTCATCTGTCCCGGTAAGAGCAGACGGATCTTCAAATGACCAGTTAATTCTCTTCATTGCACCCGGGAAAATCGGGCAGCGTTGTCCCGATGCTTCGTCACAAACAGTAATCACATAATTAAAGAACTTTCCTTCTTTTACAAAATCAAAAACATCTTTTGTTGAATTCTTTGAGATATCAATCCCTGTTTCCGCCATCGACTTAACCACAAGCGGATTAAGTGTTCCCGGTTCAAGTCCGGCACTCTCTGCCGTAAACTTATCAGAATAGTAGGTATTAACAAATGCTTCTGCCATCTGGCTTCTTGCACTGTTGTGAATACATACAAATAAGATTTTTGTTTTAGCCATTAACTATTTAATTAATTTGTTTAATGTTATAATTTGTGTAAATTCGTGTCTGCTCTAATCTTTTATGTCTTATATTTAATATTTTATATTTCTTATCAGTATGCCGTTTTTAATCTTATCTCTTCACCTGAAAAATATCTCAATCAGTAATAATCAGCCAACATCATTTTTAATCAGTGTGCCGTTTTTAACAGCATCCTGAACCAGGCCCGCAGCATGAAGTATCCGGCTTATCCGCATAAACATTAATACTGATCAGATTAACCCCCGATGTCTTAAACTTCTTCAATTCGTCTTCAGAGATAAAATTTAAATATATATCATCAGGTATTGCGATAATCCTTTCCTTCTGAACTCTGATATTCTCAAACCCCGTTTCTTCAATTATACCAAGATATTCTTCTTTGCATATAGCACCTGATACACATCCAGCATACAGTTCAGCACCTGACTTTATTGAATCCGGTAATTCACCCGAAGCAACAACATCCGACACGGAAAAATGTCCGCCTGGTTTTAATACTCTGTATATTTCCTGAAATGCTTTTGTCTTATTGGGAACGAGGTTCAGAACACAATTGCTGATAATAACATCTGCTGTATTTGCTGTTACAGGCATCTTTTCAATATCTCCGTACCTGAATTCAACATTGTTGAATCCAAGTTTATCGGCATTCGTTCTTGCTTTATCAATCATCTCGTCTGTAAAATCTATTCCGATTACTTTGCCCCTTCCGCCTGCAATCGCCCTTGCAACGAATGCATCGTTTCCCGCACCCGAACCAAGGTCAATAACAACATCGCCTTCTTTTATTAGCGCAAACTCTGTCGGCAGTCCGCATCCGAGTCCAAGGTCGGCATCGGGATTGTATCCTTTTAGTTTTGAATAGTCTTCTGAAAATATTGTGTAGTCAACACCTGTGCAACTTCCTACTCCACAGCAGGAAGCTTCGTTAACAGTCTTTGACTGGTTTGCTATGTCAGCATACTTTTCTCTTACGAGTTCTTTAATTTCTTTTGGGTTTTCCATAATTTTATAAATTTAATAAATAGTCATTTCCTTATTTAACGAAATGAGTAAGAATTAGTTGCAGCATAATATATTTCGGTCAACACAGTTTATTAACTTCCTGTCATTTTTAATTGTTTCATCATCTTCAATCTGTAACTGAGTATAAAGAAGCGCATTTGCAACCAGCGAATCAGGAGCAGGGTTAATCTTGTAATTTATCCACTTCCCATCCTTCCAGTCTACTATAAGCCCCGCCTCACGGAGAATACTAAGGTGCTTTGATACTGTCGATGTGGCAAGCTTTAATACATCTTTTATTTCACAGACGCATAATGATTTTTTCTGAAGCATTTTCACTATTCTGATTCTGTTCTTATCAGAAAGTGCTTTAAATATTTTTTCCTGTTTATCTAACATATTGTAATTGTCATTTCGTTAAATATAGAAATGATATCTAAAAGAAGCAAGGACATTAAAATAAACAGTCTCGGTGCTATATAGGTATAGTCTCAAAATGAGAATATTTGTCTCAAAATGAGAAATAAATTCTATTTTTAATTATTCAGTAAGCTCTCAGGTTTTTATTAAGATACATATTACCAATACATTAATCCTGAAATAATTTATTCTGTATTTGATGATTTTGTGGCACTATATTTGATGATAAAATACTGGAATAGGGAATTTAGATTGAAGTACCCCCTTTGTTTAAAGAAACATAAATGCAGTAAAAATGAAAAAGTACTTATCACTCCTGGTGCTGGTCATAATGAGTCTCGCTGTCAGAGATTCTGGCGCAGCAATTATCGATACAACAAAAGTATATGGCGTAACGATAGATGCCATAAGTGGTCTTAAAAATACAATACCTGCATTATCTAACCTTGCAAGAAAACCAACAACCCGAATCGTGTTTGATGAATGGATAGCAGCGTCCGATTATACTGTCGCCGTTAGTCAGATTCACGCTGTTAGTTTTATTATGGGTGAACTGCTCGATAGTTATTATATGAATCAGTACAGTTTAAGCCAGTATGCGGCAAGGTCATACGAATATTTGAATACACTCGGTGGAACAGTTGATATCTGGGAAATCGGGAATGAGATAAACGGTGAATGGCTTGGAAACACTCCTGATGTAGTTGCTAAAATGGATACTGCATATAAGATTTTCAAAACCGCAGGTAAAAAAACTGCCTTAACATTATATTATAATAAAGATTGCTGGTCAAACCCTCAGAATGAAATGTTCAGATGGGCTGTTAACAATGTCCCGTCTTACATGAAAACAGGACTCGATTATGTATTCGTGTCTTATTATGAAGATGACTGCAACGGATTGCACATAAACTGGCAGCAGGTTATCGACAGTCTCGGAAAAATTTTCCCTAATGCGAAACTTGGAATAGGTGAGTGCGGAACACTTAACATTGCAAACAAGACAGAGTATATATCAAGATATTATGGCACTGAAGTCATTCATCCAAGATGGGTCGGCGGGTATTTCTGGTGGTATTTCAGGCAGGATTGTGTGCCTAATACAAAAGCACTCTGGACTGTGCTTAATGATGCACTGAACAATATTCCGATGCCCGTTAATCTTGCATCATTCCATTCATCTGTTAACATTAGAGAGGCTAAACTTATCTGGGTAACATTAGCCGAACTTAACAACTCAGGATTTGATGTAGAGAGGTGTGCCGCAGAGAATAACTGGGTAAAGGCTGGATTCGTTGCGGGTAATGGTACTACACAAATTCCCGTAATCTATTCATTCAAAGATATTAACCTTGCATCAGGAAAATACAAGTACAGGCTGAAACAGTATGATCATAATGGAAACTTTGAGTATTATAATCTTGCAAATGATGTTGAAATCGGAATACCGTCAGCATTTAATTTGTCTCAGAATTATCCAAACCCGTTTAACCCAGCAACAAAGATTGATTTTTCATTACCTGTCGAATCAAAAGTTTCATTAATAATATACGATGTAACTGGCAGGGAAGCAGTAAGGTTAATAAATAACGAAATCAGAAAGGCAGATTATTACACTGTGGCCTTTAACGGCTCTTCTTTATCAAGCGGAGTTTACTTCTATAAAATTATCTCAGATAATTTTGTTCAGACAAAGAAAATGATGTTCATTAAATAGAAGCAGGACAATATAAATAATTATAAAACGATTCCGAAGGAATATACTCTCCGGGTTTCTTGTTCTCTTATACCTTATTAAATCTTATAATCCTGAAATATAACACACACACAACCGCCCCCACTGCAGATACAGCAAATGTCACTGATGGATTAAAAGTACTCCACAAAAATCCCGCCAGTACACTTGCAAGCATTGTAAACAAACTTCCGAATGATGTATAAAAACCAATCGCAGTTGCAACATCCTGCCTTTGTGATATGTTCGATATCCACGCCTTCGATATACTTTCTGTTGAAGCCGCATATATTCCGTATACTGAAAACAGAATAAATACTACAGGAAGCGATGGCGTAAGCGCCATCCCTCCGTAAACTATCGCAAACATTATCAGCCCTATAGTGAATACATTCTTCAATCCAATTCTATCTGCGAGTATTCCCACGGGATAAGATACTAGAGCATAAACTAAATTGTAGAATATGTATACCATTATCACTTCCGTATTGCTGTATCCTATATACTTTATCAATAGCAGAAGAAATATATCCGAACTGTTTATTAAAGTGAAGAAGAGCAGTCCTATAACAAGTTTCCTGTATTCTTTTGTTGATGATTTCCAGTATAAAAGAAAAGAGAAGAATCCTTTCTTCGAAACGCTTACAGGCCCTTCAATTACTTTATCTTTTATAAAATATGTGAGCACCACTCCAAGCATCCCCGGAACAAACGCAATTAAAAACAGAGGTACAAAACTGTCAGGATAAAAATAAAGGAATACCAATGCCGCAACAGGGCCTATCATAGCCCCCGCAGTATCCATTGCTCTGTGAAGTCCGAAAACTCTTGCCTTTGTTTCAGGAGTTGATTCTGACGATAGAATTGAATCTCTCGCAGAGGTTCTGATTCCTTTTCCAAACCTGTCGAACCCTCGTGAAAGAAACACCCAGAACGGAAATGTAAATGCCGCAAGCATTGGCTTTGATATTGCACTCAGAAAATATCCTGCACGAACAAAAAGAACTCTCTTGTTAAGCCTGTCCGATAAGTTCCCAAAATATCCTTTGCTGAATCCCGCAGTCGCCTCTGCAAAACCCTCAAGTATTCCTATTAACAAAGCAGAAAACCCTATACTCTTCAGGTAAATCGGCATAACAGGGTACAGCATCTCGCTCGCCACGTCAGTAAGCAAACTTACTATACTCAATATCCAGACTGCTCTCGAAATCTTTATCTTATTCATTTTTTAGTACCAGCTCCATATTCACATTAATATCAAAATAACAATATCGCCCTATAAAAACTACGCTTCATTCTTTGAATAATTATATATGTTTATATATTAACAAATTATTAATTCTTAAATTCTCTACAGTTAATAGTAATTAAAATAGTTATTCTTAAGTTTTATTAGATAAATCAAAATATAAATAGGAGTAAGTTATGAGATCAATATCTGGTTTTTTGGTTTTTGTGTGTTTTCTTCTGATATTAATTACAAGTTCTGTATATATTTATGCAGTATCAGATGGGGTTGTAAACAGAACAAGAAAAACAACTCTAAGCGGTTGCGGCGGATGTCATGGTAACACAAATTCTTCTGCAGTCACTGTAAGTATTACCGGTCCTGATTCTGTAACAGTTTCACAATCAGCAGCTTATACAATCACTATCACTGATGCCAGTGAAGTAGGTGCAGGATTTGATATATCTACACGAAGAGGAAGCCTGGCTCCGATTTCTGCAGGAGTTATACTTTCCGGAACTGAATTAACTCATTACAGTAACTTTTCTTTGACATCAGGCAGTATTTCATTGCAGTTTTCTTACACTGCACCGTCAACTCCCGGAATCGATTCAATTTTTGCAACAGGTCAGGCAAACAACAATGATGGTACTCCAAATGGAGATGCATGGAACTGGGCTCCTGAAAAGAGAATTGTTGTAAAAAACTCTGTTGGTATTCAAAACATAAGTTCTGAAGTACCTGCTTCATTCATATTAGGTCAGAATTTTCCAAACCCGTTTAATCCAACTACAAATATCAGATTCTCTTTACCGGAAAGTTCAGTCACATCACTCACAATCTATGATATCAGCGGAAAAGTAATCGATAAAGCGTTCAACGGAAAGTTAAGTGCCGGAGTTTATGAGTATCAGTTAAACGGAGCAAACCTATCAACAGGTATTTACTTCTATACATTGACTGCAGGCTCAAATGTAATTACTAAAAAAATGATTCTAACCAAATAAATTAATTGTTATCAAAAAAGGGAGTCCATATCTTAAATATGAACTCCCTTTTTGTTTGCCGCACTTGTTATTTACAATAACGACATTTGTCGTTATTTCAGCAGCACCATTCTTCGCGTTTCCGTGAATTCCTTTGTTATCATTCTATAATAATACACTCCGCTGCTTAAAGAAGAACCGTCAAAAGTAACATCATACGTACCCGCTTTTATCTCTTCATTCACCAGCGTCTGCACTTCTCTTCCTGTTACATCGTATACGACAATCTTAACATTCCCTTCATTTAACATTGACCATTTAATATTTGTCAACGGGTTAAACGGATTCGGATAATTCTGATGTAACGAAAACTTCTCCGGTATCGTATTCGTGCTCACGACTCCCGATATCGGATTCGTCTGTATTGCAATTCCATATATCCCTCTTTTACCCGTTGCACCAATCAGCGTTCCTGCACCCGTTGAAGTATCTATGTTTATCAGATTACTTATCTGTGTCTCCGAGCCGTAAACTCCGTACATCTTTCCCTGTAAATTAAAAGCCGCATACCTTGTGTTTGCAAAACCTGTATTCCCGACTAAAACCGCCGCCGCATTAACTTTATTAATCTTATAAACACCGCCGCTTAATGATACTCCGAACAATTGCCTGTTCAAAGGGTTTATTGCTATGCCTGCAAGGTTGCTTATTCCTGTCGCCCCTATAAATGTCGTGTCTCCGTTCAAGGGATTTATCTTATACAATAATCCGTTAGTATCCAGCGCTGCGTATAAATCATCGTTCAGGTCAAACGCTACCGAACTTATGTTCGATATTGGAATTTCCGAATACTGAAAAGCGCTTCCGTCAGCTGCGTTAATCTTTACTAAATAAGTTGAACTTATATTCGGATACGTCGCAAACAACTTCCCCGTCGTCGGCCTGATGCTCAGCCCTCTCAACTTTGTAATTCCCGTCTTGCCAATCTTTGTTCCTGTACCCGATGCCGTATCAAGTCTTACCAGAGCAACAGTATCTACCTGTCCCGAAACTCCGTAAAGCACATCTACCGTAGTACGTGTTATCGGAAAACCTTTCCCCGATAGATTAACCGTTGTTACAGGACTTGCCGTATCACTGCTCGATATCGAAACCGTTCCCGTTATCTGCCCCGTCGCAACGGGCTTAAATATTGCTTTCACAACCATCGAATCATACCTGCCTGGTAATGTATATGGCAGTGACGGCGAACTGTTTAAAGTATATACCGAAGGACTGCAAACAGCACTGTTTACAAGTACTGAAGCAGGTCCGTAATTAAACACAAGAAACCTTGCAGTATCGGCAGTGCCTATTTCCACGTTTGAAAAGTCTATCGAAAGCGGTGCAGATATTTTCACTCCCTTGAATTTCTGCCAGTGTCTTATCAGAGTTTTTGAAGCGTGCAGGTCTGCATTGTCCCAGATGTGCACTGCACCTGGAGCCAGAATGAAATTTCTGAAACTGTTGTGAATATGCTTCTGGCTCAGAAAACTAACAAACTGAGTGTTCCTGTCTCGGTTAGTTAAAGTAAACTCATCTCCGCACGTTATATGAAACCTTAAATTCTTTATGCTGTCAAGTTTTGTCGGACTCGCATCGTATAATATATTAGCCGCATCGTTTAAAAGCATATATGGAAAGTTTCTCGGATTATCAAAAATCGGAGAGAAGTATGCCGCATTGTCTGTAATCCACGTCTCGTCGTTATATCCCGCACCTGGTGCTCCCGGGTCGTGAAGGTTATACCAGATTAATGTGCCGTCATAAGAGCCGACCGAACTGAACACTCCCGGGTTCTTTAATATCAGCATCGTGGAAGTATAACCGCCGAGTGAAAAACCATCTGCTGCACGGTGATTAAAATCAGCCACAGTCCTGTATGTTGAATCAACATTATGAATCAAATCCGTTATAATATAATCTTCAAACTTTCCCTGCCCTATTCCCGGGTCTGATGCCGCAAGGTCAGGACGCAGCATATTCACACCAGGCGCATACAAACTGTTCCCGAAAGTACTCGCACCGATTAAAATCATCTTACCCGTCAGCCCGTTCGTATAAAGAGAATCGGCCACCTGCTTAATCATCTTATTGTATGACCTGTACGAAGCAGTAAACCATTCATATTCAGCAGCCCTGAAAAGATAAACAACGGGAAACCTTTCTGTCGTGCTGTCATAACCCGCAGGCAGATACACATAATACGATTTAGTGATTCCAAGCTTCGGTGAATAAAACGACTTCACCTCCACCCTGCTCACCTGTGAAAATGAAACACACTGCAAAAGCATAAGCATTCCAAATGCAATAACCGATGTAAATATTCTATGCTTCATAAACCTCATAATTTATCTTTTAGGGAATAAGTTATTATCTTTCAAAAATTATATAAATAATGTGAAATATGAAACTAATAATACAATCTTAATTCCCTCACTCCCTCACTCCCTGTCTCTTCCTGAAAAAAGTTGACAGTAGTAGGTTCTTTTTTTCTTTCTTTTTTGCTACTTTTTTCTTTCTTTTTGTTAGCATGTTAATAACTTATGCTACTCGGCTTTCTCTATATTTCTCTTCCGGTGTTTTATAGTC
>JAPLFJ010000034.1 GCA_026390735.1 Ignavibacteriota bacterium
TTGGCTGTTTTCAACGTGTCCCCGTGTCCCCAATACACTATTCAAAAACACTTTAAACTATTAATTATGAAGCTATTTACAAAAGAAATCGAAGCCAAGGCACAGGCTCAGTTCCATTTTGGTGCTGATATGGAGAAACAAGTTATAGTTGCCAAATTTTTCAATCCATCTGGTGCTGGCACTTGGTGGGTTATGAACCAGGATCCAAATGACATCGACTATCTCTGGGGAGTCGTTGATCTGTTCGAAGTAGAGGTTGGAAGTTTTTCTAAATCTGAATTAGAAAACTACGTAGGAGCTTATGGTTTGGGTATCGAGAGGGATTTATACTTTGAGGAGGTGAATGCGAAGGTGTTGTTTCAACAATTAGTAAAAAGAAGAGCTTGATAACTCTTTTTTAAATGTTCAGGAAGAGAAGTCCGGACACTCGTAAACGAATCACTCAAGCCCGGCACGTACAAAGCCGCGTTCGACGCCTCCGCCCTCACCACCGGCGTCTATTTCTACAAACTCATTACAGAGGGCTTTACAGAAACAAAGAAGATGTTACTAATAAAATAACTCCCAGCAAAACAATTTTCACAAAGCTGCATTAGGTTTTTCTGGTGCGGCTTTTTTGATGGTTGTGAATAATATTTTAAAATAAAAAAGTGAAAGATATATCTTTGTACCCTGTCAGCGATTCCGTCAGCGATATTGAAAATATGTGGGTGATTTTGGTTGATAATGGTGGTGGGAAACCTCATAAATGCATGGTTTTAAGGGGTTTTATTTTTAGCGTCTTTTTTGTAATCAGCAGGTCGGGGGTTCAAGTCCCTCTGCCAGCTCCATACAAAAGCCCTGGATTCGAAAGAGTTCAGGGTTTTTTGTTTACTCCTTTAAAAACCTTTATTTCTTATCTGAAATTTACGATACTGATATTTAGTATTGACAGTATAAACTAATAATTCTACATTTCAGCAAATTTCATTAATTTTTAAAGGAGAATACAATGAAACGTCTTTTTTTTCTACTTACCATGTTATTCATTTCATACAATTTTATATCTGCACAGGACGGTGTAGGTTTATGGACATTGAATTACAATAACGGTGGACGCATCTGGGCAATGGTAATTGACCCGGTAAATCAAAACAATATGTATATCGGAGGGATTGACTCCGGAGTATACAAGACAACTAACAGCGGTACAAACTGGTTTGCTGTCAACGGTGGTCTTACTTACACGAAAGTGAATTGTATGGCAATCAGCAAATCAAGTCCGAATATTTTATATGTAGGCACAGATTCGATGGGAGGTGCAAACAGCGGGATTTACAAAACTACTAACGGCGGGACTAACTGGACTTTAACTATGAACGGAATAACAGGTGAGAAATCCATACAATGGATTCTTATACATCCTACAAATCCGAACATAGCATACTGCGCAATATTTAATGCACTTGCAGCTTCAACGGTGGGGGTATTTAAGACCACAGACGGCGGAGCAAACTGGCTGCCTTCAAGCACGGGTATGACGAATAAAAACATTTTATGTATGGCCATGAATCCGCTTAACCCGAACGTATTGTATGCAGGTTCATCTTTGATTATGCCCGGAAGTACTGGACCAACGACTGTTTACAGGTCTAATGATGCAGGTGCGAGTTGGATTCCTATAGTTAACGGTATACCTCAGACAGCAACCGATAATAATCCGTTCAGGTGTTTAAGCATAAGTACATCGGATACATCGGTTGTACTGGCAGGTTTATTTATGAATGCTGCTGCTTTAACAGGCGGAATGTATGTCACAACAAACGGTGGGCAACTTTGGAATGCACGGAATACAGGGATTCCTGCAACGGCAGGTACACTTATTAGATGCTGTTTGATTAAACCAGGGTCTTCTACAGAAATGTACGCAGGACTTGACAGAGCTACGGCTACAGATATCGGGATTAAACGAACAACCGATGCAGGACTTACATGGACTGACTTCAGCGGTGGTTCAGTACTAAATACTTATTCGTTCCGTACACTTGCTTTCAAAACAGTTCCGGGTATGGCAACAATGTATGCTGGAGAGTCTTCAACTGCATTGCTTATTGGACGTGGTCTGTTTGAATATTCATGGAATGTTACAGGTATTGCAGGTATTGAAGGGATACCTAAGGATTTTAAATTATCGCAGAACTATCCGAATCCGTTTAACCCTGTTACGAAAATATCGTATCAGTTACCGCAAGCCGGGAATGTTAAACTTACAGTTTTTGATTTCCTCGGAAGAGAAGTAAGTACACTCGTAAACGAGAACAAGCAGGCAGGATATTATGATGTAAACTTTAATGCATCCGCACTTTCAAGCGGAACTTACTTTTACAGGCTTGAAATAAATAATTTTGTAACAACCAAAAAAATGCTGTTAATTAAATAACATTCTATAAATACCTTATAAACGGCAAAGCCCTTCATTGAAGGGCTTTTGCTTTAATATCTTTGATTGTATGTCTTATGCGTTTTCAGGACCGACGAAATATATTGCTTTGGTCTTTCCTGATTCAATTATCAATACCTTCATTTTGTTTTCTTTCCAGCCTTTAACTTTCATATCAACTGAACGAAGTTTGCCGTATATGACAGTTTCTTTGCCGTCTTTTGTGAAGGTGATAGTAAGTCCGTTTCCTTCTGCTTCAATCTTTGAGATTTCTATTGCAGCACCATAGAATACAGAACCTGAAAGTTTACCTGCTTTAAGTTCAAAGTTTATTTTATCGGGAGTTCCTGTTAAATCAGAGAGAATCTTTTCAGTGCCTTTTTCATATCCTGTTTCACAACGGCGGTATGCACCTGCAAAATCATCAGTCTTGCAATCCTTGACTTCAATGCACTGGTTTAAAAGAACGGTCTGCTTGTCTGCACCGTTTACTGCTTCGAAAACTTTAATCTCACCGATAGATTTTACTTCAGCGGTCTTTGTTTCTGTCTTTACAGGCTCTTTCTTGTCTGCTACATTGGTTTCTGTTTTCTTGCCGCAGGAAGAGATACTTACCATAAATACGATAACGAGGAAAATGTACAATAAGTTTTTCATTGTTTTATGTTTAGTTTAGAAAATGAATACATTAATTAATGATTTCAAATAAGTTTTTAAAATAATTAAATAATAATTAACATAAAAATTAAATATTCGGATACACTGCTTATCTGTTATCGTTTATCGCAGGACACACATTATGGAGGGGTAGCCGCGTGGTTTCTTGTAACGAATTTGTCGTCCCTAAGGGACTTTGTATGCTTAAGGAAGTATTAATATCGACGAGTGTCGGGAAATTAGCTAACGTGTTTAAACAACAAAACCCTTCGGGGAAGGGTTTTGAAGTAATGCACTTATTATTAATTAATCAACTTTCTATGATTTCAATCTTCTTAATGAACTTCTTTGTTTTTGTGGAGTCGAGGTCTTTAAGGTTCTTCTTCAGTTCTTTCATGCTTTCCTTAAAGTCCTTCATTGAATCCTTAAATTCTTTCATGTCATAATTAAACTCTTTCATGTTCTCGTCAAACTCATTCATTGATTCTTTTATTGTTTCCTTTAAATCATCCATATCTATTTCAACCTCAATATCATTCATATCAATTTCTGGTACGTTATTAAGGAAGTCCTCGCTCCGTAATTGTTCAGTAAGTTTGCTCAGCGATTCGTTAAGTTTCATCATCGAATTATCCAGGTAGAAGTTAAGTGAATCGAGATTACGGATTTTTATGCGGACTTTCAAATCATTAGTATCGAGCGGCATATCCATTTCGTCATAATTAGCCAGTGCCATCATTCCTTCGCCGAATTCTGTATTAAATCCGAAGTCCTGAATATCTTCAAGTTCTTTCAGTTTTTCCTCGTTTATATATACATGTCCGCCAAAATCGCCAATTCTTATATAGTTTGATAAGTCAGGAATATGGGCAAATATTCCGTCTTCAAAAGCCACACTACTGGCCGTTGATTTTACAGAAACAATATCTGTTTGTCCTTCATTTTGCTCACCGGTTATATTATTTCCTGTAATTTCAGATTTGGCATCTTCTGACGGTGTGTTAACTACGGCAGATTTAATGGTTTCATACGCAAGCTGCGGGATTCTGATAAAGTTATCGTAATCAGCAAACGCGTAGTAAATAAAGCCTGCAACAAATGCTATCAGGAGCGATGATAATATTTTGTCTTTTTGTTTCATAGCGGTTTAAATAAATTAAATAATCCTTTTGAAGATAATACGTCTTCCTGCTTTATAAAGTTTCGTTATCTTTTCAGAATATCGTTCCTGCAGACAACCACGAAATCTTTAGATACATTTGTTATACTTCCCTCTTCAAAATCACCGTATATATTGATTAATCTTAGGTTTGATAACCTGATAAGATTCTCGAGTTCATACCTGAAGAAATACCTTAAGAGTGAATCCCATTCACTTCTTTTGATTTTATTATTCTCATCCCATTCAAACACAAACTTCGAGTTTATGAGCTGATGAGCAAAATCAGTATCCATTGAAACAATCCGCTTAACCATTTTACCTGCTTCATATTCGCCCTCAAAATCCGTGAAGTTATCAAGTCCTTCTGCCATAAGCGACAAATCAGGATTAAACACATCGAAGATAAGTTTTCCGTCGGGATTCAGATGATGGTGTATATTATTAAGTACTTTAAGCTGGTCGTCGGTATCAGTGAAATGGGAGAATGTCCTGAATGGCATTACGATTAAATCGAACTTTACGCCAAGGTTAAAATCGCGTGCATCCTTAACAAAGACGCGGTTATGGCTTTCCTCCGGGAGGTTTGACCTCAGCACATCAATCATCGATCTGCTAACGTCAATACCGTAGATGTCGGCGCCCTTTTTAAGTGCTTCTTTGAAGATACGTCCTGTACCAACACCAACTTCAAGCACAGGTCCTTTGCATTCAAGAATTTTATTCAGATAATAGTTAAAGTCGACTGAAGTACGGAGTTTATCATAAATTACATCGTAGAATTTTGCGAAGGTTTCGGGGTACTCAACCGAGTCCTGTGTCTTAACGTTTGAAATATCATAGAAACATTTTTCTGCCATAAGAGGAATAATAATTTAGTGATTGAAATATTTTGTATTAAACGTTAATTTAAAATAACAATAATTAGCGACAGATTAAATAATAACTCTTGGCCCTTACAGAACACATAAAACAGGGAATAGTACAGTTCAAAAAAGTATTCATTATACTATTGATGTCCATAATTGCAATAATTATAGGAACTGCAGGTTATATGGTGATTGAAGGATACAGCCTGATTGAGGCTTACTATATGACGATGATAACCATCACGACTGTTGGGTTTCTGGAAGTTCATCCGTTATCAGATGCAGGAAGAATATTTACCACTATATTACTTGTATCAAACATCGGAATATTTTTCTACGGAGCAACTACCATAGTAGGGCTTGTCATTGAAGGAGAATTCAGAAATTTTTATAAAAACTACAACGTGAAAAAGAAAATTGGCGAACTCAGCAACCACGTAATTGTCTGCGGTTACGGCAGGAACGGAAAGCAGGTGTGTCTTGAACTTAAGGACGACAAATATCCGTACCTTATTATAGAAAAACGTGAGAATATTGTTGAAGAGTTAAAACAGAATCAGAGTATTCTTTTCATCGACGGAGATGCGACTGAGGAGGAAGTCCTAATCGAGGCAGGGATTAAAAATGCAAAGGCAATAATTACCACTTTGCCCGAAGACCCTGACAACGTATACGTAGTACTGACAGCAAGAGAACTTAACCCTGAGATAACAATAATCAGCCGTGCATCGAACGAGGCATCTGTGAACAAACTCAAGCGTGCTGGTGCGAATAACGTTATCATGCCTGAAAAGATTGGCGGAGCGCATATGGCAGCCCTCGTTATGAAACCGGACATCATGGAGTTCATTGCAGAACTAACGGGACAGGGTTCAGATATATCACTTACATTTGAAGAGTTATCTTTGCAGGATATATCTAAGGAATTTGTAGGAAGAACTATAAGAGATTTAGACATCAGGAATAAAACAGGTGCAAATATTATCGGCCTCAGAATGCCTGACGGTGAATTTGTTATTAATCCTCTTCCCGAGACAGAACTAAACCAGAATACTAAACTTATAGCTCTTGGAAACAGTGTTCAGATTGTTGCTATGAGAAGACTTATATCTGAGTTAAGATAAAGATTCAAAGCGATAGGGTTTTTATTTCCCCTCTCTGCCACGGCGGATCTGCGACCGGAGGGGAATTTTAAAACTCTTATACTGCTCTTTTATATTCTAATACGCTGCCAGTTCTACACACGCTTCAAGTATCCAGGAATCCTGCGGTAATGCTGTTTTCTCAAGCACAGGATGGAACGGAACGTGTACATTCAGACCTGCTACCCTTTTTACAGGAGCATCAAGATACTCAAAACATTTTTCCGATATCTCAGCCGCTACTTCTGCACCGAATCCCATAAACTTTGAGTCTTCGTGGAAGACGATCACCTTACCGGTTTTCTTAACAGAATTAATAACTGTTTCTATATCAAGTGGAACTATTGTCCTCAGGTCAACTACTTCAACACCTACTCCCTTCTTTTCCATTTCTTTCGATGCCCTTATTGCTTTTTCTACCATAGCACCGTATGTTATAATTGTCATATCCTCACCTTCCCTTTTTACAGATGCCTTGCCAAACGGTATATAATAATCTGCATCCGGTTCGGGAGATTTAGCAAATCCCTGTCTGTATAGAAATTTATGTTCAAGAAAAAGCACGGGGTCATTCAACTGACACGCAGTCTTTAATAATCCTTTTGCATCCGCTGAGTTCGAAGGATACGCAATGTACATTCCGGGACACTTTGCAAAAAGTGCTTCTATATTCTGTGAATGATAATGTCCGCCTCCGATGTAACCACCGCATGCCGCACGTATGACAACAGGACAGCTGAATTCATTGTTCGAACGGTAACGGTACATCACAAGTTCTTCGCGTATCTGCATCATCGCAGGAAATATGTAATCAGCAAACTGTATTTCCACAACAGGCTTTAATCCTGTTATTGCAGCACCTATTGCAGTGCCGATGATTGATGCCTCGGCTAATGGTGAATTAAAGACTCTGTGGTCACCATACTTTGTTGAAAGTCCTTTTGTTGCAGTAAAAACTCCGCCTTTTCCGTCAGCAATGTCCTCACCGTATATTATCATATTATGGTTCTTTTCCATTTCTTCGTGTAACGCATGATTCACTGCATCCACCATCACAACAGGTTCACCGGGAGAAACATTCTTTTCGTATTCAATAACATTCTGCTCTTCTTCGGGGCAGTATAAATAATCAATAACCGTTGAAGCATCAGGTACCGGCTGTTTAAGTACTTCGTCTGCAATGTTCATCACTTCCTCGAATACCTGTTTCTTCAGTTCCTCAATCTTTTCAGCAGTAGTAATATTTCTTTCAACCATAACTTTCTCAAGCGAAACAAGGGGGTCTTTCTTTAAATCTTCCTCGAGCGATTCTTTGCTTCTGTATTTTTCCTGTGCGTCGGAAGCAGAGTGTGAGCGAAGTCTTACAACATCGGCATAAATCAAAGCAGGGCCCTTACCTTCGCGTGCAAGTCTGACAGCTTCTTTTGCCGTTCCATAACTTTCAAGAAAATCAGTACCGTCTATTCGGTATTTATTCAAACCTATAAAACCGGAACATGCTTCAAATATAGAACCTCCCGCCGCCTGGTCTTCCACAGGAACGGATATAGCAAACTTATTATTCTGTATTAAAAATATTACGGGTAATTGTTTTCTGGTAGCCCAGTTAACCGCTTCAAAATATTCTCCCTGAGATGTTGAACCTTCGCCTCCTGATACATAAACTACTTCGTCTGAATTCCTCAAGTATGAACTCAGCGCTGAACCTACTGCCTGCAGATACTGTGAGCCCGTCGGTGATGAAGCCGTTGGCATACGTAACCTCTTACTTCCGAGATGCGTAGGCATTTGTCTTCCGGCTGTAAAAGGGTCAGTTGCCTTGCCGAGTCGGTGCTGGAATATTTCTTCAACAGTCAGACCGAGTGTCAACCCGAGAGCGTCATCCCTGTAATAAGTATAAAACCAGTCCTTTCCTGGTTTCATTGCCATAGCAGTTGCAACCTGCACTGCTTCGTGTCCAGCTCCCGATATTAAGAACGTTGCTTTGCCTTGTTTAATCAGACTATCAGTCCTGTCGTCAAGATATCTTGTAGTAAGAATGTATTTGTATGCATCGAGCATCTGTGTCTCCGAAAGACCAAAGAAGTTTTCCTTCTCTTTTAAAAACTTCGGACTTTGTTTTTTAGCCATCTATATAATTTGTTTTATCTTCTAAAATAATACTATCTTTGATTTATTATAAGTTAATTATCCTGCGCAATACGGAATATTTCTGTCCTTTATTGATTTTATGTATAGAATAAATCAGAGATTAATAATATTTTAAACATATTAAGTATAGAAATAATTTCGTTGAACAGAACCTTATTAAAAATATTTTCGGTATTCGTTATACTGCTTGTCCTGCAGAGTCTTTCCTGCAAAAAAGCAGAGATTAACAATCCAAAACTTTTCAGGCTGAACTTTCCGCTCGGACTTGAAACGCTCGAACCTGTTATGTCAAATTCGCCGCAGACGATATGGGTTCTTATGAACGTTATGGAAGGTCTGGTTTCCTACAACAAAGCAAACGAAATCGTCCCGCAGATTGCAAAGAACTGGACTATTTCAGACGACGGGCTTAAATATACTTTCACAATAAACACAAAAGTTAAGTTTCATAACGACCCCTGCTTTCCAAACTCTGCAGGAAGAAACATAACTGCAAATGACTTCAAATACAGTCTTGAAAGAGTAAACGACCCAACAACAAAGACACGCGGGCTCTGGGTTTTCAGGGACAAGATAAAGGGCGCTAATGAGTTTTATGAATATAAGGCAAAGAAATCGGATAAGGCAGTAAACGGAATATCAGGGATTACGGTACCAAACGATTCAACTCTAGTGATTGAACTTACGGATGCATTCGCACCATTTCTTTCATTGCTTACGATGACTTACGGATTTGTTTATCCGAAGGAAGCAGTTGATTTCTACGGAAGCACTTTTTCTTCGCATCCAGTAGGCACAGGTCCTTTTATGTTCAAAGAATGGATGCACGACAAGCATTTATCATTAGTCAGAAATAACAATTACTACGAATCCGATTCAACAGGGAATAAACTCCCCTACCTGAATGACGTTGAAATCACTTTCACAAAATCACAGGAGACGGAATTTCTCGACTTCCTTAACGGCAAGTACGACTACCACGAACCTTCATCAGAAATAGTGGATGCAATCACAGATGAAGACGGAAAAATGATTGATGCAGAGAAAAAGGATTATAAACTTGTGAAACAACCGTGGCTTAATACTGTATATCTGATAATGGTACAGAATGAGAATCTGCCCGCAGGAAAATCTTCGCCATTCGTGAATAACAAGAAACTACGTCAGGCAATAAACTTCGCAATAGATAAAGAAAGAATCGTAAAGTTCGTTTTAAAGAATCGCGGACACGCGGCATATAACGGACCGCTTCCTGTCGGAATGCCTGGCTTCGATTCAAGTGTAAAAGGATACACTTACAATCTGCCGAAAGCAAAAGAACTATTATCAGAAGCAGGATATCCAAACGGCAAAGGACTCGTACTAACGCTTTACATCTCAAACGACGAACTTCAGAAGAACATTGCAATCGCCATACAGGAACAGTTAAAAGAAATAGGAATTGAGATAAAACTTGAACAGACATTACAGTCATCGCTTAACACTCAGCAGCAGCAGGGCGAAATTGCATTCACACGCGGCAACTGGGGTGCCGACTACTTCGACCCCGAGAATTTTATGTCACTCTTTTATTCAAAGAACATAATCCCTTTCGGTCCGAACAAAACAGGTTACTCAAATCCCGAAATAGATAAGATGTATGAGAAATCAATACGTATCACCGACTTCGAGGCGCGCAAAAAGATTTACAACGAGATGGAAAGAATCGTTATAGAAGATGCTGCCTGGATATACTTATACTACAATCAGAAAATCTATCTTCTGCAGAAAGGTGTAAACGGATTCTTCCTCGACGGATTGAACAACCTGATTCTGAAATACACACGGAAATAATATTCTTCATATCTTTACGGCAAAATTCCCTAAAAAAATAGTATTACATATAGAAGCGCTGACCATAAAATCTGTTATTCTGTAATTGGCCTATGATTGGTCTCTCCTTAGTCTCTGATTGGTCTCTAAATTTTCATACTTATAATTATATTATTCAGAAAAAAAATAAGAGCAATGAAAAATGATTTGTTATTTTAATAATTATCCGATAAATTAGTAGTGTAAATACTTTACGATATGAGTGACCTGTATTCATATGATAAGTAATAGTTAATACTTTAGTCCAGATTAAGTTCAGAAATCGTGATAGCAAATAATTAAATAATTTTATTAAAAGATTATGAGAAAGCTTATCCTGGCGATCATAATAATGACACTGAATTCTTCAATGTCTTTATCTCAATATGGTTGGTTCTGGCAATACCCAAGACCTGTTGGTAGTCATTTGGAAGATTGCTTTTTTACGTCTGAAAATACCGGATATGCAGTTGGCTGGGATGGTACAATTATAAAAACTACAAATGCTGGAAGTGAGTGGATGCAATTAAATTCAGGCTCTAATAGATTCTTGTATTCAGTATTTTTTACTAATCAAACAACTGGATTTGTAATTTCAGGGGACGAATCTTTTCCTACCAATAATATTTTACTAAAAACAACAAACGAGGGGGTTTCCTGGGAACAAAAATACTCATTCACAAATACACACTTGAGTTGTGTATATTTCATCAATGAATCTGTTGGATTTATAGTAGGGGGCAGATATTGGTCCGGTGGAAGAATATTTAAGACTACTGATTCCGGAAATAATTGGAGTCAATTTAGTCCAGACCCAACAACTAACTTTATTAATTCAGTTTTTTTTACAAGCGATTCTGTTGGATATGTAGCTGGTGATGATGGAAGAGTACTTAAAACAACAAACCAAGGGAACAACTGGATTTCAATTATTAATTCTGGTGTAATTTATAATCAGTTTAGTTCAATTTATTTTATAAATTCAAATACTGGATTTGTTGCAGGCGAAAGTGGATCACTATATAAAACTACAAATGGAGGTGCAAATTGGTTATTTGATTCTACGAGAGTCACTGAGCATTTATGGGATATTAAATTCAAAGATAATAATACTGGTTTTATAACAGTAGGAGGTTATTATGTTTCTGTAACGGGTAAGGTATTAAAAACTACTAATTCAGGTAGTACCTGGGATATTATGCAAACAAATAATACTCAAAATTTCAGAGGTATTTCTATCGTGAATGATAATATTTTTGCAGTAGGATATTGGGGCACAGTAGTTAATTCAACTAATAGCGGATTAAATTGGGTTGATTTGAGTAATTCTACGGCAAATAATTATTTATTTGATTCATACGTTTTTGATTCATTGAATTGTATTGTCATAGGTGATAGTAGTAAAATATTGAAGACTTTTGATGGAGGCAAAACCTGGTTATCCACAAATCTAGGCAATAATTACAGTTTAAATTCTATTTATTTTGTTGATCAAAATACTGGCTATATTGCCGGAGGTTATTCAGTTACAACACCTCCATATCCATATTATACTTACTATTATTCTAAAATATTTAAAAGTACTAATGCAGGATTAAGTTGGAATTTGATTTTCGGAATGAATAATGAATATAGTATATTAAAATCAATTACCTTTACTTCGGGCAATACTGGTTACTGTGTTGGTAGCGGAGGATATCTTAGAAAAACTACAAATGGTGGTATGAATTGGGCAACTCAAAATCTAGGAACTGGTTGGCTCTATTCTGTCAATTTTATTAATCCAAATACCGGATTTATATGTGGTAGTAGTGGTAATCTTTATAAAACGACAGATTCAGGAAACACATGGATTACAATAAATACAGGAATTTCTTCATCTTTGTACTCAATTACATTTCCATCAGAGAATACAGGTTATACATGTAGTAGTAATAGTCAGGTACGAAAAACAACAAATAGTGGTTTAAATTGGATATCTAGTAATACAAATATACCATATGAATTTGATATTAATAGCATCTATTTTATAAATGATAATACAGGATTAGCTGCGGGTGTATCTTTTCCTGATTATGGTAGAGCCGGGGATATCGTTAATACAACGGATGGAGGATTAAACTGGCAGCGATTGTCTGTTTTTTCATCTTATCCTACTTATCAAAGAAGGGGGTTAAACTCGATTCATTTCTTAAATAATAA
This sequence comes from Ignavibacteriota bacterium, assembly GCA_026390735.1. Taxonomy (GTDB): domain Bacteria; phylum Bacteroidota; class Ignavibacteria; order Tepidaquicellales; family Tepidaquicellaceae; genus CAIKZJ01. The sequence goes on from JAPLFJ010000034.1 coordinate 12,451, forward strand.
AACAGGATATATCGTTGGAGAGCATTCAACTATTTTAAAAACAATCAATGGTGGTAATTCTGTTGATGTAAAACATATTACAACGGGAATTCCCTCTTCATATTCGTTATCTCAAAACTATCCAAACCCGTTTAACCCGATTACAAAGATAAAGTTTGATGTCTCAAAATCAAACTATGTGAGAATTGTAGTGTACGACATCACTGGCCGCGAAATTCAGACACTGGTTAATGAAAAGTTACAACCTGGAACATATGAGACAACATTCGACGGTTCGCAACTTACAAGTGGAGTTTATTTTTACAAGATGATAACGGATAGCTATTCTGAGACTAAAAAAATGATTTTAATAAAATAATCGAAAGCACCTATTATGAAAAGATATATTCTTTCAATTATATTAGTTTTAGTTTTAAATGTGGTTTGTTTTTCACAATGGCAACCGATTGGTCCATATGGTGGAAAAATTATGACAATTGCCAGTTCAGGTAATAATGTTGCGGTATCAACTTATGGTTCTGGTATTTTTACATCATCAAATAACGGTAATACGTGGATATTTGCAGTCAATGGTTTAACATCTTTATATACATTTTCTCTCTGCTATTCGTCAAACACATTATATGCCGGAACAAGCCGGGGAATATTTCAATCATCTAATAATGGTTTAAACTGGGTTCAAAATTCATTAAATAGTAAATCTGTAAATTCAATTCTTATAAATGGCAATTATTTCTATGCCGGAACTTACGATTCTGGAGTTTATATTTCATCTAATAGCGGTATAAATTGGTTACAAAGTAACACAGGGATGACTTATAAGAACGTAAATGCTTTATTGTTAAGCGGTTCATATATTTTTGCTGCAACAAATGGTGGAGTTTATATATCTCTGGATAATGGTAGCAGTTGGACACCCAAAATTTGGGGATTAGGTGGTAATCCAGTTGAAATGTCCTTTTTAGCAGTTGTTGGCACAAATATTTTCACTGCACAGAATGGTGGTGGTGCTGTTATGCGTTCTACAAATTATGGTAACAATTGGTATCCTGTAAGTAATGGCCTTCCAAGTTCATATTCTGTTTCAATTCTTTGTGCAAATGGTAATAATTTATATGCGGGTACTTGTTACAGTTGGGGTTATTACAACGAAGGATTGTATATGTCAACAAATAGCGGAAATTCATGGAATAATTTTGATAATGGTCAACTTTCCGGGATTTCTTCCGGAATTTGCTTTTCAGGACAAAATATATTTGTTAGTTCTGAGAATGAATATTTAAATCCATCAGTTGCCGGCAAAATTTTCCGTTCCACAAATAATGGTTTAAACTGGATGAATATAAGCGATGGAGTTTATAATCTGTCCGTAAGTTCCATAGTTAATATCGGCTCATATATATTTACTGGGTACGATGGCATTTATGTGTCATCTAATTCAGGAGGAAATTGGAATCAACTTAACTCACCTTCAATTAAAAGAAGAATTAAAGTGCTAACTGCATCTGGTACAAATTTATATGCTGGTACAGAAGACAGTTGCATTTATGTATCCAGTAATTATGGAGCAACGTGGACTCACATTACTTCTAATAGTTATCCTTATTTTTCTGATGTTAGTGCATTAGGTGTTTCAGGGAGAAACATTTTTGCAGGAATTCACTTTGATTATTTAAACATTTCATCAAATAATGGTAATTCATGGAGAAGAGATACCGCTATACACGCTACTGATGCCATGGACATTCTTGTTTCGGGAATAAATATTTTTGCTGGTTTTTATTCGGGAGGGATTTATCGTTCTACTAATAATGGATTAAACTGGACAAAAGTAATTAATGGTATAAATCCTTCTGCTTATTGTATGGGCTTAGCAAAAGATGGAGAAAATATTTATGCCTGTTTCTATTGGGGAAACGGTATATATATGTCAACTAATAATGGTGATAATTGGGTAAAAATTAGTAATGAAATTTCGAATCTTAAATTTAGCACTATTGCAGCTTATGAGTCTAAAATATTTGTGGGTGCTGATAGTGTAATATACTATTCCTCAAATTTCGGAGCTAACTGGATTAAAATTTATCAAGGATTAGCATCTTCTATTAATTTATATCCTTTAATTAACAAATTGTACATAACAAATGGTTATATTTATGCAACGACAAATCAAAGATCTGTTTGGAGAAGACCATTGTCAGATTTTGTTGGAATTCAAAATATAAGTATAGAGATTCCGAATAATTATTCACTTGGACAGAACTATCCTAATCCGTTTAATCCAACAACAAAAATAAAGTTTGATGTAATTCTGGATTCCCACTTTCGCGGGAATGACAAAGTGGTGTTAAAAGTTTATGACGTCATGGGTCGCGAAGTACAAACACTTGTGAACGAATCACTAAAGTCAGGTACGTATGAAGTGTCGTTCGACGGTTCGCAACTTACAAGCGGAGTTTATTTTTACAAATTGATAACTGGCGGCTTCACTGAAACAAAGAAGATGCTTCTTCTTAAGTGACAATGTGATCCGCCCAAAAAGACGGCGGACCTACGGCAAAGTGACAAAGTTACAATGTGACATGGTTACAAATTTAAATAAAAAACCCGGCCATTAGCCGGGTTTTTGTTATTTACCTCAAATCTTTATTTTAATATATAGGTGTGACACCCATGTTGTAGAACATGAATGACCATTTGTCTGTGATTGCGTCGATTACCATCTTTGTAGGACGGCCTGCGCCGTGTCCTGCGTTTACTTCTATTCTTATCAGTACAGGGTTATCGCCTTTGTATAGTTCCTGAAGTCGTGCTGCGTACTTGAATGAGTGTGCAGGAACGACTCTGTCGTCGTGGTCTGATGTTGTTACCATCGTTGCAGGATAGTTGATTCCTGATTTTATGTTGTGGTACGGTGAGTATCCGAGTAAATATTTAAACTGAGTTTCGTTGTCATCACTCGAACCGTAATCCGTTACCCACGCCCAACCAATTGTGAACTTCTGGAAGCGCAGCATATCCATAACACCAACCGCAGGAAACGCAACTCTGAACAGGTCCGGTCTTTGATTGATTACAGCTCCGATTAAAAGTCCGCCGTTCGAACCGCCTTCAACTGCAAGCTTTTGCGAAGAGGTGTAACCGTTGCTGACTAAGTATTCCCCTGCCGCAATAAAATCATCGAACACGTTCTGCTTGTTCAGCTTCGTTCCGCCCTGATGCCAGTCTTCACCGTATTCGCCGCCTCCTCTTAAGTTTGCAAGTGCATAGACTCCGCCGTTTTCGAGCAATATAATGTTTGAAGTACTGAACGTTGGTTTTAAACTTATGTTGAATCCGCCGTATGCATAAAGCAGTGTAGGATTGTTACCGTCGAGCTTAAGTCCCTTTTTGTGAACTATGAACATTGGAATCTTCTTGCCGTCTTTGCTTGAATAGAATACCTGCTTTGTTTCGTATTTATCAGCATCAAACTTTACTTCAGATTTTCTGTACATAGAAAGTTTGTTGTTAACAATGTCATACTTCAATATCACTGCAGGATAAAGGAACGATGTGAATGCAAAGTAAATTTCTTTTTCCGATAAGTCTGCGTTGAACCCTGATACAGTTCCGAATGTAGGAAGCTGTACTTCTGTTATCAGTTTTCCGTTTAAATCATAAGTGTAAATCCTGTCAGATGCGTCTTTCATGTACTGTACAAGAAACCTTCCCTGTGAAATTGATGCTCCTGAAAGAACTTCACTCTTTTCGGAAATAACTTCCGTAATGGAATTATCTTTCGTGCTAAACTTTATAACTTTATTCTTAGGTGCGTCTTTATTCGTGAATAAATAAATCACATCGTCTATATTATTAATAACAGAGTAATCTGTTTCAAAACCTTTTACTATCGGCTTGAATTCTTTATCGCCCTTCGAAAGGTCTTTGTAGTAAAGTTCGTTTCCGTTTTCGCCCTTCTTACCGACTGACATATAAAGGAATCTCTGGTCTTCGGAAGTGTAAATCCCTGCAGAAAGTTCAGGATGTTCTTTATCTTCGTATATAAGTTTGTCTTCCGACTGGTCTGTGCCAACAACGTGGTAATATACCTTCGGGCTTTCGTTCTTCGATGTTAATTCTTTTCCTGTTTCGGGTGCATCGTACCTGTTGTAATAAAATCCGTTTCCGTACCACGATGCACCTGAGAACTTAACCCATTGCAAATGGTCGCTCAACTTTGTCTTTGTTGCGATGTCTATAACAAAAAACTCATTCCAGTCTGAACCTGCTTTCGAAACTCCGTAAACAAAGTACTTCGCATCTTTTGAGATTGAAGTAGTTGAAATAGAAGAAGTGCCGTCATCAGATAATTTATTCGGGTCAAGGAAAAGCTCGGGAGTTCCGTCAATTCCCTTCTGAATGTATAGCATGCTCTGGTTCTGAAGTCCGTCGTTCTTGTAGAAGAAGTAATACTCCCCTGCTTTGTTTGGCGCAGTGTACTTCGGATAATTCCATACTTCATTTAGTCTTGCCCTGATTTTATCCCTGTACGGAATCTTATCAAGGTATGCAAACGTAACTTCGTTTTCTTTCTTCACCCAGTCTTTAATCTCATCACTCTTATCATCTTCCATCCATCTGTACGGGTCGGCAACTTTCGTTCCGAAATACTCGTCAGTATGGTCAACTTTTCTTGCTTCGGGATAAACCAGTTTTTGTGCATAACCGCTCACTGCAAATGAAGCGATAATAAGCACCAGTAATAATTTTTTCATACTTTATTTAAATGAGTTTTCAATTAATAGTTTTTGTGTCTCATCGTATTTCTTATGCGAACCCGGTGCAGGGCTTGCACTTTCTTTACGTGAAACGAAGCTTAAAGTTTTACCGGTAAAATTATTTCCATCAAGCCTTACTTTAAGGAAATTAAGCGCTCCCATATTCTCAGGTTCTTCCTGTACCCAAACTACTGACTTTGCCTTTGAAAATCCATTAACTATATCAACAAGTTCCTTTTCAGGCAGAGGATAGTACTGCTCAAGTCTTACAATCGCAACGTCATCAATCTTATTCTCTTTTCTGTGTTTAAGCAAATCGTAATATACTTTTCCGCTCGTCACAATCACTTTGCGTACTTTATCTTTATTAATTGTATTGTCATCCAGTACTTCGCTGAACTTGCCGCTCGTAAAATCTTCGAGCCCTGACTTTACATCAGGATGCCTCAGCAGACTTTTTGGCGTAAAAATAATAAGAGGTCTTCTGTTCTTTGCCTTCGCCTGATTCCTGAGCAGATGAAAATACTGTGCAGAAGTCGTAAGATTGCAAACGCGCATATTATTCTCGGCACAAAGCGTAAGGAATCTTTCTATACGTGCACTCGAGTGTTCCGAGCCCTGACCTTCCTGCCCGTGAGGCAGAAGCATAACCAGATGATTCGGAAGTTTCCACTTAGTGTAAGACGTAACAATAAAATTATCTATCAGCGGCTGTGCAGAATTCGCAAAATCACCGAACTGTGCTTCCCAGATCACGAGCGAAATCGGGTCTGATGTTGTGTAGCCGTATTCAAAACCGACGACCGCTGCTTCAGAAAGCAAACTGTCGTAAGGTTCAATCACTGCCTGACCTTCAGCAATATGATTAAGTGGTGTATAATTTTTCCCGAGTAATGCGTCAGTAAGTACAACGTGCCTCTGCGAGAATGTTCCGCGGGAAACATCCTGACCGCTAAGCCTTACAGGAATTCCTTCCGTAAGAAGCGAACCGAATGCCAGTGACTCTCCGAGTGCCCAGTCAGCACCTGACTTGCCTTCTATAAAATCTTTTCTTCCTTCTATAAACTTCTTAAGTTTCGGATGAAGGTGAAAGTCTGCAGGCAGTTCCGTCAGTCCTTTTACTACTTCAACGAGATTATCTTTTTCTGCGTATGAATCTCCGTCGTTCCTTACGGCATCAATCTCTTCCTGTGTAGCAGAAAGAGGAATGTCTGTAAATGGTTTTATATAAACTTCCTGACCAATCTTTACGTGTTCGTAGTTTGCATCCATCTTTTCGAATATATGCTTTTCCATTCCGGCAACTTCATCAGCGTTTAAAACTTTGTCTTCAAGCAGTCTCTTCTGATATATTTCCTTAACTGAAGGATGCTGTCTGATTAAGTTATAAAGCACTGGCTGTGTGAACGCAGGTTCATCTGTTTCGTTATGTCCGAGTCTTCTGTATGAAAATATATCTATCACAACATCTTTGTTGTACTTCATTCTGTACTCGTACGCAAGTTTCGTAACCCACATACACGCTTCGGGGTCATCTCCGTTTACGTGGAAGATAGGCGCCTGAACCATCTTTGCAACGTCTGACGCATAAACTGTCGAGCGTGCATCGACTGGTGCAGTTGTAAAACCAATCTGATTGTTAATGATTAAGTGAATCGTTCCGCCCGTTCTGTAGCCGTGAAGCTGCGAAAGGTTCAGCGTTTCAGCAACAATTCCCTCTCCTGCAAAAGCAGCATCGCCGTGAAGCAGAACGGGAATGATTTTATTCTTTTCCGTATCGTTCATTCGTGATTGCTTTGCGCGGACAATTCCTTCCACAACAGGGTTCACGTATTCAAGGTGCGAAGGATTCGATGCAATCGAAACCTTAATCTTTTTTCCACCGAGAGTTTCGTAATCGCCCGATGCGCCGAGGTGATACTTCACGTCGCCCGAGCCCTGCGCAGAGTCGAGGTCAACAATATCCTCGAACTCCGAGAATATTGCGTGCATCGGTTTGCCGATTATGTTCGCAAGAACGTTCAGCCTTCCGCGATGAGCCATTCCGAGCACGAGTTCTGCCACATCGTCATTAGCGGCATCGTTCATCAGGTAATCGAGGACGGGAATAATTGTTTCCGAACCTTCAAGTGAAAATCTTTTATGGCCGAGATACTTTTTATCTATGTACTTTTCAAAGTTCTCTGCCTGTATAAGTTTGTAAAGAATATTCTTTTTAAAATCGTTGTTGTAATGCGGCTGATTTCTTACCGACTCCATATTGTTCTGAAGCCACTGCTTTTCGTTTGGGTCCTGAATGTGTCTGTATTCAACGCCGATGTTCTCGCAGTAAGTCTGGTGAAGCATATCGAGAATATCGCGGAGCGTGGCAACTTTGTATCCGCCGAGACCGTCGCAGAAAAACTTCCTGTCGAAATCCCAGACCGTGAAACCGTAGTTCAGCGGGTCGAGCTCGGGATGGTATTGCGCCTTCGGATGAATCGGGTCGAGATTTGAAAGAAGATGTCCGCGGACACGGAACATATTCATCATCTGCGTAACGCGTGTGATTTTTTCTATCTCTTTAATGTTCAGCGATGATTCAAACTCTTCTGTGTTATTATCAGGCTTCCAAACGAGCGGCTTCACGAGCAGACCGAGGTCTTCAAACATTTCATCGTAGAACCCGTCTTCGCCGGCAACCAGTTCGGAAAGTTTCTTCAGGAAAAGTCCTGACTCTGCGCCCTGAATAATTCTGTGGTCGTAAGTGCTTGTGATGTTCATCACCTTCGAAAGTCCGAGCGACGAAATAACGTCACTGCTCGATGCTTCAAAGCCCGCGGGATAGTCTATGCTTCCCGTTGCGATGATTGCACCCTGCCCAACCATAAGTCTCGGGTTTGAGGAAGACGTGCCGATTGTACCGGGATTCGTCAGCGAGATTGTAGTCCCGATGAAATCCGATACTTCAATTTTATTCTGTCGTGCACGGCTGATAATATCGTTGTAAGAATCGAAGAATTGCCTGAAGTTCATAAGGTTTGCCTTCTTAATGTTAGGCACAACCAGTGAACGCGTTCCGTCTTTCTTCACAAGGTCAATAGCAAGACCGATGTTCACATCATTCCTTTTAATCACCATAGGGTTACCGTCGATGATAGTGAATGCATTGTTAAGCACGGGAATGGTTTTGAGAGCTTTCACTATTGCCCAGCCGATGATATGCGTGAAAGAAATCTTTCCCTGTTTAGTTTTCCTGAAATGGTTGTTGATGTACTTTCTGTTTTCCTCTAGTACTTTCACGGGAATCGAGCGCAGAGAAGTAGCAATCGGAATGGAAAGACTGCTGTCCATATTTTCGATTATCTTCACACCCGCACCGCGAATCTGCACCACATCCTCGCCTGCGACAGGCTTCGGAAGGTTCACGTTTGCGGCTTTCTTCTTATCGCTTACTTCGTTATCGTCGTCTTTCTTAATTTTTGTTACAGTTTTCTTAACATCTATTTCAATCGAATTGAAAAACTCTTTCCAGTAATCGCTCACCGAATCAGGGGTTCTTTCAAACTCATTCAGCATTTCCATCACGTACCAGGTATTGACACCAAATTCCGAAATCTTCTCTCTTTGCTTCCTGTTTAAATCATCAATGTTCAATTTTTCTTATTCCTTTTAGTTTTTGTTATCTTATTTGTTTTCCTATGTTGTATTAATTATTGTACTATTACTGACTTAACTCTTAAAATTTACAATTTAAAATGTAATTTTGAAGTTTATAATTTACAATTTAAAATTCTTTCAGAAACTTAGTATATAGTAAATGATTAGTCATTAACCTACAATAACACAACACAGAAAGTAAAACAAATTATTCCTATAAAAATTCTTTTAAATTCGCTATTTTACACTTCTATTAAACCTAAACGATACACATTATGAAACAATTATTTGAGAAAATCATTCTACTCGGAAGACCGGCATCAGGAAAATCGGAAGTTATTAACTATATTAAAAAAACATCTGACGAAGAAAGAAGAAACAGATTTCACATTGGCAAGTTTGTTGAAATAGACGACTTCCCTATGCTCTGGACCTGGTTTGAAGAAGACGACATACTGGAAAAGAAGTTCGGAAAGCCAAGACTGCATTCAGATTCAGAAGGTTACTTTTTACACGAATACTTCTGGCATTTATTAATAGAAAGAATATCGTTCGACTATTCAAAAAGCAAACGCGACCTTGGCGACAAGACAAAGGAAGTGACACACCTGATTGAATTCTCGCGCGGCACAGAGCATGGCGGATACAAAGAAGCATTCAAGCACCTTTCGAATGAACTGCTTGAAAACGCTGCGATAGTTTACGTGAACGTACCTTTTGAAGAATCATTAAGAAAGAACCGCAAGCGCTTCAATCCAGATAAGCCCGATTCGATACTCGAGCACGGATTACCTGATTCAAAGCTCACAAAGATGTACAAGGAAGTTGACTTCCACGAAGTGATTGCCGGCGACGACACATTCATAGACATCAACGGCGTGAAAGTGCCGTACGTAATATTCGAAAACATGCCTTCGAAGACAGACGACCCTGCACTGCTCGGTCCTGCACTAGATGAAGTGATTGGAAGACTCTGGAACACATACAACAAATAGAACTTTAGTAAGTAAGTATAAAAATGGAAAAGCCTGTGAAGTAATTCACGGGCTTTTTTGCATCCCGGAATTATTTATTTATTGCCCGATTTCGACGTCGTATTTATCGAGAAGACCTGCGGCGCCTGACATTGAGAACATTGCTTTCTTAACGCGGTTTTTCTCTGGATCGATTGAAAAGTTGTACGAGGTACGGAAGTCAGCTTTTTCGAGAATAGTCTTTTCGAACGTTGCGCGTGTGAAATCGCATATATCAAAGACTGAAGCTGTTAAATCGCAGTCGGTGAAGTCGGCTTCGTGGAGGATGGAGTTTTTGAACGTTGTCTTTTTGAGCTTTGCCTTGAAGAAAGACGAATGTTTGAGGTTACAGTTATCGAAACTGAATGACAGTCCGAATTCGTTGCAGTGCTCGAAGTGAAGTCCGAGCATTTTGCAACCGATGAATCGGATGTCGCGCAAGGTTGTTTTGTTCAGCTTTGCCATACTGAGGTTGCATCCTTTGAACTCGCATTCTATGAATTTAATTTCGGAAAGGTTTGTGCTTGCGAAATCGCAGTTTACAAACCTGCAGTTTTCGTAGTCACCTTTTTCAAGTGGGTTTAACGTAAAATCGATTTTCTCGAATGTTTTATCTGTAAAATATACTTCTTCCATTTAATTATCAGATTTCAGTGTTACATCTTTATTTGCCATTTCTTTCATTACTGAAGTACATTTTCTGCCTGCATCATCATTTCCCAGAGCGATATACCAGGTACCGCGGTGGCTGGCACGGAATAGAAATCCGAACATTTCCACTCCGCTCTCTTCAATCAGTTTGCCGAGTTCTGAATCTTTCCATTCGCGGACTTCAATCATATCTTTCCATTCAGCCGCTCCGATGCCATCTTCTGCTTTATCAGTAAAAGTGCCCCAGAACAGATATCCTTTAGTGATGCATATTTCTGTATAGTCTGTCTTTATTCTTCCCAGAAAACCTTTCTTACGGTTTGTTGTTTCAAAGCAATTAATTATTTCGTTTTCCACATCGCCGAGTTTGTATTCTTCGGCAAAGGCTCTGACGTTATTCCTGAACGACGGTTTCATTTCGTCGAATCTGCATTCAAGGGTAGAACGTATGTATTCGCTTTTTTTCATAGTTTCGTGAGAGTAATATAATTTATTTTACAACGTTATCCTTCAGTTTCACGTAAAGTGTTTTACAGGCATTATCGTTACATCTGGTAATCTGGAGCTGACCGCCAGTAATCGCAGTTTTGATTTTATGCATGGTAAGCGCTTCCCCGTCAACTATGAGAGTAACCCTCTTCATAAGATGCTTTGTAGTAAAAGATTCCAGACGTTGCGATGCTTCCTTCGTTAACGACAAAAGCAGTTTCTTTTTATCCTCTGTCTGTTGTTCTGTCTTTGGAGCAGCTTCCAGTTCAAGCGGAACGTATTGAGTAGTGTCGATTACTATTCTTGCATATTCATCAGTATTATACTCTTCAAACATCTTGCTGAAATACACGTCCATCTCGTTTACGGATAACTCTGATGGCTGTCCTGCAATAGTATCTATTCTGTTCACAAGGTATAAACCATCTTTAAGTTTATTTTGCGAATATGCAATAGCAGTAAAAGAGATGGTAAATATTATAAGTATAAGTAGTTTTTTCATAGCGTTTAATTACACAAAGTTACAAATAATCTTTTTCACATAAAAGTCTTCAGTTTTTGTAAATCAAATAATAAAAGGCAGGTTTGAAATGCTGGTAGTCAGAATCTTAAGGACAAACAACTGAGTCCGCCGTCGAGTTTTTGAAACTCTGAGACATCTACTTCGATTGTTGTGTAACCTGCATTCTCTATTTGAACCTTTGTATTCGAATGTCCTTTAGGGACAATAACCTTTCCGTTCACCCACAAAGAGTTTGCTGAATATGCTTCATTTTCATCAACAACTATCTGATTAAACTTATCGAATGCGGGATTGTTTATAAATTCACCACTGACTAAGAGATTGTTATTCTCAAGGTATGACAAACCTGTTTTAAGATGGAGCATAGTACTCAGAGGAATTTTTGTTCCAATCATTCCATACTTCCTAAGTATGTTAATCAAATGTTCTGCACCTTTGTGATTTGTACGTTCGGAAATTCCTATATAGAAATCATTACCAGCCATCATCACGTCTCCTGCATCAAGCGTGCCCGGAGAATTTATTTCTTCGATGACGCTGAAGAATTTCTGAAGCGGCTCGCGGATAAATGATATTTCCAGGTTTCTTTCAGGTGCACCGGGATTTGTGATAAGTGCAAATTTCGATGTGCAAAGGGCAACATCTTCTATGAAAGTGGAATCAGGGAAGTCGTTTAATGCTTCGAGCACGGTTACGTTTAAACCGCATTCCTTTAATGCGCTGACGTAATTTGTGTGCTGTTCAAGTGCTAAAGCATAATCAGGTTTGCCTAAATCTGCAGAAGTTATTCCGTGAACCATAGCGGGGCACGGTTTCCTTACGATAGCATTCGTAAATTTTGTGTTCATATTAATCTTTATACGACTTTGGTACTTTTGGGTCTGTTATAATAATGTAATCACCGAGGTGTTTAAACTTTTCCCAGTCTATTTTCGGGAATGAAGCATCTTCACCAGATGAAATTACAAGCACCTTTGCATCGGGACTGTACTTCTTTAACTGCTCTACGATTGCAAACTTCTCGTCGCTGTGAAAACGTCCGTTCACCTGATATATTTTCTGACCCGGGTTCTTTTTAAGATATTCAGAGATTGAATATGCCATAGTTGCATCCCAGAGTGACTGTCCCATTATGAAACTGTATCCCGGAGGCATTGGCGGCATTTTCGTTTTTGATGTATCCAGAACTGAAGAAGTATCGTGCATAGTTGACATCAGTTTTTCATAATACTTCCCTGTTGCAGTATCGTATGGCAGCGGTGCAAAGAATTTTTTTGCGTCATCTGACAATTGCATAAGTGCTGACTGCCCTTTTCTGCTTGCAAGACTTGTGTAACGGCCTGGTGCGTTTGCACAAACGACATCGAGATTACTCGTCTTTGCAAATTCAACCATTGGTCTGTAGTCTTTGTAGTTGCCCCAGACGCGAGCATCTTTTTTGAAATTCTTTTCGCGAACAAAATCTTTCAGGTATTCATTCATAACCGTCTGGACATCCCTTTCGAACATTTCCATAGAAAGTGTAACACTGCTGTTGTATTTATAGTATAATTCTTCGAGCATTTTGTTTTCAAGGTAGTGAGTCACGGAATCGTTGTGCTCTTCGCCGTAGAAAAGTACATCGTAGTCTTTCATATCTTCGGCAATCTGTGTAAGAGTAACTTCCTTACCATCCTTGACAGAGTATATTTTATAATTCTTTTCAGTAACCTGTGCAAATGACTGAATACTGACTGCAAAAAGAATACAGATAAAGAGTGTTTTGATTGTTTTCATTATGTTAGGTTTGATTTTAATATTATTCTGATTTATAACTTGAACCGTTGAACAATCTCCATTTCCATAAATCGCCTTTTTTAATCATGATTCCTGTAAAGCGGTAAGGTGCTTTTCTTATTTTACCTGATTTACTTTCGATTACCATTTTCCCATCTATAAAAACCCAGGCAGTGTTTTCGTTGTAGTCGATATCAACCCTGTTCATTTCCCAGGAGAAACTTGCAAACCCAAAGAGCTGACTTAGCCAGCCTCTTATCTCTTCCTTGCCTTTGAATACTTCACCGCTGTCTGAACCTACCATTAAAGTGTTTTCAGAGTCATCGAAGAACGTCATGAATTTCTCAAGGTCAGAATTCTTTGCTGTAGAGTTCCAGAGTTCAAGAGTTTTGGTGATTTCTCCTTTAACGTTATCGGATAGCACCTGCGCACTTAAAGAGCCGGATAAAACCGACACCACAAATACCAACAGAAGCAGAAATTGTTTTTTTGACATACTTTGATTATTATAATTGTAATTAAAATAATATAAATAAGTTATTAAACAAAGGAGTTTATGTGTAAAACGAAGAAGGGCTGAATTTCTTCAGCCCTTCTTATATATTTCTTACATATCAATTTATTATTTCTGATCTTCTGCTCTCTTCTTTTCGTAGTCGCCAATGATTTTTGTTTCGACTTCTTTAGGAACGTCCTCGTAGTGTGAGAACTTTCTTGTGTAAGTTCCGCGTCCCTGCGTGAATGAACGAAGTTTAGAAGAATAACCGCCCATTTCCGAAAGAGGAATATTACACTTGATAACCTGAAGTCTTCCTTCAGATTCCATACCAAGAATTTTACCTCTGCGTGAAGAAACGTCGCCAGATACGGCACCCATGAATTCTTCAGGAAAGTAAATTTCGACTTCGTATACAGGTTCGAGAATTACAGGACTTGCATCCTTGAAACCTTTACGGAATGCCTGTGATGCAGCGAGTTTGAATGAAAGTTCGTCTGAATCAACGTTATGGTATGAACCGAATGTTAACGATGCTCTAATGTCTATAACTTTGCATCCGATTAAAACACCTGACTGCATAGTTTCGATGATACCTTTTTCAACTGCAGGAATGAATCTTCCGGGAACGACACCGCCGACGATACCGTTTACAAACTCAAAGCCTTCACCTCTTGTGCGCGGTTCCAGACTGATAACGACGTGTCCATACTGGCCTCTGCCACCTGTTTGTTTCTTATGCTTGAATTCTATTTCGCTTACTTTCTTTCGGATAGTTTCCTTGTAAGGAATTTTCGGTTCGGAAAGAACAACTTCCAGACCGTATTTATTCTTCATCCTGTTGATGATTGTGTTGATGTGAATTTCTCCCTGACCGTGGATAATAGTCTGACTGATTTCAGGGTCGTAATTCATTATGAATGTAGGGTCTTCTTCGTGGAACGAATGTAGTGCTGTTCCGAGTTTATCTTCCTCGCCTTTTCTTGAAGGAGCAATTGCCATACTCATATTAGGAGTCGGGAATTTTATCGGTTCAAGAACTACAGGATATGATTTCGAACAAAGAGTATTATTTGTGTGTGAATCTTTTAATTTAACTACGCCTGCAAAGTCACCCGTAATAACTTCGGGAAGTTCTTTTCTGTCCTTGCCGTTCATTGTGTATGTCTGTGCAAGACGCTCGGATTTGCCTGTTGCTTCGTTTATTAAGTCCATACCTGGATTGACTTTACCCGAATAAACCCTGAAGAACGAAAGTTCACCGATATTCTTTTCAGAGATTGTCTTGAATATAAATATTACAGGATCGCCTGTCGGGTCAGGATTAACGACAACTACTTCATCACTGTGCGGTCTGTGTCCTTTTTCAGGATGTCTGTCCATTGGTGATTCAGTATAATCGGCAATAAAGTCCATCAAAGGTTTTATACCGACGTTTGTCGAAGCCGAAATACAGAATACAGGGAAGAGTTGTCTTTCTTTCATACCGAGTCTCAGACCTGCGGCAATTTCATCTTCTGTCAAGGAACCTGTTTCGAAGAACTTTTCCATAAGTGCATCGTCTTCTGATGCAACTGCTTCGATAAGTTTCTGATGGTATTCATCAGCTTTATCTTTTAAGTTTGCAGGAATATCTTCTATAGTATAATCACCTTTACCGTCTGTCGAGAACTTGTACAACTTCATCTTAATAACATCAACTACCTGATTAAATCCGATACCATGGTTTACAGGGAACATTGCGACTGCTACCTGTGCACCAAAACTCACAACCAACTGTTCAACTGTTCCTTCGAAAGTTGCGTTTTCAGTATCGAGTTTATTGATTACAAATGCTATGTTGTTATTGTATTCTTTAGTATGTTTAAAGCAAGCTTCAGTTCCTACTTCAATCCCTTTGAAAGAATCAACCACCATCAATGCTGTTTCGGTAACTCTTAACGATGATTTAACTTCACCGACGAAGTCCATGAATCCTGGAGTGTCGATAATGTTAAACTTAATCTTGTCACCGTTTGCATTTTTCCAGAAACAGTTTAAGAGTGAGGAATTGATAGACATCTGTTTTTCAATCTCATCTTTGTGGTAATCGCTTACGGTGTTTCCTTCTTCAATTTTTCCGAATCTGTTTGTAACACCTGCCGAGTGTAAAATACCTTCTGCCAAAATGGTCTTACCGCATCCGCCGTGACCGATGATAGTGATATTTCTAATTTGTTCCGATTTATAATCAGGCATAAGACTTAGCTCCTTGCTTGCTTATTTTTTAAAGTTATTTAAAAATTCTTAAAAAGATATAAACAATTAAAATAATAATTGGAATATTGATATTAAAGACTCTTTTTAATATCATTCGTTATTCGTAAATTTGTATAAACTTACAAAAAGATGAAAAAGTCATTATTTATAGCATTATTCGTATTTATTCCTTTACAGGTATTCTCGCAAATCACTTTGCAGGGAAAAAGTATTGACAAATATGTTGAGGAAGCAATGCTCAGATGGAAAATTCCCGGAATGTCTGTTGCAGTAATTGAAGACGGTAAAGTTACTTTTATGAAGGGGTATGGAGTAAAGGAACTTGGTAAATCAGATAAAGTGGATGAGAATACTTTATTTGCAGTTGCATCGAACAGCAAAGCGTTTACAGGTTTATCGGTTGCGATGCTCGAAAGCGAAGGGCTGCTGAATCTTAACGATAAAGTTAGCAAGTATATTCCTGAGATAAAATTTTACGACGCAAATACAACCGAACTTCTTACTATAAAAGATGTGATGACTCATCGCGTAGGGCTGGGTACGTTTCAGGGAGACTTTATAACCTGGGGAACGAACTTCTCAGCGATGGAACTGATTGATAAGCTTCAGTACGTAAAACCTGTTTACGGATTCAGGAGCGGATACGGATATTTTAATTCAGGGTATACAATTGCGGGAGAAATAATAAAAAGAGTTTCAGGAAAAGAATGGGGTGCATACGTAAAGGAAAATATTCTTGACCAGCTTAATATGAACAGAACACTTACGAGCGTGTCACAACTGAATGGCGTGGAGAATGTAGCAACACCTCACACGTTTAACTATGATTATAAAATGGTTCCTATTCCGTGGCGCAATGTTGACAACCTTGCACCTGCGGGAGGGATGATTTCATCAGTGAAGGATATGGCGAATTGGGTAACGATGCAG
Organism: Ignavibacteriota bacterium; assembly: GCA_026390735.1. Taxonomy (GTDB): domain Bacteria; phylum Bacteroidota; class Ignavibacteria; order Tepidaquicellales; family Tepidaquicellaceae; genus CAIKZJ01. The sequence goes on from JAPLFJ010000034.1 coordinate 28,987, forward strand.
ATAAATATGGGTGAATTCGAGAGCAGGCATGTATTTTCGAAAAAAGTAATACTGAACACACATACTCCATACAACTTAATACCATCGCCGTCGCACGGAATGGACAGGCCCACGAACAGGCACTTCAACACATACGGTTTGGGCTGGGGAATCGGTGATTATAAGAATGAACTTTATATAGAACATTCAGGCGGATACGATGGAATGTTATCAAGAACGGCTTTTCTTCCAGACAGGAAATTCGGGCTTGTGATACTAACGAATAACGACCAGAACAATGTAATCACAACACTGATGTATCAGTTGTTTGATTATGCACTTAACAAGGATGCGTTTAACTGGGACAGTTTAGCATACGTTAACAGTACAAAGGACGGAAAATCGTACGATGAGATAGAATGGAATGAGATACGTGACAAGAAAGACCCTGAACTTAAACCGGGATTCCAGATGAGTGACTTACAAGGCACGTATTTTAACGAACAGGCAGGGACTTTAGTAATTTTGAAAACTGAAAGTGAATTAACTTTTAAACTTTCTTCTAGACCTGAAACAGGCGGAGTTTTCAGACACTGGAGAAACGATACATTGATTTGCAAGTTTAATGACTTAGTTATCGGAAGATGTCTTGCACCGGTGAATACTGAGAATGGGAAGATTAAGAGTTTAAAGATTAAGGCGGCAGATTTTGTTGACCCGCTTTATTATGAGTTTTACAGGAAAGATTAAGAAGAGATAAGAGAGAGAATAGAACGCGGATTAACACGGATTGAACGGATTTACGCGGATTGTTTTTCAGGGAAAGAGATAAGAACAGCACACTGAAAAAGAATGGAAGAGACTTATTACCACTGATTATTTTTTAGGGTTAAAGATGAGAAAGAGAATAGAACGCGGATTAACACGGATTGAACGGATTTACACGGATTGTTTTTCAGGGAAAGAGATAAGAACAGCACACTGATAGAGAATGCAAGAGACTTATTGCCACTGATTATTTTTTAGGGTTAAAGATGAGAAAGAGAATAGAACGCAGATTTACACGGATTGTTTTTCAGGGAAAGAGATAAGAACAGCACACTGAAAAAGAATGGAAGAGACTGATTGTCACTGATTGAGAGAAGGAATGGTCGGAGTAGAGATGACCCAGAGGGTACCCCCTGCTAAGAGCATGCAGGAATGACAAAATGGGAAAAGATTAAACGATAATAGAAATAAATTGTTAGGAATAATATAAAATATCAGATATGCCGGATCAATTGCCAATAACAACATACGGAATGGAGATACTTCGGAAAGAAGTGAAACCAATAAAAGAAGTTGACACAAAGTTAATAAAACTTGTGCAGGACATGTATTATACTATGGATAATGCTGAAGGTGTGGGACTTGCTGCGCCTCAGGTGAATAAGAATATTTCGCTATGTATAGTTGATATTTCCTGTATAGACGAACATAAGCACGTAAAGCCATTAACTTTAATCAATCCTGTTATAGTTGATAAACACGGTGAAGTTGTACTGGAAGAAGGATGTCTGAGTATACCTGAAGTAAGAGGCAAGGTAACAAGACCTGAGAAGATATTCCTGAAGTACAATGATTTCGACATGAATGAAGTGACTCTGGAAGCAGAAGGATTTTTTGCCCGTGTGATTCAGCACGAAATTGACCATCTGCACGGCAAACTGTTTGTTGATTACCTCGATGAAGACGAACTGAAGAAAGTTAAGAGCATGCTGAACAAAATTAAGAAGTATAAAGTACAGACAGACTACCTTTTATTCAGTGACAAATAAATAAATACGAAAATGAGAATAGTATTAATGGGTTCACCGGACTTTGGGATTCCTTCGTTCAAAGCGATACTGGAATCGGGTTATGATGTACCTGCAGTAGTTACTGTTCCTGATAAACAAAAAGGCAGAGGACTGAAAGTTCAGCAATCCGACGTTAAGAAATTTGCTTTAGAAAATAAAATAGAAGTTTTACAACCTGAAAGTTTAAAAGAAACATCATTCATCGAGTCCTTAAAATCACTTAACCCTGACTTATTCATAATCATAGCATTCAGAATATTACCTCCTGAAATATTTAAGATACCAAGACTCGGCTCAATAAACCTTCACGCATCACTGCTACCAAAATACAGAGGTGCAGCACCAATCAACTGGGCAATCATAAATGGAGAAAGAGTTTCGGGTATAACAACATTCTTTCTTGATGACAAAGTTGATACAGGAAACATAATATTACAGAAAGTAATCCCGATAGATTTAAACAATACCTTCGGAGAAGTATATTACAGAATGTCAGAAGCGGGCTCCCCTCTTCTGATAGAAACCATAGAAAAGATTAAGGAAGGGAATGTAAACCTTCTTAATCAGGACAACTCACAGGCAACAAAAGCACCAAAGATATTCCGAAAGGACTGTCTGATAAACTGGAACGACAATGCTGTTAATGTACATAATTTCATTCGCGGGCTTTCTCCTGTCCCTGCGGCATACACAACACATAGTGGTAAAATGTATAAGATATTAAAATCAGTATTAACTGAACAGATATCTTCGGAAACGGGGAAATTGCTTGTTGAAGGTAAGAAACTATTGGTCGGTACATCCGACTTCGACGTCGAGATCCTTCATTTACAACCCGAAGGGAAGAAACCGATGCAGGCATCAGACTTCATCAACGGGATGAATAAATCTGAAACCATAATCTTTGGCACATAGTTATTTATGCGTTCCCACGCTGGAGCATGGGAACGAGAGATAAGAATAACAGTAAAGAGTTACGATTATGAACTCCTTACAAAATTCAGCATATCAAATATTAACATTTCTTTTTATATTAAGTATATATCATCGTAATATTATTTTTTAATTTACTTAAATTATTAAATTATGCCGAACGAAATCTCTAAAGAATTAATCAGACAGATAGATATTATTTCCATGGTGCTCGATAAATCAGGTCACTACTCAGAGGATGAAATAGCAGATCTATTCTCCGAAAGCCTTCCAACAGTCAGAAGAGATTTTGCCAAAATCCGGGAGATGGGTATTGCGCTGCATTCAACAAAGAGATGTTTGTTCATTGAACAGAAAATCCCCACTAAACTTTTAAACAAACTCATCAACACATACCTTGCCTTAAACGATACAGAAGCAATCAAGAACCTTCAGGGAATAAGCAAAATATTCAAAGACCACACGTTAAGTTACTTTGTACAGATTGTAAAATCTATTAATCAGAAGACGATAATAGAATTTGATTATGAAAAGGACAGTTACGGAACGTTTGTGCAAAGAAGAGTAACTCCGATAGGGTTCTTCAAAACAAACAGGTCATTTATTTTTGTGGGACTGGAAGATGAGGACCTTGATAAAGTAAGGTTTTACCTTATAGAAAAAATTCGCGATATAAAGTTTACAAACCGGAAGACGAAAATAAGAACTCTGCCGACTATGTACGAATTCCTGAAAGACTCGTGGGGGATTTATCAGGCGGGTGAAGTTGTAAACGTAGTGCTTCTATTCGACAAGAAATGCACTCACATTAAAAACCGCATATTCATAAACAATCAGGAGATTGAAGAAACGGACGAAGGAATATATTTTAAAGCAAAGCTGAAAGTCTCAAATGAATTTATATCGTGGGTACTCGGCTGGGGAAAGAAGTGCAGGGTGGTGGAACCTGTTTCATTGAAGAATGATGTGAAAAGAATAGCAGCTGAGATACTGGAGAATTATAAGGGGAAATAAGAATCGCACAACATTTAGATGATTAGGACTGATTTACACTGATTAAGAAATTTTATGAGTCGAGATCCCCGCCAAAAACGAACGGGGATGACAATATGAGCAGTCTGACTTTTTAATGTTAATGACACTCTTTATTTGCTCTTCATTTTAATATCTATGATGACTGACCTGTATGGCTCATCGGGTTTAGGCGTTTCCACTTTGGGAACTGCTACTATCTTTTCACTCTCCCCTTTCAGGTATTCGCTTACACTTTGAACCCAGACAAGTTTACCCTTTTTATTTTTGGCAATAATTCCGGGGAAGGCGAGCACTTTTTGAAAGTCATTCATAATTTGAAAGAAGCCCTTCTCAACTTTGAAATCGAAATGATTCAATTGGTTTGGCAACGAAACAAAGTCTCTTGATTCTTCTTCGAGCAGGATTAGAACTTCTTTACGCTCGGAATTTTCGTCGACGGGAGTATGCATATAGATAAAAGCAATAAAATAGTAAGGCAGTATTAGATTTTCAGTTATTACATCTTTAGGGTCAAATTCATATGAGAAAGAATTCTCGTCAATATGAAAATTCCAGAAGTCAAAGGAGAGATTATCAGGCAGAATCTGAACATCATAACCAATCTTCTCGTTTGAGATGTAAAGGTGATTGTATTTAAAGATTTTGTGGTACGGATATTTTCCCGGAACCTTTGCGGTATTCCACGCAAGTTTTAGAAGGGGTGATTGCAGAATGAACCTGCAAAAAGCAACACGTTTGGAAAACCTGTTTCTACTGCTAATCAGGTTTGGAGATTTTGTTTTCTTATACTTTTTAGGTCTGATAGAAGTATAGTTAGTCCCGCGATTTTGTTTATATACAACATCACCGATAACTCCGCTTAAAGAACCAAGAATCTGCCTTTTGACGATTGCCATAATTTATCCTCCTGAATAAATAAAATTCAATAAGCCTCTACCCTCAAATACGTTGATTTGAGCAAGTTTTGAGGCAAGTATGAGTAAGGTAACAGAAAGAATGCTGTTTTTCAAGTGGATTAGTTGTGGGTTAGTGGTGGATTAGTAGTGTATTGGGTCAACGTAAGAAGCTGTAATAACAGCAGTTGAGTGTTTTCATTCCCTCATAATGAAAACTGATGATTATGGAATCACCTGATATGTATAATTGATTATACATTGTAATTGTTAAACATCAGAACAGTGAAAAAGTTCCCTAAAAATGAAATTTAATTTAAGAATTTTGAAAGTGCTGATTTCTCTTTTTCGAGCGTAGTTAAAGCTACATTGATAAATTATTTTTCCCCTGCTTTCCTCGGCAAACCATCAATAAAACTCATTGCATTTTCTCCCTTCCCTAGCAGATCTTGGGAAGGAGGGTAAAAGCTTGTTTTGGCTTAATTAGTATTTCATTTCAAAATTATTTTGTTGTAGCAGTCATCACACCAACCAAGTTCAGCGTCTTTCATCGGTTTGGTTACATAGTTAATCTTGAATTTTTCCCCACAATGTGGACATGTTTTTGTTACCCAATTTTTTGGGTCTTCATGTTGTTGTTTTAGCCACTCTTCTTTTACTTGCCCCATAATAATAATGTTTTTATTTTAAATACTTATTTCTTTCTACATCCCAAGCTACGCTTAGGGGAAAGAGAAGAAAATTAATATGTCATAATTTAATTTTCAACTCATTTATTAAGTTTTCAATTTTTTTAGAATCAATTCCTAACGTCTTTTCTATGTCATTAAAATACTCTTTGTTTTGCATCGATTTTAGAATTTCTAAATATATTTCGTCAAATATTTTGAATATTTCATCGAATATGGTTTTTGCCATTTTACACTTAACTAAGGTCGAATTAACTGAGTTAACCTTCATCAATCTATGCACTGTGATATTTCTCAACTCGTTAAATTCATAACATTTATTTATAAATAATTCTATTTTGGGATTTAATATTAAACTACTTAATTCTTCAAGCATATTTCTCGTCAATTTTCCATTTGTCTTGCGTTTATTAATTTTATAAGGAAACAAACGCAATTGTACATAATAACGAAAACAACTAATTAGTATTTTAATCAGTTCGTCTATTAATTGATGATATATAATCATAGAAGAAATATAGCCTTCAACGGTTTTTGTATTAAACATTCTCTCAGCTTCAATTTCTATTTTGTCAAGTTTTTGGGCAAATCCTACATCAGGAAAATTACATCGCTTACTTAAATCATTTAATATTTCTGTTCTAAATTCTTCGTTTTTATTTATTGTTTTCAATGGCATATTATTTTGATAACATATTTATATTTTTCTCTCCTTTTCTCACTTCCTAATCAGAACTTTGGAAGTAGGGTAAAAAGATTAAAGTTTGTAGAATGCAAATAGAGACTATAAATACTCAACCGAGAAGAAAAATACACTGATTAAAAGCCAATTTTTGTGGTTTCTATCAATTAATATTTTTTTAATCCGCCATAATTTTAGCTCCTTTTGATTGGTTGTGATAACTGCATAAAAGTTCACCATTTTCAAGAATTGATTTTCCTCCTTTTGAATGCGGTGTAACGTGGTCTGCCTGATATTTTGACCAACTAACTTTTGCTTCGTTGTCTGGTTTGCCTTCCCTCAAACATTGTTGGCAAAGACCTTTACCTTTTCGATAAATAATTATTCTTTCTAGTTCTGAAAATGCCCTTTTTTTATCTTTTTCTATAAGTTCAATATTTTTTGAATTTAAATATTCAAATAATATTTGACGCATTATCCTATCTCTAACTTCTAAGTCACTTTCGCCTTGTTGTCTGCTGTTACTAAAAGCTAACATATCATGGTCAGAAGATTCATCAAATGTTTTCCATCGCTTATGAAAATAATATATAAACTCTCTTATATGTAAACGAGTTTTTTCATCAATTACATAATATTGCCGAATATGCCTGATCAGCATATAAGCTGAAATGATAAAGTATTCAACTGAAAGTTCCTTGATACCTGACTTTTCATCAAGCATAGGGTCATCTTTAAATATTTCATAAAAAGTTTTTAAATTTTGTAAAACTGCAACAGCAACTATATCTTGTTCAAATGAAAGATTCCCAATTCCATCATCTTGCTTAGCACTGTTTATATATTCTTCTATTTTCCTATCACTTAAATCACCATAACCACCTGCTTGTTCAATTAATAAGAACCTAGCCATGAATTGCAAATGCTTCATTCTTGTATTATCCACATCGAGAAGATAAAAGAATTTCATCTTGTCAGGATTGCTATCTATGGGGTCATATTTTTCGTAATCAAATGTTTGGTCATCAGCGTATTTTACAATGAAGTTTCTTGTTAAGCTTGATAATTGAGCATGCGCTACTTCCATATAGTTTAAAGATTCACCTTGTTGTAATCTCCTAAATATTTCAGTTGCAATAATCTGATGTTTTACACTTTGAGGATCTTCAATGTTTTTAATAATATCCGCCTGATATTTTAAAGATTTATCAATAAATTTTCTTATGTCAGCAGTTAAATCCCTATAGTATGCACCTACTAAATTATTATCTATATCCGCCAATGATTTTGGAAGTGGGTATTGGTTATCAAAAAAATTCTGTACCGTGGTAATTCTTTGTTGACCATCAATTATCTCGTTAACTGTTCTATCGGATGAAAGCCTCACTTCTCTAATTACTAATTTAGGAATGTAATATCTCCTAAATAAACTATCCATTAAAGATTGCTTTTTTGCTTTTGACCAAACGGCTTTGCGTTGATAAGGTGGTCTAGTAACATAATCTTCCCTATATTCAAAAAAGTCTTTAATGCTTACTTCTGAAGGTACAATTGTATACTCTGATTTAGGATTAAATGCCATTTTTTGTTATGTTTAATTTGTTCTTAATGTTTAGTGTTATAAAGTTGCCACCAACTTGTATATAGGTCTGATAAAATGAGCCCTGTACGTCTAAAATTGGTGTATAAGTCTGCCATATTCAGATTTCATTTTTTCTCCTCTTTCCCAATCTCCGCTTTGGAAAGAAAGTAAAATGTAACAATGAGGTCACTTAGTTGTTAGCGGTAGAACATTTATTTATAACTATTGTAAGTTTCATCGTTGATACAAAAGTTAAAACAATCTCCACTTTGTATAGCATCAAACCCTCTCTCTTTTAACATTTGCAATTTTCCAAAACCCAATTCTTCCGCTAATTTAAAAAACCATCGCCTACATATTTATCACCAGCACGGACAACTAATGCGCTCAATAATGGACGATTACCATTATTATGTTCATATATAGATATCTCGCCGAGAATACTCAAAGAATTTTTCTATCATTAGGATTATCTTGCATATTTAAACCAAATCCACAATCATCAGAAAGTTTTTGGTAAGGAACTAATTGTTTAACTTTTTGTCTTGCTAATTCAATCAAATAATTTCGAACTATTGCATTCATAATAGTAGTTTTACATTTTGCAAACTTTATATTCACCACTCTCTTCAAAAATAACCTTACGCGCCTGTATATGCAATATACTTTTATACGTTACCAAATAAAGGGGGGTTGGTTTTCGAAATTCTCGTTTTAAAAAACAAAACTGTACAGAATAAACAGTTTAGGCTATTTTATTTGAGTTCTATATTTGTTTTAGACAGCTGTGAATAGGCTGCTTTAAAGTGCTGCAAAGATCAATATTCCAAATACTCCAAGTAGTAAAAAAAACACAAGTCCATAAAGAGATCCCTTTAATTTGTTTATCACTTAATAGTTTGTCAATATTAATGATAGCAGCAAAAGTCCGAATAACATTGCATTTATAAATTCGATTTTGATGATTTTCTTTTCTTTAAATATTTTCTAACAAACAACAAAATTATTAAAATAATCACGATGTATGGAAAAGTCGCAATTATCATAGATATAGAAGCAGACATATTATTTGTTAATCCCCATAAACCATGTTCAATCGCCTGTCCAATTTCATAAAAGAATCCTCTCCTCGATGTTGTTGCTTCTATTATAGGTTCATTTATATTTAGAGTAAGAGTTGACAAATCGGATTGTGATCTTAACAATTTCATCTTTCCCTCTATACTTTCTATCTTTTGCCTTACAGATGAAAGTTTTTCCTCCACTTCAATAACCTCTGTCAATTTTCCCGCTTTTTCATTCAACAGCTTAGTGATTCTTTGCTCAAGATCTCTTTGTGTTTTTATTCTTGCTTCTAAATCTACAAACTCTGCTGTGACATCATTTGCCTGAACGCTTTGACTTATAACTTTACCGATTTTGCCTGCATCCGAAATCACAGCATCGAATTTATCGGCAGGTACTTTCATAGTAATAACACCTGATTTACTGCCATTCGAACTTTGATTTGATTTTCCGTTTGCAATATAACCATTGTACTTTTTCACAATATCATTAATTTTAGCCTCGGTCTCATCATACTTCTCAACTTCAATTGTTAATGAACCTGTTTTTATAATCATCCTTTGATCTTTAATATCCGGAATCTTCTCGTCCTTTTTTCTATCATTATTGATAGGTTGGTCACTGATATAGTCAGGGCTCCTATTAACAGGCTCTTGGGAATTTACCGATAAATCGCTTGTGATTACTCTTGTGGATGTTAAGTCATTTTCTTTTTCTTTGCCACATCCCAACACTACGAATACCAAGATAAGTTGTAATGCACAATAAATGATTCTTGTTTTCATATTATTTCTCTTAAATTTTTATAATAAAACGCTAATACTAGCCAGACTAGATTTAGAATACACATTAAAACAGAAAAGATAAGACTAACAGGTTGTTGTAATGTGCTGTAAAATCCTATATTCCATATACTCCAAGTAGTAAAAAACACACAAGTCCATAGCGATATCCCTTTAATTTGTTTATCGCTTATTATTTTGACAATATTAACGATAGTAGCAAAACTTCCGAATAACTCAAACATTGCATTTATAAAATCAATCATATAGAAGTTGTTTAATAAATATTAAATAAATATAAGGAAAACATAGGGACAGAATATGTCCCCGTAGAAGAATTACATTTAAGGATTATGTTGATATATACAAATGCTATTTATTATCATTGGATGATAATAAATGAAAAGATAGAAACATTATATTGCAGTATAAATATTTGAATAAAATTTAAAAGGAGTATAGATTTATGAAACTGGCAGAAGCTTTAATAAAAAGAGGTAATTCGCAGAAAAGGATTGAAGTTCTTAGGGAGAAATTGCTCAGGTATGCGAAAGTGCAGGAGGGTGATAAACCTGCTGAGAGTCCTGATGATATTTATAAGGAGTTGAATGATAGTTTTAATGAGCTTACTGAGTTTATTCAGAGGATTAATAAGACAAATGCTGAGGTTTTGTTTGATGATAAAAGAACTATTGCGGATGTTTTGGCATACAGGGATGTGTTGATACAAAAGTATAATTTAACAACAAAGTTGATAACTTCGGCAACTGATATTGGCGACAGGTATTCAAAGAAGGAGATTAAGATATTGAGTACTATAGACGTAAAGGAATATCAGAAAGAAGCGGATAAACTGGCAAAGGAATATAGAGAACTTGATTTGAAGATACAGGAAAAGAACTGGAGTGTCGATCTGTTATAAATAATATCGTTAACGGAAAATCGGGAGGCGAATGTCCAAGATTATAAGTCTCGCTTATAGCCGAGAGCAGGAGCAACTCGTAGATAACAATTTAGCTCATGTATTGTTACAGGCGTAAATTGTACACATTAGGTTTATTACCCGGATGTTGATCCCGATTTTAAGAGCAGTGAGGAAGTGAGTGAGTGAATGAGTAAGTCCCGATACAGAACATCGGGATTTCGCAAAGAACGCTCAAAAAGTGAGTGAGTGAATGAGTTAGAAGTGAAAAGATTTGCACACTGATAATATTGATGATGACTGATTTGCACTGATAAAGATATTCTTAACCGCTAAGGTCGCAAAGTATTTCAGGCAAAAAGATTTTGGACACAAATTAACACTAATGTCACGAATTAAGAGCAAGAGCTTTTTAACGCAGAGTTCGCAAAGTTTGCAAAGAGATTTTTAAGCGAGACAACAAATATATAAAATATTAAAAAATAAAACATATTAATTATGTCATACACAAGTATTTCGGTTAAAGAAGCAATAATCAGGATTAACGGAGCAGTAAATGGGTGGTTTCTTCCTGCAATTCAAAGACCTTACGTTTGGGGAAGCAGGTATGAAAACGAAGTTTATATTTGCAAACTATTTGATAGTATACTCAGAGGATATCCTATCGGAGGGTTAATATTATGGAATACTGAAGAAGAAATTCCATATCGAGAGTTTATTACAGATTATAACCAATTAGACAGCGGAGCAAAAATAGTTGAACAGGGACAATTTGGACGAATAGACAAGAACCTTGTGTACGACGGGCAACAAAGATTACAGACTTTGTATTCTTGTTTAAGGTACACCTTTAACGATAAAATACTGGTTTACAATTTATTGTATAATAGAACGGAAGAAACAGAGCATGATGAAACCGGATTTTCATTTGCTGAAAAGAATTCACAATTATCTTGGAACTTTGTAAGATTAAATACTTTATTTATAAAACAATCAAAAGAAAAAACAAAATATGGAGACGAGGTAATAAAAAATGCGGGTGAATTAAAGGATGCCGACAGATACCTTGCTTTAGAAAATCTAGATCAACTATGGAAGGTATTTGTAGATACGGATAAGAAATCACTGGCTTATTTTCATATTTCAACGAATGACGAATCCGAAGTTAATGAAATATTTGAGCGATTAAATTCAGGTGGTATCCCACTTTCATTATCCGATTTGTTATTTTCCTACATCAAGGAAAAATATATATACTTTGAAGAAGATTTACAAAATGCTTCAAAAGAAATCTATAATAAAACAGGGAAAGGGTTCTTATACAGTGCATACAATATTTTACAGCTGATAAATCTAATACTAAAAGGACAAGTGAGGGTTGACCCTAAAAAAGTGAAACAAAACGAAAGAATTCTCTTTGCTGAAACAATGGCAAAATTAGAGAAACCTTTGGAAGCTTTCTTTACTGACTTTCTATGGGGACAATTTAGGATTAATAATAAAGCCATAATATCGAGATTAATTGCATTACTTCCATTAATCGTTTACTTCTATGAGATATACAACAAAGGATTAGATTTTAAAAAAGACATAACTCCTTATAATCTAAGCATAATGAAACAATATTTCATAAAATCACAAATAAACGATTGGAGTTTACAGAGCTTTATAAACAATTTTTCTGCAATAATAAGAGAAGAATCAGAGACTGCCGGAAAGAACATTTTTGATTTCCCGTTGAAAAGAATTGAAGAAAAGGTTAATGAACAGAGGAAACGACCATCTGATATATTTGAGGAAGCTTTTGTTGGCGAAAAATGGTTTGCTTTAAAGATTTTAACGCCAAACAGGGTTTATCAATTTGAACCTGATATGCGTGGAAGGTTTAATCCAGAACTTGACCATATATTTCCAATAAAATTATGTCCACGAACAGAGGAATATGATAAAGCAGTGGACATTGTTTGGAATATGCAACCAACTAAGGGTGAAATAAACGGGTATAAAACAAATCATCATCCAAAGATATTCTTCACGGATAAAGCAATAAACTCATACGGGAAAGTAATTTCAGGGAGTAAATATATTAACGAATATGATTTTCTCTTCCCAAAGGATTCAAAGGATACTGTAATATTTGATGATTCTATTTGGGAAGCACCTATCGAGTTTATAAAGCATAGAAGAAGATTAATGATAAACTTTTTGAAAGAATATTACGGGATTGAATTGATAGAGAAGGAGTGAGAAAGTGAATGAGTGAATAAGTGAGTGAGCATTTTATAATTATTAAATATTAGCAATATGAATGCAAGCATAAAAACGATTCTGGACATTTTTAATTACAACAGAATAATAGAGATACCATTTTTTCAACGTGCTTACGTTTGGGATGAACCACAATGGAAAAGGTTTTTAAGCGACATGGAATTTATTTCAAAATGCAATACGACTTTTTATCTTGGTTCAGTAATAATGAGACAAGAACGCGACTATATTCCGGGTTTTATAAACGATAAACGAACATTAATTGATGGACAGCAAAGACTAACGACATTAAATATATTTTTAAAGGTATTAAGTTTAAAATTACGCGACCTATATCTAAAAGACCTATTTAGACTTCCAATGCAGAAGAATGAATTGGCTTTACTCATTAATAATAAAAGTGTTATTACGTTCAATAGAGTTATGAATTTAAACACTGAAGAAAAGTTAGAAGAAATGGATAATATGACAAGAGCATATACTTATTTTAGTAATAACATTGATATAAGTAAATTGAGCTACCCAACTATACTTACAAATGTAATGTTCGCTGTGATTGATTTAGGGTTAAATGATGATGAGTTTACAAGAAATAATATTGGAGGCGAATAAAAATGAAATGAATGGATAATGGAATATAAGACAAATATTTTAACTCCCCTTTTCGGAGCGGTGATTGGTGATGTGATTGGTTCGGTGTTTGAATGGAACAATGTTAAGTCGACTGAGTTTGATTTGTTTTGTGATAAGACGGATTTCACTGATGATACGGTTATGTCGATTGCTGTGGCTGATTGTTTGTTAAACGGAAAAGATTATACAAAGACATATCAAGAATACGGCAGGAAATATCCTTACAGAGGTTACGGAGGATATTTTAATCAGTGGATTAATTTAGAAGAACCAAAACCATATAATAGTTGGGGGAATGGTTCTGCAATGAGAGTTAGTGCATGCGGATGTTATCACGATACGCTTGAAGAAACCCTTGCTGAAGCCAATAAGAGTGCTATGCCAACTCATAATCACCCCGAAGGAATAAAAGGTGCTCAGGCAACGGCTGCTGCGATTTTTCTTGCTAGAACCGGTTCGAGTAAAGAAGATATTAAGGATTATATACAGGATAAATTCCGATATAATTTGGAAAGAAAGATTAATGATATAAGAGAAGTATATGTATTCGATGAAAGTTGCCAGGGAACAGTCCCTGAAGCTATAATTGCGTTTCTTGAAAGCACAGATTTTGAGAATGCAATAAGACTGGCTATATCCATTGGCGGAGACAGTGATACAATTGCCTGCATAACAGGCGGAATAGCCCTCGCTTACTACAAAGAACTACCTTCGGAAATATGCAACAAATTATGGGACATATTGCCAGAAGAATTCAAGGAAATAATTGCAAAGTTTAATTTTTTATAATGATCCTTATGAATAAATGATAATATCTTTTAAATATTAGATTTTATATTTTATAATAATAACAATATAAACTTACCATACATGAAAAAGCATAATGAAAGATGTAAAGAATGCAAAACAAAAGTATTTGAATTACTTACAAATATTTATGGCGAAGTACATCAGAATTATAATCTCAATTTACCAAGCGGACCTGATGATTTAGAAGTAAATGAATTCAGCAAATCCTTAAATGATATATTTACAGAAATTCAAAATTATCGCGGGTTTAATAAGTTTATTAGAGCAAAGAAATTACCTAATGTCGATTTCTTTATTAAAAATCCAGGTTTCATATTAGAATTTGACGAAACTCAACACTTTACTAAACCGAGGGAGATTTCATTAGCTAATTACCCTAATACTTTAAAAGTAAGTTTTGCAACCACTAAGTGGAGGAATTTGTGCGATAAAATAGACAAGAAAGATAATGACCCGCCATTTAGAGACGAACAAAGAGCTTGGTATGATACATTGAGAGATTTTGCACCAATCTTTCTTGACTTAAAACCGACAAAAAGACTGTTTGCAAGAGACTTTATTTGGTGTTCATTTGACCCTAACAATGGTAAAGATTTAGATTCTTTCAAATCAATAATAGAAGAAAATGAGTGATTACAAAATTAGTGTGATAGTCAAGCATCCAGAATATGAAGGGATAAAACTACTGTTAGCAAATATATGCAGGGATGGATTGTATAAAATAAATAATGAAATTGTTGAATTAGAATTTGACAAAAATGGAACACTAAGTTGTAATTTTATTAATGGAAAACAAAAAATACCGAAAAAGTACTCCTTAATAGAAGTTGGGGAAATACTTTTAAATTTGGAAAATTCAACGGTCGATAAAGTATTGAAGTATCTTATAACTCCAGCGATGGAAATTGAAAGAATATTTAATACTACGCGATACAAATATCTGCAAAGTATTTATGATTCAGAAATCGAAGAACCTTCAAAACTTATAAGTAGTGATTGCAATAATGCATTTCAGGCATTAGCAGGGATAAAAGTATATCAAGGGAATACTAAAACCAGAAAAGCAAATGATGAATTTTGGGAAGAGAAGGGATTTACATCTGAGGCAAAGAATAGTTTTGAAACCGAAATAAATGATTTAGATTTTATTATATTATATTTGAGAAATTTGAAATTACATAATTTCAATAATATTTATGCTGAGTTAATTGCCATTAAACCCGGATTTCACGAGATTTATATTCATACTAATTATTTTGATGAAAATGATAAATTCAAGACAAAACCCAAAGCGGATGATAATCCAAGGGATAAAGTTTTTAAATTACTAAGAGGTTATGGGGAAATATCAGATATTACACTTGAAAAGTTAAAGCCACACGAAATTAATAGGAAGAACTACCTCACTTATTCATCATGCAGTATTACAGAAGGTCCATTTGTGTTTAGAAAAAAACTGGGAATATCTTATTACGATGAAATTAGGAAGATCAATGATGTAAAGGATAAACAATCATTAGAAGATAATTTTGATATTTATAATTATAAAAAACCCTTTACGCTTGAGGAACTAGAGAATATTCTAAAAGAGACGGAGCGATTTAAAAAATATTGTCATAAATAATTACTATAGGATATTTTATTATTATATCTATTATTACAATTGAAAAGGTGGATTGGAGGATCCACCTTTTGTCTTTTTGAGAGATTGTATTATAAGTTTTTCAACTTTAATACAAAGCGTTGCTTAGAATTTTATTAAGGAGAATAATGGAGCCTTTTTAAGGAAACCTTAAGTATGCTCCCCTTCTCAAAAATTAAATGTACTATTTAAAGATACTGCACATGAATGCTAAGCCTATGAGTAATAACAGTGCAAGTGCTAATCCACAGCCCATTCCCATGTTTGAGCCGAAGTACATTCTCTTCGCCATTTTCTCAGTGTATTTGTCTCTATTATCCATAATTATTTGTTTAATTATTTACCGAAACCAAAACCGCGATCGGTTTCTATCTGTGATTTATAAAACCCCTTATAGTTTCTGTTAAGATACTTCATCAAATCGTCGAATGAAAAGTTCGGGTTCATTTCTGACATTATCTTTATCTGTTTTATTAGATTAACTATGTATGCACCTGATACTTTCTTACCTTCCATGAAATTCAATACTTCATCAGTGAAGAGGTTTAAGATTTTCTCTTCCTTTGTATGGTTTAGGATTAAATCCATATAGTATTTTCTTTCAAAGTCGCCGAAGTCGATTATTTCATCGAACCTTCCCGGTCGAGATGCTGCCATATCAACAAGTTTCTTATCGTTGGTGGTTGCTATCAGGAAGAACTTATTCTGCATTATGCCGTCCAACATTGTAAGAAACTTATTGAGGTTTCTTTTTCCATAGCCTTCATCCCTTTTACCGAATATTAAATCAATATCATCAATACAAACAAGTACCGGTGAGAATAACTTTGCAAATTCAAAGACGAGCCAGTCTGCACCGCTCATATCTTTTGGTATTACTACACACCCATTAGGTGAGCAACTGCTGATTATAGAACGGATGATTTCTGTTTTGCCAAGACCAGGTTTACCAGATAACAAGTAGCGTAAAGGGGTATTGTGCTTTTCAAAGTTATTAAAAGTATAAATGAATCTTTCAATATCAGCTTTAATATCATCTTTAATAAAAACATTATTGATATTGCTCTCAGGTGGTTTTATAAAATTGACACTAAGGTTACTTACTACTTCACGTTCGTTATTGTGTAATCCGATTTCACAACATCCTTTTCTGAAAACAGAAGTATAATGAAACGCAAGACGCAGAAGTTCGTGACCAATTCTTTCTTCAGGTTCCTGGTTTTTAGGGTATGAGAAATTCAAGTAATAGTGCGTAAGTCTGGATCTATCGACCTCGATATACATATTAAGTAAGTAGTGAACACCCATACATTCGAACTCACAAGTAGTGTTGTCTACACAAGCCTCGAGGGTAGTATTATACTCTACAAATGTGATGGGATTCATATACCCATCTGCACTATGAGAGAACATTCTTTTAACATTAAAATCTGGGATAGCAATTTTATCTTCATATACATTTACAAGAAGCTTAAATATTTCTTTGAAGTAGAATTTGTTAAATTCATAGTTTATTCTTTTTTTAGCATAATCAACCTTGTTTCCGAAGTGAACTTTCCCGTTTCCGTTCACGTACGCCTCGCTATTTGCTTTGTTATCCATATGATAATTTAATTTATACAAATATACGGATAAGAGGTGGACAGATGGTGTCCTGGTAGAAATAAATTATCGGAAGTATTTATTATTATCTAAATATTCTGGAAATCTTAAATCTTTTTGAATATTTATGTTACTATTTATAATTCGTAATTGCATCTTTTAACTCTTTAATAATAAGCTCTCTAAATTCCTTCGGCTGGATTACTTCACAATCTTTACCAAGAGAAAGTGCCCACATAAACAGTTCAGTTAAATCATTTACCTTATATTCAAGAATTACTGAGCCGTCTTTCTGTTCTGTCATCTTCTCAGAACTATGCCTTTTCTTTTCCTTAATATACCTTACTGAGTCATTCATTATTTTCATCTTCACATTGTAAGTCTGCTTACTCTCAAAAATACCAAAACTGTCGGCAAAGTAATTTTCAATATTGAAAGAATCAGGTACCTCGAAATGCTGATTTGTTAATTTAATCTCTTTAATACGGCTCATCGCAAAGACTTTTACCTGATTAGCTTTATGGCAATGACCGATAATGTACCAGTCGCCGTAATGGTTCTTCATGTGGTATACATCAATAAGTCTTTCGGATACCGTACCGCTCCAGCCTGTTGTGTATATCATTTTACAGCGGATATTTTCCCTAAGCCCACGTTCCGTTGTCTCCATTACTTCTTCTGATACATATCTGACAGGCCCGATATAAAAGCTAAGGATTTTATCTATATCAGCTATGCTTACGGAAAGTTTGCCTTCGTAAATGTTCGCTATTTTCTTGTAGAAGGACTTAAAATACTTGGAATATGGGCTGTTCTTATATTGTTCAAGGACTTTTTCGGTAACGGCAATTGCCAGGAAATCACTTGCATCAACCGTAAGGGGATTCATTCTGAATCGTTCGTCTGTGTAATAGAAGCCAAGATGTTTTTTGTCGAATTCAATAGGAGCATCATATTCAAACTTCATAAACTCAATATCCCGCTGAATAGTTTTTTCTGATACATCAAGATGATTTGCGAGTCTTTCTTTGTTAGGGAAACGCTTCTGACCGATTTCTCTATCTATAACGGCAATTCTTTTAAGCAGTGATTTGCTGACCGTTGTATTCTTTTGTTTTGACATAATAAATGAGTTTACTGAATCTATTTGAATTTATTAATTAATACTACAAAAATAAACACAATACAGGGACATATCCTGTCTCGAAGAAATAATTATATTTAGAATAAACAAATAATAATATGGATAATAAAATAATTCATACGTTTCCTTTAGAGGAATTAAATCTGATACTTGGCGGGATTAAAGAAAGAACGATAAATTACTTCAATCTAATAATAAGAAAAGTTGACGGTGAGGATGAATCTTTTGAGTTAATAAAGAATCAGCAATTGAGAGAGACTGACCCTGTTATTGTCCTTAGGGAAGTGTTTAACAACTTTGCTAAGTCATTTGATATTACGAAAAATGATGAATCACTTCTCATTATTAATTATTTGAAGATTGCGAAAGAAGTGAGAAGATATTTTCAGAATATAGAAGTTGATATTGAAAGCATTTATGAAGACCATAAAGATATATATGATTTTATGGAGTATCTCAACGATAATCCGATAATTAAAGACCTTGAGAAAAAAGTGGCTGAAGTAACTGAAAAAAATGGAAGTTTAATAATATTTAATGTGACAGATGGGATTAGTTTTGATGAGCTAATTTATGTAGATACTCCAAAAGATTTTGCGGAGAACAATATTATGGTAAATGCGGACAAAGTTCTGTTTGATAATGTGATTGTAAAGATTGATAATGGATTTCACCAATACCCATATCCATTTACTGGATTAAAGGAGAAGAACTACAATGAAATATTATGTACAAAGACGCTTAGATTGTATAAGACTCTCAGTTTTGATGTGGAACTGGATGATGATAACCCGGAATTCGGAAAGAATGGGATTTATCATTATTACTCATTTATGAGAAGGGCAAATATTCTATGCGGAGAAATTGAAAAGAAATGAATTTGATTAAATACCAGGACAGGTTTTGTCTTACAACAACTCATATATTTATTAAAATTAAATAATAAACATTATGAAACAGAGTAAAGATGTTAAATTCATCATATATCAGGTTCTCTATATATTCATCATTGTTGTCATGACTTTGAAGGGAGCTGATATAGACCTCAATTTGGTAAAAAATGCAGATGATGTTGTTCTTAAATCCTCGTCTGATTCATTGAAGTTGAAAATTGATTCATTACTTGCTCTTGGTGTAAAGCCGGAAGATATACTTCGTGAAAGACAGGACAACATTGCGAGTTCAGATCCAATAATTGTTATTAAAGGAGGTTTTGGTTCTGATGGAAGTGATGGTGCAGGTAAGGATATCATAACTACTGATGATGGAAAGAAGAAAGAAGATATAACTCAGCCTACAAAGGATATTCAGCTTGAGATTCAGAAACCTGTGCAGTACAGAGTTAATCAGGTTTCGGTTAACAGGAACAGCGAGCCGCTATATATTTACGGGGACGGGAAGCTTCTTACTACTGTAGCACCGAACCAAAGCGGAAGTTTTCTTTTAAAGGGTGAAAGCGTAGTGGTTTATAAATGCGGTAATACAGAGAAACAGACAGGAACGAAGGAAAATGAGACACAATCGCTAACCTTTCAGTCAATCAATGCAGGGAATTCAGAAAAGAGTCTTAGAGAGCTTCAGGCAACCGTTGGATGGAGGGTAACAGTGAAGGATGATTATTACGACCAGATTGAAGTGAAGATAACAGGACCTGTAAAGATTGAGGAAAAAGGAAAAGGCACGTATGATTTAAAACTTTATCTATGTGGAAGCAAGGATCAGTTCGATAGGATGTTCGGGGATAAGGAAGCACCTTATAGGGCAAATTTTACAGTAACAGCAACAGATAAAATTTCAGGTAAGAAGGTAAGCCAAATGAGGGAGTTTATTTTTGGTGAATGGTAAACAATAGAATATATAATTATATTTAGGAGTGAAAACAGTCACATACATAATTACATTCATTTTAATGTGCTCATTTATATTGAGTGCAAGTGATGCATATTGTTTAACATTTAAATACAATAATATTTCAGAAGTCAATATCGAAACACCCAAGAAACCAAAGCTAACGTTTATTGATAAAGTATATTTTGGACATTCAAAAAGGAAACAAGAACTGGGCGGAGTAAACTGCATATTTAATGATGGGAATTACTTATTGCTGGGAACTGAGACAGGACTTGTGAGATTTAATAAAAGGAATTATAGATCTGAAAGAATAAGTTCAAAAAGATATAACATTCAGAAAGTTGTAAAGGATAAAGGCGTTTACTGGATGGTTGTTGAAGACAATATTTTAGAGAAGGGAAAGCTAGTTAAATACAGAAATGGAATATTTAGTACGATATATAAAGCTAAAGAGAGTGTGCTAAGTTTTGATGTGCTGAAATCCGGGAAGAATGAAGGTGTATGGATTATAAAGGAAGAAAATGGAGCTGGATACAAGGATAAGTTTGGTAATTTTTGTTCAACCAAAAAGTTCATTGTGAAAAATACTCTTTCAGGTCTGAAAAAGAGTTCTTTTATGCTGGATGCAGGAATATTTGATTACAGGACGGACAACAAAGGTACGCTTTGGATAGCAAGCAGTAAAGGGATATATGAAATAAGCCTTGGAAAAAAGAATAAGCTTATATCAAACAGGTTTGAATACATTACAAAAAAACTTCAAATATTAAATAACAGTAACACTGTTCATTTTATAAGTGGTGATACTTTATACAGCATCGATGATAGTAAATTGAATATTAAGGAATACAGATTAGGAATTAGTGGCACTATTTATGTTAATAATTCTTATTTAAAGCACATAGAGAATATCGGCGTTGATGATAATGCTTGTACAAGTGGAATAATTGAAATAAAGGAAAGTACTATGAAGATATTTAATGAAAGTGGTTTGGTTAACGATACAGGAAAAGTGTTAAACTTATTAAAAGAACACCTCAATGAAGATTACATGGATTATGTAAAGACTTATAATATTTTACCTAACGGCAACTTTATCTTCCTTGTATCAGGACACGGGCGAGCAGTACACTGTTTTGATGGGGTTTATATGTTTGATGGAGAGAAAGCAGTCCAGATAGGTTATTTAACCAGCAGTGAGCAAATGATAATTGACAGGAATAGAGTATGGATTCCCGATGGTGCTGACTGGCATATGGTTCCAAAAGGAATTGGCGGCGGACTTTATCTTTATGAATATTAAAATTGTTGACGTAAATTATGAAACATCGTAAAAGTTTAGTTTTCAAGAGAAATAATCACGATAGGGATATGTGGAAGAGATGGACAGTAGAAAGCGATAATAAGTTAGAGTTAAGGAATATATTTTTCCGTTCATTCTTTTATGCAGCGGAACAGTTTGAAGTAAGAATAATGTCAATTTTTGTAAAAATAACAAGGAGCTTAGTATTCTGTGGTTCTAAAATGACAGAAGAAATGTTTTTAAGTCAAATGGACACTGCCCCAGATTACAAAGTAATCGGATACAGAAAAGTTGAGTTGGATGAAATCATATCTAAAGAATGGTTTCCCACTTTTATGGAAGGATTCAATAATCCTATTTTTAATAAAGAGCAATTAAATCAAGATATAAAACAACCATTCGCATATTACGTTGTCTATGACTTAAGGAAACAATTACCGGAAGAATATACTTACAATAGGTTTAGAATTCTTTACGTCTGTGGAGAACCAGTAAGTACATATCATGCATTGTATTATTCGAATAAGGGCTATCCAGAGTTTGTTGCAAGAATTTATAATAAATTTCATAGCAAAAATGAACTGCTAACAGAGGAAGGGGAACAACTTCATAGTGCTGTGATAAATAATCCTTATGGGAAACCCAAAGCTATTCTTATAGGAGGAGGTGACAACGTAAGGAACAACCATGATATTCCTATTTGGAAAGAATACAAACTCGATTCAAAGTTTATGATGCAATACGGAATACATGTTGAGGATAATATTGTGATATGGAGTAGGAAGATCCCATTAAATTAATATCAAATGAAATATTCTCAGACTTTTAATAATTCGCAATTCCAGGACACACTTTGTCCCCAATCACTTAATACATTCAAAGAAAACATAAGAATGAAAAACAAAGAAATACTCGCAATGGTATTCCCATATGGACTGTTCAACAAATACTTGAAATTCTATGATGAGTTTTTGAAAGATTATATATTCGAAATTCAGGATGAAATTAGAATAATATTAATCGTTACCAACCTTCAGGCAAAACAAGTATTAGAAGACAAGTTTGCAGGTAATAAATTTGAAATATTGCTTATACCAGAAGCAGTTGACATCTGGATAAGAGACTGGGCTCCTATACCAGTTAAATTTGGCAAAGGAAAGATAATTTATCTAAAACCTAATTTCACGACTGGTTATTATAAAGGATATTATCAAAGTTATATACCAAAGTTAAAAATAGCAAGCGATAAGTTATCAGAATATCTTGGGATTAAGGTTATTGAGTTGCCTCTGAATACAGATGGTGGCAATTTTGCTTTCAATGGCAAGGATACCATTATATTAACGAACAGAATAATATCGAATAATGAAACCTTGTCTATTGATGAAATTAGAAATATTTACAAAAGAACATTGGGGATTAAAAACGTAATATTCGTCCCTGTTGAACCTGGTGATATAACAGGACACACAGACGGGACATTAAGGTTTATTGATTATAAGACTATTATTATTGGTAAATATCCTAAAAAGTACAAAGAAGAGAATATGTTCGCTGAAGAACTTACAAAAGAATTAGGCACACAACTTGGGAATAATTGTAAGATTATACGAATTGAGAATGAAATTTTAGATGATGGAAACGGAAAGTCGGATATTTTATCAGCGTCAGGAAATTATATAAATTTTCTGAAAATCAACAATAAGATATTTCTGCCAATTTATGGAACTCAATCAGATGAAAAGGCATATTACTCACTAAAAACTAGTGTTTCTAGATATGATATCTTAAAAGTGAAGGCGAAGGAGTTAATTAAGATTTCAAAAGCTGGTGGGGTTTTAAATTGTATTACTTGGGGTTAAGCATCGTGATAATAATTCTAAAATATTAAACATCTGAATGTTATTCTTAAAATCAAAGTTCTTTGGTTACAAGTTTATAGTTAGTAACTATAAACTTTATTTATTAATTTAATATAATTTAAAACAAATCCTTCATAATCTTTACAAAATATAATTAAGAATCTTATGAGTATAAATTTCAAGCACACAAGTCAATCACTGGACCAGACAATTAAGAATGCCTCTGATAATAATGCATCTTACGTTATACCTGATTTACAACGGCCCTATGTTTGGAATCCACAACAAGTAATATTATTGGTAGACTCTGTTTTCAAGGGTTGGCCATTTGGTACACTACTTCTGTGGGAGGTTAAACCAGATTGTTTTAATTACAGTAATGACGAAGGAATCCCACACCGTCCATTTTGGCAAATAGTTGATAGGACTAAGGACGATAAAAGTACACAAGCATCTACAATTGGACAACCTGCAACTTATTTTATGGTTCTCGATGGTCAACAACGTATACAAAGTTTGGTTTTAGCATTAGGCGGTGATAAATGGGGATTTAAGCTTTATGATTGGGAATGGGCGCTTACTATGCAAGATAGGAGAGTGAAACTAAGCGAACATTGGTCAAATGCGGTATTATGTCTTGATTTGAATAAATTTGCTGAAGAATTAAAAGAGAAGCACAATGTGGTTAGAAAAATTGAAGTTAGGAAAATTCTTGATTGGGCAATCTTGGATGTGAATGGAAGATCTCAAGGTAAACGCCAAGTTAATTATGAATATCCAATAATGACCTCATTAGAGAATCCTGGAAGATTTATTCGATTGTCACGATTTTGGGATTTAGCCCAAACATCTCTAAGCGAGAATGAGTACAGAGGGTTATTAAAACCTTTTTTAGAAGAACATTCTTTAAGTGAACAATTAATTAATGATTTAATATTTCCATTATCGGAGTTTATGCAAATAATTGAAAAAATAAAAAACTATTCAAAGGTTGACTCACTTCAAATTGATTCATTTCAATTAACCCCGCAGTGGAATAAAGATGATTATAGTGATGCAATTGTTAATATTTTCACACGATTAAATACAGCTGGAAGAACTTTAACAAGAGAAGAAATAACCCTTGCTTGGCTAAAAGTCGGTTGGGATAGTAGTTTTACTAACGGGAAAACAGCCAGAGAATGTTTAGATGATTTAAAAGAAATATTAGAAGATAATGACTTTAAGATCGAAATTGATGAGATTGTTCGACTAATTTCATTCGTATGGTCAATTGAAGATAGGGGAGGAAACTTACTAGATTCAAAGGACTTATTAAAAGGCGAAGTCATTCGACCAATGGCAAAAACAGTATCCAGTAAATGGCTAGTATTAATTTCGAATCTTAAAATAGGAATAGAAATAATAAAAGCAAGAAATCTAGTAAAGGTTCAAGGTTCATTTAATTCGATAATAGTTTTCTTGACCTGGCATCATTTAGTTTTGGAGCAGAATGTAAGAATTAGTAATGATCTCAAACTTCTTAAAAAAGATAGCTTAGAAAAACAAATAAATAAAATCGCAAAATTGTTTCTTGATAGATGGGTGTTTAGTTCTCAATGGGCTAATGTTTGGGGAGAAGGTGCAGTATTAAATTTTAGTAATTTTGCAAAAGATTTAAATGATATCAAAAACGACTTATTAAATTGTACACATGAAAATATAATCGAAATAGTAAATAGCAGTGTTGATAAATTAATGGGGCGATTAACAATAAAAGCTATAGATTATATTAATAATACAATAGTAAGGAATAGATCTAGAGTTAGAGCCTATTATAATATGCTTTGGATTTGGCATCGTATTGATTTAAACAGATGGAATTATTCTTCGAAGCATTTGAGAATTGGTAAAACGAGTTTATCTTTAGATGTTGATCATACTATAGCAAATGCATGGTGGGAAAGAAAAATCAAAGAGATTATTGATACGAAGCTACTTACTTTTAATGGAACGGAAGAAGAGAAAGAGCTAGTATCACCAAGTGAGTTTGCTACAAAACAAGAGGCATATGAGTTTATTAATTTATTAGGCAATTGTTCTTTATTAGAAAAATCTTTTAATATTTCTAAAAGTGACAAATCAATGAAGTCGTTTTTGGAAGAAGTACATGAATTTAAGGAAAAGACTTTAACAATTGATAAATGGGAAGGGGCATTAAGTATTAATAGAAATATGACCGACCCAAATGGGGTAGAATTAAATGATTTAATTGACACTGTTAGATTAAGAGATTTACTTATTAGAAGAGAATTAATAGAATTTATAAATGGTACAAAAACAAGAATCGATATTGACTGATATATGTTCCTGGAATTATAACTTATGCTTAAGTGATTAATAACAATTATATTAATTGTTATTAATTTTAGGACTCGTAATTTGATAATTCAATTATGAGTATCTTGTTTCATCCAAAACACGGACTATTTATAAAATATTAATCCTTATTGATCAATCTCTATTTTTGTTTTTCTATTCTTTATATATTTTTTCCAAATCTAGAATACTATTAAAGCTAAGAGTGCTATCGGAATTACTGCAATTATGATTGTTATACAAACAGAAATAATTTTTGTAAAGGAAGAAAATCCATTTTAAACGCTTGTTTAAGTTCAAAAAAGAATCCATCGTCTGACTGGATAGGAATAATAATAATAGGTGGTTCGGTGACGTTTAAAGTGAGAGTTGACAAACTCGATTGAGATTTCA
Source organism: Ignavibacteriota bacterium (assembly GCA_026390735.1). Taxonomy (GTDB): domain Bacteria; phylum Bacteroidota; class Ignavibacteria; order Tepidaquicellales; family Tepidaquicellaceae; genus CAIKZJ01. Next base: position 55,253 of record JAPLFJ010000034.1, read on the forward strand.
ATAATTTCATTCTCCCTTCGGTCTTTTCAATCTTTTCTCTTACAGAAGCAAGTTTCTCTTCAATTTCAAAAATATCTGCCAATTTTGACACTTTTTCATTAAGGAGTTTAACAATTCTTTTCTCCAGTTCTTTTTGCGTTTTCAGTCTTGCCTCTAAATCAACGTACTCTTCCGTAACATCGTTTGCCTGAATATTTTGATTCAATACTTTACCTATTTTATTTACATCCGAGATTAATTCGTCAAACTTAACAGCAGGTACTTTTACGATAAAAGTCCCTGATTTATTTGAAATTGAACTTTGATTTGATTTGTTGTTAACAATGTATCCGTTGTACTTTGTTATAACCTCATTAATTTTAACCTCTGCATCACCATATTTATCTAGCTCAATGGTTATATTACCTGCTTTGATTATCATCCTATGGTCTTTAACATCGGGAATATCTTTATCAATTTTTCTATTTACATCAGTGGTGGGGTCGTTCTTTTCAATAACATGTGTTCTATTGTTAAGTTCGGGTGACTCTTGAATTTGAGAATTAGAAGGATTTATGTATTCAGAATATTTTTTAGTGTTTGAAGGATATTCAGGTTCAAGAGATTTATTAAGTTAGACGTTTGATTGATTAACAGGGACTTTCTTCCTTTCTGTATTATCATCACAACCGAATACTGAATAAGCCAGAAGCAGGGATAATGTGTAACAAATAATTTTTATTTTCATGATATTTGGTTTTATTTTAAATATCTAGAATATTCATTCTACAGTACAAATATATAAAAGCAGAGAGACAAAGTGAGTCCCTGTATTTTTAATGTTGTTCGACCCACCCGCCAAAGAACATAGCAAACGTTCTCCACGATGAATCTGCGACACAAAACGCGAGAGTCGGGTTTTCGACATCGAGGTTGAGGGTTTAGATATTGTTTCTGATAGGAATTTATAAAGCGAGCCGCACGCTGCGGCGGGTCTTTGACTTCGAGGGTTCGGAACTACAGATATGGAATATGTTTTGTTTCCGTCAAGAATGACGGAAGTACAGATATGGAATCTTTACTGGATTTGGAATTGTTTCCGTCAAGAATGACGGGACTACAGATATGGAATCTTTACTGGATTTGGAATTGTTTCTGACAAGAATGATGGAACTACAGATATGGAATCTTTACTGGATTTAGAATTGTTTCTGACAAGAATGATGGAACTATGGGAATAAAATCCCGACTAGATGTTTTTTAGAGTTCAATCATCTATCTTATATTTTGATGGCGAGATTACATCAAATATTCAGAGAAGTTTTCTGAATTTATTAAGCAGGTTTTATCTACAGCGTAATTGTTTGTGAAAGTTTTTGGGATTTTAAGATTTACATTCTTATTCCATTTAATTTCAATAGCAGTAAGTCTCCCGCTATGCTCTTCAATTAAATCAATTTCCTGCTGTTGTTTTGTTCTCCAGAAATAATATTTTGTATCTCTGCAATTATAGTGATTGTATTTGATTCTTTCACTTATAATAAAGTTTTCCCATATAGCTCCCAAATCCGTTCTTAATGAAAGAGGTGTAAAGTTTCCTATGACAGCATTTCTTAATCCGTTATCATAGAAATAATATTTTTTGGATTTTCTGATTTCGTTTCTCACATTATTGCTGAAAGAAGAAAGTTTGTGTATTACGTATGTTTGTTCAAGGATTGTCAAATATTTTTCTATGGTCTGGTGGTTTGCTCCCAGATGCCGTGAAAGTTCATTTATTGAAACTTCACTGCCTATTTGCAAGGCTATAGCTTTGATGAGTTTTTCGAGCAAAGAATGGTTCTTAACTCCTTCGAGAGAAAATATGTCTTTGAATAAATAACTGCTTGTCAGGTTTTTTATTAAGTCCAGACTTTCCTCTTTCTTCATAACAACTTCAGGATAATAACCGTAAATCAACCTCTGTTCGAGATTTTTTTGTTCTTCAAAAAGACTTGTGTGATTTACCATTTCGGAAAAAGCAAAAGGAAGGATTAAGAATTCGTATTTTCTTCCGGTTAAAGGTTCATTTAACTTATTTGCCAGTTCAAAGGAAGAAGAACCAGTAGCAACAACCTGAACGGAAGAAATATGGTCTGTAATAATTTTTATTGCGTTTCCGATTTCAGCAATCTTTTGTGCTTCATCGATGAAAAGAATTTCATTTTTCCCAATTAATGATTTAAGTTTATCAGCATTCGGCTGAGAGAATGCTTCTCTATCACTAAATTCATCACCATTTATGTACAGCACTTTCTTGGGAATATGGCTTAGCATAGACTTAACAAGAGTTGTTTTCCCGCTTTGTCGAGGACCAAAGATTAAAATTGCCTTATCTTTGAATAGTTTTTCTGAAATCCTGTTTGCTAAAGTTCGATTTACCATTTTTAGATAAATATAACTATTTTAAGGTATAAAGGCAATATAGTTATAACTATTTTGCCTATTATTAGTATAATAGTTATGTATTTGGTTTGGAGAGTGTGAGAAAAACTCATGTTACAAATATGAAATCTCTAAGAGATTTGGGATTAAATATAGTTTCCGTCAAGAATGACGGAAGACAGGTATGGAATCTATACGGGGTTTGGAATGAGGAAGTGAGGAAGTAAGTACGTTAGAAGCAAAAATACCGATGAATCGGAATTAGAAAAGTAAGAAACTTAAAAATGGAACGCGGATGACGCTGAAAGAACGGATTTTCGCAGATAAAGATTTTTTAGGGTTAAAGATAAGCATAAATACCGATGAATTGGAATTAGAAAAGTAAGAAACTTAAAAATTGGAACGCGGATGACGCGGAAAGAACGGATTAGAAGAAGAGATGGCACACTGATTTTAATGATGAAAAGCTGATTTGCACTGATACAAAATACTTAGGAATGGAACGCAGATTTACACGGATTGAACTGATTTTCACGGATTTTAAAATATTGAATAATTATAGATTTATTTTAAGTTACATAGGAGTGAATAGCGGTTGGCATTTGAATACAGAGTGAAGAGTCAATATTATTTCAAATTCCGATAAATCGGAATCTTCAACAAGCTTGAACTACAGGAATATATTGTTTCAAGCAGGAATGCATGAACTAAAAGAATATTTAGTTTTTATTTTCAAGCTGGAATGTCCCGATACAGAACATCGGGATTCAAAGAACGAACTTGAGTTACTCTATTTTAGGGAATAGAAAATTGGAAAGAGGAAATAGGCATTCTAACGGATATTATTTAAAGATTTAATTTTATTAACAGGAACATTAACTTTGCAAAAGCAAGAACTACTTTTAAAAACAAATAAATATTGTAACAATGCAAATACCGTTAAATGGATTTGAGGATTTTATAGGCGAGATTATTTTAGAGCGAGGTTTTAATTATTTTTCAAAAGGAAGGGTTGCGGAGCCAATTGAAATTGATAAGGGGAAATATGAGTTTGATGTGAGAGGCAGCGATGATTATCTTGTAAGGCTTACTGTGAAAGACAATGTTGTAGTTGATTATACGTGCGACTGTCCGTATGATATGGGTTCTGTGTGTAAGCACGTTGCAGCGGCTATATTTTTTCTGCAGAAAGATGTTCTGGACTTAGGCAACAAACAAATTAAAGAGAAGAAAGAGAAAAAAATAGGTGTGAGAAATCCAAATGACCCGAAGAATGTTACTGAACAGGTTAATATTATTCTCGGCAAATTAACTTTAGAAGATTTAAAACAGTTTATTCGCGAAAAATCAAAAGAACATGTATCATTTCGTGAAACGTTTTTAACATCATTTGCTCATTTGAACGATGATTACTCAAAGGAATATTACGTTAAACATATTAAAACAATACTCAGGAAAGGAATGGGTAAAAGCGGATTCATTGACAGTTCTTCAACACATTATGTTACAATTTCAGTTAATGAGCTTTTGAATGCAGCCAGAATATTTCTGGAAAAGAAGCGGTACAAAAGTTGTTTTAGTGTATGTACTGCTGTAATGGAGGAGATGGTGGATGCATTGCAGTATGCGGATGACAGTTACGGGAATGTAAGCGGGTGTGTTTCAGAAGCACTGGAAATATTAGAAGAAATTATTTCGAGTGATATGGAAGAAGAAATCAGATTGATGCTTCTAAATTATTTTGTTTCAGCTTATGTAAATGATGTTTTTGAGGATTGGGACTGGCATACGGAGATTCTCGTTTTATCGGCAATGCTTGTAAAGAATGCGGAAGAGGGGCAAAGAATAATTTCGTTTGCACAGAATGAAGAAAAAGACGGGTATATGGAAAATTTTACGAGAGACATTACTTTGCAGGTTTATAAAAATACTAAGAATGATGAAGAAATAAATAAATTTTTAGAGGAAAACATTTCCAATCCCGATTTCAGAAGACAACTTATAAATAAGGCAATCGATAATAAGGATTTCGACAAAGCGGTTAAACTTGCTAAGGAAGGACTGAAACTGTGTAAAAGAAACAGTATTTATGATTCTGATTTATGGAACAATATGCTTTTTAGAATAGCAGAATTGCAGGACGATAAGGAAAAGGTGGTTGAATATGCGAGGATACTTTTTCTTGATGAATACAGCCGTGACAAAAATTACTATGATATATTGAGAAAGAATGTCGAGGCTGATAAATGGAAAGAATTTGTAGAGGGTTTAATTGTTGATTTAAAGAAACGCAAAAGAAATGATGAAGTAAAAAGTGTGTACATTAAGGAAGAATGGTGGGACAGACTATACGAAGCTCTTAAAAAAGATCCTTCGCTAAGTGAGGTTCAGTATTACGAGAAATATCTTAAGACGGATTTTAAAGACGAGATTGTAAGTTTTTATGAAGCAGGGATATTCAAGTATTTGAAGGGGAATGCGGAAAGGAGTCATTACAGGGAAGCCTGCCGGTTTATGAGAAGGATGGTGAAACTTGGTGCAAGGGAAAAGGTGGATTTAATGATTGAGAAATTACGAAAAGAATATGCAAGAAGGCCTGCATTATTGGATGAGTTGAATAAGGTTTGATTTTCAGAGCAGTTAGACAGTTACGAGTGAAAACGTGCATCCGCGGCAGCGGAGCAAAGAACTTGAAAAGAAAATTGGCACACTGATTTACACTGAAAGAGACTGATTTACACTGATAAAGAGATTTTTTAGGGTTAAAGATAGGGTTAAAGATAAGCAAAAATACCAATGAATCGGAATTAGAAAAGTAAGAAACTTAAAAATGGAACGCGGATGACGCTGAAAGAACGGATTTTAAAGAGCGATTAGCAAGCTAATTCGCAGATAGAGATTTTTTAGGGGTTGAAGATAAGAAAAGATAATTCTGGTTTACCAGTTTAGGAAGTGAGAAAGTGATGATCCGCCCAACAAAACGGCGGACACAAAGAACGCGGGTGATGAAGTGATGAAGTAGATTTATTTTAAAATAATTCGCGAGGGTCAATTTTTATGAAGTCGTTCCATTGCAAACCATCTTTTTCGATTATTAAGGATTTATGAGGGTTGTACTTTTTCCTGAATTCATACAATCCATTTGAAGATTTATTCACAGAACTTTTAACTTCGATGCTGATTATTTTATTGTCGTATTCGATGATGTAGTCAACTTCCTTATCTCCTTCGCGCCAGTAGTAGAGATTTATTTTGTTTTCCTTTTTAGAATTAAGCAAATGTGTACCGATTGCAGATTCCACAAACCTTCCGAATATAGCAGGGTCATTCTTTACCTGGTCAAATGTTTTGCCAGACATTACTGACAGAAGTGCATTATCCCTTACCTGCCATTTGGGCGAGGAAGCACGCTGACGGATTTTTTCTTTTGAATATTTTTCTATACCTGATAATAGTCCTCCCAAGTCAAGTAAAGATAAATAATGTGATAAGGTTGTAGTGTTACCAGCGTCATCCAACTGACCTAAGATTTTTTGAAACGTAACGATTTGTCCTGAATATGAGCATCCGAGTTCAAATAATTTTCTGAGCAGTGCGGGTTTATCAATCCTTGTGGTTAATAAAATGTCTTTATAGAGTGTTGGTTCGATGAGTGAGTTTAATATGTATTCCTTCCACCTTGCTTCATCATTTTTTAATACTGCTCCGCCCGGATATCCTCCAAACCATAAATATTCCAACTCAGTGAATCCGAATGCTTCGTTCATTTCCGAAAAAGACCATTGTGCCATTGGAATTAATTCAAACCGTCCTGCTAAAGATTCAGATATACCTTTTTGTAATAGCATTTGCGATGAGCCAAGCAATATGAGTTTGATATTTCTGTTTTCAAAAGTATCTTTACCCCATTGCTTTTTAATTGCTTCACTCCAGTTTGATATTTTTTGTATTTCATCAAATACCAATATATATTCTTTTACCCCTGAAGTCTGAAATTTAGTTCTTTGAATATCCCATTGCAAATCAATCCAGCCGCTGTCAGGGTTTGAAACATTGTCTGCTGAGAAATACGTAACAGGCAGAGAAATCTCTTCCTTTAATTGTTTAATAAGAGTAGTTTTACCAACCTGCCTTGGACCTGTGATTATTTGAATAAAATGCCTTTGTTCAAGCATTCTATTTATAAGTATATTTAGCTGTTATTTCCTGTACATAGTTAGGTTACTTAATGTATTGAGTTAATTATCTCAATGACATGAGTTAATTTAAAATATATGAAATTAAAATGCATTATAGAAGCAAAATAACTCTATTGGAAGTTGAACATCTGATTTTAAGGGTTGGGTTGCAAACCGAAGAAATTTATAGCCTTTAATGAGTTTATACTTTTAAGTGTTTGATATGATTTGTATTTTATTGAAAATAGAATTTGTATGAAAAAATTATTCTTGTTGTTTGTTTTATTGAATGCTGTGAGTCTTTTTTCACAGGATTTGTTTGTTCCGAAGGAGATTGTGAAGTCTGTGAGGAATGGAGTGAGGACGGAAAACGGATTGCCCGGAAGCAAGTACTGGCAGAATTCGTCTGATTATAAGATAGATGTAAAGGTTGATTCTTATACGAAGATACTGAGCGGGAAAGAGGATATTGTATATTACAATAACAGTCCTGATGAACTGGATAAGCTCGTTCTGAGGACTTATCAGGATTTTTCCGTAGCGGGGAAATCGAGGGACTGGGAGATTGGTAATGAAAATTTTTCGGATGGGATGATGATTTCTTCTTTAAAAATCAACGGAGAGATTGTTGATTTGAAGTCGAAGAGTGTTTCACGTGCAGGAACTAACCTTACGATAAAGCTGAATAATAAAATCGGAGCGGGTGCTACAACAAGTATATCTGTTGAATGGTCGTTTAAGTTGTTGAAAGATTTTCCGAGAATGGGTATTTATGATTCAACTTCTTATATGGTAGGTTACTGGTATCCGCAGATGGCCGTTTATGACGATGTTGACGGATGGGATTTAACTGATTACAAAGGTACGGTAGAGTTTTACAATGACTTCAGTAATTTTGATGTGAGTATTACGACTGACAGGCAGAATATGTGTGTATGGGCTACGGGTTTATTGCAGAATGCTGAGAATGTTTTTACGGCAAAGTATTTTGATGAATACAAATCGGGCATTGAAGGGAAAGCTTATTTTCAGGTTGACTGTTCGAAACTGAATAAGGAAAATCAGTTAACAAAGAATGAAGGAAAGGTTATCTGGAATTTTAAGGCAACGGCTGTACCCGACTTTGCTTTTGCTATGAGCGACCATTACGTATGGAAGATGAAGAGTGTTGATGCAGGCGGCGGGAAGAAAACTAATTTGAACATAGCATTCAGACCAGGGGCAAATGCATTAAAGTATGATGTCTTTAATGTGGCTGATAAATTACTGGATTATTTTGCGAACACGCTTCCCGGAGTCCCCTACCCGTATCCTTCTATGACAGTTTTTAACGGTGAAGGCGGTATGGAATTTCCGATGATGGTGAATGACAGCGATACAGAAACGTGGGAATCCACTGTTTATCTTACATCTCACGAAATGTCGCATACATTCTTCCCGTTTTATATGGGAATTAACGAAAGGAAATATGCCTGGATGGATGAAGGATGGGCTGTTTATCTTCCACAGGAATTTCAGACTAAGATGGGAAGGTTTGCACCTGATAATGCAGTAAGAGATACAAGCAGGAGTGATTCACGGGCAGCAAACGTTAAAGCTTATTTAAGAAATGCAGGGACGATAAATGATATTCCTATGCTTGCACCTTCAAATCAATTGAGGTCACTTTCTTACAGGCACAGTGCTTACAATAAATCGGCAATGGTTTATGATATATTAAGAGAAATGCTGGGTAGAGAAAAGTTTGGGAATGTACTAAAAGAATACATTAACAGATGGAACGGAAAACATCCGACGCCTTATGATTTCTTTAATACGTTCAGTGATGTATCTGGAGAGAATCTTGACTGGTTCTGGGGGAAGTTGTTTATGAAATACGGGTATGCTGATTTGAGGTTAAGCAGTGTAATACAGAATGATAATGGGATTGAGATAACGGTTGTAAATGCGGGAGGGATGCCTGTGCCGGTGGAATTATCGCTGTATGATAATGATAATAATGTGACGGTGATAAACAGAAATGTTTCTGAATGGAAATCAGGTGATACTATGGTTATTAAAGAAAGTGTTAAAGGAAAGATTAAGAAGGTTGTGCTGGGGAGTAAGTATGTGCCTGATGTGAATACGGGGGATAATGAATTGAATATTGAGTGGAAGTAGAGATTTTCTTTGATAGGTTCACAGAGAACACAGAGATTTCACAGAGGACACAGAGAAAGAAATTGAACGCGGATTAACACTGAAAGAACGGATTTTCGCTGATTGTTTTTTAGGGTTAGAGATGAGCTTAAGAGAATGTTTTATAAACAAAAAGAGGTTATAAGAAAGCTTATAACCTCTTTTAAATTTATGAAAGGATATTAGTCTTTTTTGGAGACTTCTCTTTTTCTGAGGATTGAGTCTATGAGTCCGTATTCTTTTGCTTCTTCTGCAGTCATATAATTATCGCGTTCGGCGTCTGCGAATATTTTATCGATTGGCTGACCTGAATGCTGAGAAATGATTTCATAAAGCTGGTGTTTTATTCTGTCAATTTCTTTTGCCTGAATCATTATGTCTGTTGCCTGTCCCTGTGCTCCGCCTAATGGCTGATGCATCATTATCTTTGAATTAGGGAGTGCGATTCTTTTGTTCTTAGCGCCGCAAGTTAAGAGAAACTGTCCCATCGAGGCTGCCATACCAATACAGGTGGTCGATACATCACATCTGATGTAGTTCATTGTGTCGTATATTGCCAGACCTGCTGAGATGCTTCCACCAGGTGAATTGATGTAGAGCATAATGTCTTTATCAGGATCTTCATACTCAAGGAACAATAACTGAGCTACAATCAATGATGCAATTTCGTCGTAGATTGGAGTTCCGAGGAATATTAATCTTTCTTTTAAAAGTCTTGAGTATATATCGTATGCGCGTTCCCCTTTCGATGTCTGTTCGACGACCATTGGAACGAGTTGATTTCTTGCCTGCGATGCTTTATCCAGACCTGCCATTATTTCGTGCTCTCTGGATTTTATAATGCTGTGAAAGTCCATGTTATTATTCCTTTTCTTCCTTCTTTTTATCTTTCTTTGCTTCTTTTTTAGGCTCTTTTTTCTTGTCTTCTGCTAATTTCTTGATTGATTTCTTAACTTCTTCGATTTCTGTAACCTTTGCATTTTCAATAAGAAAATCAATTACTTTCTTATCGATAATGTTGAGTCTGATTTCCTTGTTATCCTTATAGATTTCATACATTTTATCGGCGGGTAAGTTATATGGTTTACCTGCTTCTTCTGCGAATGCTCTTACGTCGTCGTCTGTAACTTCAATTTTTTCCTGCTGAATAATCTTGTCTTTAATGAGGAACCATTTGCCTGTGAAAGCGACTTCGGCCCTGTTCTTTTTCTTAAAATCATCTTCATTAATATCGTGGCTATGTCCTTTATGTTCTGCTTTGTAACTCTTGAAATAATCTTCGAGCATTTCTTCAACGTACGACTCAGGAATTTCAAGGTCGTTAAGTTTCACGACTTCTGAAACGACTTTATTCTTTAAAGCTGTATAACCGTGTTCGTTGTATGCTTTACCGATTTCTTCTTTCAGGTAAACTCTTAACGCTTCTTCAGTCTTAATATCATCTTTACCGGTCATTTTGAGAATAGTCTCTTCATTAATCTCAGGATATATGATCTTTTCTACTTTTGTACAGACTAATTTAACCTTTACGGGTTCACCCTGTTCGTTCTTGGTATCTATAGTTCTTTCTTCGTTTTCTTTTAAGCCTTTAATACCTTCGTAATACTCTTTAGACAGATATTCACTGCCGATAAAAAGTTTTACGTCTTTCTGTGAGTGACCTTCAATAACGTTTCCGGCTTCATCAATTTCTTCAGTGTTTAAAGTGACCATATAATTATCATCGAGTGCTTTTCCGTCCATTTCATAAGTTGCGTTCTTAAGTTTCATATACTGAAGTTCTTCATCGATTAAAGAATCGTCGACTGAATATTTGGTTTTAGTGAGTTCAATATCCTTAATCTGTTTAAGTTCAACAACAGGAATTACCTCAAAAGTCACTTTTACTATTAACTTTTCCTTAGGTTTATAATCGAGGTCGAGCAAGGAACCTGTTCCGAAAATAGGGATATTGTTTTCAAGCAGATGATTTTTGAACACATCATTGGCAATTTCTTCCAGTGCACTGTATTCTACTGCATCCCAGTAAAGTTTTCTGACCATATCGAGGGGCACTTTACCTTTTCTGAATCCCGGAATCTGAGCTTTCTTTCTGTATTCTAAGAGTGCTTTTTCAAAATGCGGTTTAAGTTCTTCATAAGTTAAAACAGCGTCGAATTCTTTCTTACAATTTTCCTTGTCAATGATATTTATATCCACGGTAATTTGGTAAATTTGATTTTAAAACGTATAAGATACTTATTTAGGAAAGCATAAACAATGCATTAAAAAACACGGTTAATGCATAGAATAACCGTGTTTTAGAGTTAAAAACGAGCTTATTTGCTCCTGAATTCTTTGTCGATTACTGTTATCTCACCCGGATAAGTGATAGCTCCGAGGAAAGTGTCGATAGTCGGCTGAATCTTCAGGCTTAATCTTGCAGGAGAACCTGATTTCCCACCGATACCGAGTGCAAGCCCAACTAAATTTGTCAGTCCTTCATTCTTGAAGAACTGCATTAAATCCAAACTTATTCCTACAGGAATTGTTGCTGTCTGGCCAACACCAGGAATTGTAATAGGACCTGAAACATTACCTGTTATTGTTTCTGCATTATCTATAAGTAATCTCCATGCAACTGATTTAATCACGTCCGAAGAGTTTTTAGAGCCGCCCTCTCCATCAGGATTCTTCGCAAGAAGGTTAAGAGTAAAACTTGCAGGCAATTTACCTGATCCGACTGCTGAAGTTAATTTAACAAGGTCAAGTGCATTTATTGAGCTGAGACTTGAGACTCTGGAAACATCCACTCCCGATAAGTTCATACCTGAAACTGTTCCGAGTTTCCATTGCAGTCTCTGAGCGTTTGAAATGGCATCACTAATACCAGCACAACCTCCGTAAATAATAGTACTAAGTACGACAAAGATTAAAACAAATTTTTTCATGTTTAGTAATAATGGTTTTAAAGAATATTTATTGAATACATAACATCAATCAATATTTAATTGTTTCATAATTTTTCTAAATCCCTGAGTGGTTAATCCTGATAACTTAGCAGCAAGACTGACTTTACCATCAACTTTCTTGAGCAATGCAGTAAAGTAATTAATCTTATTCTTAGTTTCAAAGTCCTTGTAAAACAGAAAATCCTCTAATGAATCCTCTGAGAAGACAGGCTCGATATTCTTCCCGCCTTTATTCCTTACAATATTAGGAAAGTCCTTTAACTCAAGCACGTCACTATTAGTGTAAGAAAGAGCATTTTTTATAGAGTTGGATAATTCCCTGATGTTACCTTTCCACTCATAATTCCTGAATGCTTCAAGAACCTCATCGCTGAATTTATAATTATGCTGATTATACTGAGCAGAGTATTTACTAAGAAAATAATTTGACAGAGGTATTACGTCTTCAACTCTGTCCCTTAAAGGAGGAACTTTCAGCGTTACACCCAATATTCTGTAATAGAAATCTTCTCTCATCCTTCCGTTTTTCACGAGATCCTCAAGGTTTTCATTCGTAGCCATAATAAGTCTTACATCAAGGTTCAACTCGCCTTTTCTGGAATCATGTCCGACACGAGTGATAGTTTTGTACTGCATAAAATGCAGAAGTTTCAGCTGTATGGCTTCGGGCAGGTTTGAAATCTCGGGTAAATATATGATTCCCTTATTAGCGGCTTCAAACTTTCCGATTTTCATCCTGTCAGCGCCCGTGAAAGCACCTTTCTCATGTCCAAAGAGTTCAGATTCAAGAACAGACTCGCTAAGGCTTCTAAGAGGAATCGGGATAAAAGGTTTATCTTTCCTGTTGCTTCTCTGATAGATTTGTGAAGCGACCATATCTTTTCCAACGCCTGTTTCCCCTACCAATAAAACATCAAAATCCCAGTTTGCAAGTTTAGAGATTTCAAAATTAATGTTCTTCATTTCATCGCAGGCAAAAATAAAAGTATCATCCGTAACCGATGCATTATTCTGAAGCCCGTCCACACGCAGTTTAAGGTTTTTCTGCTGCAGAGCCTGTTCAATCTTTTCCTTCATCAGGTCCACATGGAAATCCTTCGAAAGAAAATCGAAAGCACCGAGTCTCATTGCCTTTACAACATATTCAGTATCATCGTATTCAGTTATGATAATAACAGGAAGGAGAGCATCAAAGTCATTATGGATTTTCTCCAGCATATCAAGACCAGGAATATCGGGTAACTGCAGGTCGAGCAATACTGCAGAGATATGATTCCTTTTCAGGATTTCAATTCCCTTGAACGAATTTTCTGCCCGGAATATTTTGTAAGAACCTTTTAGCAGAAGTTCAAGGTCTTCTGCAAATTTTACGTTATCATCAATAATCAGAACATTTTCCATAAATTGAATTTATAATATATTAAGAATAATATTAAATTTTGTTCCCTGTTTGAGATCATTATCAAGATAGAACTTACCGCCGTATTTCTGTATAACAGTGTTTGCATAACTTAACCCAAATCCCCTGTTTTTTCCTTTAGTTGAGATACCTTTCAGGAAGATTGAAGTTTTTATACTGTCAGGAATTCCACCGCCATAATCGATGAACTCAAGGACAAGGTTTTCTTTTTCCTGGTTGACGACCAGATCAATCCTGTCGGGTGATTTCGAATTATCCGCATCTGCATAAGCCTCAATTGCATTATCGAAGAATATCTTAAGTAAATCCACAAGTTCCCCTTTATTAAAAACAACTTTCGGGTTTGAAGTAAAATCCTTGTATGAGATTCTAAGTCTCGGATAAGTATCTGAATAGCTCCTGATCAGGCTATGGAAGATTGACTCTATATCCGATGTAAAGTTATCATCGAATGAATTATTGATAACCTTCATTCTTGATTTGATCTTAACGATTGATTCAAGAATATTTTCAGTAACCTGATTCATATTCTCGGAAGAATCGCGTTTCTTTATGGATTTACTGAGACTTTTAAGATTAACAAAAAGTTTTTCTGAGTACAATTCCAGTTCTTTAATAGCAGACAATACTTCATCATACATTGAAGTTTTCGGAAAATCGAAGTTCAGCCTGTTTAAAATAGATATTATGTATTCCAGCTGCGGGTAAACAGAATTATCAAATTCATTTATTAAAGATACAAACCTGTTCAGAATTTCCTTCTCGGTATTTTTAAGTTGCGAGCCTTCATCGAAGATATAATGATAGTTTTTCATAAACAGTGAAATCCTGTTCAGGCACGTAATAGAACTTTCGCCATGCTTAAAAACTTTAAGTTTAATGAGTAAATTAACGTATGGATTGATGATATTATCGAATCTTTCGGATGTCCTTTCATAGTAAAGTTTGCCAATCTCCCAGATTACAGACTGAATCAATCTGTTCGGCAGCATCTTTGAATGAATTTCCACAAACAGCACTGAACCATCCGCCTTAAGAAGTCTTCTTTTGGCAATGATTGTTTTACCGTCTAAAGCATCTATGAATCTGGGGTCTTCATAATTCGGGTCAGACGTATCGAATAAATCCATAATATTAATCTGAATCAGATTATGTTTAGTATAACCCAGCAGTTTACAGGCTATTGCATTAGCTCCTTTGATTGCACCCTTTGCGTCAAAAAGTATTGTACCGTCGAGTGCCTGCTCAATAACGACGCTGTAATCAGTCTTAAACCTCTGGATTTTCTCAAAAAACTTCTTTTCGGTTATATCTTCATAAAGGTAAAACCTGCCAAGATATTCTCCGCCTTTATCGGCAAGGAGAGACGAGAACCTTCTTAAAGTTCTTCCGTTCAGGAAATTGATTTCATCCTCAAATGTAATCTGATTATCAGGGTTTCCGTATTTTGCCGTAGACTGGATAAAGCTATCAGGATTAATAACGTTAACAGAACACATCCTTAATACTTCAGAACTTTTTATCTGTCTGCGGCTGATTTGATCAAAATACTCAGGGAAATTCCACAGTTCACAGAATTTCTCATTAACGTATAGAACCGAATCATCCTTCTTATTAGCCACATAATAGCCGTACCTAGTACTGTCAGTCATTATCCTTAATAGAGTTTCATTCCATGCAATTATATTTTCTTTATTCTTGAAATCTGTTATATCCTGAATAACTCCGCAGAAATAGTAATCGTCTCCGTCATAAACTTTTGACATAATATTCTCCACCCAGATAATATCATCGTTCGCCTTTCTGCATCTGTAATTAATCTTAAAAGTATCTTTGGACTGAGAGGAACTCCATTTATTAAACTCATTCAGGTATTCGCTTATGTCTTCCTGAACAATGATTGATTCCAGAAAATTTTCTTTCATAAGAATTGACTCTGACGAATAGCCGAGAATTTTCTGGACGTTGGAAGAGATAAACGGGTTCCTGCCTCCGAATTCATAAAGGACTATGTTCGAAATATTATTAAGAATAGTTCCGAGTCTTAACCTGGAATTTACAAGTTCCTGGATTGCTTTTTTATTCTCGGAAATATCTTCTTTAATAAGAAGATAGTTGCCTATAACTCCTTTAACATTACTTACCGGTGAAATCAGTATATTTTCCCAGTACAGGTTACCGCTTTTAGTGACGTTAATCATCTGAGCACGCCACTCTTTGCCGGAAGAAATGATTTTCATAACCTCATCAAACTCATTCAATGTCATTTGCGGGGGTTTGATATCTTTCAGACTTTTCCCTTTAACTTCCTTAAGTTCATATTCAGTGAGTTGAGTGTATCTGTTATTAATTGACTCTACGATTAAATCTTCATTCAGGATAGCAATAGCTGTTGCACTTGAATTGAGAGCGGAGGAGAGTTTCAGATTATCTAATTCAACTTTTACTTTTGCGGTTATATCCTGATAGATTAAAAGCCCTGCATTGATATTACCGTCAGAATCTTTTAAAGGTGCTCCGTACAGTTCAAGCAGCAGAACAGTTCCGTCTTTCCTGTTTCTTTCAAGATTGCTTTCGTAAATAGTACTGCCCTGGAATAAACTTATACATTTATTGTTATAGGTAACATAATCTTCCTTTATAACAATCGGGTTAAACTTCCCGACGACTTCGGAAGCCTCCCAAGAGAATAAACGCGCTGCACCATCACTCCAGAATTTCACTTTCCCGTCCAGATCAATAACAACAATTCCAAGCGGTGAGGAACTCAAGATAGTATTTAATAGCTCATTAGTTTCAGACAAAGAGGAAATTGATTCTTTTAATTCCGTGATATCCCTTCCGACTCCCTGAATCTCGACAATTCTGCCTTTCTCATCTTTAATCGCAACATCTTCCCAGTGTATCCATCTCCATCCATCCACTGTAAAAGCCCGCTGTTCCACACTTACACGATACGGAGGCAGCTTAAGATTTTTCATTTCATTGAGAGTAGATTTTAAATCGTCCGGGTGGACCAGAGGCATGAAAGTATTACCTATTAGTTCTTCTTTTGATTTACCGAATTTTTTGCAGTATGCCTCGTTAGCAAAAACGAATCTGCCATTCATATCAACCCTGACAAGCATGCTTTTCTGAAGATTAACTATTCCCCTGTATCTTTTTTCACTCTCCTCAAGGGCAATACCCGTTTTTTTGTTTTCAGTAACATCAACTGCACTGATTGATACATACCTTACTTTGTTATCCTCGCCAAAGATAGGATTATAAATATATTCAAAATAATATTGTTCATTATTCAAAGGGGATACAAACAGAAATTCTTTCCTGATAAAATTCCCCCTAAAAACATCTTTAAATATTTTCGCACTGGTAACTTTGTATTCTTCTCCGATTAAATCCAAAACAGGCATACCTTTGCACATCTCTACATTCATTAGCATCTTAATGCTTTTAAAAGCAAAATCATTAAAACTAATCAACTTGAAATCCTTATCTATCAACAGATAGGAATAAGGCGGTTTCTCTTCGGCATGTTTTTTAGTCTTTTGCTTCATAGTTACAAATTAAGAAAATATAAACTTAAAAAATACATTATATTTTTTGCTATATAAGTTATAACTATACATATATTACATTTATATAAAAATTCGGAAAATAGTCTGATATGGTTTATTTAGAAAATCCGGTCCGGGCAAAAAAATAGGAGAGCTGTTTCCCCGTCAGCCCTCCTCATCTACCTCATTTATAAGGAGTGAAAGTATAGGTAGGTAAACTTATTAACTGTTTGATAAGTATAACAACATATTCCATTAATAAAATTCCCTGAATTATAAAATATTTCATAAATATTTTGAGCTTACTTATATACTGTTGTTTTTACTGCTAATTACATTTTAATGATTTATTGATTATTTTTTAAATACCATGAAATTAAAAGAAAAGAGGTTTCAAAAAGAGATCTCCGCGAATTAAACGAATGGCTCATAATTAGAAAAGGAATAAGTTTTGAATTTGATTGTGATTTGAGAGAAGTTGTACGCCCGGAATGATTTGAACGTCCGACCCACAGCTTATGTGGTTGATTGCATAGCGGACTTTGTTATCTTAAGTGTTGAATTTGATTGTGTTTTGAGAGAAGTTGTACGCCCGGAATGATTCGAACATTCGACCCACAGCTTAGAAGGCTGTTGCTCTATCCAACTGAGCTACGGGCGCGTTTTGAACAATAATAAAAGTAATGATTATAAAATTTTCTTTCAAGTGAATAATTTTAATACTTTTAGTATAGTTGTAAAAGTCCATTTTAAGAAAAAGCCCTAAGATATTCCTCGTAAACAACGGGTTACACATCAGCCAGAAAATCTTACCGAGAAAAAGATTAGAATATTGCAACACACCTGTTTTTTCACTATTATTTAAGCAATTATATAATACAATATTATCCCCTATAATTTTAATTGTATTAATTCATAACAAAGGAGAATTTATGGAAAACTTAATTTTTACAAATTCAGCGTTAATAAGGGCTAATCAATGCAATAAGTCATATTATCTGAACCTCCACTATCCCGAGTTGAGGGATGAGGTACATGAAAACCACCGGTCACTGCTCGAACGGAGGAAGATCATAGCAAAGTTAACCAATCATTTATTTCCAAAAGGCAAGTATGCGGGTATTGACGTGACAGGCAGTTGTGAGATGTCTTACGCTCACACAAAGGATATTATAACTTCGGATGCGGAAACAATTTTTAATGCGTGCTTTAAATATAATGATATGTTCTGCTTTATAGATGTATTGCACAGAGACCGTGACAAATGGAATGCTTTTGAGATATGGGATAAGAAAGACCCGAATTCCCATATAATACTTACCGGTACGTATCAGCATTTTATTTTACAGAAAAACGGTATTACTTTAGGGAATTACTATTCAATTGTTTATAACACTACAAGGAACAATGATGACGTTATTGACTTAACATACGACATAGTTCCGATAAAAAATCAGGTTACCGAATATCAGCAGAATTTATGTCAGAAATTATCAGAGATAAAAAAGTTAGCAAAACAGAACAGTATACCTGAAATCAATCCCGGGAAACATTGTTCTGTACCGAATAAATGCGATTTTTACAATTACTGCAAATTTTCGGAGAACAACAACTAACCAGATTACAATAAAGACTGCCTTTCGAAGGACTTAAAAGCTCAATTATGATTATTGATTGCATTGACTTTCCTCCAAAATAGAATTATTTTATTGTTTGCACATTTTTTAGCATATTTTATTATTAAAGGAAATTTAATTCGGAGATAAATTTTGAAGAAGAATCTACTAAGAATCATTCTTACTGTTATATTTATTGCGGCCGCAATTATGTATTTATTACCAACTTATCAGGATTACCAGATTGGCAAGCAGTTAGCCGGTCTGACAGGTCAGGATAGTCTGGATTTTGTCACTAAGAATGCGGACAAGATAAAGAAATCAAGAGACGGAAGGATTAAGCTCGGTCTTGACCTTAAGGGTGGTATGTATGTTGTACTTGACGTTGATGTCGTAAAGCTTTTACAGGATCTTACAAAGAAGAAAGACGACGCGACATTAAATCAGATACTTGATGATTTAAGGAATGTTCCTGAGACATCGGATATTCCATTGATGGAAATCCTGAAACAGAAGTTAAAAGAAAAAGGATTAAACCTGAAGTCTTTTTACGGTGAAGTGAGAGACAGCGAAGCTGATGTCGAGGCAAAGTTAAACAAGGAAGTCGACAACGCAATTGACAGAGCTGTTGAGATTGTCAGAAACCGTATTGACCAGTATGGAGTAGCAGAACCGCAGATTCAGAAAATCGGCGGCAAAAGAATTATAGTTGAATTACCAGGTATTAATAATCCGGGTGAAGTAAGAAAACTTCTGCAGGGAACTGCGTTACTTCAGTTTCAATTGTTAAAAGACCCCGAATCTGCTGTTAAAGTCATGCAATCAATCAATAGTATACTGGTTGGAAAACAAATAACAGATTCAACGGGTACGAAAAGCAACAAACTTGATTCTTTAAAGAGCAAGGATTTAGTCACATCGAAAGATTCTACAAAGAAAGAATTAGCAGGAAAGAATGATATAAAGAAAGATACTACAAAGACGAAGAAAGATATTGCAAAGAAAGAAACCAACAAGAAAGATTCCACAAAGACAAATAAGAAGGATTCCACGAAGAAAACTGATACTTCAAAACTTGCAGGTGATACAAGCAATTTAAAGGATACATCACAGGCAAACCTTTCAGAAGAAGAATTTAAACTTAAATTCCCATTCTTCTATTTAGTCAGATTGAATGAACAGAGCGGGACGGCAGACGGTTACGTTAGAGAACAGGATAAGGAAAAAGTCGATTTAATATTAAAGAGAGAAGATGTAAAATCAATCATTCCTTCGGATGTTATGTTTGCATGGTCACAAAGATCATTTGAAACAGGCGGGGAAAAAATATTCACATTATATTGTTTAAAGAAAGACGCAGAATTAACAGGTAAGGTAATTGAAGATGCAAGATCGAACATCGATCCTCAGAGCAATACACCTATTGTTTCAATGTCAATGAGCAGTGAAGGTTCAGCCGACTGGGCAAGAATAACCGGTGCGAACATAAACAAAAGATGTGCAATCGTACTTGACAACGTTGTTTATTCAGCTCCTGTAATCAGGTCAAAGATTTCCGGCGGAAATTCACAGATTGAAGGTATGGGAAGCGTTCAGGAAGCAAAACTTCTTGAAATCGTTTTAAAGGCAGGTGCTTTACCTGCGCCATTGAAGATTGCAGAAGAAAGATCAATCGGACCATCACTTGGAGAAGACTCAATCAAAAAAGGCTTAACGTCTTCACTTGTTGCTTTATTATTAGTAGCATTATTTATGATTGTTTACTACAGAACGGGTGGTTCTATTGCAGACCTTGCTTTAATTATCAACGTATTATTTGTTGTAGGTATTATGGCATCTTTTAAGGCAACTTTAACACTTCCGGGTATTGCAGGACTGGTACTTACACTTGGTATGGCAGTTGACACCAACGTACTTATATTTGAAAGAATACGTGAAGAAATGGGCTCAGGAAAGCCATTCAGAACCAGTGTTGACATCGGTTACAAGAAAGCTTTCTCTGCTATTATCGATGCTCACGTAACGAGTATAATCACAGGTATCATACTTTATCAGTTTGGTACAGGCCCTATTCAGGGATTTGCTTTAACTTTACTTTTTGGTTTAGCGGCAAACCTGTTTACAGCTATCGTGATTACACACTTTATATTTGATATGCTGATTGAAAAAGGAAAACACGTAAGCATAGGTTAAATTAAACTAAAGAATTAAAAAATTATTAAATATTTGAAATGAGACTTTTTAAACATACAGATATAGATTTTCTTGGTAAAAGGAAAAAATTCTATGCAGTTTCCATAGTATTCATTATTGTGGGATTAGTTGTTTTATTCTTAAAAGGCATACCGCTTGGTATAGACTTCCAGGGTGGTACAGAAATGCAGGTAAGGTTTAATGCACCAATAGAGGTCAGTGAATTAAGAGGTGCAATGGATAAAGCCGGTTTTGCAGGTATGGAAATAAAATCAATGGGTTCCGCATCTGATTATCTTCTCAGAACCCCGTTACAGGGTGAAGGACAGACAGTTGCTGATAAAATACAGACAGGTATAAAAGAAAATATCGCAGGAAAAGATTTTCAGGTAATGAGGACAGATAAAGTAGGTCCTAAAATCGGTAAGGAATTAAGAACTAACGCTATATATGCTATAGTATTTTCATTACTCGGTATTTTAATCTATCTTGCATTAAGATTCCAGTTTGTTTATGCAGTCGGCGCTGTTGTGGGTTTGTTTCACGACGTTCTTATAACAATATCTGCCGTTGCTATATTCGATGCTATTTTTCCACAGTTGCAACTTGAATTCAACCAGCAGATGCTTGCAGCGTTCTTAACACTTATTGGTTTCTCTGTAAACGATACGGTTATTATTTTTGACAGGATACGTGAAAACATAAAACTTTTCAAGAATGAAGATATCGAACAGGTAATGAATAAATCTGTTAACACTACTTTGAGCAGAACCATTATAACTTCGGGAACAGTATTTTTAACAGTACTTGTTTTATTTATATTCGGTGGTGAAGTATTAAGAGCTTTTGCGTTTACTTTTGCAGTGGGTGTTATAACGGGTACATATTCATCGGTATTCGTATCAAGTTCCATCGTCGTAGACTGGAAACACCGCATTATCGACAAGAACAAAGGAAGAGTCAGTTTATCAAAGAATTAAATTTGTGATATTATATGATAATTGAAAACCAGGAATATAAGGTAATTGCCATAAAGGAGGACAATCTTGGACTGGCAAACAGCAATGACATTAAAAAAGCCATTGAAACAGAGTTGAGTAACGGAAATAAATATATCGCTCTTGACCTTAGTGAACTGAATTCAATTAACAGTGCTGGACTTGGTGTATTGATTGGAATACTTAACAAGGTTAAAGTACAGAATGGTACGTTAAAGATGCTCAACATAAACGAACGGATTATCAGCATTTTTAAAATAACAAAACTTGATTTAGTTTTTGAAATCGGTAAATAGTAATTATTATTAAAACAGTTTTATGCCATCCTGCCTGTAAGCAGGATGGCATTTTAATTTATACGAATTATGAAGAATAAAGTATCTGTACTAGTGGGTTTGCAGTGGGGTGACGAAGGGAAAGGCAAGATTGTAGATATGTTAAGCAAGGATTTTGATGTAGTAGCAAGGTATCAGGGAGGTGCGAATGCCGGTCACACGATTATCATTGACGGCAAGAAAACTGTTCTGCACCTTATTCCATCAGGAATATTCACTAAAAATATCATTTGTGTAATCGGGAACGGTACTGTAATAGACCCGAAGGCACTGATTGAGGAAATAGATTTACTGACTAAAGACGGAGTTGATTTAAGCGGGAGGTTATACATCAGCAAAGATGCACATATAATACTTCCCTACCACAAGATTATTGACGCAATTAACGAGAGCAAGAATGATAAGATAGGAACCACTAAAAAAGGCATCGGTCCGACATACTTCGATAAATATGCAAGACGCGGGATAAAGTTCTCAGATTTCGAGGATGAAAATGTTTTAAAAGATAAAATCAAAAAGAACCTGGCTTATCTGATTTCAATATTCCCTGAGTCTGAAGAATTGAAAGCACTCAGTGACACAGGTTTATTCAACGAACTGAAAGAACAATACGAAGACATAAAACAGTATTTTGTCCAAACACATTATCTTCTCAACAATATGATTTCCGAGGGAAAGAATATACTTCTGGAAGGTGCACAGGGAGCACTGCTCGATGTTGATTTCGGGACATATCCTTACATTACATCATCGAGTCCTACAAGCGGCGGTGCATGTACAGGAACGGGTATTCCTCCGACGGTAATAAACGGAGTGATAGGAATAGTTAAAGCATACACAACGAGAGTGGGAGAAGGTCCCTTCCCTACAGAACTTTTTGACGACACTGGAAAAGAAATTGCAAGAATAGGAGTTGAATTTGGAGCAACGACAGGGAGACCGAGAAGATGCGGATGGCTTGACCTTGTAGCGCTTAAGTATGCAGTGATAATAAACGGAGTAACAGAAATAGCATTAACAAAGTCAGATGTACTCGATACTTTCAAAGAAATAAAATTATGCACAGATTATGAATTAGGCGGCGATGTGATAAACACATTTCCTTCAAACCCATTTGTATTGCAGAATGTAAAACCTGTATACAAGACCTTTAAAGGATGGAATAAATCTTTCAACGAATCTTCAAAATACGAAGATTTACATGTAGAATTCAAAGAATATGTTGAATTTATAGAAAATTATGTCGGAGTTAAAATAAGGTACATATCAACAGGTCCGGCACGAAAAGACATAATCATCAAATAATTAAAGAATATCAAATTTTTTTATTGATATTGAAAATTAATTTTCTTAACTTATTAAGAAATTAGCAATAGATTAATACTATCCATTTATTATTAAGGAATATAAATTATATTTTAATTACTCATTAGCTAACAATTATTTTATCATCTAAACAGTTTTAATTAACTTTAAGCAGAATTACTGCAAAAGTCCACCCGGACGGGAGAATCAATAAATGAAAATTTATGTTGGTAACATTGCCAGAGAATCTACCGAAGACGAAGTAAAGGATCTCTTCACAAATTTCGGTACAGTAGAAAACTTCAAACTCATAAGGGACATAAACTCAAACCTTTTAAAAGGTTTTGGTTTTGTTGATATGCCTAATGACGAAGAAGCACAAAAAGCAATTGATGAATTAAACGGTCAGTTGTTCAAAGAGAGGCCTCTTACTGTAAGTCTTGCCAATCCGGCCGAGAAAAAAGCAACCAAGAAACCATTTGATAAAGGTAAAGGCGGATTCAATAAAGGTGGTGCAGGAAAAAGCAGTTTCAACAAAGGTGGAAGCGGTGGTGGTTTCAAGAGCGGCGGAAGCGGTGGTGGTTTCAAGAGCGGCGGGAGCGGTGGTGGATTTAAGAGCGGTGGAAGCGGTGGTGGTTTCAAGAGCGGTGGAAGCAGTGGTACAGGCAACTATAAAGGCGGCGGAAACAAACCTAACGGAAACAAAGAAGTCAACGGCAACCGTGAAGGCGGAAACGAAGGCAGTAGCATATCCTATTTCAACAAATATTGATTTTATTAAAATATAAAGAGTCAGACCTGTTCAGGTCTGACTCTTCTTCTTACTGTTGTTTTATTCTTAATCTTCCAGAGTCGAGATATTCCCAGGATCCTGTCCTAGAGCTTTTGCTTTAAGCAATCTTCTCATAATCTTACCACTTCTTGTCTTAGGCAATGAATCAACAAACTCAACGTTCTCAGGTCGTGCAATAGGCCCTACTTCATGTCCAACATGCTTTATTAATTCTTCTCTCAATTCTTCAGACTTTTCCACACCTGCTTTAAGAATCACGTATGTATAAATAGCATTTCCCTTAACTTCATGAGGAAGTCCTATAGCCGCTGCTTCTGCAACAGAATGATGGCTCACGAGTGCACTTTCAATTTCAGCAGTACCAAGTCTGTAGCCTGAAACTTTCAGTACGTCATCAGTTCTTCCGATAATCCAAAAATATCCGTCCTCATCGCGTCTGGCTGAATCCCCCGTCAGGTACATTCCGCCATACTTCTTCCAGTATTTCTCTACATATGCCTCAGGAGAATTATATATTGTACGCATCATAGAAGGCCACGGAGTTTTTATAACAAGAAAACCCTCTTCATTATCGGCAACAGATTTACCCTCTTCATCAAGAACATCCATCTTGATTCCAAAGAATGGTCTAGTCCCCGAACCTGGCTTCAGTGGTACGACAGGCGTCGGCGTTATCATAAACGCACCCGTCTCTGTCTGCCACCAAGTATCCATAATCGGGCAGCGTCCTTTACCAATAACATTATAGTACCACTTCCATGCTTCAGGATTTATTGGCTCTCCAACAGAACCAAGCAATCTAAGAGAGCTTAAATCGTGTCTGTTAGGCCAGGCATCACCAAACCTCATCAGTCCACGAATCGCAGTAGGTGCTGTGTACAATATTGTCACTCCATACTTTTCAATCAACTGCCACCATCTGTTCGGGAACGGATAATTTGGCGCACCTTCATACATGAGCTGCGTCGCACCATTAAGCAACGGGCCGTAAACTATATAACTATGACCTGTCACCCAGCCAGGGTCAGCTGCACACCAATACCGGTCTTCATCCTGAATATCAAAAACATACTTAAAAGTTGAATATGTCTGAACCATATAACCGCCGTGTGTATGTAAAATGGCTTTAGGTTTACCGGTAGTCCCGGAAGTATAAAGCAAAAACAATGGATGCTCGGCATCGACTTTCTCTGCTTCATTCTTTGAATTAATTATCGGAAGTGAATTCAGTTCGTGATACCATATATCACGTCCGTATTCCATATTTACGGGTTCGCCTGTACGTTTTATTACAAGAACACTTACAACACTTGCAGCTCTAAGCAATGCCTCATCAGCAATAGCTTTAAGCGGAACAATTTTCCCTCTTTGATAAGCACCGTCAGCTGTAACCAGAACCTTGGAATGACTGTCTTCAAGCCTCTCGTGAAGTGCCTCGACAGAGAATCCACCGTAAACGACAGAATGAATGGCACCAATTCTTGCACAAGCAAGCATTGAAATCAGCAGTTCAGGAACACGCCCAAGATAAAGAGTGACTCTGTCACCTTTTACAACACCAAGACTCTTCAGCACATTAGCAAACTTTGAAACTTCCCTGTGCAGAGCAAAATAAGAAAAGACTCTGCTCTCGCCTTTCTCACCTTCCCAGATAAGTGCCACTTTATTCTTCCTGTGAGTCTTCAAGTGCACATCCAGACAATTGTAGGCAATATTTGTAGTGCCCCCCGTGAACCATTTATAGAAGGGTTTAAACGAATCATCAAGAACTTTATCCCATTTCGAAAACCATTTCAGTTCCTTTGCTTCTTTATCCCAAAAACCCTCAAGGTCTTTACTTGCAAAGTCATTTAATTTATCCCAATCCTTCACTCTCGAATTTTTCAATACTTCTTTAGAAGGATAAAATACTTCACCCGATAATTCTTTCATACAAATATTATGTTTAAGTTTAATAAAATAGTTGAATGTTTAAACAAACATTTAATATTATTGGTTTCAGAACAAAAAATCCATTGAAAAATTTATACAGCAGAACTATTATGAAGTATGCAAAGAGTATACAACATAATAACAATTGTTCTGTTAATAGCATTAAGTACACTGCAATTACAATCTTGTGACAAGAAACAGGTAATAACTAAACCTATTGTCAGGGATTCATCAGGAAACACAGTTAAAACCAGGTTTAAGACTCCTGATAGATACACACGCGTATCATCCGAAAAGAACTCATTTGCAGAATACTTGCAGAATCTTCCTCTAAAACCTGAAGGAACAAAAGTATTAAACTACGACGGCACTGAAAAACGTCCCGACGATGTATATGCTGCAGTTATTAATGTTGATGTAGGTGATAAAGACCTCCAGCAATGTGCTGATGCCGTAATGCGCCTCCGTGCGGAATACTTATTTGCACAAGGAAAAATCGAGGATATTGAATTTAACTTCACAAACGGATTCATAGCAGAATATTCTAAATGGCGTCTGGGTTACAGAATCTCGGTCAGCGGGAATAAAGTCTCATGGATAAAAAAATCTGAAGAATCCACATCCTACAACGAATTCCGTAAATACCTCGACGTTGTATTTACATATGCAGGTACTTTATCACTGGAAAAGGAACTGACTCCAATTGATATCAGTGAAATCGAGATAGGTTCCGTATTTATAAAAGGCGGCTCACCCGGACATGCAGTTATAATAGTTGACCTGGCAGAGAACAAGACTACAGGCGATAAAGTATTCTTAATCGCACAAAGTTACATGCCTGCACAGGACATACAAATCCTTAAAAACCCAGACAGCAACTCACTATCACCGTGGTATTCAACAAATATAGAGAATACTCTGGTTACTCGGGAATGGACTTTCAAGAAAACTCAACTAAAGAAATTTTAATCTTATTGATAATCTTAAGATTTGCAATAAGTATACTAAAATAGCTTATACGGCAATCCGACGGCAAACAAGTATAAGTTAAACGGAAGTTAAACGGCAATCTACTATGAAACTTACGGCAATCAAAACATACGGCGATCAACTATGAAACTTACGAGAATGTACTGTTCAAAAACAAAAAACCCCCGCCGGATTTATACCTACGTGGGTTCTCTATAATTTCAATTAATAAATATTATTTCACAACATCAACTGCAAAGTCTCTTCCTGCGTTCAAAGCTTTCAGGTTGACATTTACGATATCTTCACCTTTTTTCCCAAATATAAAACGGATTGATTCTTCAAGATTCTCAAACGCAATATCGAGGAACGGTGAAGCTGCACCGAGTATTACCATATTAGCCGAACGCAACGAACCAGATTCTCTGGCAATTTTATCGGCATCAAGAACTACATTATGATGCTGAGCTTTAATCTCATTAATTACATTCTCGATAGGAGGATAATTACTGAAATTAATGAACGGCTTGGAGTTTGCTATAATCCATCCTTCTTTTGATAAGTATGGAAGGTATCTTAGTGATTCCATTGGTTCAACTGAGATAATCATATCAGCTTTTCCGAAAGGAATAAGGTCTGACATAACTTCTTTATCCGAAAGTCTTAAGTGAGACTGTACATCACCACCACGCTGGCTCATACCGTGAACTTCTGCCTGTTTTAAATGTAAGCCGAGGTTTACTGCTGCGACGCCGATAACCGTTGCGATAGAGAGAATCCCCTGTCCGCCAACACCTGCTAAAATAATATCTTTCTTCATTTCGCTTCCTCCTTTGCCTTTGCTTCTTTCTTATGTTTACCGATTGTCTGAATACATTCTCTTCTCGGGATGATGACGGATACGCCTTCGTAATTAAGTTCATCCTGAATGACTTTCATATTTTCTTCGTGATATCTTCTCATCGGATTAAGAATGTTAATATGTTCTTCTTCAACTCCGAGACCTTTTACGATATCTTCAAGTCTTCCCATTGCAGCAGATGTCTGTCCGCCTGTCATACCTGTAGTAGCATTATCAAGTATAAATATAGTAACAGGAGTTTTATCGTTAACACAATCGAGCAAACCTGTAATACCTGAGTGAGTGAAAGTGGAATCACCTATTACAGCTACAGCAGGTCTGAGGCCTGCATCGGAAGCACCTTTTGCCATAGTGATAGATGCACCCATATCAACGCAGGAATTGACTGAATTGTACGGAGGCAATGCGCCGAGAGTGTAACAACCGATATCAGCGAATACTCTGCCAGGTGTGTATTCAGCGAGTACTGCATTCAAATCAAGATAAGAATCGATGTGAGGACAACCGGCACAAAGTGATGGCGGTCTTGGGGTAACGAGAGAAGGTATTGGATTACCGATAGTATCAGTAAGGCCTAAAGACCTTGCAACAATATTCGGGTTTAATTCTCCGTCACGTGGTACTTCGCCACTGAGTCTTCCCTGAATCTTAAGACCAACGTTTAAGTAGCCTTTAAGCATTTCTTCAATCAAAGGAAATCCTTCTTCCAGAATCAGAAGTTCATCGCATTCCTTAGCAATCTTTTGTATAAGTTTATGAGGTAACGGATACTGTGATATCTTAAGAACAGGATGAGAACATTTACTGTCAACATAGTTTTCCATAAGATAGTTATAACCTATACCGCTTGCAATTATACCGAGTTTTTTATTTTCGCCTTCAAAATATTTATTAAAACCTGATGTTTCAGATTCTGCTTCGAGAGGGACCTGTTTTTCAAGAAGGACTTTATACTGTTTTCTTGCGATTGCAGGGAGAAGCACGAATTGTGTTAAATTCTTTGGAAGTGATATTTCATTCTGTTCCCTTGAATCTTTTCTCTGTACACCTGCTCTTGAGTGAGCGAGTCTGGTAGTGATTCTGAGCATAACAGGGATTTTATATTTTTCAGATATATCAAAACCGTAATGAACCATATCGTATACTTCCTGCTGATTGACAGGTTCGAGAACGGGAATAAAAGCGAATTTAGAGAGTATTCTTGAATCCTGTTCGTTCTGTGAAGAATGCATTGAAGGGTCATCTGCTGCGACAACAATCATACCGCCGTTAGCACCTGTAATAGCTGAATTAACAAATGCATCAGCGGCAACGTTTAAACCTACGTGCTTCATACAAACCATAGTACGTTTTCCAGTGTATGACATTCCCAGAGCAGATTCATAAGCAGTCTTTTCATTAGAAGACCAGTTAGAACGGATGCCTTTCTGTTTTGCTTCTTTAGAATGCTGAACATATTCAGTGATTTCAGTAGAGGGTGTTCCCGGATAGGCATAAATGCCTGAAATACCGGCGTCTATAGCGGCTTGAGCAATTGCCTCATCACCGAGTAAAACTAATTTTTGCATATACTTATATTATATTTAGGTATAAAATTCTTGGGGTTAATTAATAAAATTAGCGATTTTAAGAATGAATTGTAAGAGAAAAAGGAGGAGGAATAGAGTCATTAGAATAAATAAATTGTTCAACCCTTTCAGGGTTGGAGTGTGTTAATGTTCCACCGGCTTCGCCGGTGGTTATTCACATTAAACCCTTTCAGGGTTTAAAAGTAGAAGAATACAATAAATTATTACATTATGCATTAGAATAATTATTATGCTGTTGCTTCCTTAACTTCAACTTTAAAACAATTCATCCTGTTGATAAAAAAGATAACAACAATGAAGAGAAGCATTCCAATTACTCCTATTGCTGCTTCAGTATTCAGCATACCTTTAGAGTTCCAGTGTTCGTGAGCCCATCCATTAATGTATACCATAAAATATATCGGAGCATTGGAAAGTGAGGCAAAGATATTATATTTTGTTGCTGCAGCTCCTGTTCCGATAGCTTCGAGGGCAAAGGCAGTAAATCCTGCAAAAGTAAGTCCGGTGCTGACAGCATAAAGAGAAGTCCAGAAAATATACATCAATTCTGTTCTTGGAGAGAAACCCATTCCGACTGCACAAAGTGCCTGCATGAGACCAAAAGCAATATATGCATACTTACGGTCCATACGGTCACATATCCATCCGCCCAGCAGACATCCTAAGGCAGAAATAATTCCGCCAGCTGTACCGACAACAAGAGAAACAGTATCTGAAGAAGCACTCCATTCACCTGCAAGAGCCGCCCAAAGGTTTGAAGCCGCTCCGGAACCGATAGGAAGAAAGCACAGGAATATAGCAGTAAAACCCGCTTTGGATCTAACAAGACTGATAATATCTTTATTGAGATTCTTAAGACTTTGACGAAAACTAAAAACTCGAATAGTAGACTGTGGTTCGGATAAGAATAAAAGTCCGATACTTGAAAGCAAACAAGTTAATGCCAGCAGTGCCCCTGCCATCCAGTTTTCAGGAAGCCGTTCAGCGAGATAAAGTCCTGCACCTCCTCCAATACCCATTCCACCAAGACAACCAGCCTGCATCCATCCTCCTGCTCTGCCTTTCATATCGGCAGGAGTATCATAAGCCATCATACTATCTGTTGACATTGCAAGAAAAGTAACGGCAAAGTTAGTAAGGAAAACTAAAACTATAAGCAGAGTCAGACTTTCCACCTTGACCGGGATAAGACTGATAAGAACAATTCCTGCAGCACTAACAAGGACTGACATCAAATACCATTTTTTGTTTGAAAGAGTCATATCAACCAGTGGTGCCCAGAGAAATTTGAGTATGTTGGGAAGAAGACTGGCTGCTACTAGAGCAG
Organism: Ignavibacteriota bacterium; assembly: GCA_026390735.1. GTDB lineage: Bacteria > Bacteroidota > Ignavibacteria > Tepidaquicellales > Tepidaquicellaceae > CAIKZJ01. Next base: position 85,859 of record JAPLFJ010000034.1, read on the forward strand.
CTACATCATCCAGTGAAATACCCGCTTTTGAAAACATAAAAGCAAGTGTAACGGAAACAAAACCGAAGACAACACCAAACGGCGTGATAAGCAGCATAAAAATCCACGGATGGACATTCTTATCCTTAACGCCAAGATTTACTAATTTGTTTGTTCTCATTTTTCTCTCTTTACCGAATTTTCATTTATTATATTCCCCTTTTAGAATATAACAATATTCACAAGAATAAATAGAGGTAATAAACTTTTTCTTAATTCATAATCAGGAATAGGATAATTTATACAATCAAATTAAAACTTCAATTTATATATATTTGTATAAATCAAAACCCCGAAACAATGATTAGAAAACAAGACGCACTCGACTACCACAAAAACGGCAGACCAGGCAAGATTGAAGTAGTTTCTTCAAAGCCATGTGCCACACAACGCGATTTATCGTTAGCATACACTCCCGGTGTAGCAGAGCCCTGCCTTGAAATTGAAAAGAATCCAGAAGATGCTTATCAGTACACTGCAAAAGGAAACCTGGTTGCTGTAGTATCTAATGGGACAGCCGTGCTCGGGCTTGGAAACATAGGAGCACTAGCCGGCAAACCTGTTATGGAAGGTAAAGGAGTATTATTCAAAAGATTTGCGGACGTAGATGTATTCGATATAGAATTAAACACAGAGGACCCTGACGAGATAATTAAAGCAGTAAAACTGCTTGAACCGACATTCGGCGGAATAAATCTTGAAGATATAAAAGCACCTGAATGTTTCTACATTGAGGAAGAACTGAAAAAGATAATGGGCATCCCTGTGTTTCACGATGACCAGCACGGTACGGCAATCATCAGTGGAGCCGCATTGATAAACTCCCTTGAGATAGTTAACAAGAAAATCACTGAAGTTAAGGTTGTGTTCAGCGGAGCAGGTGCAGCGGGAATTGCGTGTGCAAAACTTTATGAGACACTTGGAGTAAGAAGAGAGAATATAATTTTATGTGACACAAAAGGAGTGGTTTACAAAGGCAGAAAAGACGGGATGAATAAGTACAAAGATTATTTTGCACAGGATACTGAACTCCGCACACTTGCCGATGCAATGAAGGGGGCAGATTGTTTCTGCGGTGTTTCGAAGAAAGGTGTACTGACGAAAGAAATGGTTAAGAGCATGGCAGACTCCCCTATTGTTTTTGCTATGGCAAACCCTGACCCCGAGATAACTTATCCTGATGCAAAATCGGTACGTGACGACATTATTATGGCAACAGGAAGAAGTGATTATCCAAATCAGGTAAATAACGTACTTGGATTTCCTTTTATATTCAGAGGTGCACTCGACGTAAGAGCATCGACGATTAACAATGAAATGAAGATTGCAGCTGCAATAGCACTTGCAAAACTTGCGAAGGAAGACATACCTGATTCTGTTATACGTACATACGGCGGAAGTAAGATTGAATTCGGGAAGGAATACATAATTCCTAAACCATTCGACCCGAGAGTACTTCTTTGGGAAGCACCCGCAGTAGCTGAAGCAGCGATGTTTACAGGTGTTGCGAAGAATCCAATTCTTGACTTTGAAGAGTACAAAGATAAACTTGAGGCGAGACTTGGAAAGTCACGTGAAATAATGAGGTTCTTTATTCACAAGGCACAACACGTAAATAAGAAGATAGTATTTCCTGAAGGGGAAGAATCAAAGATACTCCGTGCAGCACAGATAATAATTGATGAAGGAATTGCAAAACCTGTATTAATCGGTGACAAGGAAATGATTGTTCAGAACATCGTAGACTTGAACTTACATTTTGAGAGAGAAGACATTGAAATAATTGAGCCTGCTTTATCACCAAACCTTAAGAAGTACACTGACGATTTCTTTGAACTGAGGAAAAGAAAAGGTGTAACTTATATAGATGCGAAAAGACTTATAAAGAATCCGAACATTTTTGGAATGATGATGGTAAGAAGCGGCGATGCTGACGGATTGATATCAGGTTTAACACAGCATTATCCTGATACAGTAAAACCTGCGTTGCAGATAATTGGTAAGGCAGAAGGGACGAACACAGTAGCGGGTATGTATATGATGATATTCAAGAATCAGAGAGTATTTATTGCTGATGCAACTGTAAACATAAATCCTAATGCAGAACAGCTTGCAGAGATTGCGCTGCTTGTTGCTGATAAGGTAAAGAAACTCGGTGTAACACCGAGGATTGCAATGCTTTCATTCAGTAACTTTGGAAGTACAAAGCATCCTTATTCGGATAAAGTGAGAGTGGCGACTGAGATTATAAAGAAGAAGAGACCAGACTTAGTGGTTGAGGGTGAGATGATGGCAGATACGGCACTGAATCCTGAAATGATTTCGGAATATTTCCCGTTCAGCGACCTGAAAGAAAAGGCAAACGTACTTATTTGTCCTGACCTGACATCTGCAAACATTGCTTATAAGCTGCTTGCATGTCTTGGCAGTGCAGTTGCGATTGGTCCTATATTACTTGGAATAAAAAATCCTGTTTATTTACTCGGGCCGGGAAATTATGTTGATGACATAGTGAATATAACAGCGATGGCGGTTTACGAGACGGAGAAGTAGTAAAGGAAGTTTAAACCGTTGAAACGGTTATTTTTTATTTGATATATTATCTCCACGGATAAATCCGTGGGCTGAATTTAACTACAATTTGTACAAATAGTCTTACTTAATACAATAAGTAGGGCTTTGTTTTTTCCTTAAAGTTCCGGGCTTCTTTATCTGCTTCGGCAACGATTTCGTTTAATGTATAACCATTGTCAATCATCGTACGGAGTTTATTTGTACCGACGAGTTTATCGATGAAGTTTTTGTTTATCCATCCGAACTTTGATGATGATTTCTTCAGAGCTATGAGAACTGCAACAGATGTCTCGAATGGTTTGAATTTAAACATATCGGTGACTTTTATTTTCACACCATAACAAACAACACTGACAAACTTCATAGCAGTGTATGATGGAAGTAAAGACTGGTCTGGAACGAATTCTGTCTTCTCAAATGAAATACCTTTTAAATCAAAGTCATTAAGATTCTTTAGTAGTGCGTCGCTGTTTACGAACGGCGAACCGAGCACCTGAAAAGGTGTGGATGTCCCGCGTCCTTCTGAAATACTCGTACCTTCGAGGAAACAGAGAGCGGGATAGAGTCTTGCGCTTTCGACAGAAGTAATACTTGGTGACGGGTTTATCCAATTGCTCATAAGATTCTCATATTTAATATTACTGTCATAATCTTTCATCTTAATAACCTTAAACTTGTTATTCTGTACATACTCACCGTTAAGATAACTTGCCAGTTCCCCTATCGTTAAGCCGAAAATCACAGGCGTAGATATTTTCCCGACGAAGGAAGAAAAGTTTTCATCGAGCATGAATCCTTCAGTGTTATGAATATCAGCAACTGAAGGTCTGTCGCAAACGATGTATTCCTTGCCATACTTCTTTGCATCCTGCATAGTAAGGTACAAAGTGGAAGTGTAAGTATAAAAGCGAGCTCCAAGTTCCTGTATGTCAAAAATCAGAACATCCACATCATTAACATCATTTTTTGTGTAGGAATACTTACTTCCGTACAAAGAAGTGACTGGGATTTCTATGCCAGATGTTTTATAAGTATCGTCTGCAGAGAAACCGTGTTCGGGAGTAAATACTCTTGTGACATTAACTTTACTTTCAACGAGCATATCGATAATATGCTTTCCTGTTTTATCGACACCAGTACTGTTTGTGATAATACCAACTTTTTTATCTTTCAGTAAATTCAGATTCTCTTTTACGAGCATTGTATTGCCTGTTTCGAAAGACAGGTTTGTAAACTGAGCAAAGACAGATGATGCGAAAACCAGCAATATAAATGTAAGGATATTTTTCATCAGAAGAACCTCTTAATGATTTTAATGTCGACGATTTTAAGGACAAATATGAAGCTTGTAATTATTATAAAGATTGCAATCTTGAGCAACAGATAATCGAAGTACTTCAGGAAAAAGTAAGAGATGACTGTTGCAGCAAGAAGAATGAATATGAATAAAATCTTAGTGTACTCGTAATGGATTTTATAAAACTTCTGAGATGCGAAATAAATCCCGGCTGCCATTGTTATGTAACTTAGCAGTGTAGTGATTGCAGCACCCATCATCCCCATAACCGGGATAAGAATAAAGTTAGCTGCAACGTTTATTAAAGCAGCACCTCCTGTTATGTACGGCAGATACTTTGTTTTCTTTTCGATATAAATTCCAGCCATAAGGTTGATGTAAATACCGTAGAAGATATACGAGAGTAAAACCAGCGGTACTATGCTAAGTCCGCCCCAATATGCTTTTCCGACGAGATAACCTTTATGCGGCAAAGGAATGGCGACAATATTATCTATGAACAGAGTAAGGAATATGAAGATCACTGATGCGATAACGAGAAAGAGAGTCATAACTTTAGCGAACAGTTCCTTAGCATTCGGGTCTTTAGCATTCTGAAGAAAGAAAGGACGCCATGCAAACTCAAACATAGAGACAAAGAGCATCATAAATATACCCAGGCGGTAATTTGCCTGGAAGACTCCGACAGTATAATCGTTTGTTAATGCTGTAAGAATTGGACGATTAACTACCTGAATGATATTAGAACTGATACCTGCGGGAATGTATGGAAGTGAAAACTTAAGGAGTTCTTTAACGAGTTCTTTATTGAAAGAGATCTTAATATTTTTCCACACAATCGGGAGCAGAAGAATGAAAGTGAGTCCTGAAGCAATCACGTTTGAGATAAAGACATACTCAATCCCCTTCTTTAATACAACTATGAACAGAAGATTAAAGACAACTGTAGCGACTATGTTAACGAGTCTTATGGCTGCAAACTTCATTGGTTTATGCTGAAGGCGCAGATAAGCAAACGGCACTATAGTAACTGCATCGAAGAAAAGAATCAGTGCTGTATATTTTAAAAGTATTCCACGTGAAACATCAATCTGGAAAACCGAAGTTAGTCCTGTTGAGAATGCGAACAGGATTCCTGACATCAGGAATGCATTAAGGAAAATACCTATATAAGGATGCGAGAAGTTTTCCTTTTCTGAACCGACTTCAAGAGTTGAAGCAAACTTAAAGTAGCCTGATTCAAGTCCGACAGTAAGGAATACGTTTAAAATTGCTATGTATGCATAGATGTTTGCAACTATTCCGAATTCAGCCGGAAGAAAAAGATTTGTATAAATAGGAACGAACAGAAAATTCAGGAATCTTCCGAGTATGGTGCTTGTACCGTAAATCAGTGTATCTTTAGACAGTGACTTTAACTTATCAATCATGTTTATTTACCATACATATCATTAAAATAACAAAAGGTTATTCCTAAAATAAGGAATAACCTTTATATAAAAAATATAGAAATTTATTGATTGATGACTTCTATCAATGAACTTGTTACAGTCTGACCGTTTGCGTCGAGTAAGAATACTCTGTAGATTCCCGGGTCACTGAATTTCATATCGCTTGTTGAATTCTTAGCGAAATAAACATACTTCATTGTAGGTTCAATTACGTAAGTAAATTTCTTGTAATATTCAAAAGTTTTTGTTGTAACATTATATTTATCGAACTGAATAGTAACGTTCTTTAAACCAAGCGCCGATTCGCATTTAACCATAACGGTTAAATAACCGGTAGTGAATCTATCGCTTATACCGACTTCACCATCATTACCATATGATTCACAAAAATATAATACCGGTGTGCTCTGTGCATGTACATTTGATGTTACCCCAAACATAGCAAGTACTGCAAAGATTGAAAAAACCACATACAATTTCTTCATTTTTTCTCCTTATGGTCTTATCAAGACCCTTTTAATTAATTTAACAATAAACCCTATTTCGGAACTATTTCAATTTCACCTGTGCAGATAGGACTGCCGTCTTTTTTCTGGCAAACAACTCTGTAAGTACCAGGTGAATCAAATTTCAAATTCTTTTTATCTGTAAAGTAAGTATAATCCCAGTCTGCCTGAACGTCAAACGGCACTGTTCTTATAATCTTTTCGCTAATATCATTTCCTGAGGCATCCTTAATCTTTGAAAGTTTAAGTTCAACTTTTCCTGTTCCAAGTTTTGTACCCGATGGTCTTGTATCAACCATTACTGTTAACCAGCCAGGAGTGAATCTTTCGCTCACACCAACTTCTTCACCGTTTTTGTACTGCTCACAGAAATAAAGTTTTGATCCACCTTCTTTTTTAGATGAAGATTCTTTCTTGGTTTCTGTTTTTGTTTCTTCCTTCTTTGTTGTTTCTTCTTTCTTGTCGTCCTTTTTGGTTTCTTCCTTTGCAAGGTCTTTCAGTTTACCGCAAGCGACAACCAAAGATACAGTAAGAACAATAGCCAACAAAAAATTAAGCTTGTACTTCAAGTTCTTCATAGCATAATGTTTTAGTTATTAAATAATAGTAAATAATTTAAGTTTTTATATATTTTATGTCAAGATATAAAATCTAACGACAAATCCAGTGACCGTACAGAGTGAGTTAACGCCCCTACCGATATTATGTTAATTCCCTTTATTGAACTAAAGTTCCCGATTGTTCGATAATTGACCCCCCCGGACACTTCAATTTTGAAAGTCTTATTATTTAATTTTACAGCTTTCTTTATATTCTCTATCGTGAAATTATCCAGCATCACAATGTCTACAATTCCTTTGCCAAGTTTCAGGACTGTCTTAAGTTCATTTAAATCTTGTACTTCAATCTCTACTTTTAGTTCCCTTGAAACTTTGGATTTCTTAAGTTTCAATAATGTATTCTCGATACCTCCGTTTGCTTCGATGTGATTATCTTTTATGAGCATCATATCGTACAGACCGAAACGATGATTATCACCACCACCGATTTTTACTGCAAGTTTTTCGAACATCCTGAAATTAGGAGTTGTCTTGCGTGTATCAACTATTTTGATTGAAGGGTTATTCAGCTTTTTCGCCATGCTGTAAGTTGCGGTGGCGATTCCGCTCATTCGCTGTATGATGTTCAGGGAAAGTCTTTCTGCTTTCAGAAGACTCCTTGAAGTTCCGTTTATCTGAGCAATCCTTGCACACTTCTTAACTTTCTGACCTTCTGGACAAACAGTGTGAACGACAGTTTTCTGGTCAACAATTTTATGCACAAGTTTAAATATCTCCACGCCTGCAACCACACCCGGTTCTTTCATCATTAAATTTGCAACAGACATATTGTCTTTCGGGATTAATAAATCCGTAGTAACGTCACCCGTACCAACATCTTCTTTCAAAGCCTGCCTGATGATTTTCTCAGCAGCGTTAAAATCAAAATTACGATAGAATGTTTTGTTAGACATATTATTAAGTGTTAAATTTAATTATTTATTAATTTTCTTACAACGTCCATAAAATCCACAGGAGGTCTTACGGGTTTGAATCTTTTCATGTCGAGGAAAGAGTGTGTCGTATAACCAGTTACAACAAGCCTGTCCTCAACGAATATTTCATAGTCAATCTTTATTCTCACGGTCGGCAAGTCTTTCAGGGTGGCCACGATGCGAATCATATCGTCATACCTTGCAGGCGTTTTGAAATTAATATGTGCTTCAACCAAAGGCAAAGCAATATTTTGTGCTTCGAGCTGAGGGTAGGGATAGCCCATTGAGCGCATCATTTCATTCCTGCCAACCTCAAAGAACTCAAGGTAGCGGATGTTGTTTACTACTCCCATCACGTCAGTATGGGCATAAAGTATCCTATATTGGGTTTCAAATGATATCATATTAATCTGTAAATATTTTGCCCGGGTTTAATATATTGTTCGGGTCGAATGTTTTCTTAATGTTCTTTAAAAGTTGTATTTCTTCTTTTGACAGTGCGATAGACAGAAACTCTTTCTGCGAATAGCCAATGCCGTGTTCGCCGGAGATTGTCCCGCCAAGCGCAACCGTGTGCTCGAAGATTTCCCTTATCGCAAGTTTCACGTTAGTGTTCCAGTATTCATCGCTGAGCTTTTCCTTCAGAATATTCACGTGCAGGTTTCCATCGCCTGCGTGTCCGTATGAAATTATTCTTATGTTGTATTTCTTTGAAACGTCCATTATTCCCTGAAGCAGTTCGGGCAGTTTCGCACGCGGGACAACTGTGTCTTCTTCCTTATAAGTGGAAATCGATTTCACCGCCTCGCCCACCGAGCGCCTCAATGCCCACAGTTCTTCCATCTTGCCCCTGTCTTCAGCAAGAATGATGTCTGCGGCAGAAAACTTCTCCACCGTGTCGGCAATTACCTGTACGTCGGAGTTGAGCACGTCCATATTGTTTCCATCGAGTTCAATCAAAAGCTGTGCTTCGGCATCGCTGTTCGGAAAACTTTTCCCTAGCTGATTTTCAGAAGCCTTGATGGCATCCTTCGTAAGAAATTCCAGCGCTGCGGGATTCACACCGCTTCTGTAAATTTCAGCCACAGAAGAAATGCAGTCCTTCACGTTATTGTAAGCAATCAAAAGTATCATCTTATGTTTCGGCAGAGCAAGCACACGGAAAACTATTTTCGTAACGATGCCAAGCGTGCCTTCACTTCCGCAAAGAAGCTGAGTGAGTGAGTAACCCGTAACGTTTTTAATTGTTCTGGAGCCAGTGAATATTATCTCACCGGTCGGAGTAACGAATTCGAGACCCAGAATGTAATTCCTCGTAACGCCATACTTTGCAGCACGCGGACCGCCCGAACATTCGGCAACATTCCCGCCGATGAGACAGCTACCACGTGATGCAGGATCAACGGGATAGAACATTTCGACCTTTTCGAGTTCTTCCTGAAAAACTTGAGTGATAACTCCTGCCTGAACGACTGCCTGAAAGTTATGCTCATCAACCTCAAGAATTTTGTTGAACCTCTCCATCGAAATAACGATACCACCGTATACGGGCAAAGCACCTCCCGAAAGACCAGTACCACCTCCGCGAGTGTAAACGGGAATAAGGTTTTCGTTTGCAAGTTTAAGAATCTCAGAGATTTCCTCTGCAATAGCGGGCTTTACAACAACCTCAGGCGGAAAAGAGAAGTCTTCGGTTTCATCGCGGGAATACTTATCGATATTCTCAACGTCTGTGAAGACAAATTCATCTCCTACAACATCTTTTAAACTTGTAATTATATGGGGCTTTAATTTGCTGTACATAAACAAATATAAGAATAATTAAGCTAAATAGAAATTAGAATTAGTTGTCAGTTGACAGTTGATAGACATTTGATAAAAAGGGTAATGGTTTGATGACCACCCCGTCCGCCTCGGCGGATATGAGACCGGAGTGGGATTCAGAAGAGGATGAGGAATAACTATGCGGCTATTCTTCGGCTTCCTTTCTTTGTTTGGCATACTTTAATTTTTCCTGAGCAGCTTCCTTGCTTCGTTCTGATTCATAGATGCATTTTAAATCTGGGGTAAAGACTTTCATAAAATCATAATACCTGAATGTATAGATTTTGCCGTCAGGAGAAATTGCGAGCAGCTTATCTTCGCTGAGGATTCCGCCATCGAGGATATCGTTTAACAAAGTGGTTACGTTTTTACCGTCGGGTGATATTTTTATCAGTTTGGATTTATTGTTTTGGTCAGAACCAAGTATGTATACGTTTCCTTTTGCATCTGTACAGGGTTTACAGTCCTTGTAATGAAGCCCGATGTCTTTGCTCCATACCTGTTCACCTTCCCTTGTGTACTTTGCAAGTTTTGCATCTGTGGAGCTTGTATCGTTCATATATACATATCCGTCGAAACCGAGATTCATAGTTGTAGAAGTCCCGGATACTCGTTTTGGACAGTTGCCAATTTCCTTAACACAGGGAGCCCAGTCTTCATCAGAAGGAATATCCACAGCATTGTTCCCTCCTTTGAAAAGTCTGCTGAACAAACCGGGGACTTCATTCTTCTGTGAAACAACTTTCCAGGCAGGTGCTCTGCTTCCATCGTCATAAAAACGAACGAAGGTGTTATTAATGATTGCGAGTATAGTGTAATCGGAATCTGATATTAATGCACCACAGCCTTTCAGCGTAAAAGGATATGGGTTCGAGCGGCTAACTTCCGCGCCCTGAACGGTATTTAAATCAGACCCGTCATTAGTGGACAAAATCTTGAGTGAATGTTTGTTTTTATTCCAGAGAAGTAGTTTATTATTTCTTGAAACAGCGATACCTGTGTTTTCGTAAGCAAACTTTATATCATTTCGAATCCACCTTAATTTTAAATCGGGGGTCAAAGACCATACGGAGAAATCTTCTTTATCGTCATCAGCGCCCGCAACATAAATGTTTCCTTTTGAGTCGATAGTTACATCAGAAAGATGATACCATTGAGGCATAGGTGTTTCCTTCAATTCTTCTTTTGCCACTGCTTCCTTTTCGTTATTAATGATGTACCACCTGTCAACTGTAGGTGCAGGATGCAGCTCAAACCAGAGGTCATCTGGGAGATAAACGCTTGCTTCGCAGTACTGGCATTTAATCATACGCTTAGTACCGTCTATTTCAAGGTTAGCAGCGCAGGCAGGGCAGGTGAAGATAACAGGCTTAGAGGCTTCGGGCTTTTCCATTCCATGAATGTCGGTTTTCAACTGCCCGGAATCTTCAGCAACGATATACTTTGCAGAAGGGACAATTTCCTGAATGAACTTATCAGGTTTCCTTATTAATATTACGTTACCGCATTGAGTACATTTATAATCCCCACCTTCGAACGAATCGTAAACAGCATCGGGTACCATAGTCTGACATTTAGCGCAGCGGGATTTTCTTCTGCCGAAAGTAACAGTAATCTGATAACCGCCTGAAAACATCTTAAGGGAATGTTTCTGTCCTTCGTTATACTTTCGGGCATCATTCATACTGTCAACTACCATCCCCTTCCATAGTTTGGCAGTGATAAAATTATCCTTCTGACAATGCTCACAGGTGATTTTACCCGTGAAAGCATTTATAAGAAGCGGGTTACCGCAATTCATACAAGCGGTCAACAATTCGAAAAAGTATGTCTGCATATAGTTCGATTCATTTTTAAAGAAACAAAATAGTTTTTATGGAATTAAAAGCAAAGAGAGAAAGAGCAATTCAGAGTTCAGAATTATGAATGCAGAATTATAATAATGTTAACAGGGCAAAAGATTAAACCGTTGAAACGGTTGGAGAATAATTCCATTTACACCCCACGGATAAATCCGTGGGCTTTATTTAGAATCCGGAACTAAAATTATAACTTATTAATGGATATTATTCTTATACTATTTTTAATTTAGCATCCGAAAGGAATGTCATAATTTGAAATTGATAGTATTCTTATACTATTTTTAATGCTGTCTTATTCTTCTCGGGCATGGCGGAAGCTGAACTTCGTCTATATGTTCATAGTCGGCTTCGATGCAAGTGAGCGGGTCGCAGCAAGTGTGACACACGCGCTTGTATGCGTGGAAACCAAGAAGTTCAACATCGGGTGAGAGGAATCCGTCTTTCACGGGCTCCGTCTTCAGCAAGTCTGTGCTTAAATACTTTTTGTTATCATCACAGAAGACTGTAACAACTACGGCATCTTTACCCATTTCGTTTTGCTTCATTAGTGCGCCTATAAAGTTTGCACCTGAAGAGATGCCTACTCCGATACCGAGTTCGGACGCAAGTTTCTGAGCCATAATGATTGCATCGCCGTCATCAACACTGATTATATGATCAAGGTTATCGAGTTTAACAATTTCAGGAATGAATTCATCTGAGATTCCCTGTATTCTGTGCTTGCCAACTTTATGCCCTGTTGTCATTGTCGGAGAGTTAGCAGGTTCGAGCGGATGTATTTTAATTTCAGGATGAACCTCCTTAAGGTACTTCCCAACTCCCATAACTGTTCCGCCTGTACCAACGCCTGCGATGAATGCATCGGGCTTCAAACCTCTGAAACGTAGCTGCCACCAGATTTCAGGTCCGGTAGTTTCGTAATGTGCAGAAACATTATCGTCGTTAGAAAACTGTCTTGGCAGGAATGTGTTCGGATTAGCTTCAGCATATGCTTCAGACAATGCGATACTTCCGAGGAATCCGCCCTGCTCTTTGCTGACGAGGTTTATTTCAGCACCAAGACTTTTTATTAATTCAATTCTTTCCCTGCTCATCCAGTCGGGCATATAGATAATAACTTTGTGACCAAGCGACCTGCCGATAGCGGAGAAGGAAATGCCAGTGTTACCGCTTGTGGCTTCGATTATTTCATCGCCGCTTTTAAGAATACCTCTTTCGTATGCTTTCTTAATAATATGAAGAGCCATTCTGTCTTTGATACTGCCAGTCATATTAATGTTTTCTGCTTTGGCATAGATAGTTCTTTTCTCGCCTTTGTAGAAGAACTCAATAGCAAGCAAAGGAGTGTTACCGATTAAGTGCGAAATGTTATGCAGTCTTGTGTTATTATCCATTATATTTTAGATTTTGAGAAAAATAGGAAATTAGAAATCGTAATACAATTTAGAAATGTGGATTAGTTGTCAGTTGATAGTTCACAATTGTTAAACCATCACTGAACGCAGGTCAGAACTATGGCAATACTGTAATTTTGGATTGTACATAAAATCTAAAATGATTATTAAAGAGGTTCAATAAGATGAAATTTGAATTTAAAAGACAGTATATCAGGGAAATATAGCCCTGATATTTTGTTTTAACTAAAACGTTTTAATATTTTATTATGGATAAACTAATTTATAAAGAAGTAAGAAATTTTATCGACGGAAAATTCGTATCAGGCGGTAAGAAGATGCTCGACGTTATATGCCCGCTCGACGGGAAAGTGATTTCAAAAGTGCCTTTGTCAGGCAAGGCGGAACTCGACGCAGCAGTTGATGCTGCTAAGAAAGCATTTCCTGCCTGGGCTGCGATTCCTATAAAGGAAAGAGTTCAGATATTTTACAGATACAAGACTATTCTTGAAAAGAATATAGAGGAACTGACATACGTTACTCATATTGAATGCGGAAAGACTCTCGGCGAAGCAAGAGCAGAGGTTGAAAAGAGCATTGAACTGACAGAGTTTGCTTGTTCACTTCCGCAAATGCTTGGCGGAGAGATTCTGGAAGTAAGCAATGGTGTGGAATGCAGGATTGATTATCATCCTGTCGGAGTTGTAGCGTCAATTGCACCATTTAACTTTCCTCACATGGTACCTCACTGGACAATTCCTAATGCAATAGCTGCAGGAAATACAATGGTCTTCAAGCCGTCTGAAATTGTTCCGATAACTTCAAACCACATAGCAGAGATGCTGAAAGAAGCAGGACTGCCCGACGGAGTATTCAACATTGTAAACGGTGACAGGGAAATAGTTGAAGGAATCTGCGACCATCCGGGTATAAGTTCTGTATCGTTTGTTGGTTCCACTAAAGTTGCAAAGATTGTTTACGCAAGAGCGGCATCGAACTTCAAGAAAGTTGCAGCACTCGGCGGAGCGAAGAATCATTTAATAGTTTTACCTGATGCGAATGTACAGATGACGGCATCGAATGTTGCTGCATCTATGACGGGCTGTGCAGGACAAAGATGTATGGCTGCTTCAGCGATGGTTGGAGTAGGACCTGTTGACCATATTATAGAACAGCTTTGCGAAGAAGCAAGAAAGATTGTACCCGGGAAGAATCTTGGTTCGGTCATAACAAAAGCCGCAAAGGAAAGAATTGAAAAGTATATAACAGATGCAGAAAAGCAGGGTGCAAAGATTTTAGTTGACGGAAGAAATGCGATAGTAGAAGGAAAAGAAGGCGGATATTATGTTGGTCCGACAGTAATAGACAACGTAAAACCTGATATGCCGATTGCGAAAGAAGAAGTATTCGGTCCAGTGCTTGCGATTATGAGAGTGCAATCACTTGACGAAGCAATGGCGATTGAAAACAGTTCAGAATACGGAAACGCAGCAGCGGTATTCACGCAGAACGGAAGTTACGCAAGAACAGTTATAGAAAAAGCATCGGCGGGAATGATTGGCGTTAACATCGGTGTGCCTGTACCGAGAGAACCATTTTCATTCGGCGGATGGAACGAATCGAAATTCGGAACGAATGATATTACAGGAAAGAGTTCTTTAGGATTATGGATGCAGCCGAAGAAGACAAGCATTAAATGGAATGCTGAAGCCAAAACAAACTGGATGAGTTAATTTAAAGGGGAATAAAAAATGTATAACATAACAGAAGACAAGAACGAAATACTAAACAATAATCTGACCTACACATTAACATCGTGGTCAAAGCAAAAAGGATTAAAACCGCTTAACATCAAAAGTGCAAAAGGAATATACCTTTACGATTACGATGGAAAGAGATATACAGATTTTTCATCGCAGTTAGTATGCGTAAACATCGGCCACGGTCATCCGAAAGTTGCAGAAGCAGTCGCAAAACAGATGAGCGAAGTGAGCTATGTTTATCCCGGAATGGTAACTGCAGCACGCGGAGACCTCGGTAAAAAACTCGCAGAGATTTCACCTGAGGGAATGAGCAAAACATTCTTCACACTCGGCGGTGCCGAAGCAGTAGAGAATGCGATTAAGCTTGCAAGAATTTATACAGGAAGACACAAGATAGTAACTTTTTATCAGTCGTACCACGGTGCGACATACGCAAGTGCGTCTGCAGGCGGCGACCCGAGAAAGCAGGCAATAGATTCACAACAACCGCCTAACTTTATACACGTGGAGAATCCTTATTTCTACAGATGTCCGTGGCACAGCAAAACTCCCGAAGAGTGCACAGATAACGCAATCGCACATCTTGAAAGAGTATTGCAGTATGAAGGTCCGCAGAATGTAGCGGCAATAATGCTCGAAGGAGAATCGGGTTCATCAGGCTGCATTAAGTATCCTGTGGGTTACTGGAAGAAAGTGAAAGAGATTGCTGATAAGTATGGAATACTCACAATCGCGGATGAAGTAATGAGCGGGTTTGGCAGAACAGGTAAATGGTTCGGAATAAATCATCATGATGTAGTACCTGATATAATGCCGATTGCAAAAGGATTAACATCAGCATACATTCCACTTGGCGGAATAATTGTAAAAGATGAAATATCTAAAGCGTTTGACGATAAACCGCTTCCATTAGGACTTACATATTCTGCACACGCAGTTGCCTGTGCGGCAGCAAATGCAGTTCTGGATATTTACGAAGAAGAGAACCTTGTAGAAAATGCAGCAACAATGGGGAAATACATTGAGGATAAAGTTGAAGAAATGAAGAAGATACATCCGTGTATCGGTGATTTCAGAAATACAGGTTTACTCGGCTGTCTTGAACTCGTGAAGAACAGAGAAACGAGAGAACCGATGGCAAGATGGAATGCCCCTCCTTCAGAAATGGAAGTAATGAATAAAGTAATGGGGAAGATTGCAGAACAGGGAATGTACACGATGGGCAGATGGAATCTTGTGTTTGTAGCTCCGCCGCTTTGCATTAATAAAGCCGAAGTTGATGAAGGTATGGAAATAATATCAAAAGCACTTTCGATAGCGGATGAATATTGTGTTTAGATATTAGTTATCAGTTGTTAGTTGTCCGTTGATAGTTTTAAAATAGTTTTTAGTTTTTAGTTAATAGTTTATGGGGAATAAATTATTCGAACGTAAAAACAATTAATGAAGATTGATCCAAACGAAATAACGGAGAAGGGAATGTCCTCTTCACTGCATAGTGAAGACCTGGCCCCTATTCCTGAGTCTAAAAGGACGTGGAATACGTGGAACTATACTGCGCTATGGATAAGTATGAGTTTATGCATTCCTACGTATATGCTTGCGAGTTCACTAATCGAAGGAGGAATGAACTGGTGGCAGGCAATACTGACAATCTTCATTGGCAATACTATTGTGCTTTTACCTATGGTACTTAACGGGCACGCAGGTGCAAAATACGGAATACCTTTTCCTGTTCTTGCACGTGCAAGTTTCGGAGTGAAGGGTGCAAACATTCCTGCAATACTTAGAGCGATTGTAGCCTGTGGATGGTTTGGAATACAAACGTGGATTGGCGGCTTTTCTATATATCAGGTAATAAGAGTCTGGGTTCCGTCATTTGAGAATCTGCCTGAGATATTTCCTCCGTCGCTTGGTTTGCATACAGGTCCTGCAATTTCATTTTTCCTTTTCTGGATACTGAATATGTATGTGGTATATCTTGGAGTTGACAGCATTAAGAAACTTCTCGTCTTTAAAGCATTCTTTTTACCAATTGCTGCAGTAGCTTTGCTTTACTGGGCAATATCAGCGGGTAACGGATTAGGTCCGATACTTGCACAGCCATCGAAGTTCAGTACGACTGGAGAATTTTTCCTATACTTCTTCCCTGCCCTGACTGGAATGGTTGGGTTCTGGGCAACACTATCACTTAACATACCTGACTTTACAAGATACGCGAAAAGCCAGAAGGCACAGGTAACTGGACAGATACTTGGCTTACCGCCATCGATGACATTGTTTTCATTCGTCGGTGTAGTTGTAACTTCTGCAACGTTTATAATCTACGGTCAGACAATCTGGGACCCTGTTATACTTGCGGCTAAATTCGACAGCAAGATACTTGTGAGTTTAGCGATGATAAGTATTGCAGTATCAACACTTGCGACAAACATTGCAGCAAACATCGTAAGTCCTGCGAATGACTTCGCTAATTTATCGCCGTCGAAAATAGATTTCAGAAAAGGCGGATATATTACAGGAGTAATAGGGATACTAATACTACCCTGGAAACTTATAGAAGACCCGAGCGGATATATTTTCAAATGGCTGATTGCATATTCAAGTTTACTAGGTCCGATTGGCGGAATAATGATATCGGATTACTTTTTCATAAAGAAGAAACAACTTGTTGTAGATGACCTTTACAAACTAAAGGGTATTTACACTTTCCAGAACGGGTTTAACAGGAATGCAGTGATTGCATTGATTGTGGGTATACTTCCTAATGTACCCGGATTTCTTACAACAATAAACCTGGTAAATAAAGATGCTATGCCTTTATGGATAGAAGACATTTACCATTATGCATGGTTCGTCGGATTCTTTGTTTCCTTTGTTGTTTATTATTTTCTGGAAAAGAATACAAATTCAATTAATAATTTAAATACTATAAATAATGTCAATACTGATTAAAAACGGAAGAGTAATTACTGCAACAGATGATTACTCAGCGGATATATTTATCGAAGGAGAAAAAGTTTCTCTTATCGGTAATAATCTGAATGTAAAAGCCGATGAGGTAATAAATGCAAAGGGCAAACTGGTAATGCCCGGGGGCATTGACCCGCACGTGCATCTTGAGATGCCTTTTATGGGAACGTTTTCAACTGATAATTACGAGACTGGAACACTGGCTGCTCTTCACGGCGGAACGACTACAGTAATAGATTTTATAATACAGAAACAGGGTGACTCATTGAAAGCAGCTTACGATGAATGGACAGGAAGAGCAAACGGAAATGCTTACGGTGATTATGCATTCCATTTGGCAGTAACAGATTTTAATGATGAGACTAAGAAGGAAATAGAATACTTCATAAACGAACTTGGTATTACATCGTTCAAGACTTTCATGGCTTACAAAGGTGCATTGATGATTGACGACAAACAGATGGTTGGACTGATGCATGAAGTGAAAAAACACGGAGGCATTGTAACGAGTCATGCAACAAACGGTGACATTATCGATTACCTCGTATCAAAGCATAAGGCAGAAGGAAAACTATCGCCTTTATACCATTATCTGTCGCAGCCCGAAGTTACAGAATCGGAAGCTACAGGAAGGTTTACTGATATGGCATACAATACGGGAGTTCCTTCATACATAGTACATATGTCGTGCGAGGGTTCGCTTAATGCTTTAAGACGTTCGCAACTAAGACACCAGAAAGTATATGCAGAGACCTGTGTACAGTATTTAATACTTGATGCTTCATTGTATGAAAAGAATTTTGAAGGAGCAAAATGGGTTATGAGTCCGCCGTTACGCGAGAAGAAAGACCAGACAGCATTATGGGGCGGAATAAGTCAGGGTTCAATACAGACCATCGCAACAGACCACTGTCCGTTTCACTGGGAACAGAAGTTAAACGGTAAAGATGATTTCTCAAAAATACCTAACGGTGCACCGGGAATAGAAAACAGGATGGAACTGATGTTCAGCGAGGGTGTGCATACAGGAAAAATATCTCTTAATAAATACGTTGAGATTACTTCTACAAATTCAGCGAAGATATTCGGAATGTTTCCGCGCAAAGGTACAATAAGCATAGGTTCAGATGCTGATATAATTATATTCGACCCTAATGAAGAACACACAATATCAGTGAAAAGCCATCATATGAACGTTGATTATTCTGCATACGAAGGATGGGAAGTAAAAGGGAAATGCAAGCAGACAATACTCAGAGGTAAACTTGTGATAGACAACGGAGAAGTGAAAGCTAAAAAGGGTTACGGGCAGTTCATAAAGAGAGATAAATTTAAAAACGTTTAATAAATTTCAAATAATAAAGTTATGCCAAGAAAAATTAAATCAGGGTTAATACAGATGTCGCTTCCGATGACGGAAGGCGAAGGAACCATTGCACAGATAAAAGAAGCAATGATACAGAAACATATTCCATACATAGAAGAGGCAGGTAAAAAAGGCGTACAGGTTTTATGCTTACAGGAAATATTTAACACTCCATATTTCTGTCCGGGACAGGATAAGGCATGGTATGAATCTGCTGAACCAATGCCAGGACCAACGGTTGAGAGAATGCAGGAATATGCGAAAAAATACAGTATGGTAATAGTCGTTCCTATATTCGAAAAGGAACAAGCAGGCGTATTATACAATACTGCAGCCGTGATTGATGCAGACGGAACAGTACTCGGTAAATACAGAAAGAACCATATACCTCATACTTCAGGATTCTGGGAAAAGTTTTTCTTTAAACCAGGCAACCTTGGATATCCGGTGTTTCAGACTAAGTACTGCAAAGTAGGAGTTTATATCTGCTACGACAGGCACTTTCCTGAAGGGGCAAGAATACTCGGATTGAACGGTGCGGAAATAGTATACAATCCATCGGCAACAGTTACAGGTCTTTCACAATACTTATGGAAACTCGAGCAACCTGCACACGCAGCAGCAAACGGGTATTTCATGGGATGCATTAACAGAGTTGGTGTTGAGAAGCCATGGAGCATAGGTAAGTTTTACGGATCATCGTACTTCGTTGACCCGAGAGGACAGATATTTGCACAGGCATCAGAAGACAATGACGAATTACTCGTTGCAGATTTTGACTTAGACATGATAGAAGAAGTGAGGGCCACCTGGCAGTTCTTCAGAGACAGAAGACCTGAAACATACAATAAATTAACCGAGTTATAATGGCAGAATTTAAGCGACCAACAAACGAACAGGAATTTGAGAATAATTTTTCTCCGATTAAAGTACTAATGAACAAATCAGAAGCAATTCTGGAAAGTTCAAAGTGCCTGTTCTGTTATGATGCACCCTGTACAAAGGCCTGTCCTACTCATATTGATATTCCGCTTTTCATAAGACAGATAAACAGCGGGAATATGACAGGTTCAGCAATGACAATTTATGCATCGAATTATATGGGAAACCTGTGCGGTAAAGTATGTCCGGTTGAAGTGCTTTGCGAAGGTTCGTGTGTATACGTGAATCAGGGCGTTAAGGCAGTTGAGATAGGAAGACTTCAGAATTACGCAACGCATAAAGTACTTTCGGAAAAAATACATATATTTTCTGAAGGAGAAAAAGTAAACAAGAAAGTTGCAATTATTGGCGGCGGACCTGCCGGACTTTCCTGTGCAAGCGAACTCCGTAAGGCTGGGATTGAAGTTGACATTTATGAAGGAAGGAAAATGGCTGCAGGACTTGCATTACACGGAATAGCTCCGTATAAGATTGCTAATGAAGATGTTCTGGAAGAATTGAATTATCTTCAGGAGCAGTTTCATTTCAACATTATATACAACAGTTTTATAAAAACCAAAGCTGATGTAGCAAAACTTGAAAAGGAATATGATGCAGTATTTCTTGGTATAGGAAATTCAAGCACATCTGCGTTAAACATTCCGGGTGAAGACAAGAAGGAAGTTTATGGTGCAGTTGAGATAATTGAAGAATTAAGGATGAAGAAGAGTAACCTTGTTTACGGAAACAAAGTGATAGTATTCGGCGGTGGAAACACCGCTATGGATGCAGCATCTGAATCTGCAAGAATGGGGGCAGAGACAGTCTTACTTGCTTACAGAAGGTCGAAGGAAAACATGGGGGCTTATGAATTTGAGTACGACCTTGCGAAGAGTGCAGGTGTAAAGGCATACTTCAACGTTGCTCCTGTAGAAATACTCGGCGACGAAAAAGTTACAGGTGTTAAGTTTATAAAGACTGAGATAAAAGACGGGAAGCTGAAAACCATTGCTGGAAGTGAATTTACTGAAAAATGTGATATGGTTATCAAAGCCACAGGTCAGTCAAGACACTTTGAATTATTTGATAATATAAGTAAGCTTGAAGTAGATGACCTCGGTAGAATTATCGTAGATGAAAATTTCCGTACAATGAATCCAAAATACTTTGCAGGCGGCGATGCAGTAAACGGCGGTAAGGAAGTTGTTAACTCAGTAGCAGAAGGAAAATTTGCTGCCTCCAGTATTATTAAACAATTAACTAAAATTTAAAGTAGAAATAAATAAGTTTTAAAAATATGAGTGCAAAATCATCAAAGAATAAACTGGCAAGTAATTTAGCCGGGATAAAATCACCTAATCCGTTCTGGTTAGCATCGGCACCGCCGACTAATTCGGGATATCAGATTATGAAGGCATTCGATGCTGGATGGGGCGGAGCTGTCTGGAAAACGATGGGCGTACCTGTTGTAAACACATCGAGCAGATACGGAGCAGTTTCGTACAAAGGGAACAGGATGTCCGGGTTTAACAACATCGAATTAATTTCTGACAGGACGCTTGCTGATAACCTTCGCGAAATTGAAGAGGTGAAGAAATACTTCCCCGATAATGCAGTAGTAGGTTCTTTGATGGTACAATCTAAAGAAGAATGGCATCAGATTATAAAAGATGTTGAGAATGCAGGTGTTGACGGAATAGAACTTAACTTCGGATGCCCTCACGGAATGTGCGAAAGAGGAATGGGCTCTGCAGTTGGACAGGACCCCGAAGTACTTGCATTAATCACGTCGTGGGTAATGGAAGTTGCAAAGGTACCCGTAATAGTAAAGCTGTCACCAAACGTTTCACATATTCAGGACCCTGCAATCGCGGCTAAGAAGGGCGGAGCAAATGCAGTATCACTCATAAATACGATTCAAAGTATAATAGGTGTTGATATAGATAACTTTGTCCCCTATCCGACAGTCGACGGCAAGAGCACTAACGGCGGATACTGCGGACCTGCAGTAAAACCTATTGCACTTAACATGGTAAAGAATGTTGCAAAGATACCTGATTATAATTTACCGATATCAGGAATTGGAGGCATAGAAAACTGGAGAGATGCAGTAGAATTTATTCTTATGGGAGCAACCAACGTTCAGGTATGCACAGCAGTAATGCATTACGGGTTTGGAATAATCAGAGAAATGGTATCAGGACTTGAACAATATATGTCAGACAAAGGGTTTAACTCAATAGATGAAATGGTTGGCAAAGCATTGCCTAATGTTCAAAAGTGGGAAAACCTCAACCTGAAGTATAAGATTATTGCGGAGATTGAAGAATCTAAATGTATCGGATGTCAGTTGTGTTATATTGCATGTGAAGACGGTGCACATCAGGCGATTAAATTATCTGAAAACGGAGAGAGCAGAATTCCAAAGATTATAGAAGAGAATTGTGTCGGCTGCAATTTATGTTCGCTGGTATGTCCGGTTGAGAGTTGCATTTCGATGGTTCGTAAAGACAATGGTAAAGAAGAACTGACCTGGACTGAACGAACTGAAAGAGGAGATATTCCAACTACATTTAACGATAAAATGGCAGGGGGACTCGGTCACTTCGTTCCTGAGCCAAAGAAAGCAATTGAATACAGATTAAGTTCTAAGAAATAATAAAATTATTACTGTCTTGCTCTGAGATATTGTTTTGGATAATCGATATCTGCGTTAAGTTTCTTTGCTGCTTCGAATGGCCAGTAAGGATTACGGAGCACTTCCCTTCCGAGAAGTGCAAGGTCTGCGTGGTTATCAGCGATAATTCCCTCTGCCTGTTCGGGCTGAGTTATCAGACCTACAGCACCTGTCAGAATATCGGCTTCACGTTTTATCTGTGATGCAAACGGCACCTGATAACCCGGGGCTACAGGAATCTTTGCACCGCTAACGTTACCACCGCTTGAACAGTCAATTAAATCAACTCCTGCATCTTTGAGTAATTTTGCAAATGCTACTGAATCTTCTATACTCCAACCTCCATCAGTCCAGTCAGTAGAGGATATTCTTGCAAATAACGGAATGCCTTCAGGGATTACATCTCTTACTATCTTTGTTATTTCAAGTGCAAGTCTGCATCTGTTTTCAAAAGTCCCACCGTAATTATCTTTTCTGAAGTTTGATAGCGGTGACAGAAATTCGTGAACAAGGTATCCGTGAGCGAAATGAAGTTCGATTACTTTATAACCTGCAAGAATGCTTCTCATTGCTGCCAGACGGAAATCTTCGACAGCTTTATTAATATCATCAATTGTCATTTCTATGGGTTCAGTATACTTTTCTGAGAAAGCGACTGCTGACGGAGCATAAGTTTTCCAGCCGCCGTCTTCTATTGAAGTTGAGCCATCAATTTCCCACCCTAAATGTGCGGAGGCTTTTCTACCTGCGTGAGCAAGTTGAATTCCCGGCACACAATTCTGTGAAGTCAGAAAATTCGTTATCTTTTTGTAGACGTATGTCTGTTCATCATTCCAGATACCGAGGTCACCTAAAGATATTCTTCCTTCGGGACACACTGAAGTTGCCTCCTGAATAATTAAACCTGCACCTCCCGTTGCACGCGTACCAAGATGTACTGTATGCCATTGAGTTGGAAAGCCTTCTACCGCAGAATACATGCACATAGGCGAAACAGCTATTCTGTTCTTAATTTCTACTTCACGAATCTTTAAAGGTGAAAATAATTTGCTCATAATCGATATTTTATATTAATCAAAAATCAGAAATTAGAATAACAAATTAAAGTGTATAAATACGAGAGATTATATTTATGGAATTATAGAAGCAGATTTTAAGTTTTAAAAGTAAAGAAAGGTATTATGAACATATACAAATTAATCATAGTAATAATTGTATTACTGATAACACAAAGAGGAATGACACAAATTCACACAGAGAATATAGAATACAAGGACGGAGATTATGTTCTTGAAGGATACATCGCTTACGACGAATCGTTTACAGGAGAACGTCCCGGGGTTTTAGTCGTTCACGATTGGATGGGAGTAGGAGAATATTCAAAGATGAGATGTGAGATGCTTGCTAAACTCGGATACTTTGCTTTTGCGGCTGACATATACGGCAAAGGTGTAAGACCAACATCGCCTGAAGAAGCAGGTAAACAGGCAGGTAAGTATAAGGGTGACAGGAATCTGTTCAGGAGCAGAGTTAATGCCGCACTTGATGAGATGAAGAAACAAAAGCTGGTTAACAAATCAAAGATTGCGGCAATCGGATATTGCTTTGGCGGGACGGGAGTACTTGAACTTGGCAGAAGCGGTGCTGATATAAAGGGAATAATAAGTTTTCACGGCAACCTTGACACTCCAACGCCGAACGATGCGAAGAATATAAAAGCGAGAATACTTGTATGTCACGGCGGAGCAGACCCGTTTGTACCTGCGGAACAGGTGAAAGCATTTGATGAAGAGATGAAGAATGCAAACATAAACTATAAGTTTATTTCATACGAAGGAGCTGTCCACAGTTTTACTAATCCATTTTCAGGAAACGACCCGTCAAAGGGAGCTGCATACAATGAAAAGGCTGACAAGGATTCCTGGGAAGATATGAAGAGTTTCTTTGCAGAGATATTTTAGGACTAATTTTAAATGCCGGCATTAATGTAAAGTGTACAACAATAATAAGAATAAGTTGTAACATACAGCAATGCCGGCACCATTTTAAAACCCAACCAGGAAATTAATCAATTTGTGCGTTCATATTTTGTAACTCTGTTTGGGATAGGAACTATAGTCCTCAAATAATCATAAATTGCCGATAAATCTTCATCGGTCATATTTGATAAGAAAGTCCATGGCATGACTGTATTAAACTCGCCTTGTTTTACTTCAGTTGGAATATATTTGTCTTTACTGAACGTACGGAATTTCTGAATAAAATTTTCCTTAGTCCAGCTTCCAATTCCAGTCTGCATATCAGGTGATATATTAGCCGACCTGACTGTAATTCCTCCGGGTAATTTAAATTCCCTTCCGCCTGCAAGATATTGATTCATTTGAAATTCACCTTTCACCTGTGGAGTGTGGCAATCGTTACATCCTGCACTGTTTGTTAAATACTTTCCATATTCGACAGTATTCGATTTATCAGGCATTGGTGTCAAATCATTTTTTCCAGGTATTGACCTCATTATCAGATTAACCGGAAAGTTTACACTTCTTACAGGGACAGTATTTTCAATCGGTTTCAAAGTTTTCAAATAAGCAATTATTGCATACACATCGTTCTTATCCATTTTACCAATGTTCGGGTACGGCATTAACGGAAACAGCGGTTCATTATCTTTACTAACTCCTTCAGTGATCGCTCTGAATATTTCACCATCAGTCCAGCCTTTCAAACCAGCAGGAGTAATATTCTTTGCGAAAAATTTTCCAGGAAGTCCAAACTCTTCATTGAATTCAGAACCTCCTTTCCCGACTGTTCCTTCAACAAACGGTCCTGCCAATTTAGAGTAGTCACGTGATGAATGGCAATCAGCACACCCGCACACATTATTAAACAAATACTCTCCGCGTTTGACCAGCTCGGGAGTGGATTCAATTCTTATATCCGGCGCTGCTGCTACTTTTGGAAAAGCATTCATAATGTAGAAGTAGCCTCCCGCAGCTCCTGCAATAAGTAACAGGAATACGAATAAAAGGACTTTAAATAGTTTTTTCATTTTGTTGTTCTCCTCTTCCGTATTATTAAAATACGGATGTTGCATTTCATTTAACTTAATAAACTATAACCAATTTTTCCTTTATTTGTTTCCATAATAAATAGTTGAGGTGCTTAAACAGACGGGAAGGAACGAGCTATAAAAAACTTTATACTTAAATACAAATTACTAATTTTTCCATAAAAATCTGCATTTCATTTAGAAAACAAACTAACTATATTTGTAATGTAGTTATGAAACATCCTGCCCTAACAAGGCTACATATTGAAAATAAAATAGACAATTCAATTTCGTTATTTGGAGGAATAAAACCGAAGTTTGAAACAAAATCCTATTCCCCAAAAGTAACTTTTTATAATAATATATCATGAAGAAGAAATTATTAATAAGAGATTTAACACTCCGCGACGGTCAGCAATCTTCCTTTGCCACACGTATGACTCAGAAACAGATTGACAGAGTACTCCCGCTTTACAAAGATGCTAACTTTTATGCCGCAGAAGTATGGGGGGGTGCAGTTCCCGATTCAATTATGCGTTACCTTAATGAAGACCCTTGGGACAGACTCGATAAAATCAAAGCAGGTTTCGGCGACAAGACAAAACTTACAGCACTTTCGAGAGGAAGAAATCTGTTCGGATATTCACCGTATCCTGAGGATGTGATTGAAGGGTTTAACAGATTAGCCATTAAAGGCGGTATAGACATTATGAGAATCTTTGATGCGCTGAACGACCTCGATAATATGCAGACAACTATTGATTACGTGAAAGCAAACGGCGGTATTGCAGACTGCGCAGTATGTTACACTGTTGACCCGCATTTTACTTTTGCAGACAGGGTTAAAGGAATATTTTCGGGTGTGAAGATTCCACCGAAGATTTTTACAGTTGATCACTTCGTAGAAAAATGCAAAAAGCTTGAAAGAATGGGTGCCGATATCATTACGATTAAAGATATGGCCGGACTCATCCCTCCTGATGTTGCATCACCATTGATAAAGAGATTAAAAGCAGAAACTAAAGTTCCTATAGACTTACACACACACTGTACACCGGGTTACGGACTTGCTTGTATTCTGGTTTCGATAGTAAACGGTGTAGACATTGTTGATACAGTTATTGGAAATTTTGCAGGCGGTCCTGCTGCACCATCGTTTGAACTCGTTCAGATTTTCTGCGACAAGCTTGGAATTGAAACAGACGTTAACCTTGAAAAAGTAGTAGAGATTAACAAACATCTTTTTGAAATAAGAAAAGAACTCGATAAGTTTGACGAGGCGAAGCAGTTCCCTTACGATATTGATATTGCAAATTATAAATTAACAAAAGAGCAATCTGATTTATTCGACCGTGCTATTGATGCGGCAAAGAATGACAGGATTGACGAGACAACAAAATTATGTCAGGATATTGAACTGATGTTTAACTATGCCGGGCCTGATGAGATAGTAAAAGCCGCGCAAATACCCGGCGGTATGTACACGAATATGCTTGCACAGTTAAAGCAGTTAAAACTTGACCATCTGCTTGAGAAGGTTTTGAAGACTGTTCCGAGAGTGCGACTTGATTCAGGTTTACCTCCGCTTGTGACTCCAACGAGTCAGATTGTCGGCGTACAGGCAGTTTACAGTGTTGTATCAGAAAACAAAGGCGAAGATTTTTATAACAATAAGTCAACTCAGTTCGTAAACCTTGTAAAAGGTGTTTACGGTACTACTCCTTATCCGATTAATCCTGATTTCAGGGAAATGATTTGCGGTACGAAGGAAGAAAGTCCGTACGATGTATCGAAGTACAGGAAACAGGACAATCCTACTTTACCGGAATATGAAGACGTGAAACTTGCAAAAAACGAGAAGGAAGAATTACTTCTTGAACTTTTCCCTGCAGTAGCTGCAGGCTTTTTGAAGAATAAGAGAGAAGTTGAATACAAGAAGATACTTGCTGAATTAAGAGCCAAGGAAGAGATTGTGGAAAGACAGGTACACGCCGAAGCAGAGATTTATAATTCATTGAGCGATGACGAGAAGAAAACAAAGCTGCTTGAGGGGTTGTATAATAACTGGTGATTTTTTAGTTGTCAGTTGTCAGTTGTTAGAAAGAGCAAAAAGATAGTAGACGAACATTTTATAAAATATATTTTAATTTAACGGAGTTATAATGTCAATCAACGATAAAATTAAAGAACTATTTGAGCTGAGAGACCAGGCCAGATTAGGTGGCGGTGAAAAAAGGATTAAAGCCCAGCACAGAAAGGGCAAGCTCACAGCACGTGAAAGAATTGACCTTTTGCTTGATGACGGCAGTTTTGAAGAATTTGATATGTTTGTTTCGCACAGATGTATTGATTTTGGTTTGGAAGAAGAGACATATTTATCAGACGGTGTTGTTACGGGATACGGAACCATTGACGGAAGACTTGTTTACGTCTTCTCTCAGGACTTCACAGTATTCGGCGGTTCACTTTCTGAAATGTATGCACAGAAGATTTGCAAAGTGATGGATATGGCGATGAAAGTCGGCGCTCCTGTAGTCGGTATCAACGATTCAGGCGGTGCAAGAATTCAGGAAGGTGTGAAATCACTTGGCGGTTATGCTGATATTTTTCAGCGCAACGTTATGGCATCGGGTGTTATTCCGCAGATTTCAGCAGTGTTCGGTCCGTGTGCGGGCGGTGCAGTATACTCCCCTGCTCTCACAGACTTTATTATAATGTCAAAGCAGACAGGATATATGTTTATTACAGGTCCGAAGGTTGTGAAAACTGTAACGGGCGAATCAGTAACCGATGAAGAACTCGGCGGTGCTTATGTACACGCGACTAAATCAGGCGTTTCGCATTTCACGGTTAACAACGAAGAAGACGGAATTATGCTTACAAGAAAACTCCTTTCGTATTTACCGCAGAACAATCTTGAAGACCCTCCGCAATACCCTTGCAGTGACCCGATTGACAGAGTTGAAGATTCGCTGAACGAAGTTATACCTGACAGTGCTAACAAACCTTATGATATAATTGACGTGATAGACTCGATAGTAGACGACGGTGAATTTCTTGAAGTACAGGCAGGTTATGCAAAAAACATCGTAACAGGTTTTGCAAGAATGAACGGTTCAACTGTCGGCATAGTCGGCAACCAGCCGAAGTTTCTTGCAGGTGTACTTGATATAGCAGCATCGCGCAAAGCAGCAAGGTACGTAAGGTTCTGCGATGCCTTCAACATTCCTATAGTTACACTCGTTGACGTACCGGGATACTTGCCCGGAACGGCGCAGGAATACGGCGGCATCATCATTCACGGTGCAAAACTTTTATATGCTTATGCAGAAGCAACAGTTCCAAAAGTAACAATCATTCTGCGCAAGGCATACGGCGGTGCATACGACGTTATGGGATCGAAACATTTAAGGGGCGATTTAAACTACGCGTGGCCGTCGGCTGAAATTTCTGTAATGGGACCGAAGGGCGCGATTGAAGTTTTATATTTCAGAGAGTTAAAAGAAATCACAGACGATAAAGAGAAAGCAAAGTTCGTAGCAAAGAAGGAACAGGAATACAGGGAAAAATTTGCGACACCTTACGAAGCAGCAAAATATGGGTATATAGACGACGTGATAGAGCCGCGCAACACAAGGTTCAGAATTATTAAAGCATTGCAATCTTTGGCAACCAAGAAACAAACCAATCCGCCGAAGAAACACTCAAACATTCCATTATAGGAGACGGATATGGGACTTTTAAATAAAAAGACAAAGAAGAAAGAAGATGCAAAGCCAGTTGCTTCAAAAACAACAGCGAAGAAATCTTCTGACGACGAAACAGCAGTTGCCATTGCAACGGCGATATATTTATACACTCAGCAACAGGTGAGCGAAAAGCAGGATTTGAAGATGACAATCAAAAGGATTGATAAGCCATATTCACCCTGGAGTTCAAAAATTTATATGATGAGGAAGTGGCCTAGATAAGCGGCCCCGCTAAAGCAGCATTGATAAATCAAATTATAGTTTAAGAATATGAAACAGTTTAAAATAACAGTTAACAACAACCCATACGAAGTGAATGTGCTTTCGTTTGAAAACACAAAAGTAAAAGTGGAAGTAAACGGCAAGCCGTATGAAGTAGGTCTGGAAAAATCCGAGACAGCATCGAAGACACCAACACTCGTTAGGGAAAAAGCATCAACAACGAACGGAGGAGATTCATCTAAATCAACAGCGCTTACGAGCAGTCCGTCGGAAATGAAGGGTGCGGGAGTAATCAAGTCGCCGCTGCCTGGTACAATAATAAAGATATTCGTAAACGTAGGCGATGCAGTAAAAGTTGGTACGAATTTACTGACGTGGGAAGCCATGAAGATGGAAAACAATCTCACTTCAGACCGTGAAGGAAAAGTTAAAGCTATTAAAGTGAAGCCAGGAGATAACATACTCGAAGGTGATGTACTCGTAGAAATAGAATAATTGTAATTCCTTTCAAAAAGCAGAAGGGCAGAACTGTGATTGGGAATGTTCTGTCCTTCTTTTTTATGCAAATCTTATCATATTTTATCTGAAATGAGATAAAATATGCCGCAAATCACACAAATATTATTCTATTTTTCAGAATGTTAAAGCATTTGTAAATTAACGGATATTTTAATATTTTGAATATTAAAGTAAACATTTTAAACTATTTAAATGAAGATAATATTTACACTTTTTATACTTTTGGTTGTAGTATCGAATGTATTCGGTCAGTACACAGAACAGCCTGATTATTCAAAATTACCATCGATAGTTTTTCCTCCTGCGAATTATTCTCCTTCGCCTTTAAACACTGAGAGCAGTACCATTACGACTTCGGACGGGTACGATAACTTTTTTCTAGGAGTGGATTTTGGTGAGCCACATATTGCTACCAATCCGACAGACCCAAAAAACAGTGCAACTGCGTACAACATTAACAATTATTATGTGACGCTGAACGGAATTGACTGGGTGAAAAAGGGAGTTTCTTTTCCGAGTTCATCTGCAATAGGCGACCCTGTTTTGACATATGACAGTTTAGGAAATTTATATTATGTACAGTTGTATCAGATTGGTTCTTTGTACGGCATCTGGGTTGCGAAGTCGACTGACAAAGGTCTGACGTTTGGAGCTGCAGTGAGTGCTACTTCAACGACCGTCGGTTTGAATGATAAAGAGTGGATTTGTGCGGACCAGACAGGCGGACCGTATTCGAATTATCTTTATCTTGGCTGGAGGCAGTTTGGAGCAACGGGTATGAGAGTTTCGAGAAGTACAGATTTTGGTGCTACGTGGTCGTCCCCTGTTACTATGACAGGAGACCAGGGTGCGTATGTTTGTGTTGGTGCGAACGGGAATGTACAGGGCGGGAATGTATATTTCGGATGTACGTCTGGAAGTACGATAAGGGTTTATGTTTCTACAAATGGCGGTGCGAGTTTTAGTGCAGGCGTTTCGGCTGTGACCGGAATTGCGGGACCCGGAGTTACCTGTGCCGGAAGGAATACAATGAAGAGCTGCATCAGGACGGATTATATGCCGAGGATGGCAGCCGACAACAGTTACACATCTTCGAGGGGAAATGTTTATGTGGTTTATGCGGCAAACCCTGCTGGTGCTGACCTTGCGAGTATTTATTTGGCCAGGTCGACAAATTATGGAGTTACATGGAGCACACCAGTTGTTATAAACGATGATGCAACAACGACAGACCAGTGGGAACCTGCGATTTCTGTGGACAAGAAATCGGGAAAAGTATTCGTATACTGGTTTGATTCAAGGAACGACCCTACTGGAAATCTTTTAACTGAGATGTGGGGAACACATTCAACTGACGGCGGAGTGACGTTTGCAACGAATTACAGAGTGTCTAACGTGCAGTTCAATCCGAACTCAATGGCAGTAGGTCAGCCCGGAGGCGAGAAATACATCGGTGACTACATAGGCAATTCGTCTGTAACATCTTCCACCTCTATGAATTCTTATATGGACGCAAGGTATAACACACTCGGAAGTTTTGTTTCTTACGGACCTGACTTTGCGATGCAGACAAATTTAACCCAGAAATATTTAAACAACAACGATTCAGTAAGTATAACAGTAAAGGTACCATCGACAAGGGGGGGGTTTAATGAAAGAGTTAAATTTGTTTTATCATTAGATACTTTACCAGCAAGCGGTTCTATACAGTTAAGTTTTAAAAACGGCAAGGATACTATAACTGCATTTCCTGATTCAGTCAGGATTACGGCAAAGACTGTCGGCAGTGTAACTCCGAAGTCTTATTTATTAAACATTGTCGGAAGCGGAATCACGGGAATCCCTACTCACAGAAGGACAGTTGAATTAATCGTAAATTCATCTTATCTGAATGTAGGAACAAACAGAGAAGGAATCAGTGATTTTAAAGTGAACGGCTCACAGTTTAACACAAGGCAGAATCTTTTGTTCGTGAACGGTACGAGCGCAACCATACAGGCATTGAGTCCGAAAGTATCGGGTGGTTACCAGTACACATACTTAAACTGGTCTGATGCGGGTGACACTACACACACAATAAACGTCACTGCACCATTCTCACTGACGGCAAATTACAAAGTTGCTTATAAGCTTGTTTTAAGTTCAATAGCCGGGAATACTTTCGGCGGCGGCCTCTTTTATGATTCAGCTGCGGCATTTACGTTTGGTGTAACGGGAAAGATTGTGAATTACAACGGCAACAGGTATATGTTTAAAGGATGGACAGGCAGTGGTGCAGGCTCATACAACAGTCCTGACAGCACAGGTAATGACACAACAGTAACTTTATTACTTTCAGGACCTATTGCAGAAACAGCAAGATGGACTCAGATAGTTGGTATTAGTAATTTAGGAACCGAAGTACCGAACGAATGGAAACTTTATCAGAATTATCCGAATCCTTTTAATCCTGAAACAAAAGTAAATTTTGACGTATTAAAAGAAGAGGGTGTGAAGATAACTGTTTATGACGCACTCGGAAGAGAAGTGGAAACGCTGGTAAATGAGAAATTATCACCAGGGAGATACAACGTAACGTTTAACGGCGCGAAATATTCAAGCGGTATTTATTTTTACAGGCTGACAAGCAACAGTTTTAAAGACATTAAAAAAATGTTATTAATTAAATAGTATAAAAATGAAAGCATTAAGACTCTCTCTTGCTGTATTTATAGTGATAAGTACAGTATTAATAGCAAATTCAATTTTTTCGCAAAGTAATACAGGATATGATAATCCAAATGTTGACAGAATACCTTATAATCTGTTAAAGCAATCTCAGATTAATTCGAATTATTCACCAACGTCGGTTACGTCTTCGGTAGTAACGACTGCTGACGGCTATGACAATTTCTTTTTAGGAGTTGATTTTGCAGAACCGCATATTGCACTGAACCCTAACAATCCATTGCAGTATTTTACGGCGTTTAACACAAATGCCACTCATTACACAATGAACGGGTTAGACTGGTTTACAAATAACCCTACTTTCCCCGGATTCACAATGATGGGTGACCCTGTAACAGCATATGACAGTCTTGGTAATTTGTATTATGACAATATGTATGGAGATGGTGCCAGCGCAATTTACGGTACCAAAATAGCAGTATCTTCGAATAACGGATTAACGTGGTCTTATGTTTCAGGCAATACGGGTGCCGATAAGAACTGGATAGCGGCTGACCAGACAGGTGGTCCTTATGCAAATTACGTTTACGGAACAATGACTAACGGTAGTTCGTGCAATGTGATGAGAAGCACAAACAGAGGAGTTTCATTTCAGACAGTTGCGAGTTTAACCCCGCACGGTTTACCGGGAGCAATGCCCTGCGTCGGACCGAATATGACGAATGGTAATTCGGGCGGATGTGTTTATGTAGTAACTAATTCAGGAAGTTCTTTTGCTGCGACTTATTCATTCTTTGTTTCGACAAACGGTGGTGCATCATTCACTTTAAAGTCACAGCAGAATTTCACAGGATACGTCGGAACAAACGTTGGCGGTCGTAACAGTGTTGAAAATATGAGAACCAGACCTTATCCGTTTATTACTGCGGATAACAGTTTCGGACCATACAGAGGAAGACTTTATTTAGTTTATTCAAACAATCAGCCTGCGGGAGACGGTAACAAACCTGATATATTCTGCAGATATTCAACCGACCAGGGTGCAACATTTTCATCACCAGTTCAGATAAATGACGATGTAAACCCGACAACACATAATCAATGGCACCCCTCGGTATGGTGCGATAAACAAACCGGAAGACTTTTCGTAAAATGGCTTGATACAAGAAACTGTCCGACAAACGACAGCTGCGATGTTTATGCTTCGTTTACTACAAACGGCGGTGCAAGTTTTACAGCAAACCAAAGAGTAACCAATAAGAATTTTAAAATAGACTGTATAAGCTGCGGAGGCGGTGGAACGCCAAAGTATCTTGGTGATTACGACGCTATTACATCGTACGGAAAAACCTCAATGATTGTATGGTCTGATTACAGACAGAGTTCATTCGGAAGTTATACTTCATACTTCCCTGACTATGCGATGAAATTAAACCCTACCAAGGCATACGCAGGAAACAATGACAGTGCGTTCGTAAGAGTGGTGGTTCCTTCGATAAAGAATTACAGTGATTACGTTAAGTTCACTGCTACGGTTGACACACTGCCTGCAGCGGGGACGATACAGTTAAGTTTTGTGAACGGTAAAGATTCTTTAACAGTATTTCCTGATTCTGTCACATTAAGAGTAAAAACAATAGGTTCAGTAACCCCGGGTGTTTACGGTATAATAATTACAGGCAAAGGACCGAACGGAATTCCTGTTCACCAGAGAATTCAGAATTTTGATATTAACGTTGCAACATTAAGTATAGGAACGAACAGAGACGGTGTCTGCGATTTCAAGATTAATACTGTACAGTACAACACAAGACAGATTTCAACATTCAACCTTGGTTCTTCATTAACACTTCAGGCATTGAGTCCTAAAGTTGTCGGAGGTACAAGGTACATCTATCAAAACTGGTCACAGGGCGGCGATACGACACAAACGTTTACAGTTAACAATGCAGCCACATACACAGCAAACTATAAAGCACAATTCAGATTACTTCTGAATTCATCGATTGGAAATTCATTCGGCGGCGGTTTATTTTATGATTCAGCCGTTACATTCCAGTTTGGTGTAAACTCAAGATTCTTTACTACAGGCGGTCTGACTTACCAGTTTAAAGGATGGACAGGTGTCGGTACGGGTTCATACACAAGCCCTGACAGTTCGGGACTTGATACGATAAGGAACATCGCAATCGGTAATGCAATCGTTGAAACGGCCAGATGGGTACAGATTCAGGTAGGCGTTCAGAATATCGGAACAGAAATTCCTAATGAATTCAAACTTTACCAGAATTATCCTAATCCGTTTAACCCTGTAACAAATATTAATTTTGATATTGCAAAAGCGGGAATGGTACAGATAAAGGTTTATGATGTATTAGGAAAAGAAGTAGAAATACTTGCGAATGAAGTATTACAACCAGGAAGGTACAAAACATCTTTTGATGCGAACAGACTTTCGAGTGGAATATACTTCTACAGAATAACAACGAATGATTTCACAGATATAAAGAGAATGATGGTTATCAAGTAATAATTTTATGTTAAACGACAAAGCTGTCTCAGGAATGACTGAGGCAGCTTTTTTTATTGATTAAAATCCTTTAGCAAATGTATCAGACCATTCATAAAATTTATCGATAGTATTATAACGGACTGCGGCAAAATACATAATCCGTACTTTATACGATTTTATAAGGAGCAAAGAATCCTTATCGACAGTAATTTTACATTTTGTGAAGTCACCAGTCCGGCTGAGGCAAACATCTTCCGAGAATCTTAAAAGAGTAAAATCATCTGAAGTATATATATCTTTCCTGCCGAGATAAATGATACAGACACAATGGAAAGGCAGATCAGGCAGATTCAAAGCAGCCAAGTTAAGTTTAAATTCTGCGAAGACGGAATTTCTTTTCAGAGCAAAGGATTTCATTTTGAAGAAATAAATACGCGAATGATATTTATCGGGGACGAATTTATGGATAGGGGTAATGGAATTACGTAAATTAAGACCTTCGTAAGTAGTGATGGTGCCGTTAGTTTTAAGAATACGCGAGTTTTTATTAGCACCCAGTGAATTAGATTTATCCCACAGGTCATAAAGAATATCATCTGACTTAACAGCCTTAGCGAGTTTATTGTTAAGTTTAGTCCGCATATGAGTTTTAAAGGAAGCTGCTGAATTGCTTTTATGGTAAATTAAAGGTCTTTCTGAGACCGATTCTTTGCCATACAGTTTTCTGTAAACCTTATTTCCAAGTTTACCATTGAACTTACCGAATTGATTTCCAACAGGTTTTGCCATATCGATGAATTATATGTTTCCTTAAAAATACGGTAAATTGACCATAGATGAAAGAAAGAAATGACTTAGAAACCCGCATTCACCCCGCTTTCACCCCGCAATCACTCCGCTTTCATGTTTTTACAGTGGAGGTATGCCAAATATTTTCTTTCTGATTTTAATATCCGGGCCAGGAACAGAGATTAAACCTTTAATGCTTTGCCTTTGTCTTACAAACAGTATTTTAAATTAAAAACAATTTACTGAAAAGGATACCGGATGAGAGCAATAAAAAGGATATTAATTATAGTACCAATTATACTGACAGCATTATCAGGCTGTCAGAGAAATGCAGTTGAACCGACGAATATGACTGACAATGAATATGTGCAAGCAGTGATAAGCGGAGGTTACGACAATGACTACACGAACGAAGACAACATCATGATGCAGGAATACACTGACCTGAATGAAGGAGGAGCAGTATATGATAACGAATCAAACCCTCCAGCAAATCCATACGATTCTCTTTACAAATGGGGCAGAAGAATAACAGGGGTAAACAGAAATTACAATATCGAGAATGAGGGTGATTCCCTTAAGAACGTAACAGTCACAACGACATTTGCAGGCAACTTCATTACAATAGGATATCAGGGCGGTATAAAAGATACGGCAGTAAAACCATACACTGAAGTACTGAAAAGGAAAGTCGTTTTCAAAAGAATAGCCAGTACTGAATATCCAAGAAGAAACTGGAGATTGTACAAAGTTTCAAATCTAGACGGAGAAACGACACAGCCTCAGACAGGTTCATCAAAAGTGCAGATAACAAAGGTAGAAATTTACAAGAACAATTCATCGACTCCGAATTATGTTTTTAACGGACCCGACTTTACGGGTACATTATTCACGACAAAACTATTCGGCGGCGAGGGAATTCCGCAACTTGACAGAAATGACCTGGTTAAAGTGAAGATTTACACAACTTCCCAATCGGTTAAAACTGATTATGTAGCATTCCACTGGGCGAAGAATACTTACGGGTTCCACAGAATTCCGTTTACTTTGGAAAGTGAAACGGGTAGCGGACCATATTCCAGAATCTACACAAAAGACTTTAATATCTACGGTAGTCACAGAATCGGTGCACATAATGCATATTTCAGCGCAAATACGAATGAATCATTGTATAATGATGATTTGAACGAATTTGCATCGGATTTAGTCGGTATACCTTTCAAAGTAACAAAATAATCACTCATTCCGAATAAGTGAGACAAAAAGGCAGGGTATTAATTATCCTGCTTTTTTAATTGAAGAAAAAGCTTATTTTTATGGTTAAACAATTATAAAGTAAACAATTTGGAATTTTGGAGCTGATTAGGGAAGAAAATTTCTTAATAAGTAATAAGCAATACACCGTTAAAGTTGAATTTGACGGTGAAAATTATATTGTATCCGGTTATCTGGAAGGAAATTTAGTAAACCAGACAAAGCGGAGTGCTCCCGGAAACAGCGAAACTTACAAACCTGACAGTATAGAGATAGAAAACTTAATATACCTGATAAAAGAAGATTTTAACGAACACGAACTGTAAAATCCCCTATTAATGCTCTTACATATCCATCCCGAGAACCCCGAAGAGAGAAAGATTAAAATTGTTACAGAATGTCTTAAGGACGGGGGCGTTATAATATATCCAACTGACACAGTTTATTCGCTTGGATGCGACATAAACAATCACCGTGCAATAGAGAAAATAAGCAGAATAAAGAATATTGATGTAAAAACTGCCAACTATTCACTTGTATGCTATGATTTAAGTCATTTGTCAGATTATGTTTTCAGCATTGATACTCCTTTGTACAGAGTGATGAAAAAGACATTACCAGGAGCTTTTACATTCATATTAAAAGCAAACAGTAACGTGCCAAAGATATTCAAGAATAAGAAGAAATCAGTAGGAATAAGAGTGCCCGACAATAAAATATGCAGAATGATTGTAAAGGAGTTAGGAAATCCAATTACTGCTACATCAATACACGATATATATGACAACGATGATTATATTACGGATGCCGAGGAAATATACAGATTATTTGAGAACAGAGTCGACATAGTAATAGACGGCGGATACGGACACAAGACACCTTCAACTGTCTTCGATTGTTCTGACGGGGAGATAACCCTTGTAAGACAGGGTCTGGGAATATTTGAGTTATAAAAAACCCCGATAGTTTATTACCGGGGTAAAGGAAAACAAATGATAATTTATTTTTACAACCACTCTTCTTCGATTACATCACCCTGAACACCAACTACTGAATATTTAACTGGTATTTTTCTTACCGAAGATGCAACAGCATTTTCCGCAAGTTGCAGCAATCCACCGCAACAAGGAACTTCCATAATTACAACATGTATTGTATTAATCTTTGATTCTTCAATCAATATTCTGAGTTTTTCCGAATAAACCTGTTTATTCGAATCAAGTTTAGGACACGCAATTACAAGTTTCTTGTTCTTAAGGAATCTTGAATGAAAATTACTGATACTGAACGGAACACAATCTGCAGCGAGGAGTAAATCACAACCGTTGAAATGAGAAGCTGCGGGATTTGCAAGGTGCAGTTGAATAGGCCAGTGAGTTAACTCAGATGAAGATGATA
This sequence comes from Ignavibacteriota bacterium, assembly GCA_026390735.1. Taxonomy (GTDB): domain Bacteria; phylum Bacteroidota; class Ignavibacteria; order Tepidaquicellales; family Tepidaquicellaceae; genus CAIKZJ01. The sequence goes on from JAPLFJ010000034.1 coordinate 124,199, forward strand.
CTTCTTCCTTTTCGGCAATATCTGATTTAACGAAGGCCCTTTCTTTTGAACCAGGGCAGCCAGTGTGCTGAGGAGGATTATTGTTAATTACATTAATATTCTGATTAAAGAGTGATGATAGGTCGGCTTGAATATTGTTTGCTTTAAGGTATTCAACACCCTCCTTAAAATACTCCATTTCATTATGCTCCTTAAGGTGCTTAAGATGAGCAAGAATAACCTTCTCACCAAGTCTGGAGATTCTCTCAATAACTGCCAGTTCACTGTACGGCTCAGCTTCCCTTTCTTCGAGAATGATTGCCCCTTCAGGACAGGTTCCTATGCAGGCACCGAGACCATCGCAGAATAATTCACTTACAAGTCTTGCCTTACCATCAATCATCTGGAGTGCACCCTCGTGACATCCGTTAACGCATTCCTCGCATCCGTTACATTTTGCTTCGTCTATTGTTATGATTGTTCTTTTCATATATTTAATACTTTATGTTTGTAATCAGATAAATATATCTGTTTTGGTTATAATATTCAAGTCTGATTTAAACGTATAATTTATTTATTCCGGACAATTAATAGCAGCACTTTATTTTCATACTGTTTGTTTATGATATTTTACGGGAATAATAATATTAGTATATTTACACAAATTAAAACCATAATATGTCATTAATAAAGGAATTCAGGGAATTTATAATGAAGGGCAATGTGCTTGATTTAGCAGTTGCCGTAATCATCGGCGGAGCATTCGGGAAAATAGTTACTTCACTTGTAAACGATATATTAATGCCGCCAATAGGAATATTACTTGGAAGAGTGGATTTCAAACAATTGAAGTTTGTAATACAAAGCAGTAAAGAGGCGGTAATGAACGGAACGCAGGTTGTATCCCCTGCTGTTACGGAAGTATCATTAAACTACGGTGCATTCTTACAGAACACAATAGATTTTATACTGATTGGATTTTGTATTTTTATAGTCTTAAAAGCATATCAGAAAGTTACGAGGAAGAAAGAAGAAACACCTGCACCTCCTTCCGAGCCAAGCAATGAGGAAAAGTTACTGACAGAAATAAGAGATTTACTAAAAGATAAGAACCAGACAGAATAGATTTCGTAACGAATAAATAAAAAGGGGAATCCATAATATGGGCTCCCCTTTTTTAATTTCACAAATATACATTACCAGATCTGAACTCTTACGTTCTCATTTCTGAAGAGTTTGTTACCGTCTTTAACGTTAAATGCACCATAAAACTCTTTTATGTTGGAATAAGGTCCGTTCACGCGCAGGAATGCTGGTGAATGAACGTCTGTCATTATTCTTCTTGCGAGAGTTTCAGGTCTGTAATAAACAGCCCACGAATATGCATACCCGAGGAAATATCTCTGTAGTGCATTGAATCCGCCGATTTCCTTATTCGATTTCCCCTCTTCAGAATTCATCAGTGCTTCAATACCAATGACAAGACCTCCGAGGTCGGCAATGTTTTCGCCGAGTGTCGCTTTGCCGTTAACGTGCATCGAATCGAGAACGACATAATTACTGAACTGGTCGACCATTAACTGAGACTTCTTAACAAACTTAGTTGAATCCTCAGCTGTCCACCATCCTTTGAGATTTCCAAACTCATCATACAGCCTGCCCTGGTCGTCGAAACCGTGAGTCATTTCATGTCCGATAGTACTTGCTCCAATAAATCCGTAAAGGAAAGCATCATCAACTTCACTCATTTTCTTACCGGGAACAGTCAGAATTGCTGCAGGGATAACTATTTCATTGTTAGATGGATTATAATAAGCATTGTAAGTCTGTGGGTTCATATGCCATTCAGTTCTGTCGACAGGTTTACCGTATTTCGAGACCATATCATTGAACTGCCATCTTCGGGCGTTCAGGACGTTATTTACGTATGAATCCTTAGACATCGTTAAAGTGGAATAATCTTTCCATACATCAGGATAACCAATTTTCTTTACCATCGTACCGAGTTTCTTCAAAGCCATTTGTTTTGTAGGCTCGCTCATCCAATCAAGTTTCTTAATCCTTTCAGCGAATGCATCTACCATATTGCTAACGATTTCCTTTGTTCTCACTTTATCCTCTGGCGGGAAATATATCCTGACGTATTCCATACCGAGAATTTCACCTAATAATTCATTAGTATTATCAAGAACTCTTTTCCAGCGGGGTCTTTGTTCGGTTGTTCCTGACATAACCTTTCCGTAGAAATCAAAATTCATCTGGTCAATATCATCAGATAGAAGATTAGCCGTGGAATTTAGTACATTCCATTTCAGGTAAACCCTCCAGTCTTCTATTGAATATTTATCGAGTGCTTTTTCAAGTTCTGTAAAAAACTCAGGCTGGCCTACAATCACTTCATTGATATTATTAAGTCCGAAAGAAACGAACATTTTGTTCCAGTCAATAGAAGGAGTCAGTTTTGATAATTCCTTCATGGATTTCTTGTTGTAGTTAGCATAATCATCGCGCAAATCTTCAAGTTTTCTTGAGGCTTTGGCTAAATCATACTCAATATTATAAACAGTCTGTGGTGCTTTGGAATCACTTTTAGGCAATATCAGTCCCAACATTTTACCAAGATGCTTTTTATACTCAGTCCTTATATTCTTATTTCTCTCATCATTATTAAAGTAATAATCTCTTTCAGGCAGGCCAATTCCGCCCTGGCTTATGTACACGGAATATTTCTCGCTGTTCATTAAATCCTGTCCTACGTAGAAAGAAAACATTGGAGAGACAGAATTCCTCTGAAACTCAGTAACAACTTTAATAAGTTCTTCTTTATTGCTGATTTTATCAACCTGGTCCAGATACTTCTTCAGCGGAAGCAATTTATTACTTTCAATAGTTTTCACATCAAGTCCACTATAGAAGAAATCCCCTATTTTCTGGACATTGCTTCCCTGCACGGCACTTTTGTCATTCATAGCACTTTCGCAGATTCTCTGAAGATATACGTAGACACTGTCCTCAACCAGATTAAAGATTCCGTAAGTATGTTCTTCAGGTGGTATCGGATGTGCTTTAATGAAACTTCCGTTGGCGAAGGTGAAGAAATCTTCTGCCGGATTTATGCTATAGTCAATATTCTCTTTTAAGAAATAATCCTGAGAATAAGTATATCCTGCAAAAAGGATAAAGAGTAAAGTGATATATTTTTTCATAAACTGTGGTTTAATTTATTATTATTTACGTAACAACCCCTGTAAAGTTGTGTAAATATAATCATTCAGAGAATTAGAAAGAGTATAGAAATACACGGCATTATCAGAACTAACTATTTGACGGACATGAATGTTATACTTATAAAGACACAATAATAAAATCACAATAAAATGAAAATAACATTATTAATTACATTTATTACCGTATTACTTATTTCAATCAGCGGGTGTTCAAAAGAGGACAAAGGTATAGGAATGATTAAAGAAGTAAAACTTGGAGAAATTGACAAAAGCATGGTAACAGAGGGACAGGCATTGTTTCAGAAAAAATGTTCAACCTGTCACAGAATGGATGAGAAATTAATAGGTTCCGCACTTCGAGGTATAACGAAAAGGAGAACACCTGAATGGATTATGAATATGATATTAAATCCTGACGGAATGATTAAAGAGAACAAGGAAGCAAGAGAATTGTTTGAGAAACTGAAAGTCAGGATGGCACCACAGAACATGAATGAAGATGAAGCAAGAAAAATACTCGAATACTTAAGGACCGTAAATTAATTCTTTACAATCCCTTAATAATACATAAATCACCGACAATATTGCCTCTCAAAAGACAATTACAAAAATATAATCTGGTATAAGTCTTAATAAATATCTTGACACTGAATTCTTCCAGATTTAAATTGCAAAAGAACCTCATATATTCAGTTAATTTTATAGAGAATAATGTAATGAAATCAACAGGATATATTAATATTTTCGTAATAGATTGTTAATATTAAATTTCAATATTTATTCGTATGATATTGATATGAATTCAATCGATATTTGCTTTACTTTTCAAACATATTTAATTAACTAAAAACAGGAAGAAGAATGAGAAAAACTTTTCTACTTATTTTACTCATCATCCTGGTAACTTTCAGTGTAAACGCACAATCACTAAAGTTATCAGGTACAGTAAAAAATGCAGAGAACGGAGACGTATTTGCCAATGCCACAATTGAATTAGCACCAGGTCAGTTCAGGGTAAAGACAAACGAATTCGGTTCTTATGAAATCAAGGGTTTAAGCCCTTTGAATTACACCATAGTATCAACTACGTTGGCTATGAACAATACACTGCTGTTTTTGACATGTAATCAGATATGACTTACGACGTAATGTTAAAAGGCGGCGGTTTATCTACAGAGGTCATTGAAATCAACCGTGCAATTGACCGTGAAACACCTGTAGCTTTTACAGATATCGATTCAAAAACAATTGAAAAAAGAAGACAAGGGCAAGATGCCCCCCTTCTTTTAAGAAACGTTCCGGGTTTCTATTCTTATTCGACAGACGGTGTCGGTAACGGAGTGGGCAAACTTTTAATAAGAGGTTTCAGCCAGAAATATGTTCAGGTTTTAATTAACGGTATTCCAACTAACGACCCGGAATCAAATTCTGTATACTGGTCTAACTGGGGTTCTGTATCTGCAAACGCAGGCTCTATACAGATTCAAAGAGGAGCAGGCTCATCATTGTAAGGCTCGGGTTCATTCGGTGGTTCTTTTAACGTTATCACTGAGAATCCTGCATTAACGAGATATTTCGGTCTTAATGGAAGTTATGGTGACCCGACAAACACAATGTACGGAGTGAATCTGTCTTCCGGATTAATCGGTGGTAAATTTGCAGGTGCATTTAACATAGACAGAAAAATAGGTAAAGGTTCAAGAACAAGTGGTAGGTACGAAGGAACCAACTATTATCTTTCTACAGCATTTCTTCCATCAGCAAATCAATCATTATATTTTGTATTTCACGGAGCTCCTCAGGTACACAGATATTCATGGAGCAATTACGCAGGTTATTTCAAGAAGTTTGGATTCACAGCAAACCCTGCACCGTTCGTAACAAGTGATGTTGCAAATCATTGGGATGTAAAATACGGCTCAAGCCAGTATTTCAAGAGTATTACAGACGGTTCCAGAGAGTTAACAGATAACGATTTCGTTAATCTATCGCATAACTTCTACCGTAAACCGCAGGCAGAGTTACACTGGACTATGAACTTAAAGGATAATTCAACTTTAAAGGCAACTGCATTTTATACAATCGGCAGGGGCGGCGGTTCGAGTATTACAGGAAACGGTTCTGTATATGCTTACAAAAGAGGTGTAGGTATTAACGGAATGTCTTTAGATACAATCACAACCAATAAATACGGCCCAGATGGATACATAAACAGTCTCGGAGTAGCCGATAAAGTTTATTTAAAAACAGCGGTGCAAAGGATAAGTTATTCTTTCCACAATCAGACAGGTTTATTAGCTTCATATGAGAAGAAAATAAACAATAACCTTAACATAACCGGTGGAGCCGAATTCAGGTACTGGAAAGCAAATCATCCGGGTCATTTCACAAACTTATTCAATAAAGCAAGTTCTACCACATCTTATGCAGGTGATACTTCTACAACACCGGGTGTAGCAAAAGCAATTTCCTTTTCCCGAAAAGTATAAGAATATATTACATTTATTCACGAGCACAAAATGAAAAAGAGAAGTAATGGAACGCGGATTTACAAGGGTTTAATGGCTTTACACGGATTTGAGAATATTGAATAATTAAAACCTCATTCTAAGTTAATTAAAAGAGTCTTCGCCTATGAAGACTCTTTTAATAAAAGCACATTTATATCTTTTTAAAAGTAACGCTCATACCGGGTGAGAGCCCCAGAGACATATTTACAGTATCGAGTGCATAATCCCCGAGTTTTACAGCCTTATAATAATCACCTGCCTTGAAAAGAAGTTTAATAATCATTTTAATCATCTTCTTATCCTCTGCCTGTTCCAGTATTGAGTTTCTGGCTTCTTCCGGAATATCTCTCAGGTAATGAAAAGACAATGATATTGACGGAGCAAGCCCCAAAGAAACGCCAATACCTTTAAATTCATAACCTGAAGAAGTAATAAGAGCCATCGACTCATTGATGCTATCGAGGACTTCCTTAACTTTATTGCTTGAAGACTCCTTAAAATTTTCCGCTATTTCGTTCTGTTCATCTCCGATTATATTGTCCTTAAAACTTACAAGTTTATCAGAAACGTTTGAAACTGCACCCTTTGCAGCGTCCTTTGCCTTATTTAAAATACTATCAATCATAGATTTAATATGTTTTTACAAAAATATTACTTAATATAATTATAATCAAGATGATTCTAAAATATCGAATTTCCCGTAATGAGACAGCAGAATTAATATACTATAATTTCAATCTTTACTTTTTCTTTTGTTTCATTTAAATTTAGCATTAGCCCTTTATAATTTGTATTTATAATTTCGAGTAAATCAGTATGGGAATAAATTCAGGGAATATTCAGGAAAGCAATAATATTACCAAGGTTTCGATACCTTTAATAGTTTCTACTATAATAATAGTATTAGTAATTATCGTACTTGGAATATTAAACTATTATCACACCCAGGCAAATCTTTCCAAAGAAGCATTCCTGAATTTAGAAAACATATCCAACTCAAAAATAGCAAGCATAACTTACTGGAGAAAAGATAAATTAGACGATGCCAGTATGCTGATGAATGATATTTCTCACAGGGATTTACTGGTAAACTATGAGAAGGGAAAATCTTCAGTAGTGCAGGTAGAAGTGTGGCTGAAATCTATGCTTATTCACGATGACGTTACCGAACTTATACTTTATGACACAAAAAAGACTCCTCTTATTTATACTGAAAAGAAAGAATACCTAATTGAGAAGGAAAGGATTGAAGCTTTTGATAAATGCGTTCAGACAAAAGATGTAGTAATGTCTGACTTTTTTTCGGAAGAGCATGAAAACAACATAAGGATTGCAGTATTTATACCCGTATTCAAATCTTCCACGGAAAAGAATGAACTCAGCAAAGTTTTAATGATAGATTTCGACCCGGATAAAGGTCTGCATAAATTCATAGAAGAATGGCCGGTTCAGACAGAATCATCCGAAGCTTTTTTAATCAGAGATGACGACAGGAACGTTCTTTACTTATCTAAACTAAAAGGGTCACAGAATAAAACTCTGACCTTCAAGATGCCTAAAAGTGATTCCGGTTTAATATCTGTTAAGGCGATAAACGGATTAAGAGGTAATTACCGCGGGTATGATTATTCAAGAAAAGACATTCATGTATTTATAAAGGAAGTTCCGGGAACGAACTGGGTTTTAATTTCAAAAACTGATACTGACGAGATAAAGCATAATTCAATGGTAACGAGCGGATACATAATCTTAATCACATTTATTATTGTCATCCTTGCTCTGATGGTTACTTATATTTATAACAAAAGAAATAAAGTACACTTTTTCAAGGAACTATACGATAATGAATTACGAAAGAATATTCATCTTGAAAGGTTCAACATTTTACTGAACAATGCCTACGACAGTATAATCCTTTACGATCATCAGGGTAATATTCTGGAAGCGAATTCAAGTGCACTTGAGTTGTATGGGTATAATCTTGAAGATATTAAAAAGCTAAACGTGAGTAATATAAGGGCACCCGAGAAAAGAATGGATGTAAGCGAAATACTGAAAGCACTGCACCATTCTGAAGGTATGATATTTGAGACACTTCATCAGACAAAATCAGGCAGGGTATTCCCTGTTGAAGTAAGTGCATCGAGAATCGATTTTGGCGGGAAGACTTTTTTACAGGGCATTTCCCGGGACATAAGTTCGCGCAAGAAGTCTGAGGAGAAAATCATAGAATCGGAAGAAAAGTTTAAATCTGTATTCACTTATGCTAATGATGTGATGTTTATTATGGATGAAATGAGATTTATTGCTGCCAATAAAAATGCGGAATCTTTATTCGGTTATAAAGCAGAACAATTGTTTAAATTAACTCCTGGTGACATTTCACCCGAATTTCAGGAAGACGGAAGTCCTTCAAAAGACAAGTCTGTAGAATATGTAACGAAAGCATACAACAACGAACCTCAGTTCTTTGAATGGATTCATAAAAATTCGGACGGAGCTGAATTTCCTACCGAAGTAAGTTTAAACGCAATAATTATAAATGACAGGAAATATATCTTTGCAGTATTAAGAGATATTACATTCAGAAAGATACTTGACAAGACTTTAAAGGAAAAAGAAAAGAGTCTTGAACTGGCTCTTGACAGTTCCGAACTTGGGTACTACGATATGAATTTTGTTACAGGAAATGTAATAACAAACAAAACCTGTTTAAAAATGCTTGGATACGAAGAGGATAATTCTAAGAAAGACAAAGATTGGTGGAAAGGTTTAATACATCAGGATGATAAGGAGAATGCAGATAATGTCTGGCATGAGTTTACTAACGGAAATACCGACTCGTATCAGGTAGAAGCAAGAATGCGTACAAAAGACGGGAATTATAAATGGATACTGGATAAATGCAAAATATTCGAAGTCAGCCCTGATGGCAAACCCGTACGAATTGTAGGTACTTTTATGGATATATCTCAGAGAAAAGCATATGAAGAGGCAATCCTTACAGCAAAAGAAGCGGCAGAAGAATCCAACAACCTTAAATCGAATTTCCTAACGAACATGAGTCACGAATTAAGGACTCCTTTGACAGGTATTCTCGGGTTCTCTGAATTGCTCAGTTCCGAACTAGAGGATGAAGAACACAAAGAGATGGCAGAATTAATCTTAAAAGGAGGTAAGAGATTAACTAATACACTTAATTCCATACTTGACTTATCAAGACTGGAATCAAACCAGTTAAGCGTATCAAGAAGTTTAGTTGATTTAGTAACTATCCTTGGAGAGACTGTTGATTTATACTCAAGGAATGCTGCAAACAAAGGACTGAACTTAACGTTTGAAACGAATTGTGAGTCTCTTAACTGTAACATAGACGAAAAGATGACCAATGATATTTTATACAATCTTTTACAAAATGCAATAACATACACAAACAAAGGCAGTGTCCGGGTGAGATTGGATGTAATAGAAACTGCCGAAACAAAACTTGCAAGGATAAGCGTAAAAGATACCGGTATTGGGATTAATCCGAAATTCCACAAACAAATCTTTGAGCCGTTCAGACAGGCAAGCGAAGGTTTAAGCAGAAAGTTTGAAGGAACGGGACTGGGATTAACATTAACGAAAAAATTCACTGAAATGATGAGCGGAGAAATTTCATTGCTCAGTAACGAAGGCACAGGTTCTGAATTTATTGTAAAGTTTCCATTGATTAACTATACTTATAAAACTGAACGCATGCCGCAGTTCAACACAGAAGTAAAGAACGTCAGCAGAACAGAAGTAAAGAACGACGGCAGATTAAATGCAATCTTCATTGAAGATGAAATAGAGAATTTTGAGTTATTGAATATGCTTCTGAAGCCTTACATGAACATTAAGCACTATTCATCGAGCATTGAGGCGATTGAGAATATAAAAGAGAATCAATACGATATAATATTTATGGACATTGGTTTGAAGGATCTAAATGGTATTGAAGCCACAAAGCGAATCAGACAATTTGAAAATCATAAAAATACACCTGTAATAGCCATCACTGCATTTGCAATGGAGGGCGACAGGGAAAGGATACTATCAAGCGGCTGCGATGCGTATATATCAAAACCATTTACAAAGGAACAACTTTTTGTTGTGTTACGAAAATTTAAAATATTAGAGCACATAATTTAATTTTATGGGAATTCTAAAATATTACTCTTCTGAGATATCAGAAAATTCAGTTAGTAATACTCCTAAAAGGAAGATATTGCTCATAGAAGATGACGAGTTTTGCGCATACACTGTATTAAGGTTAATGAGGAGTGATTTTGAGATTGTTCATAAATTCACAGGACTTGAAGGAATCGAAGAAGCAAAGAAAAATAATTACGATTTATTACTGCTTGATATCGGATTAAAGGATATCAATGGAATGGAAGTCCTGAATCGAATAAAAAACTTACCGGGTTATAATAACACACCCTCAATAGCCGTTACTGCTTTCGCAATGCTTGGAGACAAGGAGCGGTTCCTGAACAGAGGTTTTTCATATTATATTGCTAAACCATACGCAGTTAAAGAATTTATAGAGTTAATTTATAAGGCTCTGGAAAACAATAACATTATTCCTACATAAAATATTCATTAGTTAGTCCATTCACTTATCAATTATAGCCGGATTGACATCAAAATATAACATTTAAACTACATTAGTAGTTTAATAACTATAATATCTATACCCCTCTTAACAATAAAAGTGCGAATACTACTTAATATCCAATAAAATCACTTTGGCACGCATATTGTATGTTAAAAGCAAATCACTATTTAAAAATTTAAATCAAGGGAGATTTAAACAATGGGAACAGAAGTTAAAACCAACTTACTAAATCCTTACACAGTAGTTTTAGGAATCGTATTATTCGTATTCGTTAACTTAGCAATTTTTAGTTAGGAATCAAGCTAACCCACGGATTTATAGAATGTACGATAATTCAATAATAAGTTTGTAAGATTAACACTTTCATTTCCTTCTTTGTCGTTGGAGTAAGAGAATTTTCGTGCATTCTATAAATTCGTGGGTTTTTATTCTAAATAATACCTGCTATACGGTATATTCGTATAATAACTAAACAATTCTTCGCTAATAATATAGTGCCATTACTATATTATTCATGATATTACTGCTATTACACTATACATGTATTCAAAATCATCATAATTTACTGCTATTTTTTGGCACACATTTTGTAATACTATTAGTAAAACAAAACAACACGACTATGAAAAATATAAACATAATAATCGCAGCAATAGTAATCACACTCACAAGCCAGTTGTCATTCGGACAATGGGTTCCGGTAAATACTCTCAGTCTAGATTCGTATCCAGTGGTATCAATGGCATCAAACAGCATAGTATTCGTTGCAGGCTCACAGAAGACTCAGAATGACAAAGGCGTAGTTTATAAATCAACAGACGGCGGAACAACATTCAGTTCATTGAACATTAATCCCCCGACAAGAAAATTATACTGCATCAACGCAAGAAGCGAAAATGAATTATACATCGGTGAAGGCGGAGTCAGGTTAACATCAGAAGGTCAGGTAAAAGCTTACAGAAGCACTAATGGCGGACAAACCTGGAATTCAATAATCACCACAGTTGACAGAGGATTCTTTAACTGGATTCTTTTCTCAAAGACAAACCCGAATTTTGGTGTTATAATGTCAGACGCAAAGAACATAGGCAACAACAGTGATTTTTCTATGTGGAAAACAACAAACAACGGCACAACCTGGACAGCATTCACAGTTCCGAGTCAGAAATCAACCAGTTATATGAATTCAGGATATCTTATAGACAATAACTTCTACGGATTCGGTATGCAGGAAAAGACAGGAATTATGATGACTAAAAACGGCGGAGCAAACTGGATATTCTCAGATTTATCGGCAATCAGCACAAAAGGTGTCTCTTCAGTTAGTTTTAACGATGACAAACTAAACGGTATTGCCTCATTCTTAAATGATAATGTAGTAGCAAGAACAACAAACGGCGGTACAAACTGGTTCTCGCAGTCAGTAAGCCCCTCAAACGCAATGATTACAGGAACAGGCTCAGTTGATTACGTATCAGGAACAAACGCAGTATATTTAATGGTATCGAACACAACAGGCACACAGAGTTACAAATCAGTCGATAACGGTGCAACGTGGGAATCGATTCCTGTACCTTCACAGGTAAAGGACGTTTACAGTTTTGATATATATTACAACGGTGTAAGCAATGCAACAGGATTCGGAACATCAAGCACAACAGCACCTATAAAATTAATAGACTCTTCCCCGCTGCCGGTTAAATTACAATCATTCACTTACTCAGTAAGCGGAAGAAATGTAAATCTGAACTGGGCAACATCGATGGAAGAAAACAACGCAGGATTTGATATCGAAAGAAAAAGCGAAACAGGTAACTGGACAAAGGTCGGATTCGTAGCAGGAAAAGGAAATTCAAACAACGTAAATAACTATACATACACAGACAGCAAAATTGAATCGGGTAAGTTTTCATACAGACTGAAACAATCAGACTACAACGGTAACTTTGAATACTTCACACTTTCAGGTAACGTAACAGTAGGAACACCTTCAAAGTATGTTCTTTCACAGAACTATCCAAACCCGTTCAACCCTGTAACAAAGATAGATTTTGAAATACCGCAGGACGCAAAAGTAACTATGAAAGTTTATGACATCACAGGTAAGGAAATGTCAACATTGTTCAGCGGTGTAAAGAGTGCAGGTTTCCATACAGTACAGTTCGATGGAAACGGATTGAGCACAGGAATTTATTTCTACCGCCTGGTTGCCAGCGCAAACGGACAGGAAACAGTAATCACAAAGAAAATGAATCTGATAAAATAAGGGATTAGGCAATAGGCATTAAGCAAAAGCAGGAAACAGAATACAAAATTTAAATAAGTAATAGGCAATTCGGGGATTTGAGAGCCGGTAGGGGTACCGGCTCTTTTCATTTGTATTCCTTCCCTCAAAACCTAAGAAAAGAGTAACTCTGTGTTCTCCGTGAGCCTCTTGATATGCGAAGGTCCGCGTCTTACTGAGCAGATGAACCTAATCCTATAATTCCTTATCTTAGTCTATGATTAGTCTATGATTGGTCTCCATTTTCAGGGCTTCACGTCCTCATTATATATAACACCACAAAAACTAATCAACGGCACACATTGGAGTGGGAAAGACATTCAAAAGGTAAGAATAAGGTATTCAAAAGGCTTTAATTTGAATTGAGATTATCATAAATGTTTAAAATTGCTAAAGGAAAATACTCCATATGTAATTTACATTAATCATAAAATTACTCTGATATATAATGAATAATGAAACCGACAAAAAAATTCCTATACTCAAACATCTAAATTTATTAACTGATAAAATAATAGTATAAAAGCATAATGCTTCAGATGGAAATGTATAAAGGAATAAAAAGAGTGTGACAAATCACGGAAATCTGCAATATTAGATTAATGTAAATATCTTTGATTTTAGTCTTATAATGGTGAATATTTACTAATCTAAATCGGTTCATGAATAATGTAAATTGATAAATCAATAATTTAGTAAGTAAATAATTTATCAAGAAAAGTTCCATTATGCGCAGTACCAAAACTACGTAGATAGTTTTAGCACTTCATAATTATGATTTGTGACCCTGTTTTCATTGAAATATTGCACATTAGTATGGCACGATATTTGATTAATAGAAGGCATAAACGATAATGAATAAAAATTATAATATAAATACTATGAAAAAATCAAAGACAAAATCGGGCAAAATAGCAGTAATAATAGGATTACTGTTGATTTTGACTTCTAATTTGAGTTTTGGGCAATGGGTTGTCACAGGCAACTCTTCCCTGAGTAATATAGGTAGTTTTCCAAGTACCTGCGTAGTAGATCAAAATGTTATATTTGTAGCAGGTGGTGATAATACCGTTGGCGGTGTTATTTATCGCTCAACAAATGCAGGGGCTAATTTTACAAAACTGTCGATAAACGGTATAACAGTAAGAGATAACAAGAATAAATACAGGTTCTTTTCCTGCATTTATGCAAAAGATGCTAACAATATTTTTGTAGGTGACGCATCGGCTTATGCAACAGACGGACTTTTGTTAAACGCAAAGTTTTACAAAACTACTAACGGTGGTACAAACTGGACAGTGGTTGACCAGACAGGTTCGGGTGTATATGGATTTTTCAACGGTATAGTATTTTCTAAATCAAATCCGCAATTTGGTATTGCACATTGCGACCCAAGCGACGCAAACGGTACTTTTTTAATCTGGAAAACAACTAACGGCGGGAGCAACTGGACCAAGATGAGTAACGCCCAGGCACCTAATGCCTATGGTGCTCAGAACAGTTTGTTCGTAATTGATCAGAACTTTTTCGGTTTTGGACTTAATATTTCGAATGCAAGAGTTGCAATAACAACAAATGGCGGAACAAACTGGAATTATTATTCATTAAATGGAGCAACATCTACACAAGGGTTTATATCAACAGTTACTTTTAATGATGATAAGTTACACGGTTATGCAGCAGTCAGTTCTACAAATAATTTTATCTGGAAGACAACTAACGGGGGCCAGACATGGGATACTTTAAGAGTCGACGGAGTTCCTAACAATGCAAGTGGTCAGGCAAACATTAAATATATTAGCGGTACAAATTCTGCATTCTATGTACTTTCAAGTGCAACAACAGGATATAGTTTTAAGATACTTGATAATGGTGCCGAATTCAGCCCTTATGTATCTTCAAATTTACTGAATGTAATGCACGTTGATTCATTCTACCAGCTGACTGACAAAGCTGTAGGAGAAGTAACGACAGTTGCAGTAACAAATACAGGTTCAGTTTTAAAACTGCAGGACTCCCCACTCCCGGTGACTCTTGCATCATTCACATACGCAGTTTCAGGGAGAAATGTTAACTTGAAGTGGATTACTTCAAGCGAACAAAACAATTCAGGATTTGAAGTCTGGCGTATCTTTGGCGATGCGGACAGAAGTATTGCTTCAAACTGGACAAACATTGGTTTTATACAAGGTAAGGGTAATGTAACCGGTAACACTGAATATAATTTCACGGATAAGAATCTTTCTACCGGGAAATATTATTACAGGATTAAACAAGTAGATTACAACGGAAACTATGAGTACTTCGATTTAAACGGTTCAGCAAACATTGGTGCACCGTCGAAGATTACTCTCGGACAAAACTATCCGAATCCGTTTAATCCGGTTACCAGTATCGGATACGAAATTCCGCAGGATGCCAGAGTGACTATGAAAGTCTATGACATCGCAGGCAGAGAAATTTCGACTCTCGTGAACGAGAAAATGGCGGCAGGATATCACACAGTGAGATTCGACGCGTCGAATTACTCGAGCGGTATGTACTTCTACAAGGTAGTAGTAAGAAGTGCAAACGGGACAGTATCCGAATACACTAAAACAATGAGTGTCGTGAAGTAAAATCATTCCTCCTTTCTCCCAAGGGGACAATCTGTCAGATTGTCCCCTTTTTATATTGGAATACTTTCATCACCTATTTTCTTTGTTTGCAGCTTTTGTTCTTCCAGTTTAAAAGGACACTGATTTTAGTGATTTGGTGTTTTAGTGGTAAGTTTTCTCTGCCTGTTTACTTTGTTATTAACAGAAGGCTGAATCATAAATTTTGAGTAAGTCTAAATATCAAATCCCTGATGCCGGATTTTCTCTGTGAGAATTTCCATATTAACAGGTTTAGGGATATAATCGTCACAACCGACATCAAGTGCCTTTTTTTCATCTCCCGACATAGCATAAGCAGTTAAGGCTATTACTTTAACATCAGGATTATGTGTCTTAATCATTCCGGTTGCCTTATAGCCATCTATACCAGGTAACTTGAGGTCCATCAATACAATATTGATCTCAGGATTTTTCATGCACATACTGATTGCTTCCTGCCCGTCCGTGGCTTTGTACAGTTTTACTTTATTATTGTCTTTGTATAACATTTCCAGTAAATACATATTGGATTCATCATCTTCAACTATTAATAAGTTTGGGAATCTGCTGTGGTTGCTGGCAGTATCATTTTTAGCAACACCGGTGTTAACTGTTTCTGTACAGGGCAGCAGTACTGAAAAGACAGAACCTTCCTCCTTTTCGGAAACAATGCTTATTTCTCCGCCAAGAAGTTCTGTAATCCCTTTTGCTATTGATAGCCCAAGCCCGTTTCCTTCGTAGAACCTTCCCATCCCTTCGCTTTCCTGCCTGAAGTAATCAAAAATGTATTTCTGAGAATCCTTTGATATTCCAATACCTGTATCTCTCACAGTTATTGTCACACTTTCAGGAGTTTTGTCTAAACTAATAGAAATTTCACCTTTTGACGTGTACTTAAAAGCATTATTTAAAAGTTGATACAGTACTTTTTCGATTAATTCAGGATCAGATTTGATGATTATATTTTCACAGGATTTTGAGAAAGATAGATAAAACTGGAGACCCTTTAGTTTAGCAACATCATAAAACTCACCTGATATTTTTGTAATTAAACCGGATAGGTTGACTTCTTCTGTATTATTCTGCATACTTCCTGAAACAATCAGTGAAATATCCATATAATCCGTAACAGTGTGCATCAATCTCTTTGTACTCTTTTGTAAATGCCCAAGGAATTTCAGCTTATTCTCGTGTGTGATTCCCTGCCGAGTAACAAGTTCTCCGAAACCAAGAATTCCGTTTAACGGAGTCCTTATTTCGTGAGAAATATTATTCAGGAATGCTGTCTTAAGTTTATCGCTTGCTTCTGCAGTCTCTTTTGCGGTGATTAGTGCTTCCTCCATTTTTTTGCGTTCAGTAATATCCTGTACGGTTCCGACTAATTTAACAGGATTATTTCCGGCATCGTATTTAATTACCCCAAGACCGTGAGCCCATCTTACTTCCCCGTCGTTTTGGCGTATGAATTTATACTCCTTGTCAAATTTAGTACGATTTTGTAAAACAGTAAAGATATAATCATTCATTATTTCACGGTAATCCGGATGCATTATTGAGACCCAGTTTTCTATCGAATGTTTAAAAGAAGAATCTATACCGAATATTTCATCGAGCACTTCTGAACTTTTCCATATCAGAGTTTTAAAATCGGTTTCATAGTTACCAAGTCCTGCAACTTTCTGAGACTCACGAAGCAATCTTTCGCTTTCTTCAAGTGCAAGCTGGTTTGCTTTTATATCTGTGATGTCATTTATTATCCCTACAATGAATTTTTCTCCTGAAGTTCTTTTAAATACACTTTTTTTGGTAACAATAGTCATCATCTTTCCATCAGCATTAGTGAAATATTCTTCATTAATATTATCCTGTTCAGTTTTAAAAACCTCATTATCTTTTGCAATGAAAACATCTACCTGTTCCTTCGGGAAGAAATCGGAATCCCCTTTCCCTATAAGTTCTTCCTTCTTGTATCCCATGAATTCACAGAGTTTGCTGTTCATCATAACATACTTATGGTTTATATCTTTAACAAAGACAGGCTCCGAGAGTGTATTTATAATTCTCTCAAGAAATTGTCTTGAGTTCACAAGTTCCGTCTGAACTGTATGTTTTTCTGTGACGTCACGTATAATACCTGTATAGAACGAACCCTCAGAAGTTTCCCATTTTGATATTGATAAATCCATAGGAAATATTTCACCATTCTTTCTTTTTCCAGAGACTTCAACTATCTTTCCTATAACATTTGAATTTTCGGACGGATTAAATCCGTTTGTGTGGTGTGAATGGTATTTCCCATCCATCAACATCGTAAGAGGTTTCCCCGTTATTTCATCTTCACTGTACCCAAAAATAACTTCAGCACTTTTATTCCAGTCGACTATTACACCTTTACTGTCGGTAGTAATTATAGCATCACTTGCTGAATGTGAAACGGCCTTATACCTTGCTTCACTTTTTCTCAATGCTTCATCAGCCTGTTTCCTCTCAGTAATATCCCGGGAATAACCTGTAGTGCCTATTACATTTCCCTTCTCATCAAGGATAGCCTTTTTAAAAGTTTCATACCATAACTTTTGGCCGTTGACAAATACAGATTCTTCAACAGTAAGAGATTGACGGCTCTCAATAACTTTCCTGTCGTCAGCAGAAAACTTTTCGGCAGTTTCCTTGTCCCATAAGTCAGAATCTTTCTTACCAATGGCGTCATCAGCTGAACTTAAGTTGCAGAACCTGAGAAACTCATTATTTATTGCAAGTATTTTTCCGTTAACATCTTTCAGCCACAATAATCCGGGCTGATTTTCTATAATGGCTGTTAAGTAGGATTCTTTAATAAGTTTTTCTTTGTTCGCTTCTTTAGTATCAGAAATATCAATTAATGAGGTAACCCTTAATTGTTTACCTTGAATAATCTGCGTTTTTCCTCTTATGACACAGGGGAAAGTAGAACCATCCTTCCTTAACGCAGTAACTTCGTATGGTTTTTCATATCCTGACTTCATATTTTTTGCGACTATATCCCTGTCTTCGGGTACAATCCAGTCTGTTCCCGAACGTCCTATAGCTTCTTTGTTAGTGTAACCAAAAGTCATTTCTCCCATTAAGTTCTGGCCGGTACAGAGTCCTCCTTCGGACAGGAATATGCATTCAAATGCTGCTTCGCTTAAAGAGCGAAATAACTCTATATTATCAGAAGATTCATTGTCGTTTTCCTGATTCAGTTTAACAGGGAGAAGTAAATATCCCGATACTTTTTTCTTATCGGACATCGGATTGCACTCAACTTTTAAAGAAAATGTGCTTCCGTCTTTATGTTTTGCTGTAAAAGTATTTTTAAAGTTCGCAGGATTTTTTAATAGTTCAGAAGTATGTGCCGAATCGTATCTGGAATCAGCAGGAGCCAAGATAGCAATAATATTCATCCCAGTGACTTCATCCGCCATCCAGCCAAATTGCTGTTCAGAATATTTATTCCAGTATGTTATAATCCCGTCTGCATCAGTAATAATTACAGACTGACTTAATGCATTTAACACATATTCAGATTGTTTTCCAGTTATTCCGGATTTCTTCATATTTAAACTTTTTATTAAAACAGAAGTCAGGATATATCAGATTAATACACATAGGGGAATGATTTAACCTTTCTTCTATTTTGAAAATATGCTTTCGTCTTAAAATAATCAATCTATTTTTAATTATGGGATAAAAGATAAATGTAAATAATTACAATTACAGTTTGGTTTTAATTATATTGAGAAGAAAACAAATTAAAACACCAAACATGGATTTACTTTCTGTAATATTCGGTATGATTATTGGCGGAATAATAGCATTTATATCTGCAAAAGTTATTTTTTCCAAAACTGATTCTGTCCCTCAGGGTGTATTCATAAAAGCACAGAATGATATAGCTTCACTTAACAAGGAAACAGAGTTACTGGGAATAAGTATTGCAGAAACAGATAAACAACTAAAATCCGAACGGGAAAGTAAATTCAGCCTTAGTTCTGAATTATCAAAAGAGATTAATGAGAATAAGAACCTTCAATTAAGATTAACTGAACAGAAAGAACAACTTGAATCACTTGAGAAAAGGTTTCAAACAGAATTTGAGAATCTTGCAAACCGTATACTTGAAGAAAAGAGTTTGAAATTCACAGAACAGAATAAGACAAACATAGACCAGATTTTAAAACCTCTCAGCGACAGGATAAAAGGGTTCGAGGATAAGGTTGATAAAGTATATAGTGAGGACCTGAAGGACAGGGCAACACTTCTCAGCCAGATAAAAACACTGCAGGACCTGAATCAGAGGGTTTCCGATGAGGCAAATAATCTTACTAAAGCCCTGAAAGGAGAAAGCAAGACTCAGGGAAACTGGGGAGAGTTTATTCTTGAAAGTATTCTTGAAAAGACTGGTCTGGTGAAAGACAGGGAATTTGTCGTGCAGGAAAGTATAACGAATGAAGACGGGAAAAGATACCAGCCAGATGTTATTATCAAACTGCCCGATGACAGGAATATAATTGTGGATTCCAAAGTATCACTTAAAGATTATGAAGTATTCTGCTCGACTGATAATGACGAGGAAAGGAAGCGGGCACTGGCATCACACATCAGTTCTGTGAGGAATCACATTAAGGGTTTGAGTCTGAAGAAATATCAGGACCTGTACGGAATACAGAGTCTGGATTTCGTGATTATGTTTATGCCGATAGAACCTGCGTTATCAATAACCGCACAGGGAGATATCAACATCTGGAATGATGCTTTTGAAAATAACATAGTAATTGTCAGCCCTTCAACATTACTCGCAACTCTGAGAACAATAGCAAACATATGGAAACAGGAATACAGAACACGGAATGTTCTGGATATTGCAAAGCAAAGCAGTCTGCTTTATGACAAGTTTGTCGGAATGTACAGTGACTTACTCGAAGTGGAAAGGAAATTTGATGCAGCAAGAGAAAGTCTGGATTCATCGATGAAGAAGATTAAAACAGGAAGAGGTAATTTAATTTCTCAGGTAGAAAAGATAAAACATTTAGGTATTACTACAGCAAAGAGTCTTCCTGCTGATTTAACTGCAGAAGCATTCGAAGAAGATGAGACTGATGAATCTGTTACTTAGGAAGTATGCCTCTTTCAGACCTGGCTATGAAATCATAGATGTTCTTAACTTCGTTTGTCATTTCCATTTCATCCGTAAGTTTCTTTAAGGCATCTTTAAAGTTTAATTCTTTAGAATAAACGATACGATAAGCATCCTTAATCTGATTTATAACCTCACCTGAAAATCCCTTACGTTTAAGTCCGATATAGTTTATACCTATAAACCTCTGCGGTGTTCTTCCTGCAAGTATATATGGCGGAATATCCTTTGTGACTTTTGTGTTCGATTCTACCATCACGTATTCACCGATATGAACAAACTGATGGACACCTACCAGACCGCCTATAGTTGTGTGCGAGCCCACAGAAACGTGCCCGCCAAGCCCTACGCCGTTCGTAAGTACAACATTATCACCAATCCTGTTATCGTGTGCAACGTGAACATAATTCATAATGTAGCAATCTTTTCCGACAATCGTTCTGTAACTGTATTTTGTTGCCCTGCTGATTGTTGAGAACTCTTTTATTAACGTACCCTCACCGATTTCAACAGTGGATACTTCATCCGCAAACCCAACTGAATGAGGGTGAGAAGCAATACTTCCGCAGTGAAAGATTTTAACATTATCTGCTATTCTTGAACCATTACCTAAGTATGCACAAGGGCCAATAAACACATTATTGCCGATTTCAACATCGTCATCAACTACTGCGAACTCTTTTATTTCAACATTTTTACCAATCTTTGCTTTACTGCTTACACTATTCATACTTATAAATTATGTTTGTCTGAAATTACTTAAACTAAAATTTAAAATAAGTGATAAAATTTAAGTAACATGTGTATAACAAAAAAGCCGGTAAGTTCATTACCGGCTTTTCTTTTTTTCTGGTGAGGATGGGAGGTCTCGAACCTCCGACCCATTGCTTAAAAGGCAATTGCTCTACCCCTGAGCTACATCCCCATTTGGAACTCTTTAAATCTTAAACTCTATTACTTTAAAATCCCTGCTACTTTTAATCTTATCTTTGCTCTTTGCATTGAGAACTTAGCGCGTTCCCTATCGAATCCTTTGCCGCCTTCTTTTAATCTTTCTTCTGCCCTCTGCATCGCTCTCTCTGCTCTTTCAACATCTATACTGTCTTTTGCTTCAGCTGTATCAGCCAGAACAACTATTTTATTATCTTTAACTTCCAGTACTCCGCCTCTTGTTGAGAAGTTAATCTTCTCTCCCTTTTCATCTTCTATCGTTATCACACCTGTTTCAAACATCGAAATCATCGGAGCATGCATATTCAAAACCTGAAACAAACCTTCAACACCCGGGACTGTGAGTACTTTAGCAGTTCCCAGAAACACATTCTTTTCAGGACTAACTATTTCTATATTGAGTAAATTATCCAAGGATAATATTCTTAATTAATTTAAGACTTTAGAGTCTTTGCTTTTTCAATCGCATCTTCAATCGTTCCTACGAGGTGGAATGCCTGTTCAGGAAGGTCGTCATATTCACCGTTTAATATTCCTTTGAATCCTTTAATCGTATCTTCGAGCTTTACGTATCTTCCGGGTAAATTTGTAAACTGTTCTGCTACTGAGAACGGCTGTGACAGAAACTTCTGTATTCTTCTCGCTCTCGCTACTACAACCTTATCTTCGTCAGAAAGTTCATCAATACCCAGAATATTAATAATATCCTGTAAATCCTGATAGTTCTGCAATATTTTCTTTACACCCTGTGCAACGTCATAATGTTCATCACCAACGATTAACGGATCGAGTATTCTTGAAGATGATGTTAAAGGATCAACTGCAGGATAAATACCAAGTTCCGAAATCTTTCTTGATAACTCTGTTGTAGCATCAAGGTGAGCAAATGTTGTTGCAGGCGCCGGGTCTGTATAGTCATCAGCAGGAACGTATACTGCCTGTATGGAAGTAATCGAACCTTTAAGTGTTGAAGTAATTCTCTCCTGTAAAGTACCCATTTCCGTAGCTAATGTAGGCTGATAACCCACGGCTGACGGCATACGGCCAAGAAGAGCAGATACTTCAGAACCTGCCTGTGTAAACCTGAAAATATTATCTATAAATAAAAGTACGTCTTTACCTAATTCATCCCTGAAATACTCAGCGATTGTAACACCGGTTAAACCGATTCTTTGTCTTGCGCCCGGAGGTTCATTCATCTGACCAAAAACAAGCGCTGTATTTTTCAATACTCCTGATTCACTCATTTCAAGGTATAAGTCATTTCCTTCTCTTGTTCTTTCACCAACTCCTGCAAACACTGAATAACCACCGTGATGTTTTGCAATATTATGAATTAATTCCTGTATGATAACTGTCTTTCCAACTCCCGCACCACCGAATAAACCTGTTTTTCCACCCCTTGTATAAGGTTCGATTAAATCTATAACCTTAATACCAGTTTCAAACATCTCTCTCTTAGTGGAAAGTTCTGTCATTTTTGGAGGGTCACGGTGAATGGGGTATTTCATGCTTGTCTTCAGAGGCTCTTTACCATCTATAGTATTACCGATTACATTAATAAGCCTTCCAAGTACTTCAGGACCTACCGGAATCATTATCGGCTCACCTGAATCAACTACTTCCATACCTCTTACTAATCCATCAGTAGAATCCATAGCAACAGTTCTTACTCTGTTTTCACCAAGATGCTGCTGAACCTCAGTTACCAGAGTTTCTTCAACACCTTCAAGATTAGTCCTTTTTACGGTTAAAGCGTTATTGATTTCTGGCAGTTTACTGCCGCTGAAATCAACGTCGATTACCGGACCAATTACTTGAACTATTTTACCAATATTAGCGCCGTTATCAGGCATAGTTAAAATTTGATTTAATATTTTTTCTAAAGAATTATAAATATAGACAAACTGGAAGAAACTTTCAAATTAAAAATGAATGACTGAGGAGAAAAATGCTTATTCACATATACACGAATAATGCCACAATACTAAATTAAACATTTTATTAAGGCATTATATTTGTTAATTTTGTATATATTTATAAATGTAAACAAATCATTCTATATGAAAAGGGTTCTTCTTATTACACTCGTTTTAACATTTATGTTAACGGGTTTTTCTATTTCCCAGACTTATCAGAGTTATGACTCTCAGAAAGAAAAAGTTGAAAATGCTTTTAAAAGAAAAGGTGAATTGTATTTCAGGTTTGTTGTAAATTCCAAAGACAGAGTAAATGATATCGGAAGACACATATCTGTTGATAACGTATTTAATAAAGTTTTCTACTTTGAAGTTTATGCTTATGCGTCTCCTGAAGAGATGAGTTATTTTTCAAAACAAAATATAGACTTTGAATTACTTAAACATCCGGGTGATGGAGAGAATATTATCACCACAGATGACTTAAAACAAATAGCAGCATGGGATGTTTACCCTACATACCCTGCTTATGTCACTATGATGAATAATTTTGCAACGGCTTATCCTAACCTTTGCAGGATTGTTAATTTTGGTACAACTGGACAAGGAAGACAAATGTTGTGTGCAGTTATCAGCGATAGTGTTCAATTCAGAAAACCAAAACCGCGTTTCATGTATTCTTCTTCAATGCACGGAGACGAAACAACTGGTTATGTTTTAATGCTCAGATTAATCGACACGCTTTTAAGCGGCAACGGAAACAATGCTACAATAACAAACCTTGTAAAAAACTGCGAAATATGGATTAACCCTCTGGCAAACCCCGACGGTACATATCACGGCGGAGACGCTTCGGTTTCAGGTGCCTGGAGATACAATGCAAACTCCAAAGACATAAACAGAAACTTTCCCGACCCTGTTGCAGGTCCAAACCCAACAGGTACATGGGCTGTTGAAACAATAGCATTCATGAATTTATTTAATCAGTTTAATTTCACGCTGTCAATGAATTTCCACGGCGGTGCCGAAGTTTTTAACTATCCCTGGGATTCAAAAGCCGCACATCATCCTGATGACGCTTGGTTTCAAAATCTCGGAAAAAGGTATGTTGATACAGTACATAAATATTCTCCATCAACTTACCTGGACGATATGCTTAGTACTGACCCGAATATTCCCGGTATTACTAATGGGTACGCCTGGTATGTTGTTGCTGGTGGAAGACAGGATTATATGACATATTTTACAGGAGGTCGTGAAGTTACATTAGAAATTTCAGGCACGAAACTTTTGCCGCAGGCCCAATTACCTGCTCACTGGACTTATAATTTTAAATCCTTCCTTATGTATATGAAGGAATCATTAAACGGTATTAAAGGAACAGTAAGAGATTCATTGACAAATGCACCTTTAAAAGCAAAAGTGTATGTAGTTGGTGTTGCTGATACAAACTGGATTTATTCCGACTCAATCTGCGGTGATTACCATCGTATGATAAATGCAGGTACTTACTCATTGCTGTTTACCGCACCTAATTATTTCCCAAAGACTGTAACGGGAATTACAGCTGTTAATGATGCAGCAATTGAATTGAACGTTAAACTCAGACCAAGAGTCACTTCAACATCAAATGAAGTCACCGAAGTTACGAATTTTAATCTTTACCAGAATTATCCGAACCCGTTTAACCCTGTCACAAATATTGACTTCGATTTAAAAGAAAACTCTTTTGTTACTTTAAAGATTTATGACGCAACGGGCAAGGAAGTAAAGACACTCGTGAATTCAAGATTAAATGAAGGACAGCATTCTTACAACTGGAATGCTGAAAACTTTTCAAGCGGAGTATATTTCTATAAAATAACAGCAGGCAGTTTCTCAGATATCAAAAAGATGTTATTTATCAAATAAGTTTAATCAAATATTTCAGGCAATAAAAAAACGGGGTTTATAAACCCCGTTTTTATTTATAGTCATTTATCTGAACTTATTATTCTACAGTAACACTCTTTGCTAAATTCCTTGGCTGGTCTACATCGCATCCTCTGGCAGCAGCTACATAATAAGACAGGAACTGTAAAGGTATCACGTTTAATATCGGAGCAAACAATGCAAGTGTCTTAGGCACTCTTAATACATAATCTGCATACGAATTGATATTCTCATCATCATCGCTTGCAAGTGCTATTATCTTACCTTTTCTTGCCTTCACCTCCTCGATGTTAGATATAATTTTATCATAAGTCCTGTCCTGCGGAGCAATGAATACAACCGGCATATTCTCATCGATAAGTGCAATCGGCCCGTGTTTCATCTCAGCGGCAGGATAGCCTTCTGCGTGGATGTACGATATTTCTTTTAATTTCAGCGCACCTTCCAGAGCAACAGGAAAATTAAATCCCCTTCCAAGGTACAATGCATTATTTGCATCCTTAAAAGCTTCGGCAACTTTCTTATAATCATCTTTCGAATCAATCATTTTTTTAATCTTACCTGGAATATTCTTAAGTTCTGTCGCTATCTCGATTAATGATTCTTTTGAGATAGTATTCTTTTCGGCCGCTATCATAAGAGTGATTAATGCAAGCGACATTACCTGGCTCGTAAAGGCTTTCGTGGAAGCTACACCTATCTCAGGTCCTGCATGAACATACGTTCCTGCATCAACTTCCCTTGCTATAGTACTTCCAATAACGTTAATAATTCCGATTGTAGTTGCACCGAATTTCTTTGCTTCTCTCAATGCAGCAAGTGTGTCTGCAGTTTCACCGCTCTGACTTATTAATATGACAACATCATCTTCATCTATTATCGGCCTTCTGTACCTGAATTCAGACGCATACTCGACTTCAACAGGAATCCTGCAAAACTGTTCAAGCATATACTCCCCTACCAGAGCAGCATGCCATGCGGTCCCGCAGGCAGTAATAATAAACCTCTTTGCTTTTAACATCTTTTCAAAAACTGAATCAAGACCTCCTAATTTTGCGATTCCTGTATCAAAATTAATTCTCCCCCTGTATGTATTCTGTATTGTTTCAGGCTGTTCGCATATTTCCTTTAACATAAAATGGTCGAACCCTGATTTTTCAATTTCTTCAAGCAGGAAATCCACTTTGTGTGCTTCTCTGTATATCTTGACATCATGAATGGTTTTCATCTTAAAGCCCTTCTTAGTAAGAATTGCCATATCACCATCCTCAAGATAGACAACATTCTTGGTATGATTGATAACGGCAGATGCATCGGAAGAAACAATCGTCTCTTCTAATCCTACCCCAAGTAACAACGGACTTCCATTTCTTGCAACTATAATCTTATCCGGTTCTTTAGCACATAAACAGGCAAGACCGTATGTACCTTCTACTTCATTAAGCGCAAGCCTTACCGATTTTTCAAAATCATTCGTCTGTCTGAAGTAATAATTAATGAGGTTTGCAAGAACTTCGGTATCGGTATCAGAACTGAACTTGAATCCTTCGGCAATTAACTTTGTTTTTATGTGTTTATAATTTTCAATAATACCATTATGAACGATTACTATATTATCATCCATATCAAAATGCGGATGAGCATTTACGTCATTAGGAACTCCGTGAGTAGCCCAGCGTGTGTGACCGATCCCAATTGAGCCCTGATAAATATCCTTATCAATATTATCGTTCATTTCACCGACTCTGCCGGCTTTCTTATAGTTCAGTACTTTTGCTTCACTGTTAACTATCGAAACCCCGGCGGAATCATACCCCCTGTATTCTAATCTTCTGAGTCCCTCAATGATTATCGGCAATGAATTCCTTTTGCCTATATACCCTACTATTCCACACATAATAATTTATTGTTTGATTATTTGTTATTAAAATAATAATATAATTCTACCTAAACAAGAATATTTGATTTCACAAATTCCTGTACAACACTTTACTTCTCAAAAAGTCTTTTAACCAGCTCATTTACGTTTACACTGTCTGCTTCTGCGTTAAAGTTAAGTATTAACCTGTGACGCAATACTGATTCAGAAACAGTAATAATATCTTCTTTTGACGGAGTATACCTACCTTCGATAGCTGCTAATGCTTTAGAGGCAAGAATTAAATACTGCGAAGCCCTTGGACCTGCCCCCCATCTTACGTAATCCTTGACGAATTTAGGTGACGATACAGATTCCGGTCTTGTCTTATTAACTATTTCTACTGCGAACTTCATGACCTCATCGGACACAGGAACCTTCCTCACTAAATTCTGGAATTCTATTATCTCGTCTTTGTTAAAAACAGGTTTAATCTCGTTAGTAGTATATCCTGTAGTTCTTTTTACAATTTCAATCTCATCTGCCTCACTCGGATACCCAAG
Organism: Ignavibacteriota bacterium; assembly: GCA_026390735.1. Lineage (GTDB taxonomy): Bacteria > Bacteroidota > Ignavibacteria > Tepidaquicellales > Tepidaquicellaceae > CAIKZJ01. The sequence continues at coordinate 151,858 of JAPLFJ010000034.1, forward strand.
CCAGATATTAAACATAAACCTGTCGAGCTGTGCTTCAGGCAAAGGATACGTACCTTCCTGCTCTATAGGGTTCTGTGTTGCAAGAACGAAGAAAGGCTCATCGAGTGAATAAGAAACTCCGCCTGCAGTAACTTTATGCTCCTGCATTGCCTCGAGTAAAGCGGATTGTGTTTTCGGCGGTGTTCTGTTAATTTCGTCAGCCAGAATCATATTCGCAAAGACAGGTCCTTTTATGAATTTAAACTTCTTCCCACCCGTACCGTCATCATCAAATATCTCTGTACCTACAATATCAGACGGCATTAAGTCAGGCGTGAACTGTATTCTGCTAAACCTTAAATCCAGTGCTTCGGAAAAAGTTTTAACGATTAATGTCTTGGCCAGACCCGGAACGCCTATAAGCAGACAATGACCTCTTGACAATATTGTTATGATAATGTCTTTGAGTACACTTTTTTGCCCGACAATGATTTTCTCAACCTCAGAATTTAGTATCTTATACTTAGAGCTTAATTCTTCAATCTTTTCTACATCGCTTGTACTTTTGATGATATCTTTCATTTTACTTTTTCTATGATTTCTATTTTACCGAATTTACTCAATTGTTCTTTTAATTTACTCACGTCACCCGCGGCGACAATTTTCAAACCGTCAGGGAGTAAGTACTTTTTAGCGGCGGCGGAAACATCTTCTTTGCTGATAGAATTTATATTCCTTAAAAATGTATTGTAATACTCTTCGTTTAATCCGTACAATTCCATATTAAGCAGTTTCCCGGATACACCGTTTGATGTTTCAAGCTGCAGAGGATAATTTCCTGTTATGTAATTCTTTGTCTCTTCAAGCTCTATATCACTAACAAAATTATCCTTAATATCATTTAACTCTTTTATGATTTCTTCTACTGCAAACATTGTCTTATCAGCGTTTAATTCCGTTTCAATGGAAAAATCCCCTGAATACATCTTACAGTTAAAAGAAGTTCTTGCCCCGTAAGTCAGACCATTCTTCTCTCTCAGGTTTTTATTTATCCTTGAAGTAAATGAACCTCCCAGCAGGTTGTTTAGAAAAGATACGTTAATAAAGTCTTTATTGTTACGCTTGATTCCTTTGTGACCTACATGCAGGCTTGTCTGAGAAGCATCATCTTTTTCAATTAAATAAACTTTTACCTCTTCCTTATCCTCATTAATAAACTCATAATCATCGGATTTTGTTTCGCTTTTGAGTACTGAATATTTTTCCTCAATCTTCTTCAGTATTTTGTCCTCTTCAAAATCGCCAACCACAGCCATTATCAGATTCTTTGAGGTATAATAGTTTCTGACGAAATCGAACAAATCGCCTGTGTTGATATTCTTTATAGATTCGATGTATCCGTCAGGGTCATACTGATACGGAGTATTTCTGTACATTTCAGTTTTAAAAACTCTTTCGGCTAAAAACGAACCGTCATCCTGAAGCGAAATAAGTAAATTTATCAACTGTTCTTTCTTGCTTTCCAGTTCATCTTCCGGGAATGTGTGCTCAAAAATCATCTCTGTGGTTAAATCAAGCATAGCATCAAAATTGTAGTTCAGACATGTCATCATCAGGTATGAGGCATCGTAACCCGCACCTGAGGAAAGCATTGCTCCTGTATAATCAATCTGTTCTGCGATGTTAAGCGCCTTTTTATTCTTCGTACCTTTATTAATCATTTCGGCCGTAAGTGTTGCCACTCCAAACTTTTCCTTTCCGGAGAAGAAATCGTTGTAAGAGCCTGCCTTGAACAGATATCTTATAGTAGTAACAGGATAACTTTTATCGTTAACGAAGAATACTTTAATCCCGTTGGACAATGTATGCTTATGGAACTCAGGAAACTTAATATCTCTTGGTGCTTTGCCTACCGGCATTATTTTTCTGTCAATCATTTCTTTACCTTTCTTTTAGGTACGTAATTCAGCACTACCTTCTTGTTATCAAACAAATATTGGCGCGCAAAATTCTTTACTTCTTCATTTGTTATCTGTTTGAATATCTCTTCTTCCTTATTTATCATATTACAGTCATCAAAAAACAGTTTATAGAAAGAAAGACTGCTCGCAAGCCTCAGCGACTGCTGTATTTTCGAGTAATACGAAGTAATAACCTTGTTAATCGATTTTTGAATATCAGAATCCGATAAACCTTTCTCAGCAAGTTCCGAAAGAATACTATCCATTACAGCCGATGCTTCCTTTATAGTTTTACCTTCATTCACAAAACAGTTAAAGCTGAAAATACTTTCAAATTCCATACCCTGAGACATTAAAAATGATTCAGTGGAAATATTTGAGTTTCTTATCAGTTCCTGGTAAACTTTTGAACTTTCACCTGAAGAGAGACCAACACTGATAAGTCTTGATGTATAAAACTCCTTGGAACCTATGCGCGGAATCCTGTAAAACTCAAACCTTGCAGGCAATGATATATTATCTTCAATATCTTCTTCAGTATTTTCCTTTAAATCTTCTTCGTTATACTCTCTTACTATATCCCCGCCGTTGTTTTGTATATCGCCATAGTATTTTTCAGCTAATTTCAGCGTATCGTCATAATCAATATCACCAGCTATAGTTAAGACCATATTCCGTGGACTGTAATATTTTTCATAATATTTCTTTACATCTTCCAGAGTAAAACCTGCGATGTGTTTTTCGTCACCTATTATCTGCCACCTGTAACCGCTCTTACTGAACAATCTTATAGCACTTTCATATTCCAGAGAACCATAAGGAGTATTATCGTGTACCTGTAATTTTTCTTCCATGACAACTTTTCTCTGTATTTCAAGGCTCTCTTCACTTACGGGAAATTCCGAAAGCCTGTCAGAATCGAGCCACATTCCAAGTTCAATCTTTGATGAAGGTATAGACAGATAATAACTTGTATAATCCTGTGTCGTAAAAGCATTACTCTCACCGCCGTTCGCATGCAGTATTTCGTCAAATTTACCGTCAGGAATGTTTGCCGAACCTGAAAACATAAGGTGTTCAAGTAAGTGTGATAAACCTGTTTTCGAAGGATCTTCATCTTTAGAACCTACATGAAAACCCGAATTTACAATCACGTTTGGTATTTCAGACTTCCTGCTCATCACCAGCCTAATTCCGTTCTTCAATACGCTTTCTCTGAATTCAATCATTATAATGAAATTTATATAATTTTATATTAGTTTTAAATTTTGAATACAATTAGTTTTCTAAAATGGTTAAATTAAACTATATTAATATTATAAGCAGTGATAAAAGAACGTAAAAACAGGACATGAATATGGTATAATTATACACAGTTTTTAAAAGACGTAAAATATTATGAGGGAAATTAAATTTAAAAAGTTATTAATATCGGTAATTGCCGTAGCAGTTATATTTTCGGCATTCCAGAATGCATATTCTCAGTTTGGCAAGAACAAAGTGCAGTATAAAGTATTCGACTGGAAGTTCATACAATCGAAACACTTCGATGTATATTTTTCGCAGGGAGGTTATGAACTTGCACAATATACTGCAGTTGTTGCTGAAAGTTCTTTAACTTCACTTTCAAAGAACCTTGACTATAATATTTCCAGCAGGATTCCAATAGTTGTTTTTAATTCACACAATGAGTTCCAGCAGAATAATGTACTCGATGAATTTATGCCTGAAGGCGTAGGCGGAGTAACAGAACTCTTTAAAAACAGGGTACTTATTCCTTTCGAGGGAAATTACGAGCAGTACAGACACGTTATTCATCACGAGTTACTTCACGCATTTATGAATGATATGTTCTACGGAGGTTCTATTCAGAATATTATATCCAAAAATATTACTTTGAATGTTCCTATCTGGTTCAGCGAGGGGATGGCGGAATACCAGAGTCTCAACGGTCTTGACAAAGCCACTGATATGTACATAAGGGATGCTGTACTTAACAATAACCTTCCCCCTATAGAATATAACAACGGATACCTTGCATACCGTGGAGGACAGAGTTTTCTTGCATTCATCGCAGACACTTACGGCGACTATAAGATGGGTGAACTTATGAACAACATAAAGTCTCTGAATGATGTGGATTTTGCATTGAAAGAAACGTTCAAACTTAATACTGAACAGTTATCAGAAAAATGGTTAAAAGAATTAAAGAAAACACACTGGCCTGAAATAGCTAAACGTGAAGATGTTAAGGATATTGCTAAGATGCTAACTGACCATACTAAAGACGGAGGTTTCTACAATGTTGCCCCTACTATCTCTCCAAAAGGCGACAGGTTTGCATTCATTTCAAACAGGAATGATTTCTTCTCCGTTTTCCTGGCTGATGTTCAGACAGGAAAGATTATTGACAAAGTCATAGAAGGCAATAATACAAATAGTTTTGAGGAACTTCAGGTTCTTACACCCGGACTGACCTGGTCACCCGACGGTAAAGAACTTGCAATCAGCGTAAAAGCCGGTGACAAAGATGCTATTTTTATTATAAACGCTGATAACGGTGACGAAAACAGGCTACCTATAGAATTAAATTCAATTTCTCAGGTTAAATGGTCTCCGTTTAAGAATATGATTGCTTTCGTTGGTACCGACACAAAACAATCTGATATATATATTTACGATATTTCAAAGAATAAGCTTAAAAATCTTACCAATGATATTTTCTCGGACCAGACTCCTACCTGGTCACCGGACGGTAAACAGATTTATTTCTCATCAGACAGGGATAAATACCTGACTAAAGAAAGCATCCCGCCTGATTTTAAAATGTATGATTATGATGTAAACAGAAAAGATGTGTACAGGATAAATGTTGATGACGGGAATATTGAAAGAATAACAAATTCCAAAGAGACTAAAAACGGATACGTTAACTTTACTGATGACGGTAAAAAAGTCCTCTACGTTTCGGACAGGAACGGCATTTCCAACATATATTACGGACAGTGGGATTCTACGGGTCAATATTCCGAGAAACCAATAACTAACTCAATTAGCCCTATCGACCAGCTATCTTTATCAAAAGATGCAAAGAAATTACTGTTCGTATCGCTTAACGAAGGTGGTTATGATATATACTCTATGGATAATCCATTCGACAAGAAAATTGAATTCGATACTTTACCGCCAACTGAATTCGTTAAGAAGAAATATGATGTAAGAAAAAGTATTTTTGTGGACAGAAAAGCTGACAGCCTGCAACATGATTCATCATTCACGTTAACTGATTCGCTCAACACAGACTCTACAAAGAAGTTTGTTAAAACAGAGCCTGATTCTTCTGCAAACAAGGTTAAGAAAGATTCCACGAGTATTTACGGCAGCAACATTAAATTAAAATTAAACAATAAAAAAGACCCGGGGCAGAAATTCTTTGATAATTATGATTCTCTGTATTCGTCAAACAACAATTTCAAAGTTGATAACCAGACGAATGATGACGGCTCTTTCAGGATAAAAGATTATAAAATCAAATTCACGCCTGATCTTGTATACGGTAATGCTATGTATTCAAGTTATTATGGCGTGCAGGGTGTAGCAACAATTTCTCTCAGTGATATGCTCGGCAATCACAGGATAACATTCCTTACTTCTATGGTGATTGACCTGAAGAACAGTGACTATGCCGTTGGATACCAGTATTTACCGAAGAGAATCGATTATGGTTTTGAACTTTATCATACTGCAAGATTCGTTGTGTACGACAAGGGATTTGGCTTCGGCGGTGAATTATACAGGTACAGCACAATAGGCGCTAACGTAAACATTTCTTATCCTATAAACAGATTCAGAAGACTGGATGCAGGTGTATCTTTTATGAGCATCACAAGGGAAAACCTTGATAACGAAAGCGAACCCACAACAAGAAAATACTATACCGTTCCGTCTGTTACTCTGGCTTTTGACAATGCACTCTACGGGTACATTTATCCTGAAAAAGGAACGAGGTATTACATCACAACACTTTTAAGCCCGAATCTTGGCGATGAGAGTTCTGAGTTTTTTACCTTAATAGGTGACTTCAGGAAATATTTTAAACTTGGAGATAATTATTCTTTCGCAATGAGATTTAACGGCGGAGCAAGTTTCGGAAAAACCCCGCAGAAGTTTTACCTTGGTGGTATTGACAACTGGATTAACTGGCAGTTTGAAAACAATACAATCCCGTTTGGTGAGAGTATTGATAATTATGCCTTCGCATCAACAATCACTCCCTTAAGGGGATTCAATTTTAATGCAAAAGGTGGCTCCAAGTTTGCTCTCGTAAACATGGAACTGCGTTTCCCGATATTCAAGTATCTGATACTCGGGGCACTGCCTCTCGGATTCCAGAACATAATGGGCTGTTTTTTCCTCGATGCAGGTTCTGCCTGGAACGACACAAAATATTTACAGTTAACAAAGAGAACTGAATCAGGAAGTACAATGACAAAAGACCTTCTTATTGCTCCGGGTTTTGGTTCAAGAATAATATTCCTCGGATTCCCTGTCAGGATGGATATTGCATGGAGGTATAATCTGCATAGTTTCTCAGATCCGATTTATATGTTCTCTATAGGTCTCGATTATTAAAATTATCATAAATAAAAAATGGGACTGTCGTTTCCGGCAGCCCCATTTATATTTTGGTTAAATCTGAACCTTAATTAATTTCCCAGGATGATTTACCTCTTAACAATGAATTAATATCACCTTCACCGTATTTTTTCTTGGCCTCTGCAATTTGATTTGTCATATCGTCCTCAAACGTAGAGTAATCTAAATCAACAAATACACCAACGGGTAAAGGCATTGCAGAATTATCACTGAACTGGCTGATAATGTATGCAAGTTCTTTTGATTTTTCATTATAGACCAATGCATCGTTAACACTGTGCTTGCCATCTTTAAGGTCAATCAGGACAGGTGTAAAGCCGTCTAACTTGATTGCTTTATCCTTTTCTTTTCCGAATACCATCGGCTGGCCGTGTTCAAGATAAACAACTCTGTCTTCTCTGTGTGCTTTTAAAGTATAATTATCAAAAGCACCATCATTGAATATTACACAGTTCTGTAATATTTCTATAAATGATGTTCCCTTGTGCTGATGTGCTCTTTGAATTAATGCCTGCAAATGCTTCGTATCTACATCCATCGCCCTCGCGATGAAAGTGCCTTCAACACCTATTGCCATAGCAATCGGGTTTACAGGATACTCAATATTTCCAAGCGGTGTTGATTTTGTAACTTTGCCGTGTTCAGATGTAGGCGAGTTCTGACCTTTTGTAAGACCATAAATTCTGTTGTTAAACAGTAATACATTAATATCAATATTTCTTCTGAGTAAATGTACAAAGTGATTACCGCCTATCGAAAGGCAGTCACCGTCACCTGTCGCCATCCATACTGAAAGGTCAGGGTTTGCAGTCTTCACACCCGAAGCAATCGCCGCTGCTCTTCCGTGAATCGTATGAAAGCCGTATGTATTCATGTAGTAAGGAAAACGGCTTGAACATCCGATACCTGATATGAAAACTATTTTTTCTTTCTCAACACCAACCAACTGCGGGAAAGATCTCTGCACCTGTGCGAGGATAGAAAAGTCTCCGCAACCAGGGCACCAGCGTACATCAATACCCGAAGAATAATCTTTTGCCGTATATTTTACTTCTGCTTTTTCGCTCATTTTTTACCTCCAAGTCCTTTTAAAACTTCTTCAATTTTTTCTTCTATTTCAAAAGCCTTAAACGGAGTTCCTTTAACTTTATTAAACTGAACAGCACCAACCAGATAATTCATTCTTATCAATTTTGCCAACTGTCCTGTGTTTACTTCGGGAATCAGTATTGTATCAAAATTCTTCAGAACTTCTAAAGTGTTTTTAGGCATCGGATACAGGTACTTTAAATGTGCAGCAGAAACTTTATTGCCCTTTGCAATCTGATTCTCAACTGCCGAAGTAATAGCACCGAATGTACTTCCCCATCCAAGAACTAATAGTTTACCGCTCTTATCACCAACGACTTCAAGTTCAGGAATATCGTTAGCAATATTCTGAATTTTCTGTTCTCTTGTCTTCACCATAAATTCATGATTGTCAGGGTCGTAACTTATATTTCCGTATATATGCTGTTTTTCCAGTCCGCCGATTCTGTGTTCCATACCCGGAGTACCTGGTTTTACCCAAGGTCTCACAAGATTTTCATCTCTGTTATAAGGATGGAAACCTTCAGGATTAGTATTCAACTTCGCCGTCATTTCAGGAAGTTCTTCAATCGTTATTACTTTCCATGGTTCTGAACCGTTACCGATATAACCGTCTGTTAAAAGAATAACAGGTGTCATGTATTTCATCGCAAGTCTTGCTGCTTCAACTGACATGGTAAAACAATCTGATGGTGTCGATGCTGCAACGACTGCAACAGGACACTCGCCGTTCCTGCCGAATACTGCCTGTAAAAGGTCAGCCTGTTCCGTCTTTGTGGGTAAACCTGTTGAAGGTCCGCCTCTTTGAACGTTTACAACGACCAGTGGAAGTTCAGCCATAACTGCAAGACCGATTGCTTCAGTCTTTAAAGCCATACCCGGTCCGCTTGTAGTCGTTATACCAAGACTTCCTGAAAATGAAGCACCTATTGCCGATGCAATACCTGCTATTTCATCTTCTGCCTGAAATGTCTTTACACCGTGATTACGCATACCCGAAAGGAATTGTAATATTTCAGTGGCCGGTGTTATAGGATAACTACCGAGGAAAAGGTTCACGCCTGCTTTTTTTGCTGCTGCAACAAGACCAAGTGCTACTGCTTCATTACCGTTAAGGTTTCTGTAAGTTCCCTTTGGCAGTTCGGCAGGTTTCACTTCATACCTTGTATCGAATATCTCTGCTGTTTCGCCGAAAAACAATCCGGCTTTTAAAACTCTGATATTTGCGTCAACGAGTTCAGGACTCTTCTTGAACTTTTCGCTGATCCATTTTAATGTAATTTCGGGTGATTTATTGTATAACCAGTAAATAACTCCGAGTGCAAAAAAGTTTTTACACTTTTGAGCCGTCTTTAAAGGCAGGTTTAATTCCTTTAAAGTTTCGAGTGTTGATTTTGTGATAGGGATTGAATGCACGCTGTAACCTGATAGTGAACCATCCTTCAAAGGATTTTCAGCATACCCTGCCAGTTCAAGATTCTTTCTTTCAAACGAATCTGAATTAACTATAATAATGCCATTCTTCTTTATGTCTTTCAGATTCACCTTGAGTGCTGCAGGATTCATAGCGACGAGTACATCAACCTGATCTCCTGTGGTATAAATTTCATGACTTGAAAAATGAATTGTGTAACCGCTTACTCCATACAGGCTTCCTGCTGGTGCACGGATTTCTGCGGGATAATCAGGTAATGTGCCTAAGTCATTACCGTAAGATGCAATAGTATCGGAAAACTGTGCTCCGGTTAACTGCATACCGTCGCCCGAATCTCCTGCAAACCTTATTGTTACGTCTTCTACTGTAACAACTTCAGGTACAGAATGTTCAGGTTCTACTGGTGTTTTTTCGTCCATCAAAAGTTTATATCCTTTTAATTATTTACTTTGGGAAAGTTAAAAATACTATTATTGAATAGTTTATTCAAGTTATAAAGAAAAATCCATTCCCTTTTGAGGAATGGACTTCGTCTTTATTTGACTAAAATTCTTTTATTCTGATTTTCCTTCTTCAGATGCCTCAGTCTCTTCGGTCTTTGGCTCTTCTAAAGTTGCTTCTTCATCTTCAACATTCACTTTCAGTTTAGCAACTACATCGGTATATAATTTAACGTCAACAACAAATTCACCAAGCGACTTAATGTGCTCAGGAATGCTGATTTTCTTCTTGTCAATATTATATCCCTTTTGTACTAACACTTCGTGAATCATGGTAGGTGTTACAGAACCATAAATCTTGCCTTCGTCGGCAGTCTTTACCTTTATGATAACGAGGTCAGTTTCTATCCTTGAAGCAATAATCTTTGCGTCATTGGTTTCTCTCAGGATTTTTCTGCCCTGCTGTCTTCTTACTTCTTCGAACGACTTAATGCTCGAAGGTGAAGCAAAAGTGGCAATTCCCTGAGGGATTAAATAATTTCTTGCATAGCCGTCTTTTACTTCTTTAATGTCTCCGGCTGATCCGATTAAATCGAAATCCTTTTTTAATAATACTTTCATAATATTTTACAATAAACGAATGGTTCTACCACCCGAGTTAATATATTTTTAAAACTTTTATAATTGTTATTTAATTAAATCTGAATCTTCTGGTGAAAGTAATGAATCAAAACTTTCATCTGTAAAGGTTGAAGGTTCGTCTTTATCGTGTGTCTCACCTGCTCTTTTATTCAGGAACTGAATTCTTCTTGCTTTAATCTCTACGATTGTTCTGTTTGAACCATCTTCTGTCTTAAAGGTTCTGCTCTGTAATTCACCATCTACGAGAACAGCATTTCCTTTTTTAAGTTTGTCTCTGCAACTTTCTGCGAGTCTGTTCCAGGCAACTATCCCAACGTAGCATACATCTTCTTTCCAGTCTTCGTTCTTGTCTCTAAATCTTCTGTTACTTGCAATCGAGAAATTGACCACCGGTGTTCCGTTTGTTGTCTGTCTGAAAATCGGGTCCTTTGTCAGGTTTCCTGCAATGATAACACTGTTTAATTCGGGCATCTTAAATTCAGCCATAATGTACCTCCAGATATATTGTTTTTATTAGTAAATAACCTATTCTTATTCCTACTCAGCCTTTACGCCTTCAGTTTCGGCGGGTTTAACAGCTTCCAGCTCTTTTGCTTTTTCTTCAGCTGCCTTAGCTGCTTCGAATGCGGCAAGAGTTGCGGCTTTCTTTACAAAGTACTCATGTTTGTCTTTCAGGTCTTTCTTGCTCATTACTATTGCAAGATTTCTTAATATATTTTCGTCAATCCTGAATGTCTTCTCAAGTTTACCGACAACATCTGCAGGGGCTAATACCTCAAAGCAAATGTAATAACCGTTTACTTTTTTCTTTATAGGGTATGCAAGTCTTCTTCTGCCCATTCTGTCTACATTAATAATCTCTGTACCGTTCTTGACCATAAGTTTCTCGTATTTGGAGATAATTTCTTCTACAGTCGTATCTTCAAAGTTACCGTCAACGATAATGTAAATCTCGTAATTTCTCTTAACGTTATCCATTTATAAGTATTTATAAGTATTTAAAAATATTTAAAGTAATAAAATTATGATTATTTAGACAAAAAATCAAGTGATTTAAACTTATAAATCACTTTATTGAGTTTAAACCGGTTTTAGTCAGAATAATCTGATTCCTTATTATAAAAACGGAAAAGAGGATTCTGTCCTCTTTTCCGTAAAAACAAAACGTTCTTTAATCTAAAATCAGTGCGGAAAGGGGGACTTGAACCCCCACGCCTACGCGGCGCCACCCCCTCAAGATGGTGTGTCTACCAGTTCCACCACTTCCGCATTCTATGGTATCTTATAAATATAAGCATTTCTATATTTTTTATCAATTTATTTCCTTATACCACAACAATAAAATTTATTCGTTCCGTAAATGCCTATAAACAACTGACAACGGAAAACGTTTAACTAATTGCCTTTTTACAGTTCCTCATAAAATATATTTTCATAAATATGAAATCATCAAGTTTTATAATATTCATTTCGATTGTATTAACTATCTACGGATTCGGCAATTTTTATGTATTCTATCACGGTTTACAGTCTTTAAGTAATTATGGCTGGCTGAAAACAGTTTATATTCCCGTATTTCTGTTTTTCTCAATTTCTTATATCGCAGCAAGAGTTTTGCAGTCTTACCAGCATAACGGCATCAGCGACTTTTTCCTGCTTACAGGTTCGTTCTGGCTGGCTGCATTATTATACTTCTTTTTAATCTGTATCGGTCTCGATATCCTCAGGGGGATTCATCATTTTGTCAACATCTATCCGTCTTATATCACATTCAACTATGAAAAGTCTAAAATGGTGTTTTTCTTCGCATCAATAGTTTTAGTCTCATCACTTCTCATTTACGGTTATATTAATGCAAAAAATCCAGTACTGAATAAAATTGATTTGACCTTTAACAAGGAAAACTCGAAATCCACAACCATTAATGCAGTTGTGGTTTCCGATATACATCTCGGCCCACTATCCTGCGGGAAATGGTTCGATGAAGTAGTTGAAAGGATTAATGCGCTGAACCCCGACGTAATCCTGCTCGCAGGCGATGTAATAGACGAAGACATAAAACCTGTAATTGAACGTAATCTTGGCGAACATCTTCTAAACCTAAAAGCAAAATACGGTGTATTCGCAATTACAGGTAACCACGAATTCATAGGCGGAGTCGGACCTGCAGTTAAATATCTTCAGGAACACAATATTACTGTTCTGCGGGATACATCAGTACTCGTTAACAATCAGTTTTATTTAATCGGAAGGGACGACAGGGAGATTGACAGATTTTCGGGTAAGCAGCGAAAACCACTCGATGAACTTATGAAGGAAGTTGATAATAAATATCCTGTTATAGTATTAAACCATCAACCCACAAAACTGGATGAACTGGTTGGGAAAGGAATTGACCTTTCAATTTCAGGCCACACTCATCACGGTCAGTTCTTCCCGAATAACCTAATTACCAAAATGATTTATGAAGTCAGCCGTGGATTGATTAATAAATCAGGCACATGGGTTTTCGTTTCCACAGGTCTCGGCACCTGGGGACCACCTATACGAATCGGTAATCATCCCGAAATCGTAAACCTCATTATTAATAATAACTAAAAGAATCTCCCTAATGCCTACTCCCTAATCCTTATATTGGTAAACCAGAATTTTTATCTTTAACCCTAAAAAATCTCTTTCTTTAATCTTATCTTTAACCATAAAAAAATCTCTATCTGCGAATTAGCTTGCTAATCGCTCTTTAAAATCCGTTCTTTCAGCGTCATTCCGCCGCGGCGTGTTCCATTCCTTTCTTTGACATTTTGTGCACGTTTTCACTCGTAACTGCCTGCTACTTAAAATATTTAATTATTAATTCACCCAATAAATTACGATTTACAGGTTTTGTCATATAATCATTGCATCCTGATTTTATTAACCTTTCTCTGTCGCCTTTTAGTGCAAATGCAGTTTGAGCAATAATTACAACTGATTTATTAAACAGCCGTATTTGCTTTGTCGCTTCATCTCCGTCCATTGCAGGCATTTTTATATCCATCATTATCAAATCAATATCGGGATTGTTCCGGCAGATATCAACTGCTTCAATACCGTTTTGAGCTGTTAAAATTTCCTTGCTGTACATTTTTACTATCAAAGAAATATACATTCTCGAGGTTTCATCGTCTTCGGCAATCAGTATTTTCAGTTTTTTTATTTCCGGTTCTAATTTTACACTATTAACTGCGCGTTCTGTGTCGCAGATTCGCCTTGGAGAAAGTCCGCCGTGGCTAAACGACGAACTATTTTCAACTGAATAAGGAATTGTAAAATAAAATGTCGAACCTTTTCCCGCCTCGCTTTCCACCCATATTTTCCCGCCAAGAATCTCTACGAATGCTTTTGAAATTGATAATCCTAAACCCGACCCTTCATATCCGCGGGACAGACCTTCGCTTCCCTGCCTGAACCTTTCAAAAATGATTTCTTTCTGATCCTGTTCAATACCGGCACCCGTATCTTTTACATAAAATTCCAGCAGGTTTTCCTTTATCTTGCATCCGATTTCTACGTATCCTTCTTTTGTGAATTTTATTGCATTACTCACAAGGTTAGTAAGTATGCCGTAAACTTTATCACTGTCTGTGTTTACTAAGGAATCTTTTGCCTGTAAATTTTCCTTAATGAGAATCTGTATTCCTTTTTTCTCTGCCTCTGACCTGAAGAATATTTGTATGCTCTCAATATGGTCTTTAATATTCGTCACTGACAATAATAAATTCATCTGCTTTGCTTCAATTTTAGATATATTTATAATGTCGTTTATCGTATTCAGCATACGTCTGCCGCTTTTCTCAATTATGTTTATAAACTTTTCCTGCTCTTCTCCCGTCAGATGCGGTTCTTTAAGCAACTCCGAGAAACCCAGAATGCCATTCATTGGAGTTCGTATCTCATGGCTCATATTAGTCAGAAAGGCGGATTTTAAGCGGTCACTTTCTTCGGCCTTTTCTTTAGCCAGGATTAATTCCTGCTGCACCTGCTTTTGTTCTGTAATGTCAGTATTAAATCCATACCACGTTATACTTCCATCAGGTAATTTTTCGGGTGACGAGTTTGAATATACCCATTGGATTTCTTTGCCGGGTATTTGAACTCTGAATTCACTCGTAAAGTATGTCATATTATTTGCCGAATACTCTATGTCCGAAATCACTCTTTCCATATCGTCAGGATATATGACCCTGGCTATCGGTGAAAAATCCTCTAACACGTCTTCAGGAGTACATCCAAAAATATCCATTATGCCTTCAGATGCTATCGGTACGTAGTATGTCCCGTCAGGTCTCCTCGTAAACTGATAAATCAACCCGTGTGCATTAGCAGATAGTTTCCTGAATTCTGAGTTCCATTTCTCCAAAACTTCTTCCGCTTGTTTGCGGATTGTTATGTCATAATGAAATGCAAGAATATAGTCCTTATTATCAATATTAATCATACTGGTAACTACGTCTTGAATAATAATATTCCCGAGTTTATGAAAATGTTTAACTTCAAATTTAAGCGTTTCTCCTTTCAGGAGTCTTTCTATTCTTTCGGGAATGAGGTGATTCTCTTCAGGAATATCAATTTCACTTAAATCCATGCCATACATTTCCTCAACAGTATATCCATGCATTTGAGCAAAGGATTCATTTACTGTAATTAATTTTTGGTTCATATCCATCAGGAAAATCCCGCTGCTCGATTTATCGAAAAACGTTTTAAACTTTTCCTCGCTCGTCTTCAGTATTTCTTCCGCATGCTTGCGCTCCGTGATGTCACGCAATGTCCAGATTCTTCCGTAGTTTTTTCCATCCTTGTCCAGGACTGGTGAAGAATATCTATCAAGAACCATACCGCTCTTAAATTCCACTTCGTCCCTGCTGGTTTCACTGGGGTTATTATATAGATACTTAATCTTTTCAAGAAATTGTTCGGGATTTTTTGCCAGGCCGGTTACGTACTGAAGCATCTTTGCTTCATCTTCATCATCCATATTATGCTGTGGAATATTGAACAATTCAACAAAGCGGTTGTTCATTAATACAGGTTTATGATTTTTATCTACAACTAAAATCCCGTCAATTGTAGAGTTCATCTGTGCTTTAAGCAGTGCTGTCTGTGATAGCAATTTCTCCTCCGCCTGCTTCCGCTCGGTGATATCAACAATAGTGGCTATATGAAAAAGCAGTTTCCCTTCTTCATTTCGGTATGCGGATGAACTAACATCTACCCATATAACCGACCCATCTTTATGCAAATATCTTTTATTAAACCTCATCTCGTTAGTTTCGCCCGAGTTAATCCTGTCAACATTTTTTTGTGTTAGTTCAATATCATCGGGATGAGTAATATCCTGCCATTTTGTTCTTTTTAATTCCTCGCTGGTATATCCGAGCAAGTTATAAAAAGCCTTGTTTACATTTAACTCACCATTAGGCAATGTGATTGATTTACTAACATTGGAGCTTTCGAAAACATGCTTAAATAATTCGTCGCTTTCCTTTTTAGCTAATTCCGCCTGCTTGCGCTCTGTGATGTCTTGTATTATTCCAATCATTTCTACCGGCTCACCGTTTTCATTTAATCTTAGTTCCCCAACGTCGTGAACCCAGTGCTCTGTCTTGTCTTTATTGCGGATTATTTTATATTCTTTATCAAATTTTGCTTTTTTGTCGCTTATTACCTGATGAAAATAATCAGATATAATTTTCTGCCATTCCGGATGAATCAATGATATCCACCCTTCGCCCGATTTATCATAATCAGTTTCTATGCCGAATATATCATCAAGTATTTCAGAACTTGACCAATTGCCCGATGTTAAGTCCATCGTATAAGTACCAAGATTTGCAATTGTCTGTGTCTTTTTTAAATATATTTCGTTATCCCTTATTATCTTTTCCGTCTGCTTGCGCTCGGAGATGTCACGACCGCTAATAAAAATAACAGTTTTCCCGTTTTGAATAAACTTACTCGCGGATGCTTCCACAATCACAATTGTTCCGTCTTTTCTTTTCCATCTTCTCTCGCCCATGGAAAAACCTGTACCCGATAATACTTTAGTTATATTTCTGTCTATGCTCGAGTGTTCTTCAGCAACTATGTCATACAATGTAAGAGTTCTCGCTTCTTCTATTGCATAACCTGATAATTTTAAAAATGCAGGGTTTGCATCGACAATTTGTTTTGAATATTCGTCAAATAAGTAGACGGACTCGAAAGAATTCTTTAAAATTAACCTGTATCGCTCTTCGCTCTTGTGTAATTCTTCCTCAGCAAGTTTACGCTCGGTGATGTCGTGAGCTATGCCTTCTAAAGCGACGACAATACCCGTTTCATTTGTTATATTAATTACATTCGATGTTTGCCATAACCATTTTCCGTTTTTATGCCTTACGCGGAAATCAATACCCTCCTGACGTTTTCCAGTTTCTATAATTTTTTGCAGAAATGCCGTACACATGGGTATATCATCAGAATGGACAAATTTCTGGAATGGTTGTCCCACCACCTCTTTTATCGTGTGACCCAGAAGATTTGTCCACGATTTGGAGACAAAGGTGAAAACACCATCAACTGATATTGTGAATATAATATCATGGCTATTCTCTATTAATTGCCTGAATTTTGCTTCGCTTTCTTGTATATCAGCTGTTAATCCTTCCGCAATTTCAACAGCTCTGATACGTGTATTAAGCATAGATTTAATTAAAAAGAATATCAATATGCTTATCACGATTCCACATATTAGAAATGCATAAATGAAATTAAGATATGACGAGTGTAAATCTGCACCTGAAAGATTTAAAGTCCAGTGTTTTCCGTTGAAATCTATCGGCAATAATTGATTTAGTGTCTCTTTAACAGAAACTGTATCACCGGTTTTTGTATCAAAAAGTAATGTTTCCGTCGTTAAAATATCACCGTCATATATTTGTAAACGTATTCTGTTTTCGCTCTGCAAATCCCAACCACCCAAAATTCCCAGCATTAAATCGTTCATGCGGTAAGGATTGTAAACCCATCCCATTATTGCTAAACGCCTCTCTTCAACTGTATTTACCGGCATTCCCTCTTTATAAACAGGGACATACATTAATGTACCTGCCTGAACTTCCTCGTCGCCTTCCTGTACAAGTCTCACTTTACCCGAGAGCATTGCAGTATTTGAATCACGCGATTGCTCCATTGCCGCTCTGCGTACCGGCTCGGAATACATATCATACCCGAATGCGCGGAGATTTTTTCCTGAGAAAGGTTCTAGGTAGATTACTGAAGTATAGATTTCGCGGTTGCCTTCGGGAAACATTTTATACTCTGGGAATCCCTCTTTGCGGATTTCCTGTATATGACGTGTTAATTGCACTTTTGGAACAATTAATGAAAAACCCATACCCTGAATACCCGGAAGATTCTTATCTATTTTTCCATTCTCTATATAAGATTTCCATTCCTCACGGGATACGTACTCATCAGACATTAGATACGAAGCACCTCCCCGTAATAATTGAGCGTGAGCAGAAAGCCTAACAGAAATACTTTTCTTTATTTCATTGCACTCAATTTCAAATTCATGTTTTAAGTCAGCATCAATTTTCAGTTTTATTATATAGGCAGTAAAACCTGTCAGTATAAATCCTGAAATCAGGAAACACCATGCAATCCAATAACCGCTTCGGTATGGAGGGAATAATGTTTTGTCTTTTTCATTCATAGTGTTTATCACTCTTTTTAAATAAATAAAATTCATTTAAACCTGAAAATACTTTTCGGGGTTGATAGTATTTCAGATGGGCTTATACGAATTCAATAAATAATTATACTTTATCATTCCTCGTTTATAATATCCCACTCATAAAAATAATGCATAATCAGAACTTATGTAACCGAATTGGAATTAACAAGACCTTTTTTATGTGTGAGATGTGAGCACCAAATTTGTACAAAACGAAACAGACTAACAATGAAAATTCAATGGTCAAAAATCCAACCCAATATTTTATTATTACTTGGTAAAACTATAAATATTGATTTACATTTATTAGTTTTTGACTTGACAATTAAATTCTATTTTTGTATATTATAATATTATCAGAATACCCTGAGTTTAACTTTTAAGCATACGTAAAAATGTTTATATTTTTATTAAAATAGCTTAAATATCTGATAAAACATAGCATTCCTGTTCCACCCACTTCAAATACACTTGAAACGCACTTCAAACACACTTCAAACGCACTTTCCTATCGTTCATCTATCGCTTTGCTAATGCTTTCCCTATACTATATCATAGCCTGGAGTATACTGAATCATAGTTATTCTATACCTATTTATATTCCCGTTAAACTGTTTTACAAATAATGAGAATTGTATAACAATAATTATATCATTTCCTCCTCTTGTTTCTTAATATTTGGTGAGAAATTAGGTTTGATGTTTATAAAATAATGGACTTTTGTTCGTTCCTTGCTCTTTTTAGCATTTTGTCGAAGAAAGGTCGAGGAAAGGTCGAGCGAGCGTCGAGAAAAGGTCGAAGAGCGGTCGACAAAAGGTCGAAGAGTGGTCGAAGACCAAATAAGAAAAAAACACGCTACTCTTTCGACTAACTGAATTCTGATGCCTAATGCACACTCCCTAATCAATACGCTGGCAAGCCTTAATCTTATCTTTAACCCTAAAAAAATCTCTATCAGCGGAAATCCGCTCTTTCAGCGTCATCCGCGTTCCAATATTCTCTTGTCATCTTGTCCGCCGCAACGGATTTTCTCTCGTAACTCTCTATTGCCTAATGCCTATTGCCTAATGCCTTCAACTCATTAAACAGTGCTGTCTCTTTCGCACTTAAATTCTTCGGTAAATCTATCTTCACTGTTAAATATAAATCACCGCTTTCGCCTGTCTTTCCATACTTCGGCATTCCAAGTTTTGCCAGCCTGAATATCTTTCCGGCAGAACATTCCTTCGGCACATCAACTTTCACTTTTCCTTTTATCATTTCAAACTCAACTTTCCCGCCAAGAACTGCATCGTAAAGAGGCACGTTTAAGAATGCATACAGGTCATCTCCTTTTCTGTCGAAAACAGCATCGGATAAAACTTTAATAGTTATCAGTAAATCCCCTGCCTGACCGCCCCTGATACCTGCGCCGCCTTTTCCTGCTAATTTTAATACCTGTCCGTCGGCGATTCCTGGTTTTATGTTTAACTTTATCGACTGACCGTTATAATTAAATACTTTCGAAGTGCCGCTGTATGACTCGCGCATAGTAATCTCTATCATTGCCTGCATATCCTGACCTATCGTTGAAACACTTCTCCCGCCGCCTCTTCTCGATTTACCTCTTCCGCCAAAGAACGCATCAAAAAAATCAGAATATCCTGACATATCATCAAAGTCACCATTATATTGCTGATATCCGCCTTCTCCCTGATTTCCATACCTTCCCCAGTCAAACCCTTCGTTTCCTCCTGCCTGTTCATAATTCTGCCAGTTCGAACCGAGTTCATCATACTTCTTTCGTTTCCCTGAGTCGCTCAGTACTTCATTCGCCTCGTTTATACCCTTAAACTTTTCCTCTGCAGACTTATCTCCCTTTGCTTTATCGGGATGATACTTCATAGCAAGTTTTCTGAACGCCTTTTTTATCTCAGCGCTGCTCGCTTTTTTATCTACTCCGAGTATTTTGTAATAATCTTTATATTCCATATTGTATTAAATTAATCCTTTATCTTTTAAACTGCAGAATTTATCCTTTGTCAGTATTATATGGTCCAGCAATTCTATTCCAAGAATCTTTCCTGCATCTTTCAGTCTTCTTGAAATCCTTATGTCTTCTTCAGACGGACTTATATCACCTGAAGGATGATTGTGCGAGACTATTATACTCGCCGAATGTTTCCTGATAGCACTCTCAAAAGTTTCCCTCGGATGTACCAGACTCGCCGTCAGTGTTCCTTTCGATATTAAATCAGCATCAATAATCCTGTTTCTCACGTCAAGGTTCAGAACGAAGAAATGCTCTTTTGAAAAATCCTCTATCTGGTCTCTTATAAAATTCGCTGCAACCTCAGGGTCGGTTATCGACTGCCTCGATAAACGCAGGTTTTCGTTATTAACTCTTTCCTTCGAATATCTTTTCGCAAGCGTTATACACGATGTAAGTTCAGCTGCCTTTGCCATACCGATACCTTTTATCTTCATCAAATCCTGCATAGATGCTTCAAACAGGTAT
Organism: Ignavibacteriota bacterium; assembly: GCA_026390735.1. Taxonomy (GTDB): domain Bacteria; phylum Bacteroidota; class Ignavibacteria; order Tepidaquicellales; family Tepidaquicellaceae; genus CAIKZJ01. Next base: position 172,316 of record JAPLFJ010000034.1, read on the forward strand.
TCAAGCGACCGAAACTCACCTATTATCCTCTTCGATAAATCAAGTACATGTTCGCCCTTAATTCCTGTCCGCAAAAGTATCGCTAATAACTCATAATCGTTCATTGCCTTGGTTCCCTTCGTGAGTAACTTCTCACGGGGTCTTTCATTCTTCGGCATATCTTTTACGAACGACCGTCTTTCTTTCTTACCCTCTCCTGAATAAATTTCTTCTTCCATAATATAAATAATAATTATAAAATCAGTTAAACCCCATAACCCGATTACATAACAAATTATTTACACACCAGAAATATCATATATATCAACAAACAACAACCAACGAACAACGAACAGCTATCATTTTAGATATTTATCCAGCCATCCGAAGAATGTCCTCTGCCACAGTATCCCGTTCTGCGGAGATAACACCCAATGGTTTTCTTCTGGCAGCAATAACATCCTTGCAGGTACTCCCAGAAGCACTGCAGCATTGAATGCCTGCATTGCCTGAGTATACGCAATTCTGTAATCTCTTTCTCCGTGAATTACGAGTATAGGTGTATCCCAGTTCTTCACGTATTTATGCGGAGAAATATCGTATGTCTTTTGTGCTACTTTGTTTTCTTTTTCCCAGAAAGCACCCCCTAAATCCCAGTTAACAAACCACATTTCTTCTGTTTCCAGATACTGACTCTCAAGATTAAACATTCCGTCGTGTGCGATGAATGCTTTAAACCTCTTGTCGTGATTTCCTGCCAGCCAGTAAATAGAGAACCCGCCGTAACTCGCACCTACTGCTCCGAGTTTATCCTTGTCAACATAAGGTTCTGTCGATATATCATCAATTGCACTTAAATAATCTTTCATATTCTGACCGCCGTAGTCTCCGCTTATCTGTTCAAGCCATTCCATTCCGAATGAAGGTACTCCTCTTCTGTTCGGTGCAATTATAATGTATCCGCTTGCTGCCATCATCTGGAAGTTCCATCTGTAACTCCAGAACTGGTCAACTGTACTCTGCGGACCGCCTTCACAGAACAGCAGAGTTGGATACTTTTTATTCGGGTCAAAGTTCGGTGGATACACAACCCACGCAAGCATATCTTTATTATCTGTAGTTTTAACCATTCTCTTCTTCACTTCGCCAATCTTCAACTGGTCTAGCATTCCCTTGTTAACAAAACTTATTTCCTTCGCTTCGCCCGTTGCAGGATTAACCGAATATATCTCTGTCGGCTTTGACATCGACTGCCTCATTGCGATTAAACTATTCCCTGCTTTTGTGACCGATATATAATTATGCACGCCGTCTGTAACTCTTGTATTTTTTCCTGAAGCAATGTCATACCTGTAAATTTCCTGCGTCCCCTTCACGCCGCTCGTAAAATATATTTCCTTGCTGTCTTTTGTAAACTCGTGATTCTCTGCATACTGGTCTAAGTCCTTCGTGCAATAAGTCTTTTCATTGGTACTTAAGTTAAGCATAAACAATCTTGTCTTATCCGATTCATACCCGTCACGCTCCATACTCGTCCACGCAACGTATTTCCCGTCAGGTGAAAAGACAGGACCGACATCGTATCCCATCATTCCCTCAGAAAGATTAACAGTCTGCTTTGAACTTAAATCGTATAAATATATATCAGAGTTTGTGGAAATCGCATATTGTTTTCCTCTCATCTTCTTGCTCGTATAAGCAATCTTCTTTGAATCCGCACTCCAGTTAATCTGTTCCACACCGCCAAACGGCTTTACAGGTGTGTCCCATCCTTCGCCTTCGTTTATATCAAGTCCGTCTTTTATGTTCCCGCCGTTATAATCCGATATAAATATATGGCTGTACAGTCCGTCTTCCCATTCGTCCCAGTGCCTGTACATTAAGTCGTCAATTATTCTCGCATTTGCCTTTGGTAAATCCGGATAGATATCCTGAACTGTCTTATCTATCTTCACATCCTTTAAATAAAACACCTTTGTCATATCAGGCGAATACTTAAAGTCATTCACTCCGTCAGTTACGTTCAACACCTGCTTTAAATCACTTCCGTCAGGATTCATTTCCCAGACCTGCATAGTGCCACCTCTGTTTGAAACGTACCCAATCTTTTTTCCGTCAGGTCTGAACTTCAGTCCGAACTTTGCGTCCGAAGATTCAGTAAGTCTTTTCTTTTTTGAGCCGTCAACACTTACACTGTATATATCAGTCTGTCCTTTATTCAGTTTTATGTTAAAATACCTGACCGCATAAACAACGGTTTGCTCGTCAGGAGAAACCGTCATTTCTGTAATCCTTCCAAGTGACCAGAGCACTTCAGGAGTCATTATATCAGAACTTAATTTTTGTTCTGAATTCGATAGTATAGTAGCAAATTTATCCTGCGCCTGAGTCAGGTTTATGATTATAAGGAATAATCCTACAACTGCTAAAAGTAATTTTCTCATATATAGTTTAAATTGTAATTATTTTAAATTAATCAAAATATAGTCTCAATAAAATTGATTTATAAATCAACAATTATATTAATTAAATATATTTATTCAATTTTTTCCTTTTAGTATTGATTTATTTACTTTAAATTAAGATAATTAAACAAAATCACAGGAGAGTGCATATAGGCATATTGTACAATTTGTACAAAACAAAATTTTTTAAAACATGAAATATATCAAAATTTCGGTAGTTGTAATTGCATTTCTCGCAATTCTCAGTAATTCAGGTTTTTCACAGGGTAACGGCAGTAAATATGCCGGTGAATTCTTAGCCATTGGTGTAGGCGGAAGACCCCTTGGAATGGGTAGTGCCTATGTTGCTTTGGTAAACGACGTTACAGCCGGTTACTGGAATCCTGCTCTTCTGTCCAGACTTGAATATCCGCAACTCGCATTAATGCACGATGCAAGGTTTGGGAATATTCTTAATTATAATTACGGCGCTGTCGGTATTCCTATCGGCAAGAATCAATCACTCGGACTCAGTGTTATCGTTAACGGCATAGATAATATCGCCGATACACGCAATGCATTGATTGACCTCAACGGTAACGGTCAACTTGACCCTGGTGAAAGACTCGACCCAGACAGAATCACGTATTTCAATTCAAACGACTATGCTTTTCTGTTAACTTATTCGAAGAAACAAAACGATAAGTTTTCATACGGTGCAAACTTCAAAGTTATAAGACGTTCACTTGCAGAAGAATCTGCATGGGGTCTTGGTTTTGATTTAGGCCTCGCTTACAATCCAATTGAAAGATTGATGATTGGTGCAAACCTGCAGGACGTTACAACAACATACCTTGCCTGGAGCACAGGGAAAAAAGAGAATATATCCCCTACTGCTAAAATCGGTGCGGCTTATGTACTCCCGGTACCTTTCCTTAATGGAACTATAGTTCCTGCCTCCGACCTTGACGTAAGGTTTGAAAACAGAAGAACTGCATCTAATTTTAACATAGGTGCCGTATCATTCGATTTCCACGGCGGACTCGAATACAACTACGCAAACCTTTTCAGCATTCGCGGCGGTTATAATGAAATCGGAAACCTTACACTCGGTGCAGGTATAAAACTCCCCAAGATTAATATCGATTACTCATTCGCAAAATTTGACGGTGACGAACAACTCGGCAACACACACAGAATATCTTTAACATTCACACTCGAAGAAGACAAGTTTAAACGTAAAGTAAGTAAATAATTTTATCTTTTAATAAAAGGCCTCTTGTTCAGATACAAGAGGCCTTTTTCTTTTGCAACAATTCTTCTCAAAACCCAATATTAAACCAGGCCACCACAATTATATGTATGAACATTTATTGTTACAATTTTGTTATATAATGAAACAACAAATAGAGAACAAATGAAAAACAAACAAATTACAAAAAGTGTATTTACAGCAGCGCTTGCAATATCTTTCGTTGCCATGGTTTCAATGGTTGCCTACGCATACTCAACAGGTATCACAGGCAAAACACACAAAGGTCCTGATCCGGGATGTACCTGTCACGACCCAAATCCGAGTACTTCCGTGTCTGTGATAATATCAGGCCCCGGCATTCTGGCACCCGGTATTACTGCAACTTATACTGTGAAAATTTCAGGCGGTCCGCTAGTAAAAGCAGGCACAAACATTGCTGTCAGCAGAGGTGTCATTGACGTATTAGCAGGTTCAGGTCTTCAGAAAATGGGCGATGAACTTACACATACTGACCCAAAAGCACCGCTGAACGATACCGTCAGTTTCAGTTTTCAGTATACTGCTCCTGTAACTTTAGGATTCGATACTCTGTACGCAAACGGCAACAGTGTGAATTTCGACAATTCAAACTCAGGTGATATGTGGAACTTTGCCGCTGATAAACTTGTAATGATATCTGTCCCTGCGGGAACCGGTAATAATCAGAACATTAAAAAAGACTTCAAACTCTATCAGAACTATCCGAACCCGTTTAATCCTTCAACAAGTATTAAATTTGATGTTCCGAAAGCAGGTGATGTAAAAATCGTTGTATACGATGCAGCAGGCAAAGAAATGCAGACACTTGTTAACAGTGTATTTCAGCAAGGTTCTTATGAAACTTCTTTCAACGGTTCAAACCTCAACAGCGGAGTTTATTTCTATAAAATCACTGCAAACGGATTCACTGAAACAAAAAGAATGTTACTAATAAAATAACATTAGTTTAAAGTATTAAAAAAGCTGCATCAGGTTATCCCGGTGCAGCTTTTTTGCTGGCTGCAGTAAACCCACGCCACCTTTGTGGCGAATACAGGTTCCCACTCATAATTATTTAACTCAGTCTCATTTTGAGACTCTAAAATCTTTGATTACAGCCCGTAATCTGCAGTTCACAGAAATTTTTCCTCCCACGCACTCCAAATCCTCCTGTAATTCTTACATACTGTATCATCAAAACCCAAAAAAACTGGGTAGGCAATAGTTTCATTACACTCCAAAATACTCATTAATCGTTTAATATTATCTTTTGTCGTGGGTATTTACCGTTAAACCTTTCTTTTCAAAATGAGAAAGTATTCTCAAATTGAGACAACTTTAAAATATTATACACGAATGAAGCCCATAATCGCATCATTTATATGGCATAGTAATTGCATGATAAAATATAAATTTAAGAAATGTAAATGGAAAGCGGAAGAATAAATAATTTGAATCTATGTTTAATGAACTCTCTTTCGGCACCAGAATTTTCGCTTATGGTGTGGGATGCTGAATTAAATTTAACAGCACTCAGGATAAAATGTATAAATGCAGACTAAAAGAAAAACAGATTATAATTTTAAGAAATTGTCAGAACAATTTAATGCTATATAAAAAATCGTTTGAAGAGATTATTAACAGAGTCAAAACAAATTATACAAACATTAATTTTTTAAATATAAAATAAAGGATAGTATTATGGTAAAAACAATTAACAGCTTCATGTTTATTTTCTTAGTTGTGTTTGCATTTAGCAATGTCTTTGCGAATAACATCACTGTTTCTGGTGTAAGTTTATCGGGAAACAACACATCAGGAACACCACATTTTATAATGGTGAACTTCGGTCTAAGCTGGGATAATTCCTGGAAGACTATTTCGCGTTCAGATTATGCTTCCGCTGCCGGTGCAACTTCATCCAATTCAATCGGGTATGTTTCTGATGTAGGTGCGGCTTCTGTTTGTACTTTACCCATTGGTGCTACCTCCACTTACACTTCAGATGCCGGTGCAACTTCGCCGTATTACGTATCCAGCGCAGGTGTTGTGTCGGGAATTGGTACTTATACTTCTTCATCAAATGCAATGAGCTATACTGATAATCCAATTATATATGTTGACAACACCGCAGGTTTAGTTCCTGGTATGATTGTTAATGTAACATCTGGCACAGGTGAATTTGCTCCTGGTACTTATGTACTGAACGTGCAAAGTGGTTATTTTGAAGTTTCTATGAATCCGATAATACCTCTTTCAGAAGCAACTGTAACAGGCACAATATCAGATTATATTTCTTCACCCGTCAGTACCTCATCAAAATCTAATATTTCTGTAATCAGTGTAGCAGGTCTTGTGGTTGGTATGCCCGTTACAGTAACTTCGGGTTCGGGTGAATTTCCTCCGGGTACTTATGTTTCTTACATAAATACTTATCAAAACACTTTTGATGTTTCAGCAGACCCCGTTTCTGGTTTATACGACGCAGTAATAACTGCTTATAATACTATAATGACAGTTCCAAGCACAACACGGCTTATTGCAGGGATGCATTTAACCGTTACTGCAGGGACGGGAGTTTTTGCTGAAGGCACTATTGTTACAGGAGTTTTTGATGCAACACATTTCATAATCTCATCGGTTCCCGTCACTCCGTTTTCAGGAACTGAGAATGTAATCACAGGTGTACAAAAATACGTTTCTTCTCCCGGTGCAACATCATCCGGAAATTATATATATGTTTCAAATAATGCTTTCCTGGAAGCTGGTATGCCTGTCTCTGTTACTTCGGGTACAGGTTCTTTTCCGGCAGGAACAATCGTCACTTCTGTTGATGGTACAAATTATTTTTATGTATCTGCTGAACCAACAATACCTTTGTCAAACGGTGCGGTCATTACGGCATTCGGAAACACGATTACGGTATCCTCAAATGAATGGCTCGAAGTGGATATGCCTGTTTCTGTAACTTCCGGTGCGGGTGCTTTTCCTCCGGGTACAGTAGTTACAGAAGTAATGGGTAATGGTACACAATTTAAAGTCTCTGCAGCTCCAACTTCTCCTTTAACAGGTGGTGCTACGGTTGTTACAGCTTATGGTAAAACTATATGTGTTTCAAGTATGACAGGTCTAAAAGTCGGTATGCCAGTTTCTGTTACTTCAGGTATAGGAGCATTTCCTGCGGGCACTAAAGTAATTTATATTTACTGGGACAACCATCATTTTATAGTTGATTCTTTGCCGTCAACTCCTTTAACAGGTGGCGAAACAGTCGTTACAGGAAGTGATGACCAGATAACAGTTGGCAGTACAACAGGGTTGAATGTTGGAATGCGTGTAGCTGTTACATCGGGTACGGGTTCATTCGTTCCGGGAACAGTTGTTACAGAAATTATCGATGGTACGCATTTTAAAATCTCTGATACACCTCTCACTCCTTTAGCCGGCGGTACTTCTGTAGTAACAGGTTATGACGGTTCAGCAATTACTGTAAGCAGCACCTCAGGCCTGAGACTTGGAATGCATTTAAGTGTAACATCAGGTACGGGTATATTTGCTCCTGGCACTGTTGTGACAGGAGTAACAGATGCAACACACTTTACCGTTTCATCCGCTCCAACAACTGCTTTGTCAAACAACGCAGTTGTTACGGGTACAGATATAAAGAACTGGGATGCCGCTTGGGTGTTTGCGAAATTTAAGGTAAGAACAAATTATGTATCATCAGCAGGCGCAACAGGTGCAACAGGACAGACAACAATTACGGTTTCCAGCACAACTGGGCTGAGAGTAGGTATGCCTGTTAAAGTAACTTCCGGAACAGGTGTATTAACCGACGGAACTGTCGTTACTGAGATTACAGATGCTACACATTTCAAAGTATCTGCCGCACCGACAACTGCTTTGTCAGGCGGTGCAAGTGTTGTCACAGGTTATACAATATGGGAACACGCAACATTAAATCAGACAGGTCACACCGCACCATCAGGAAGCACCATTACACCCGCATCCGATGGGATGGGTGCATTTATTTACCGCAGTGCCGATGGCTCAGGAACAAACACCTGGACAGGTGCACAACTCCAATGGAACTACGGAACAAATAATGTTCCTGATGCAGCATTGATTGACATTCAGGTTTTTGCTATTGAAATGGTCTATGTCCCTCAGGGTACATATTATTTAGGCTCGGGAGGTTCCGAAAATGGAAGTTTTACTGATGGTTCCTGGGTTTCCGGGAATACTATACCGTTTCAGGTTTCCTCAGAAAGTGAAATCACTGTTTCTCAAAGTTCAGGGAATCTATGGTGCAATACTTCTAACATGTACGGCGGCAATTACGTTAGTAATATTCCTGCTGCATTTCCAAAAGGTTACAATGCATTTTACTGCATGAAAACAGAAATCATGCAGCAGCAATACGTGGATTTCCTGAATACACTCACTTACAAACAACAATACACGCGTACTACAGATGCAAATGTTGGCATGTATATTTATCCGAATTCCTCCGCAGGTTCTTATGTATTTAGTGCAAACAGTTACAGTAACATACTATATAGAAATAAAATAAAGATAAGCACTTCGGGTGTAGTTACTACAACTCCGGCAGTTTATACTTCTGATTACCCTTACGTTGCTTGCAACTGGATAAGTTATGGAGACCTTTCTGCATATCTCGACTGGAGCGGTCTGCGCCCTTTAACCGAACTTGAATTTGAAAAATCCTGCCGCGGAAATTTGCCACCAGTCCGTAACGAATATGCCTGGGGTAGTATTAATATTAAGCAAAGCACTGGTTTCACAAACTCCGGACTGATAAATGAAGTGAGTGTAAACGGTGGGAACTGCAATTACAGCCCAAACTGGACTTACTATGATGGACCAATAAGAGTTGGTGCATTCGCAACATCAAACTCTACACGCGAATCTTCAGGTGCCACATTTTACGGAATACTGGAAATGAGCGGAAACAATTTTGAACGGGTTATTAATGTAGGTTTTTCAGAAGGAACATGTTTTAACGGTACTCACGGTAACGGCACATTAAATTCAATTGGGAATTCTGATTGTAATACCTGGCCGGGTACATCGAACAATTGGCAGAATAACCTGGGTTCCGGAATGAGGGGCGGAACATTTTATCCTTATAATCGTCAGAGTCCTCCGTCTGATTTAGTTAATCTTTGGCAGGTATCCGACAGATATTTTGCTTGCTGGACGAGCAGCCAGCATTGGATGGATTATGGCGGCCGTGGGGTCAGAACTGCAAACTAACACAATTACGAATAAATTAAACTTAATAATAAGGAATACACAAATGAATAAAATAATATTATACATAATCTTTATCCTGGCTCTTCCTGCAATGCTTTTTGCTCAGTACAACGGAGGAAACGGTGGAAGTGGTACTGTCGGTACAGTAAACAATTCTCCACTTCCAGTGAATCTTTCTTCTTTTACATCGAACGTCAATGGAAGAAATATTACACTTAATTGGGTTACAGCATCAGAAGTAAATAATGCAGGATTCGAAATCCAGAGGATAAAAAGTTCGGATTCAAAAACCCAGAATTATGAAAAGGCTGGATTCATTCAGGGTAAAGGAACTGTAAACACTTCGACAAATTATTCATATACTGATAAGAAACTTGACTGCGGCAAATATCAGTACAGACTGAAACAGATTGACATTAACGGTAACTTTGATTTCTACAACCTAAATGGCGAAGTAGAAATTGGATTGCCAACAAAATATGACATCAGCCAGAATTATCCGAATCCTTTTAATCCAACAACTAAAATTGACTTCCAGCTTCCGATAGACGGGAAAGTGTCGCTGAAGATTTATGATATAACAGGAAGAGAGATGGCAACGCTTATGAACAATGAGTTTAAGAAAGCGGATTATTATACGGTGATGTTTAACGGAAGTAATCTTTCGAGCGGTATATATTTCTATAGGATAATTGCAGACAAGTTTGTGGTGACAAAGAAAATGGTTCTTTTGAAATAAGGTCACCAAAAGTCTTTTCCCAAAGCTGCATCAGGTTATCCCGGTGCAGCTTTTTTGCTTAAATCTGTTTTTACAAAATTATTTCAGTAGAACCATTCTCTTTGTCTGTGTATACTTCTCCGTCTGTATTGCGTAGAAATATATTCCGCTCGCAAACCTGCTGCCGTTAAACGATGTCTGGTGTATCCCTGCATCGAGACGCTTATTATCTATTAATGTCTCAACAAGTTGTCCGAGTACATTGTAAACTTTCATAGTAACAAATGATTTCTCGGGTAATGCAAACCTTATGTTCGTTTCCGGATTAAACGGATTCGGATAGTTCTGCATCATATCAAATTTATCAGGTACTTCACTCGATATTTCTATCACAGGCACTACGGGCGATGTAGTGGAGAATTCGTAAATCACACCCGGTCTCGTAACCGTATAAGGATAAAACATCAGCGAATCACCTTCTGCAAAGTTTGCCGTTGAACTTAACAGCCTTGGCGCCCATACGTACATAATATCGAACTGTGACTGCTGCGTGAATAGATTCCTGTTCTTGTATGGCGTAACTATTGAAGTATCATAGTTTGAATTGAATATATACAACAACAACTTTCGCCCAAGTGAATCTGCCCCAGGTGCCCATTGCCCGGTTGAAGGCTGAACGTCGTTCGATTCCACGAATGCACAGTTAAGTTGTCTTGGCGATGAACTCGAATCAAGATAATCTGCATCGTATACTTTAAACGGAACCTGTGTCATTCCCTGATAAATATAAAAATTATCACTGAACGCAGATGAATCCAGATACCTGTATGCGTACTGCTTATTTGTATTAGAGTAAACTATCTTAACCTTTCTTAAGACTTCGGGCAATATTGCAGACCTTAAGTTTGTGAAAGTACCTGCACTTGGATATGAAACCGACATTGATAATGACTGCCATGGACGTCCAGCATTCCACAAGTATCTGCTTCCAGTTACATAATTATTATAAGGCAGATATTCCCACCCTTTCTGTCTTGTCTGTATTGAATCCGCACGAAGTATCGGGTCTTTTATAATTCCAAAATTTCCAATAAAATTCGGCACGACACCGCCGAACCTTATATTATCAACTCTGAACAGTATTCCGTCGAATATGCGGGATGAATCGTGAGATGAAGTATTAATTGATAATGCCTTCAGACCTGTCTTTAACGTTGAGAAAGAGACTCCGTTGTTTGTTGATTTCAGAATACTGTATGCTGTATCGGGAGAATTAAAGACTACTCTGTACTTTGCTTCCTGAACGTACTGCTGCCCGACTACCACAGGAGTTACTCCAAGGTCAACCCGGTTATTCCTTATCGTATCTCCGTTGTGCAAAGTAAAAGTAATATTGTTAGAATAAGGCTGAGGCTGAGCATTGAACAAAGCCGTACCTAAAGTAGTCCTTATTACCTTAAACCCTTTCCTGATGTGAGTGGATTTGCTTACTGCATAAGCACCCACAATGTATTTGTATGTTTGCCCGTACTGTATAGTGGAAACCCCTCCGTAGTTTTCGGGGAAGAGTGTACTCGTCATCTGTACTAATCTGCTGATGCCTGTGTTTGGAAAGTCAGAGGGCATACCAAGTCCGTAAGGCGGAACTATTGGCATCGGCGAATACAGTTCGTTGCCGCCAATAATAACTCCTGTCGGTAATGTATCAACAACTACGCCAATACTGTTTCTCTTATCGAATATCTTTACGAGTTTAATCTGATTCGGGTCTATTGTCGTAGGTCTGCTGAAATCAGGCAGACTGTATAACGGCAGGTTTTTATTCACTTCGTAAATCTCGTACCCTTCAAACTCGTAAATGTTTGAATCACTTTTCTGATAAAATATTGTATCCCAGTACCTGTAAGACTCGGCTGCATCATTCCAGTAAATATTTAATCCGCAGGTTGACGGAGTTAGCGGAGTAACGCTTTGATAAACGTATGGTACAGGCGGTCTTGGAACTGCATCAAAACCTGAATCGTAAATCAGCTGTGCTGTAACGCTTAATGCCTTTAACTTTGTAACTGAGTTAAGATTACTTGAACCTCTTGCTATTAACTGAGCTACTATGATAGTCTGAGTATCGTTTGGTGAGACTTTGAAATCAATTCTTCCTGAACCCATAATAAATCTCCTGTCATTACCGGGATCAGTAGGAATAATTGTTCCTGATGTATCTCCATTACAGTTATACATTGAGCCCTTACTTTCAGTCCAACCTGTTTGTGTTTCAGGGTCACCATAGTAACAGAATTTGGTTCTCTTTGGAGGAGTCTTTGTTACATCCATATATGGTGTTCTGTCTTTTTTCAATCCCTGAAGCATATTGTAAGCAGGAATTGGTTCACCGTTGGGGTCTGATTCGCATGGTGGTGGAGCTGCACCAGTACCTATAAAAAACGTAAAAGAAGTTAAACCTAATGTATCATTCTGACCACCTGCATTCTTCTTTATTGCTCCCCTGAAAAAATCAAGTCCCACAGCAGGTGGAGCCGCTCCATAAGTTGGAGGTGAACCTGTCCCATCCATATTATCAGAATTGTAACAATAACCTAAATTTAAAGTAGTATCACAACCAATATAATCATCAACTGCATCTCCTAAATCAGGGTCTGTAACAACACCCATAAAAGTTGAATCCCACGTACTGCTTCCTTTATTTATTATACGCCATTTTATAAACTGTACATTCTCAAGTCCTGGCGAATTGTATGCCCACGAAGTCCATGCAATTTCAGCTTTCAAAAGTGGATTCGTTATTCCTCCCCCAAATCCTTCCCCTGGTGAATGACTGCTAATATCAGCATCTGTCATCAATTCAAATATTGTCTGAGCAGCATCTTTCACACCCGGCATATCAATACCCTGGTCATATATACCATTGTTATTCCTGTCCACATAAGGAGCTCCGTAAGGAACCATCTTATACCAGTTCGCATAATCAGGATTGCTTTGAGCATTGTCACCAATCTTAACCGTGTACATTTTAAAATCTGCATCTGTATAAAAAGAACCGTTTAAAACTCTACCTGGAGAATATTCGCCTTTATACGATGCCATCACCTGAGCATACTGTCCGTTAATCCCACAGCCTATACACAATCCCGCCGTAAACATAGCAGTCCTGCCAGAACCCTTCGGCCATTCCATACCAGAAGTGTTTCCACTTGTAGTATTCTGGTCGAATATTCCCGTGCTCTGAAAGTACGCGGCAATATCATTCGCATTAAGGATAACTCTTTGGATTATTAATGAACTTGGTTTGTATTGTTCAGCAGTAACTATTTTTACATACCTTTGCGGGTATGCGGTTTGTATTAGGAGTGCTGACAATAGCAGACAGAAACTTATGCTTTTCATAAAGTGTATAATTTAGTTTTTAAATAAATTTTACACAAGATTAGTATCTTCAGTTCGGGGAATAGAATATATTTATCAGACTAATCTCACAATGAAATTTCAATATATTCTTTTTAATAAACAAGTAATTTTTTCATCGCAATTCTTCAGGTATAATAAAAAACGGCCTCTTTGAGGCCGTCCTTATATATGTAAATCCTTGTATTATCTAAACAAAATCACCGAACTTTGTCGGAGCTAATTCCGTCAGTGCAATCTTTCCCTGTTCTTCGTTAGGCGGCATTCCGTGCCATCTGTAGTCGTCTTCCATAAACGAAACTCCGCGTCCCATCTTTGTATTTGCAATAATCACTATCGGCTTTCCCTTAAAGTTCTTTGCCTTATTCACAGTGTCGAGTATATTCTGCATATTGTGTCCGTCCATTTCCATCACTTCCCAGTTGAATGCTCTGAACTTGTCTGCCATTGGGTCAAGGTTCATTACTTTCTGAACTCTGTTGTCAATCTGGCAGTCGTTCTTGTCAACTATCATTATCAGGTTATCTGTCTTGTGATGTGCCGCCGTCATTACTGCTTCCCAGATTTGTCCTTCCTGTAGTTCACCGTCACCGTTTATACAGATTACTTTATTCGGTTTCTTATCAAGTCTCAATCCGAGTGCTGTTCCTACTGCAATCGATAATCCCTGTCCGAGCGAACCCGATGCGAGTTCAACTCCCGGTACTCCGTGTGTCTTGAACGGTGCAGGATGTCCCTGAAGTCTTCCGTTTACTTTTCTTAATGTCTTAAGTTCTTCAATAGGAATGTATCCTCTGCGTGCAAGTGTTGCATACCATACGGGTGCAATATGACCTATCGATAAATATACGTAGTCCCTGTCGTCTGCATAAGGATTCTCATTGTCAACATTCAGAAGATTAAAATAAAGTGCTGTAAATATATCGGCAGTTCCAAGCGGACCGCCCGAATGCCCTGTCTTTGCTATTAAAAGCATATTAATTATATCACGTCTTATCTGACGAGCCATTTCATTAAGTTCTTCTATCGTACCTAACTGTGGATTTTTACTCATTATTAAAGTTTATTTTTGGTTTTCAATTATTATATGTTAAAACAATTATTCAGTATATAAATTCAATTACTTATTCACTTTATTACTCTGGCACAGGTCCGCCGTCTTGTTGGGCGGATTACTTTGTCACTTTGTTACTTTGTCACTTTGTCACTTTGTCCCCGCTCTTCCTAACCATCTCCATAAACGGCCCTATATGCTTCAGCAATATCACAAGGCTTATCACGGATACCATTGCAAACATTACTTCAAACCCGTTGCTCACAGCAGCGTCATACTTTTCGAGTAATGGTTTTGCTAAATAATACACGAGAGGCAGTAGAAGTGTCGCTACGATGTTCCCGAAATGTACTTTTCTGTAAACTGCAAATGATAAAAGGAATAAAAGACACCATATCAGTAATACAAAGGGTTCTACTGCTACGAAAAGCCCCGCTGCCGTTGCGAGTCCCCTTCCGCCTTTGAACTTAAGCCACACAGAAAAGTTATGCCCGATAATTAAAAGTGTAAAAGGTATGAGTAAAGTTTCAAACGGGAAACCACCTGCTTTAAGGAAGATGAATGAAGGTATAAACCCTTTAAGAAAATCCAGCACAAGAACCGATATTCCCGTCCACTTGGATTTTGTTACTTCGTAAGAGTTCAGTGCCCCGACATTACCAGAACCTTCTTTGGTAATATCCTTACCAGTGCTCCTTAGAATCACTAAATAAGCAGTGGGTATTGAACCTATAAGGTAAAATAATATGCAGAGTAAAACGTATTCTGTTATTGTCATATTATTATATTGGTCTCGCTACTATAATACCTGTCTGGACTTTATTGCCCTTAAGATATTCTTTAAGCTCTTCTTTTGAAATAATAATTTCGCGCTTTGTTATAGAAGCGTGCATAAAATGTGTCTTGCCGTTTTTCTTTAGTATAAAACCTGTATGGGTTACGTCAAGCCCGACAATGTTTGTAGTAGTTGCAATGATGTCGCCTGATTCAAGTTTATCGTAATACTCGTCAACTTCACCCTTTTTAATGTAATATAACCTTCTCTTGTTCATATTCTTTTCGATTGCTTTAATCTCTTCCACATAATCATCGTTGACTGAAAATTGTTTGTAAGAATCTGTATGTGTCGACATAAAATTAATTTTCTTGGTGTAAAGTTCTCCGCCGATATCCTGAGTAATATCTTTTAAATATCCCTTTTCCTGATTGTTGTAAATCCAGTCCGTGTAGTAGTGAAGCCTTGAAGGATATCCGTTTATCTCTCCGTTGCGGTACCTTATGTTCTGAAGTTCTGCTTTGTAACTCGCAAAATCCACTGTCCCTTTTTTAATGATTGTTGATATCGCAAGAACATTTTCCACATAAGTTACGCAGTCAAGCCCCGTAATCTTTATAACCAGTTTCTCTTCGTTCACATTTTTATCAAGTGTTCCAGCCACGTATTCCACACCCTGAAAACTTTTCCCGACAGTCTCTATTATCTCTCCAATATCCATTTTACCGAGAGATTCATCAAAACTCTTCAGTTTTTTCTTCACTGCCTTTATCTCTGCTTCATCATCTGCGAACGTATTAACACTCACAAACAGCATAGCCATAGTGAGTATCAGAACACTGTATAATTTCGTATAGTTCATAATTTTTGTTCTTATCATAATCTTATATTTTATGTAATTTAAGTACTAACAAATTAAACTGAAATGGATTTAAAGATACGGAAAGCAAAAAAATCTGACGCAGAAGGAATCATAAACCTCATCGTAGAACTCGCAATATTCGAGAAACTCGTTCCGCCCGACAGGAATGCGCAGAGCCGTTTAGTGAAACACGCATTCTCGGACAAGCCGATGTTTGAAATCCTGATTGCTCTCGACGACAAAACTCCAATCGGATATGCATTCTACTTTTTCACTTACTCCACTTTCCTCGCAAAGCAGACTATGTTCCTCGAGGATATTTTCGTGAGTGACAGGTACCGCAGCGGCGGTGTGGGAAAAAAACTTTTCGACGAACTCCTGAAGATTGCAAAGAGTAAGAAATGCGGACGACTGGACTTCACATGCCTCAACTGGAATAAACGTGCAATGAAATTCTATGACCGCCTCGGTGCCAAAGCCATGAAAGAATGGGTGTACTACAGGATGACACTTTAAATATTTCTGATTCTTAATTGTTCTCCTTTTTCTCCTTCCCTAGCAGAGCTTGTGAAGGCATTTCAACAATTAATAATTCCAATTTGTATTTGAGAAATTTCCTTTGTGCTATCCCAAGTAAGAGTTTGGGACGGAGAGAAAAAGGAGTATCAATCCAAATTCCCTTTTCCTCTATTACAAGAGTAACAAAGAGTTTTAAGATTATCAAAAGTAGTTTCACCACCCTTAGACCATGAAATAACATGGTCTATTTCTAGAACATTGTCTTGCGACCAACTACGACCACAAAGTTGACATTTAAATTCATCTCGTTTCATTACACGATATCTTAATCTATCGGAAACACCTCTTTTGGTTTTATGTTCTATAATTGGATTTTTTGGAATTTTTGGTAAGATATTTGTATTTGGTTTTTCAATATTGGTTTTTACATTTATACGTAGAATTATAGGAGTATCAATTGGTTGTAGAAGTGAATTTAATATATTGTCTTTAGTTGAATCTATTGTTACCTCAGATGTTTCATCTTTATTTATATATTCAATAAAACTCTCAAGTGCTTTTCTCCATCCACCAAAATTATGATAATAGCCACTACCTGAATATTTTGAAAATGGTATTTTCATGTCAGAAAAATGCGGTTGCCTACCCAATTTAATCCAAACTTCTTCAAGGTTTTTAAAGTAATCTTCATCAGATATACTTGGGTGTTCTCTTCTTTTTAGTCCGGCTAATTCTTTTGCTTTCAGCCAAGATCCAAATCTAGTTTCAAATGTGTTAGAATGATATTTACCGTGTGAATTATATTCATCTCTAGTTATCGAATTTGTCTGTAAATCTTTACAAACACGCAGAATATCTTCAATCAATTCATCATCTTTAATTTGAATTTTGGTTTGGCTTTTATTTAGACCTGCTTTAGCTAAAGCATTTAAGAAACCATCAAATCGGTAATAGAAGATAGTAAAATTATATTTCCCGTACTTTTTATAGTCTTTTTGAGTTAAAGAGTCTGTATTTAATTGTGAGGCGACTTGTATTAAATCATCAATTAATTGTTCATTTGTAATATTTTTAATATCGGGTTTTAATTCATATTTCATAATATATATTATACTTTACTTTTTGTTTTATCTTTTATTCCTTTACTTTTCAACCATGTTATTTCTTTCTCTAGATTATCAATTCTTTTCTTTAGTAACTTGATTTCTTTGCTTGATTGTGGGAGAAGAAAAGCTTCATAAGGTAAATAATTTGTCCGTCGTTCTTCAATAAAATTACCTTTCTTGTCAAAATATCTTATTTCTGTTTCTCTAATTTCATGGTGAAATGGTGTCATTCTTCTGTGATTATTTATCATTGAACCAACTTGTAATACTAGTCCAATTATACCTGCAATAGAACCAGCAATATATAAAATCTCAAGTCCGGTTTCATGTTCCACAATTATAATATTTTGTTCGCCATATGAAATATTATATGCAACTCCATTCATAACGTTTCCAATACTTTTAATTTCAAGACCCTCAATATTCTTTAATTTATCAAGTAATTCATTATAAGATTCATGGTCTCGGATTTCTCTATATTTAAGAGAAACTAAATTGTTGGGTTTTGCCTTTAGATACTTAGAACATTCATTGAATTTTTGCTCGAAATATTTTTTATCTCCATTCATAATTAATTCAATTGATAATGATTTATAATGATTTTTGTTATAATAATATACTTATAACTAATACTTTCTTCTATATAAAAAACAAATATCCTCCCAAAGTTCAGGAGGATATTCGCAAGCGTATTGAGAAAACTTTTTGATTCATCGCTGTTTGCTAAGCCAAACAGAGATGTACTGATATTTTACTGCACAAACCTTTCTACAGGCTCGGTGAAGTTATACAGACTGATTTTGTTTGCTTCGGGACTTGTTGCGGCGGATTTGAACATATACTTGTGTCCGCTTTTTAGTCCTGTGATTAAGCCTGTTGTTTTTGAAAAGAGTTTGCTTAGCCATTCTGAATCGTTTGACGGGGGCGGAGTGCCATCTGTTACGTCGTAGTATAGCACTATGTAGCCCGTTGATTTTTCAACACCGCTATTTTCAACTGTTACTGTTCCCGGGTCGATTCCGTCTGACACTTTAAAAGATTTCGGCTGTTCTAAAATTCCGATTGGTGCTGGTACCTTTGTTAACGGATAGCCTGAACCTTCAAGTTTTACCAAATCGCCATTGGCAACTAAGTTTACGTAATTGCCATTTTCCGTCAGCATACCTTCCAGTATTTTTCGCTTGGCGTTTTTAATGGCTGTGTCCTGTTTCGTACCGTCTTTTGATTTTACGAGTGCAGTGGAGTAATCCAGAATTCCTACTTTTAATGCCGGCATTAGAACAGGCGGCGTTGGAAAGTCGGGATTAGTGGCCAGTTTATCGTAAATCAATTGTGCAACTTCGGTTAGGTCGTTGTCTTTGACGTTTTGAAAATTGATGATAGCTTTTTGTAGTTTCATAAGGGTTTATCCTTTTCTGCTTTGCTATACAGAGCATTTAAATTGTTAATAAATGTAACGATAAAACTTACTACAACAATTTTAAGTATTTTAAAATTAAAAGTCAAGATATTTTATGAAATATGTGACAAAAAACTAAAATAATGCTTCGGTGTGCGTTTAAAATATTTCCGGGAATCTGCAAAACCCCGAAAATAGCCTATAAATGATGTTTTAGTTGATTTTTTGACATAATCTAAGGTTAGATTACTCCATTATAGGGTTAAATTATTCCATTTTAGGGTTAGATTGCTCCATTTTAGGGTTAGATTATTCCATTTTAGGGTTAGATTACTCTATTTTAGGGTTAGATTGCTCCAATGTTGTATTATTTTGTTCTATTTTAATGCTGAAATGCTTTAATATAGTACAAATAAATAGGGATGTAACATTGAAATTCAACTTTTCAGTACATAAATAAAAGAAACTACCCGTCTTACTTTAAAACGGACTATCCCCTCCGCCATATTCCGAAGGTACATCAAGCTGTGGTTCTTTGCTCTTGTCCTCAAACCTGGTAAACTCTTCCAGAAATACAAGGTCGAAACTTCCCGGAGGGCCGTTCCTCTGCTTGCCGATTGTGATTTCCGATTTTCTTCTGATTTCGTCGTACTTCGGGTCTTCTTTATTCGGTCTTGAAACTAAAAATTCTCTGTGAATGAAGATTACCACGTCTGCGTCCTGCTCGATTGCGCCTGATTCTCTTAAATCCGATAGCTGTGGTTTCTTTTCTTTCTTCTGTTCAATTCCGCGGTTAAGCTGTGCTGCAGCAACGACAGGTATGTTAAGTTCTTTTGCGAGTGCTTTTAAACTTCTTGATACGTGTGCTACTTCAAGGTCTCTTCTTTCGTAACTTCCTTCACCCTTCAGCAACTGCAGATAGTCAACAACAACCATATCTATATCTTCTTCGTATTTCAGCCTTCTTGCTTTTGCCCTTAATTCGAGCACGTTCATTTCACTCGTATCATCTATGAATAATTTCACTTTCAGTTTATCCAGACAGTTTACAACTCTTGCCCATTCTTCATTCGATGTTCTTCCGCTCTTTAATTTCTGTCCGTCAACTCTCGCTTCTATGGAAATTAACCTTGTAATAATTTCCATCTTAGTCATTTCAAGAGAAAAGAATGCAATCTTATAACCCTTCAAGGCAGCATTCCTGGCTATGTTCAGCGTCAGTGCTGTCTTTCCGTGCGATGGTCTTCCTGCCATAATAATCAATTCCGATTTCTGGAATCCCAAAGTCAGGTCATCCAGCCAGAAATATCCCGTCGGAACACCCGGCAGATTCTTCTTATCCGAGTCACGCCTCGAACCTAACTGGTCAACTACGTTCTTTATCTCTTCCTCAACTGACACAACTCTTTTCTTTGAAAATGATTCCGAAGTGTCGAGTATATCTTTCGATGCATCAGCAAGTATCTTATAAGGTTCTGCAGCAGGATTAAAACAACCGCCAAGTATTTCCGAAGAAATGTGTATCAAATCCCTCAGCACAAACTTTTCATATATTATTCTCGCATACTGTTTTGCATTGGCAGATGATGAAGTGCTTTCTGTTATGTTTAAAATGTATTCCACACCTCCCACAGCCTCAAGTTTACCCATTCTCTTCAGTTCTTCAATCACTGTCATTCCGTCCATTGCTTCGTTACGGTTATCAATCCTTATCATCGCTTCAAGAATCGTACTGTGTGCCGTCCTGTAAAAGAACTCAGGCCTTAGAATTACAACAATATCAGAGAACACCATATTGTCCAGCAATATTGCTCCCAGTACCTGTACTTCTAATTCTAATGCATTCGGTGGCATTTTGCCGCCGTATTCCTGCGCCGTATCTTCGTTGACACGGTTTAACTTCTTCTTTTCGTTACTTTTTCTCTTTATCATATTCGCTTCTGAATAGTTGAACGTCTTCCCAGGTCGGTTTTTTCCAGTTTGGGTTTCTTAAAAGTGCTGCGGGATGGTACGTTACCATCACCTTTACTTCTGTGTTTCCGAACGTAATGTTGTAAAACTTTCCGCGCATCTTGCCAAGCGGCTCTTTCACTCTTAGCATCGTCTGTCCAGCAAAAGTACCTACGCATAGTATCAGTTTCGGCTTTATTAATTCTATCTGCTTTATTAAATACGGTTCACACTTTGATATTTCTTCTGGATTCGGATTCCTGTTATCAGGTGGTCTGCATTTAAGTATGTTGCAGATGAATATATCCTCTCTCGAAAAGTTTATTGCCTTTAGTATATCTGTTAATAACTTTCCTGCCCTGCCAATAAACGGCAATCCCTGCTCGTCTTCATCCGCACCGGGCGCCTCGCCTATTACCATCACGTCTGCGTTAGGGTTTCCTGTTCCGTACACAAAATTCTTTCTTGTCTTTCCAAGACTGCATTTTTCGCATTTGTTAATCTTCGGTTCAAGTTCCCCTATGCTCGCGGCTTCCATCCATTCTTCTTTTAATAATGTGCTCGGGATTGCTTCCCTTACTATGTTATCACTCACAATTTTCTCCTTGTATTCTGTGGCATGATTATCAATCATAATCTTTACCTTTAATTCTTCAATATCAGTATTCTCGTCAGGGACTTCAAGGTCATACTCAACCAGTGAATCTGCCGATACAACAAATCCCTTCTTCTTCTGAACATACTTCAGATAATTTATACTGTCCTCAATTAATTTTCTCTTCAACTCGAAATGTATAATATGGTTAATACCAATAATTGCTTAAAATATCATAATAATATTTTAACATAAAGTCCAAAATAACCCGAACCTGAAAAAATATAAAGAATACTTAAAAACAGCAAATTTCCCTGCATCAATTCACTGTACTGAAAATTCCCCTGTTTTCGTATTACGCATTTTCCGGTATAAACCTCAGTATGTCGTACATAAAACGAAAAATACGGCCTGTATCGTTTCAGTATACTTTAAGTATAGTTTAAGTATGAAATTAGTACCTAACTGGCCTCAAACCGGTATCCTGAATAAAACTACCATACTTTCGCATATTATATTACACAAATAATATCTAACATTAAGAAATTTAACCATTATGAACATTAAAATATTTCAGGCAGATGCTTTTACCGATAAACTATTCGGGGGCAATCCTGCCGCTGTATGCGTACTCGACAAATGGCTCGATGATTCCCTGATGCAGAATATCGCACTGGAAAATAACCTCTCCGAAACTGCTTTCCTCGTTAAGATAGACGATGTTTATGAGATTCGGTGGTTCACTCCAACGGTCGAAGTTGACCTTTGCGGACACGCAACTCTCGCATCATCACATATACTTTTCAGTTTCTATGAACAGGACAAATCTGAACTTGTCTTCCATTCCCTCAGAAGCGGTACTCTGAAAGTGAGAAAGAATAACGGTAAACTGACTCTCGATTTCCCTGCCGATACATACCGCAAAGTTGAACATCACATAAAACTTTACGAGTCAATCGGTATTGACGCAAACGAATGTTACCTGGGCAAGACCGACTATATGCTCGTGTACAACACAGAAGAGGAAATTAAAAACATTACACCCGATTTCGGTAAGATGGCAAAACTTGATGCACGCGGAGTAATCGTCACTGCCAGGGGCAATGATGTTGATTTTGTATCGAGGTTCTTCGGACCGCAGGTGGGTGTTAACGAAGACCCCGTAACAGGTTCTGCACACACATCATTAACTCCTTACTGGGCGGGAAAACTCGGGAAGAATAAATTAACAGCAGTACAGTTGTCAGAAAGAAAAGGTTTTCTTGAATGCGAACTTAAAGGAGACAGAGTTGAAATAAGCGGATACGCAGTTACATACTTAACAGGTGAAATTATTGTTTAATACTTAAATTTACGGTGATGAAAATTATTGCGATTGAAAAAGTTATTCTCGGAGTGAGTCCTGAAGATATTAAACCTTACCTCGTTGAAGAAACTAAAAAAGTCTGGGAGTTCTATCAACTCGGATTAATCAGGGAAATATACTTTACTGAAAACAACGATGCTATACTGATTCTCGAAGCAAAGGATAAGGAAGAAGCTCTTGGTATTATAAGGCAGTTGCCGCTGGTTCAGAATAACTTAATTGAATTTGTTATAAACGAACTGCACCCTTACAGAGGATACGCAAGACTGTTCGGGGATTAGGAATTATTTTTTATACCTGTCGAGTATTTTGTTTGAAAGCTCAGACTTCTGCATTATAGGAAGTTCTATCACTGAGGTTCTGTCTATAAGGGTTGCTACGTTGGTGTCTGTTCCAAAACCCGCACCCTTGACTTTAGGATTGTTTAGCACTACTAAATCAAGTTTCTTGTTCTTCATCTTACTTTTCGCATTTTCTACACCATTATCAGTCTCGAGCGCAAACCCGTATAATTTGTATCCCTTCTTGTTCTTTCCAAGATAAGCGAGTATGTCCGTTGTCTTCTCAAGTTCTAACGAATAATTCTTTCCCGTCTGCTCTTTCTTAAGTTTATTCTCAGCCACTTTCTTCGGCCTGAAATCACTCACTGCCGCAGACATAATAACCAGTTTCTTTCCTTGTACATTCTTCTTCACTGCATCGAACATTTCTTCGCTCGTTTCAACATCAATTCTCTTTACCCTGTCATCTGTCTTTAAAGACGTCGGGCCTGTTATCAGAGTAACTTCAGCACCTCTTAAACATGCTGCACGTGCAAGTTCAAAACCCATTTTGCCCGATGAATAATTTGAAATGTACCTTACCGCATCAACAGGCTGCCTTGTCGGGCCTGCCGTTATAAGTATCTTCTCACCCGCTAAATCTTTTTCATAAAACTGCTCTTCAACAAACGCGTAAATCTCTTCGGGTTCGGGCATCTTTCCCATTCCATAAAGTCCGCTCGCAAGTTCACCAACCACAGGGTCTAATACAACGTAACCGTCTTTCTTAAGCGCTGATAAGTTTCTTTGCGTTGCTTTATTTTTGTACATATCTTCGTCCATAGTAGGAACGAGCACCACAGGACATCTTGCGGCGAGTACTGATGATAAAAGGAAGTTGTCCGAAATGCCTGCATTAATCTTTGCCATTGTGTTTGCAGTTGCAGGAGCAAGCACAAACATATCAGCCCACATTCCGTTGCTGATGTGCCAGGTACCTGCATTAACTGTTTCCGATTTTGATAAATCGCCTTCGGGAAACATGTTTATGATAACGGGATTCTGTGATAATACGGAAAGTGTTAAAGGTGAAACAAACTGCACGGCAGAAGGTGTCATTATTACACGGACTTCTGCACCTGCCTTTTTGAATAGTCTTACAAGGTTACAGACCTTATAAGCGGCTATGCCGCCGCTTATACCGACTATTATTTTCCTGCCCTTTAACATTTCACTTTGCAAAACTATTTGGAGTCTCTGTACCTGAAACTTATTTTGTCATCCATCAATTCTTCGATTGCCTGAATCGTTGGTTTTGTTTTGTGTTCAAATTCAACCGATAAATTTAATTTATCCTGGTTTGTACCTGAATCGTCATCTGTTTCTTTCAGGAGCACCGGCTCTAATCTCTGAGCAATTTCGATTCTCAACTCGTCATTTATCTGTCTTGCTCTTTTTGATACTACGACTGTTGCTTCGTAAATATTCTCAGCACATTTTTCGTAAGTTGTTAAATCAACTGTTTTGATTGCCATTTTGTTTTAATCCTTTATATGTTTATTAATAATATTTTTTGATTCTTCTACCGCTACGCTTAATTCGTCATTGTTAACAATAAAATCAAACTTGTCTTTCAATGTCATTTCAAAATCTATCCTTGCAATTCTTTTATCCAGGTCTGCCTGTGTCTCCGTTGCCCGTAACTTAAGCCTCTGTATTATCGCATTCTTGCTCGGCGGATTCACAAATATCAACACAGCCTTTTCCTTATAAATTCTCTTTATCGAAAGCGCTCCCTTAACGTCCATATCGAACACCATGCACTTCCCCGCTGACAGGCACTTGTCAACTTCACTCTTTAACGTGCCGTAATAATTGTTGTCGTATATAAGTTCATACTCCACAAACGCATCATTCTTTATCCTGTCTTCAAAATCTTCTTTCTTTATAAAGAAATAATCCCTGCCGTCAGTTTCTACATCCCTTTTCTTCCTCGTTGTTGCAGAAATAGAGAACATAAAATCAGGATATGCCTTAAGGATTTCCTTAACTACTGTCGTCTTACCGCTTCCCGATGGCGCTGAAAATACGAATAACATGCCTATTCTATGTTTTGGATTTGTTCGCGGATTTTTTCCAACTCTTCTTTTAAGAGTGAAACCTTTTGTGATATCACTGCATCCGATGCTTTCGAGGCGATTGTGTTTATTTCCCTGTTCATCTCCTGCAGTAAGAAATTCAGCCGTCTTCCGACATTCTCATTCGAATTCACGCTGTCCCTGAAGAACTCAATGTGGCTTTTCAGTCTTACACATTCTTCGGTAATATCCATTCTTTCTGTCAATAATGCAAGTTCAAACTCAAGTCTTTTCTCGTCTATCACATTCCTGTCAGTAAGGTATACATTCAGTTTTTCGTTGAATACTCTCTTCTCTTCCTGTATACGTTCTTTGCTCAGTTCTGCTATCTTCTTCGATTCCGAGTCAAGCACTTCTATTCTTTCCAGTATGTCTTTTTCAAGGAAAGCACCTTCGCGGCTCTTCATCTCAAACAGGTCTTCCAGTGCCAGCTTTATTAATTTTGTTATAAGTGTAAATTCTTCTTCATCAACTGCATCTTCGTTGTCTTTCAGGAAATAGTCTGAGAATGAAAGTATATGTTCAAGCTTTATCTTTTCCTTTGAATTAAACTTCTTCTTTATCTTCTTTAATATATCAATCTGCGTTTTTAAACTTGCTTCATCGAGTACTATAGACGCATTACTGGAAATGTCAGATGTGTCAAGGCTTATAAGTAAGCTTATCTTTCCTCTCGAAATTTTCTGCTTTATAATTTCACGTATTTCATATTCCTTCGTGTATATGTGCTTCGGACATTTCAACAGAACCTCCGAGAACCTGCTGTTTACAGACCTCAGTTCTATTAAATATTTTACCCCGTTCCTTATTTCCTCGGCTTTGCCGTAACCCGTCATGCTTATAAGCATAGTATTATATTATTTTACGTAGTTTTTAGTTAATTCTTTCTTTAAATATTCGAAAGCCTCATCAACATTACTTATAAACTTGAATAATTTCAAATCCTCGGGTGAAATCATCCTTGTCTCTGCCATCGCTTCAAAGTTTACAACCTTTCTCCAGAACTCTTCTCCGTAAATTACTATCGTCATCTTCTTGTTCAGTTTCTGAGTCTGTACCAGCGTCAGTACTTCCATAAGTTCGTCAAGTGTTCCGTAACCGCCGGGCATTATAACGAGTGCCTTTGCCATGTACGCAAACCAGAATTTTCTCATAAAGAAGTAATGGAACTCAAAGTTTAATTCTTCATCTATGTACGGATTCGGGTACTGCTCAAAAGGAAGCGATATGTTTAAACCTATCGACAGCCCTTTTGCCCTCTGTGCACCACGGTTTGCGGCTTCCATCATTCCCGGTCCGCCTCCCGATGTGACAACAAATTTGTTGCCTTTTCTTAAACTCTTGGACCATTTTGTGAGCCTGTATGCAAGTTCTTCTGCATCCTGATAATACTTCGACATCTCCACATCCATCTCTGCATTCTTTATATCCTGAAGTATCTTTGTGCCGGGTTTTTTTATTCCTGCGTTCTTTTTAATGAGTTCTTTCAGGTTCTTTTTTGCAGCATCCGCTGGCAGTGTTCTTGCCGAACCGAAAAATACTACTGTATCTTTTATGTCTAATCTCTGAAGCCTGTCAAGCGGTTCAAAATATTCCGTTAGCAGCCTTATAGGTCTTGCTATGGGTGAATTTAAAAACTCTTTATTTCTGTATGCCTTTGGTGCTTTTTCTAATTGCTTTGCCATTACAAACTTATCCCTCCGTCAACCACAAATACATTTCCGGTTGTCCATTTATTTTTGATTGCTAAATATTCTATCATTGAATTTATGTCATCGCTTTTTCCGAATCTCTTCATCGGGTATTTTCCTGCATCTTCATTTGCTGCTGTCCTGTTCTCATCGCCTTCTATCCATATAGTCCCGGGTGCTATCGCATTAACGAGTATATCAGGTGCAAGTCTCTTTGCGAGCAGTTTCGTGAACTTCACTATACCTGTCTTTGCCAGCGAATAAGGCATTACCGTCTGCCAGTTCTCTATCGCTCCCAGAGAAGCGATGTTTATTATACTGCAGGGCTTATCGCCGTTCTTCAGCATCATCTTTGCCGATTCCTGCGAACAGAAGAATGCATTCTTTAAATTCATACTTATAAACTCATCGAACATACCTTCCGTTACATCAAAGAAATCTGCCCTCTCAAATATTGCCGCATTGTTCACGAGTACATCAAGCCTGCCAAACTTCTTATCCGCTTCAGCAAACATCTTCTTAATCTCGCTCACTTTTCTCAAATCTGCCTTCACACATAAAACATCAACTCCCATTGCACGTACTTCCTCAGTAACCCTAGCAGAATCTTCACTGCCTGAATTAAAATAGTTAAGTACTACATCAAACTTTAATTCTGCAAGCCGTAAGGCAATGTCCTTGCCTAACCTTTTCACCGAACCCGTTACCAGTGCAACTCTATTCATTTTGCATATAATGGTGCCCTTGGGATGACTCGAACATCCGACACGCAGTTTAGGAAAAGTTCAAGAATAAAAAGTAATAACATAAACATTAATTTAACAATGAATATACACTTTTTCAAAATCAGAATAAATGGAATTGTTGATACTTTGTTGATAGAAAATTATTTCAGAAAAGATAATACTTTTATAATAAATATTTTGTATAATTAATCTAAAAAAATGAAACAAACAAAGTTCTATTTGGTTTTACGTGGTGGTGTTTATAAAATCCTGTTAAGCACTGAATTAAGAAAAGGTAAAGTGAAACAATCACTTATCAGTTTATATACCACCAAAAAAGGTGAAGCAAAAGATAAATTTAAACAGTTCTTAAAAGAACAAAAAGTTAAACAATCACACCTGATTCTATTAACACCAGAAGATGATGCATCATTCAAAAATCAAATCCCTGAAATTACCCTGCAATTATTCTATGAAAAAATCCTGTCAATTCTGGAATGTAACCTTACAAAAGGAACACAAAAAATATATAGGTTGGCAGTTCAAAATTTCACCAATATTATAGGTGATAAATATCTATCAAAATATACAATGTTTGATGTTGAAGAATATAAAGCACAAAGATTAAAATCTGGAACTTCACCCAGCACAATCAATATGGATATTTCAACATTAAAAGCACTATTTAATCTTGCAATCCAATATGAATATCTAACTAAAAATGTATTCACTAAAATTAAAAAATTTAAAATTATGAATAAAGAAATACAGACTTTAACCAATGAACAAATGGACACAATTATAAACTATCCTTCAAAAGTAAATGATACTGTAATTAAAGCAATCTTTAAATTCTGTAGATATAGTGGACTTCGTATAACTGAAATATTAAATATAAAATGGTCCGATATCAATACATCCACAAATTCAATTTCAATCCGTTCAAATAAAGTATACAAAATGTATCATATCCATATTAATAATAAACTAAAAGAAACATTACAATCACTGGTGAAAGAACAATCAGAAGACTTTATGTTTAAACCTTATACATCAACTTCAGCACCATTTATTAATAGACACTTGAAAAGGATCATTGCCAAACACCCGGATATTCCAAAAAATCTACACATTCATAATTTTAGACATACATTCATTACTAATAAAATACAATCCGGTGTTCCAATTGCAATCGTTCAAAATATGGTCAATCACGCAGACGTAAAAACTACTATGCAATATACACACCTAAATTGTATGAATAAAGAAGTAATTGAATATTCTAACCTATTTTAGTATATTATAAGGTGAAATATTTCCAAAAATTTTGCAGGATATGGGTTTATTAAACAATTTCCCAAGTGTAAATATTCAAAAAATTTGCATGGGCATTACTACACCGTCTTTTATGAATGTTTGCAAACTTTTTGAATTATATAGCATTATCACTATGTTTTATAATATATACTTAACTATCCCAGAATAACCCAGAATAGAAGAAAGTCCAGTTTACATAGTCCCCGTTATGGGAACAAAATAATCACTTATTTCATTGAAGTACTATATATATATGATACTTATGTATTATTATGTATATTATATGAATATATGTATGTATATATAATAAGTAATGAATGTAATGGGTGAAATATACCATAAAGATATAGGGTATGATGTATGATAGTGTATAAACTATGAATTAACCAGTTGGTTAAGGGTGGAAGCGTCTGTAGTTACTGCATAAATGCTTTAAAAACAGTACATTATTGATATATAATTAGTGACGTATTAGTCAATTGTAGTGCCCTTTTAGTCAACTGTAGTGCCCTTTGGGTGCACGAAGTGTGAAGTAATGGTCACTGATATAGATATGGTATAGATATGGTATAGATATGTATGGTATATATACAAATGGCATAGTTATATATGGTATATATAAGACTGTTCTGAAAAGAACAGTCAATACCCTAAAGGGTATAAGAATAGGATACTGAATGTTTAGTTCAATACCCTATCTTCTATTAACTAATGTATATATATATATATATATATATGTTATATGTTATATATTTGTATTGTTGCTTGTATTACCATCAGTAGCGTTTCTGTCTTGTGTTGGTGTATCATTTGTATTGCCACCTGTATCTGTATTAGGTTGTGTAGTTATTGTTTTAGATATAGGTTTATCATATTGTGGTTCTGTATCATAATTATATATAGATCTGGCTTCATTTAGGGAAATTGCACCTGAATTTAGTAATAGTGTAGTTTCTTTTAATGTATCTGCTGGATCTGTTGGTAATGGTAATTCAAAGTTTATACTTAATTTAGGGTCACTATATACGTTTCTTATAAACAGATTTAATGTTCCAGATATATTAGTTAGAATTGGTTGTATTACTGAATGATAGAATGTAATCATATTTACTTGTGCAGTGCTTTTATTAGTACTATCACCAGTTCCTAATGCTGAAGAAGGAACACGGAATATTTTCATTAATTGTTGTTCTGTATAAGTAGCACTATTTATATAGTCCATATCTTTCATTGACATTTGAATAGGTGTTACAGTTTGTCCTTGTTCTAACCATAAGATATTATTTCCACCGTTTAACGCACCAGAATGTTCTGATTTATATTGTTTTTGTAATCTTTCAAAGTCTTCTTGTGATTTTCTTTTTGTTCCGGATATTGCCATTTTAGGTGTTCCATCATTATTTAAGAAGGCAGTTTGATATAAGGATAACATATTATATTTAGTTAGTTCAACAATTCCCTTCTGGATAATTGATAGTCCATAATGTTGACTGAATGGGTTATAAGTTTTATAATGGATAATTTCAGATGCTTCATAAGTTGTTGTTTGTGATATTCCATTTGAATTGAATTTTCTAACATAGTTTAAAGGTGCACCAGTTCTTTTATCACAATATATTTCCATTTCATCTGAAGGTAATGTATATATGTAAAGTGGTTCATTTAGTTTATTATAGACAATATACCAATAACTATTTCCGTATATATCCATTTGTTTACTGGTGTATTCTAAAATACTATCAAAAGACATATAAGGATTAGGGTTTCTTAATACGTTCATAAATTTATGTTGGTCTAATTCAGATGTTCTTGTTTGTGTAACTTGGCGGACCACAATTGGATTTGCCTTGGCTACATTTTCACCACGAAAGTCAATACAACTTGCAGCAATACCTTTATAGAAGTTCTTTAATTCTTTAGTTGGAACTGTATATTGGTTTGTATTTAATTGATAGTTTCCACTTGCTAATGGGTTATTGAAATTTAAACTAAACAATTGTGAATTATCATTATCTTTTACATTGCCAAATAATTTTTTAATAAGTGGAACGTTTTTAATGTTAAACATCTTTTAATCCTTATATATAAATAATGTTACGAAACTGGTTTGAAAGTACTGGAACTTATATAAATACTATTTGGATTAGTTTGTTTTATATCTTTATTTACGTTATTTAATAATTCATCTAATGCCCAAGTATCTGTAATCTGAAATTCTGAATATACTGGATATGTTGCTGCATCGTAAAAGTGACCAATTCCATCAATTGATTTTTCTTTTCTTTTATCAATTTGCATTGAACCAGCTTTGAATACAACTTGTTCAAAGTCTTGAATTATAAATTCACAATCATCTGAAATGAATAAACCAATTTCATCATTTGTATTTCTAATTTTTGCATTGGTTGCGTTAATTCTATCAATGTGTTCAGGGTTTTTTGAAGGTAAATCTATATATGATAAAGGAAAAGCATTTTCAATTTGTATCCAATCTGAACCCATATCAGAAGAAGTTTTATTTGCGTTTCCTGTAGCATCACCATACCAAGTTAAGTCACCAGAATAAGATATTGAATTTAACCATTGTTTAACTTCACCAATCATATTTGAAGTATAATATTCTTCACGTTTCCATTCTTTAATATATAATATAATTTCAGGTTGAAGTTTCAAGTGTGATTTATCCGGGAAGATACTGGTGAATGTTTCTTTATCTAATATTTGAAATGCCACCCAGCAGTGTGGATTGTAGTTAAAGTCAACACCCAATCTAATTTGTTTTCCATTGATATATGAAGAAGGTAAAGTTAGAACATTATTATTTCTATTAAAACCTTGTGTTACTTTACCAGCACTGGAAGTAAATTCTGCAAGATATTCTTGTGCAAATTCATTTCTTGACATTGTTTTTCTATCAGTATCAATTTTTTCTTTCATACCCGGAACTTTTGTATTTTCATAACTGGTGAAATGCCAACTTTTCCAAGTTCCTGTTGTATCTTTTTGTCCACGAATATATAATTCATAGAATTTATCATAACCTTTTGGTGTACTGATTATTAATAATTCACCATCAGTCGCTAATGCCGGAACAAATACACTTTCCCAT
Organism: Ignavibacteriota bacterium; assembly: GCA_026390735.1. Taxonomy (GTDB): domain Bacteria; phylum Bacteroidota; class Ignavibacteria; order Tepidaquicellales; family Tepidaquicellaceae; genus CAIKZJ01. The sequence continues at coordinate 204,293 of JAPLFJ010000034.1, forward strand.
TTATTTTTATCTGTGAAAATTGCAAATTCATCTAATATAATTAAAGCAACACTTCTTCCCCTTAATCTTTCTTGTTTATCAGAAGATTTTAAAAATATTAAAGAATTGTTTGAAAATTCAAAACAATAGTTTCTTTTGTTATAATAGAAATCACCTTTGTCTGTTGGTCTGAATTTTCTTTTCCATCCCAAAGTATTTTCCATAACTAAAATCATATCTGTTAAATAAATTTCAGTTACATCACTAAAAGTTGGTGCAACAATCCAAGAAGTTGAATTTGGTTTATTTTTTGCAACTGCTAATGCTTTCATAATTGCTAAAAAACTTTTCCCGAACCTACGTCCACAACACAATACTTTTCTTGGTGTATCATCGTTTACAATTTGCCATTGTGCATCGTGATATAAAGCACGTTTTTTATCTTCAATATGTTTTACATTATTAATCATTTATAATAGGTCCGACTTTAACATTTCACCTGAAATTGTAATCTTTTGTTTAGTGCTTTCTTCATAATCCAGAATAGACATTGCTGCTTTTATTCTAATTCTTTCATCTTTACTTTTTAATAATTCCACTAATACATCAATGGATAGGTTTGCAGCAATTGCAGTTTTATCAACTACTTTCTTTCTAATGATTGATAATTGTTCACCTTCAATATAATTGATAATTTGTTTTATTTTTATCTTTTGGCAATGTTGAATTATATTTCCGGGTGTTGTATTTGTTTCACGGGCAATCATACTTTTAGTTTTTCCTGCAATTCTTCCAATAACAACTTGTTTTTCAATTGGTAACAGTGCAAGATATTGTGCTTTAATTTCTTCTGGCATTCGTAATTCCAATTCTTCAGTATTTACTTCTGGAATTGTTATTGCATCTTTTGTATCTTTATCACTATTCATATATGTATTTAATCCCATTTTATTCTTCCTTTTTTTGTTCCAGATATTTTCCCAATTGTTTAGTTACAACACCTGAACCAAGTATTCCAATTATCAAGAAATTCATCTTATCTAAAATTTCAGTTACAGGTAAATTCCAAACTACACCTTTGATTGCGATAAGCGAATAAAAGAAAACTAATGTTAGTACACAGAATATTATCAATAGGAAAGCTATCCTATTTGAAGAAACATTATTGTCTGTTGATAACATATTTTTTATGAATTGTTTCAAAATTATTCCCTATTATGTTTTTTTGAAGCCGGACAAGAACCATTTTTCATTGCTTCATTATGACTATCAATTAATTTTGTTAATTGTTCATGGTTATTTGTTAATTGTGAATGGTTTACTGCCAACATTGTTTTTAATTCAGCAATACCTTGAAACACTTTTTCAAAACGTGAAAGATAGTTATCTTTAATTTCTTTTGTATCTTTTTCTTGTTTATCAATTCTATTCCACATAACTTTAAAATTCCAAGTTAAAATAAATAAGAAAACCCCAACCAATATTTTATATACCAAATCT